>CANQMT010000047.1 GCA_947625055.1 uncultured Monoglobus sp. | reverse complement strand
ATGAACCGTCGTCGCCTACTACGCTGCTCCTCCTCTTCCCAAAAAGTGCGCTTCGCTGGCGCTTTTTGGGAGCCCTGTAAGGCCTAGTTCCTAGTTCCTAGTTCCTATTCCCTAGTCCCTACGTTAGCAACTTTTTAAGTTTACCATATCTTCCTTGCCTTGTCAAGAACTTTTTTCAATTTTTTTCAAAAAATTTTGGCGCGGCTTAGATTTGGTCTTAGCGGGCGGATGATATCCGCCCCTACATATTTGGAGATCAATGATTTGTGCGCATCTATCAGCCAAATATTCACGGATGTTTCCGCCCCTACAAACATATTGATCGGATTAACATACGCGGACGACTCATAAACGCTTTTCGCCATACTCTCTCCGCGTATTCGCTATTCACTAATCACTAATCGCTACGTCGCAGAGCTTTTTTAGTTTATCACCTTATTTTTGCTTTGTCAAGCTTTTTTTGAGAAATTTTAAATTTTTTCAAAAATTTTAAAAACCTCTGTAGACTTCGGTTGTTTTCTGTGGTAAAATGCAGTTAAAACATGTAACTTTGTGAGGTATTATATGAAAACTGCTGTCAGGATTTTAATGTGCTTGATCGGCGGCGCGCTGTTTGCCGCCGGACTTTATCAATTAACATTTATCAACGTCGACTTCGGCACGGTCTGCGCGCCGCTTTTGGGTGTCCTACTGTTATTATACGGTATATTCTTTGATTTTGTTAACCAACGGACACAAAACAAATTTTTTAAAACTATCCGATATATTGTCATTTTCGGGATCTGTTCCACGATCTGCTTTTCGGGATTTTTGTTTTTCTACGGCGGCCGCGACAACGTTTCATACGATGAGGACGCAGTTATCGTCCTCGGCGCGGGAGTTTACGGCGACCAAGTTTCGCTCTCGCTCGCGCACCGTCTTGATGCCGCTCTTGAGTACAAAAGCCAAAACCCCGAAGCCGTCATTGTTGTCACGGGCGGCCGAGGCTTTCAGGAGGATGTGACCGAGGCTTACGCCATGTCAAAGTATCTGATCGAGCGCGGAGCCGATCCGAGCAGTATTATTAAAGAAGAAAACGCCTCAAGCACCACCGAGAATTTTAAATTCTCAAAAAAGATGCTTGATGAGCGTTTCGGTGAAAATAACTATCGCGCGGCCGTCGTCACCAACGACTTTCATGTGTTCCGAGCCGTGAAGATCGCCGCTAAATGCGGTCTTGACGTGACGCATTTACACGCCAAAACGCCACTCAACACCGTTGTCTCGAGCTATTTACGCGAGGCGGCGGCAGTGGCAAAATTTGTTATCTTGGGATATTAATCGGTGATTTTTTTAAGCACTCCGGTGCGCTTGAGCGCGAAAAGCAGCACCGCCGCAATTATCGTGCCTCCTGCCGAGCTCACGAAGAACGGCAGCACATAGCTCCAGAGCGCCGCCTCTTTTCCCATGAGCAGCACGGCCACCGGATAGGCGCAAAAGCCTCCCACGACCGAGGTGCCGAACAGCTCTCCCAGGCATGTCAGCGGCAGGTTTTTGGAATACTTATACACAAGGCCGCAGATAAGCGCGCCGCACATGCTGCCCGGGAACGCCAAAATCGTTCCGGTGCCTATCATGATCCTGATGACCGAGGTTATCGCCGCCATGACAACTCCATAGAACGGGCCGAGGATAACCGCGGCTAAAATGTTAACCAGATGCTGAACGGGAAAGCAGCGCGACGCGCCGACCGGTATGCTCAGAGGCGAGCACGCGACCCCGACGGCGATCAATATTCCCGCCATCGCCAATTTCCATGTGATCGTTTTCTTCATAATTATTCCTCCCTGATGTTGGTATAAAATGCGAAAAGGGAAGCACCTCGGGTGGTGCTCCCCTTTTTGTATTCTAAGTATAACAGACTCAGCGTTTTTTGTCAAGGCTTTTTATTTTATTGTTGATCTGTTTTTCACCGCGCTTTGTCGCTATTGTTGTTATCACACATATAACCGCGTATATTATAACAAATACCGGCGCCACAGCCAGCAGCATTTTGCCGAAGCTCATGATTTTAAGCAGTCCCGCCGCAGCCGCGGCCCCGATAGTTATAACAAAGCAGGCAATAAAATGAATTATTATTGTAACAGGCAGCGAAAGGATATCAAAATCATATATCATGCTGATCACGCCGTACAATATCGACGCTATATACCATACCGTACACATCCGCAGAACAACCATGCCGCTTGCTTCGTACGCGCCGAAAATCCAAAGGCAAATCAGTGTGAACGGGAAGCCTATCGCCGTCGCCGCAGCTATATGCTTAAATAAATTCTTCATAATTAATACGCCTCCAATATATATTTTTTGAAACTCTTGACATACTTGCGGGAGATCGTCAGCCTTCCGCCGTTATTTTTTAGATAGGCGGTATAATTCCCGGAAAACTCCGACTCGACCGACGCGACATACTCCGCGTTGACTATCACGCTCTTGCTTATCCGCACAAAGCCTTTTGAGGCGAGGATCGCCTCAAGCTCGCGGAGCCGCTCCGGAACAGTGAAAACCTCGCCGCGTATATGGGCGGAGGCCCCGTTTTTCGCGGCCTCAAAATAGGCGGCCTCTTTTAAATCAAATAGGTATTCCCTCTCGCCCTTATAGAAAAACATTTTGCGGAAGCTCGTCTTTCCGCTGAGGAGCCCGACAATGTTTTTCACCTCGTTTGACGACAGATCGCCGCGCACGATAACCTCGGGCTCTTTAAGCTCGGCCTGCTCAAGCTGCACCTTCATTTTCATCACCTCGCGAATTTATTATACAATAATATTCCGCGTTTGTCATTGATTTCAGCCCGAGTGGTTGAAATTCAACCCCAAAAGGTCAATTTAACAAAACAAAAAGCGGAAGCCGCAGCCTCCGCTTTAAAACACTTATTCAACTTTATTTACTATCTCAACAGTATACGACGCACAGATTACATTTATAAAATCCTAACGCAATGACTCCATACGAATATTGGAGAATGTATAATATGATAACTGACTGCATGAATGGCTTTCGTGACTTGTGATCGGTCCGAACCCATACGATTCGCTTACTGTCGGCAAGGTATACTGCGCAATAACCCACTCACCATTACACCATACGGCAATTTCGTTGGGGGCAACAATTATAACGTATGATTGTCTTGCATAGGGATCTCCGATATCAACTGTAGTTAAAAGCTCACCAACATCTTGTATGGTGTTATATGAACCATCTCTAAAAGCATTTAGATCACATTGGTTGATTTTCACAAGTTTTAAGCCGGACTGGGTAGTCAAAATACAATAACCCTCAATAGTATTATTTTCAATTTTTGTATTAAATAGAAAGCCGCCGCCCTCTATACTGTGCCAATCCGTACGATCTCGCTCTAACTCAAAACTAAATATTTTTGTATTACTATCGTTGTTTGGCATAAATAAGAAATCTTTGTATGCCTCCACGTTATAACCAAGCATTTGTATGTCATTGTTATCTATTTCAATACTATGTTCTCTGTTGTCTGCTGTCATATATTTAAATTCATAATCCGGATGTTCATACCATGTCCAATCAAAAGTATCTTCTGCTAAATATACATCACTGCCGGTAACACCGACATCATCAAAAGCCTCTCTTATAGCTTGTAACTGAGTTTCTGTAAAGCCCTGTGCTCTTGCCTCGTTAATTATAGCCATACGAGCATCAACAAATTTCGCGTCAATCTGAAGGTGATAAATCGAATTATAAAACACTTTTGCCCATGTAGTATCTGAAATGTTACTTGTACGAGACGTATGATTATGATCGACATTTGAGCATGATGAGTCATTATCCATTATCATTTTGTAGTATGCCAATGTTACAATACCACAAAAATGATGAACACCACCATAATCTACTTGTTTAGCATCTTCTTCGTCCAGTTTATAATGATTAATCCACCAGCTATCCATAAAATCACTATAGTTATCTGCGCATTCCTTGGACTCAGGATCCGAAAAGCTACGACACGCTTCCCCGGTATCTTCGCCCTGCAACCATCTGCCGGAATCATTTCTGTCTTTTCCTTCAACAAAACTACCCATAATATCTGCGTATGCTTCATTTAATGCACCGGTTTCACCAAAATATGTTAAAGTAGTGTTTAAAGATGGACCTCCTACTGTTGTGTTAATTACAGCATGAGTATATTCATGTCCGACAGTATCTAAAGCAGTTTCACAGTTGCCCACATTATAAAACATGAATTGCTCATTTTTAGAACTCCAACAAGCATTTTCTTCATTAAATGCATTTATCAACCACCATACATCCCATTTGATTGGATCCTTATCATAATCTTGGTTATAATACTCAATACTTGTATTTATAGTCGCACCTTTTTCATCATATGATCGACGTTCAAAATTGTTATTATAAAAATCATATGCCTTTGACATATTGTAGTGTGCGCTAACTCCTTTTTTATTCCAACCAAATAATCCTTTAGTAATTATTCTTCCCGGAAGCACCGGGGTGATTGTTTCACCAAATCCTAAGAATCCACCAGTATTTTCATATAAAGTCTGATATGTTTTAATATTTCTTCCTATGTCAGATAAACGTGATGAACCACCATTAATCTCAATGCTAAATGTTCGCTCATTACCATTTGCATCTTTCGCAGAATCTGTTGACGGTATCCAATCATATTGCGCATTAGATAATTCTTTTAATATTTGTCCGGCATATATATTATTTGCATATATGTAATATGAATAATCTATTTGAGGCATAAATAATGATGAATCACTTAATTCGCCAATTTCCAGCAGTATATCATTATTCTCATCATTATTTGCAGATGTTGGAGTATAAACATTAACGCGCCATGCCAGTGCCGGCAAATCTTGATTCAACGAATAAATTATTAACTCACTATCGACCGACATAGAATTTACTATCTGTTTTGCGTATTCTTTTATATCATTATCAGATAAATCGGATTCGGATATAGCACCATATATTTTATCATAAAACGACTCCAACGCGATTGCTTCGGCATCATCAGATGTTATTGATGGTGTTGAATCAACAGAATTTATTCTTTTATCATACGAAGAATGTAAACCGTCAACGACTCCATTATTATCCACAATTAAAACAATATCACTGCCGAAAACAGCAATATTATCTATTTCGGTATTTAATCGATAATAACTTCTTGACGCATCGCCATTTCCAGTTGTTGCACATATTATGTCATCAGCCGTAAAAATATTGGAAGAATTATTTAATCCCAGTATAGGAGATAGCTGATTAAAAACTAATGCGGCATCACTCTCATTGTTTACTTGAATTGTAGAAAAGTTTCCATCTATGGCTCTGACTGTACTATCATTATAAATCAATGAGTCTATATATCCATCAGAGGTTAATTGCTGTAATTTTCCTATGTCAATAGGTTCATCATTCGGTCGTCTGCTGGTATCAATCGCTTGATTGGTAAATACTATGTTGTATATGGTATTTTTAACGGCTGTAAATTCTATTTTATCTACTTCTTCATCATTTACTGTAATCTTTAAAAGCTCATAATCTTCCAGAAGATTTTCACTAAAAGATACGCGTTTTCCTACAGACACAATATTTTCGCCTAATTTAAATCCATTACTAAAAGATACATCATTTTGAACATCAACAGTTATTTCATTTCCGTTAACATCAAGCCATTTTGTATCAATATTAATCGTAGTGGTTTCTTCTTTTACGCTCGGACCGCTCGAACCGCTGCTGCCGCCAAAGCTTCCGCCGCCGCCAAAACTCGTATTACTGCCCAACATATTGTTCATATAAAAATCGTCATTGTTATCCGGTTCAAGTGTGGGCAATGGTTCATATGATACTCTGTCAAGGATTTGAACCGTCTCGGCTCTGGTTATGGGGTCTTGCGGTCTGAATGAGCCGTCCTCATAGCCTCGGATTATGTTGTTGGCGCAAAGCTGCGCAACATAAGAAACCGCCCAATCGCTTATTTGATAACTGTCGGTAAAATTGATGCTGCCGCTGCCGCTTAAATTGTATGCACGCGAAATAATCGCAGAGGCTTCCTCACGGGTTATTTGCGCTTCGGGTCTGAATGTACCGTCATCATAACCATTAATTATTCCGGCGGCTGAAGCAAGTGACAATGAGTAATAATACCAGTCATTCTTACTTACATCCGTATAACTAATATTTGTTGGATCTGTGTAGCCTTTGGCGGTCACGATCACTTTGGCAAACTCGGCGCGGGTAATCGAGTCGTCGGGTCTGAAGGTCCCGTCACCGTCGCCGCTGAGCACACCTTTGTCGCTCCACTTGTCAATAACACTCTCCGCCCAGTGTCCCGATGTGTCACTAAATGCCGCCGATACAGTCACAGTCGTAAAAACCATTGACAGCAACATCACTAATACTAAAATTATTGATAAACTCTTTTTCATAGTAATTTAATCCTTTCTTTGTTAAATTTACTTATTTTTTTCATATTACCTCAGCGTTATATTTCCAAAACCGATTGCTCCGGAGAAATAATAGTCATTGTTTCTGCTTATGCTGAATTTAATTTTTAATGCATTATTTACCGGTATTGTAATTTTTTGCGGAACATCATCATAGCCTACTTCATATTCCTCGACCAGTCTGTCGTCAATAAAAACTTGCACTCCGGCGTCATTGTTATCCGTTCCGTCAATATGGCCCAGATCCAAGCTGACAGCGCTGTATTTTCCGTTCAGATTAAATACGGCCTCACTGTTTTCATATTGCAAAACAAATCCGTTTGTGAATTTATTGCCTCCCATATTAAAGCTTTTTCCGTTCTCTGTCGTGTATTTTTCGTAGTATTTCGACGTAAACGCGTCCATAACGTCAGTCAGATATGTAACCTGTCCGGGTCTTTCACCAAGATATACGCTGCTTGTGGCGCCGTCCCAGCTTACCTGTTTGCCTATGGCCTCGCCTACGGCGCGAACGGGCAGATAGGTGGTTCCGTCATAAATAAACGGCTCAACCGTTTTGCCGTTCACATCCTTGGGCGAGAGCAAAACTCCGTCCATATAGATCTTGATGTCGCTGTACTCGGCTTGAATTGCCTCAATTCCGTTTTTCGCGAACGCGAGGCCTGTTGTCAGCGTTGTTCCGATAAGCAGTCCCGCGACCGCGCCCTTGATTTTGTCATTTAACATAATTTTTCCTCCAATTTTTATTATAATTTAAAATATAAACCGCATTATATTGACTGTCTCGCAAACATTATATAATAATATTGATTATTTGTCAATATATAAAATTATTATTTGATTAACAATCAATGTATTTGATATATCTTTTTTGTTAGAATAAATAAAAAGAGCGAAAGAGCAGGTGGTAATATGGACTATTATCTTATCGGCTTACGGATAAAGGAACTGCGCTTAAAGCGCGGAATGACGCAGGAGCAGCTCGCGGAAAAGGCGGATATCAGCACAAATTTTTTGGCGTGCATAGAAATCGGCAAACGCAAAGGAAGCTTTGAAACTTACTCCAATATTGTAAACATTCTTAATTCGTCATTGGATTATATCACGCAGGACAATATTAAATCCGCGAAGGTCAACATGCTTAAAAAAGAGATGAACGAAATTTTTGAGAGCTGCGGCGAGAAAAACCGCGTGCTTATATTGGAGCTTGTCAAAGCCGTGGCAAGGTCCGAAAACGATTAAAAACTCTTGCGCATATTTTGTTAATGTGATATTATTTTTACAAAGGACGAAACGAGGTGAACGCTGTGAAGAATTTTTTTAAGGCCTTGGCGGCGGTTCTGGTTATCGCCGCGCTGGCTTTGGGGTATTTTTTATTCGGCGCGACCGACACCGCTCAGCCCGATATTGACGGCGGGGCGGAGATCTCCGAGTCGCGCTCGGCCTCGATGAGCATCGAAAAGAACGGGGAATACACCTCGCCGGAGGACGTGGCGCTTTACATCAACACCTATCACAAGCTGCCGAAAAATTACATAACAAAAAACGAGGCGAAAAAAATGGGTTGGGACAGCGAAAAGGGAAACCTTGACGAGGTCGCGCCCGGCAAGTCGATCGGCGGCGACAGATACGGGAACTATGAGAAAAAGCTGCCGCAGGGCGAGAAATACAAGGAATGCGACGTCAACTACCACGGCGGGTACCGCGGCGCGGAACGGCTTATATTCACAAGCGACGGGACCGTCTATTACACAAACGACCACTATAACAGCTTTGAGCGGCTGTATTGATTTTTGGGGGAACCGTGATGAAAAAAGCGATTATTGATTTTAATGAGATCAAGAATGTTGACGAATTTTATGACAGTATAGCGGAAAGCCTCAGCTTTCCCGATTATTTCGGGCGCAATCTTGACGCGCTCTATGACATGCTGACCTCGATCGGCAAAAAAACACATCTGTATATAGTCGGAGAGCCCCGGTTTGACGGAGCGGACGGAATTTTGGAAGTTTTAAAAGACGCGGACAGGGCCGACCCGCTGCTTAAAGTAAAAAAGGGTTAAAAAAACGGCGCCGCAGCGCCGTTTTTTAACTAATCGACCAAACTCGAAACGTCAACTCCAAGATACGAACTGAGCTGATCTATATACTGTTGTATCAATTCTTTGTCGGCATCGGTGAGATTCTTGGTCATAAGCGCCCGCGCCTGCATAAGCGCGTCGTCATAAAGACCCTCGTCAATAAGGCCCTTGATGCTGTCGATCTCATTTTGTATCGTCACCTGATCATTGGCCGCCTCATCGGCCGTCTGGAGCTCGGGGTCCACTGTGGCACCGCCGCCCTGTTCCGTCGATCCCTCCACCGTCTGCTCTGTTGGCGCGGCAGTAGGCTCGGCCTCGGGTTTCTCTGTGGCAGCGGTCGTCTGTTTGGTTTCGTCAGAGTTGCGGGCGGTCTTTGAGCCGCCTCCGCACGAGGCCAGCATACTCACAGCCAGAACAGCCGCCAGCGCGGTTATCAACAATTTTTTCATACTTCTCTTATTTCTCCTTTCAAATTCGGCTTTTTGCCTTATGTTTTGTATTTTTTGTTTCTCAATACCTATTATCCCGTAAAATGAAAAATTTATGTAGCTTTCGCCGCTTTTAAACGCATTCCGTGAGCAGCTTCCCAAACGGCGCACACTTTATCCGCCACGGAAACTATATAAGTCTCCCTGCGCCTCGGCCATATCAAACCGCAAAGCCACATGTGGTTCCTGATTATGTCCCGCTCAAGATCGGAAAGCTCGGTAAGTTTTTCGGCGTTTGAAAGAGCCTCGCGCGAATGTACCGATGCATGCTCGAAAAATCCCATTTCATCGCTCCGCCACTCATAGTAAAACAAATCGTGAAGCAGGCCGGCTCTCGCAGCGGCTCTGTAATCAAGATGCAGACGTTTGCAGAGCACAAAGCTGTAATATGCCACATTAAGACAATGCTGCATCCTGGTCACGCCGTAATGATGACGGCATTTCGCGAGACGTCCGAACTCGGGCGTGTTAATAAGATCGTCAACTATATCAAGAAATTCATCGTAATAATTATTATTTGAATCTACCATTACAGCCTCCTACAGCCCTTCGTTCCGTTGTCTGAAATAATTCAAAAATATTATACATGAGCCTTTATAAAAAATCAAGGGTTTTTTATAAAAAATCGGCGCCGATTTGGCGCCGATCAGTTAATTCTTATTCCGGCTTCTGCTCGCTGAGCACAACCTCAACGTTTACCGTTGCTCCGGTGGCATATTTGTAAACCTCAAGCGTTACTTTATCGCCGGGAGACTTTGAATCCTTATAATTCGTCAGATCCGAACCGGCCGTTACCGCGTTGCCGTCGACTTTTGTGATTATATCGCCCTGCTGCAGGCCTGCCGCCGCCGCGTTGGAGGTGGTTACATCCATTACCTGGGCGCCTCTCGGCCAGCCGTACTGAACGGCCATATACTGGGTCACATCACGGGTGGAAACTCCGATGACCGGTCTGCCCTTTACATATCCGAACTCGAGCAAATCGGAGATTATCGGCTTTGCTTCTGAAATGGGAATTGCAAAGCCCATACCCTCAACGCCTGTAGTCGAAACCTTGACGGTATTTATACCTATGACCTCTCCGCGGGAGTTAACCAGCGCTCCGCCCGAGTTTCCGGAGTTGATCGCCGCGTCTGTCTGGATAAGATTCATCGTTCTGTCGTCGACCGTTATGGTTCTGTTGACCGCGCTTATTATGCCCTGGGTCACGCTTCCGAAAAACTCAAGACCCATTGGGTTTCCTATCGCGATAGCCGTCTCGCCGACTTCTATTGAGTTGGAATCGCCCAATGCCGCAACCGTGAGTTCTTCCTTTGAGTCGATCTTTATTACCGCAAGATCGGTCTGCGCGTCGGCGCCGATCACCCGAGCCTCATATTCGGAACCGGTGTTGAGCTGTACAACCACTTTGACCGCGTTTTCAACAACGTGGTTGTTTGTGATAATATATCCGTCTTTGCTTATTATTATTCCGGAACCCTGAGCTTCCGAAACCGTGCGGGTACCGAAAAGGCTCATCTGACCTTCGACCGTGCTTGTTATTCCGACAACGGCGGGACCGACTTCCTTGGCGACCTCTGTTGTCGCTTTACTGCCGGCTGTTGACGAGGTATTGGTGATCCCGTTTGAATCGGAACCCGAATCCTGCACATCCTGATCTGCCTGCGCGTTGAGCTGCTGCGTCAGACTTCCCTTATTCGAGGCGCTTCCCATGCTGTGGCCGAGCGCAAAAGCGCCGCCCAAAACCGCCAAGTTAAGCACCGCCGCCGCAAGCAGGGCCGCGGTATATCTCATTGTGCGGCCGCCCTTATGTTTTTTCGCCTTTTCGGCTTTGGTTCCGATATGCTCGTTATACGGCACACTGCCCATTCCGGAGCTGCGCGCGTAGTTATAACCGGTGTCATATGCCTTGCTGCTGTAAGGCGCGCTTTTGTAAGCCGAGGAAGCCTGTTCGCTCTCATCCGCGGTCTTGGCGGAAATATCCTCAAAGATCTCGCGGGCATTCTCGCCCAGATCCGCGCCGCTGAAAGAATACGTCGTGACCTCATCGGCCGCTGAAGCCCCGGCTGTGTTTTCCGCCGTCGGCTCAAGGTCGATCACCTCATTCCCTTCGTCCGAGAACGACTGAACTTCCCCACGGCTGTCATCCGCGTCAAAGGGATCGTAGTTTGTGTTGAATTCATCCATAAATAAGTACCTCCTGAAATATTTGAAAGCTGATAAGCTTGTATCCTTATTACAGAAAACATTATAAACCGAATATATGAAAAAATTGTGACGAAATTGTAAAGAATTGAATTATTTTTTAAAAAAGCTCCCGCGGCTATGCAAATCGCCGCGAAAGCTCTTTAAAAATAAATATTAAATTAAGAGGCGTTTTTGAGCTGGAGGCGGAGTTTGTCCGCTATCATCGCGA
This sequence comes from uncultured Monoglobus sp., assembly GCA_947625055.1. GTDB lineage: Bacteria > Bacillota > Clostridia > Monoglobales > Monoglobaceae > Monoglobus. Next base: position 10,093 of record CANQMT010000047.1, on the reverse strand, counting down.
TAAACTCCGAGTTTGTGGGTTTGCCCTTTATCTGTGAGACCGTGTATCCGAACACGTTGTTCAGCGTGTCCATGTCGCCTCTGTCCCAGGCCAGTTCTATCGCATGGCGTATCGCCCGCTCAACGCGGCTGGACGTGGTGCCGAAATTTTCCGCGATAGTCGGATAAAGCTCTTTTGTCACCGAATTCATAATGTCGAGGTCATAAATCGCCATCATTATAGCCCTTCGTATGTACTGATAGCCTTTTATGTGTGCGGGGATCCCTATCTCGTGAATAACGTTTGTCACCATTGACTCTACTTTGCTGTAATCAAACTTCTTAGTGTTTACGCTCCAGTTGCGCGACGAGTCGGCTCCGGATGTTATCGGCGACGCAATCATGGTTATCCTGTCGATCACCGCATCGTAATTCACCGGCTTCAGCATACAGTATTCAACCCCGAAGGAGCTCGCCGACGCCGTTATCATATCGTTCAGTACAGAGCTTATCACCATGATGTGGGGCCGTTTTTTAAGCTGCATCCTGCTGAGGCGCTCCAGTATGCCTATGCCGTCCAACGTGGGAAGCAAAAGCTCCATAACAAGCACATCGACATCTCCCGATTTGATAAGAGGCGGCACCTCAAGCCCGTCATATACGCATCCCACGACCTCGATCTTTGTGGTCCGGCGCATATAATCGCACAGTCCGTTGGCAAGCTCTTTGTCATGATCCGCTACCGCTACCCTGATTTTCTGATCAATTTCCATAAAAATTCCTTCTCTCTTTTAAATTTTGAATTACTTCATCAGACGCGTTTCGGGAATTTTCGCCATTCAAAAGTAATATTCAATATAAGCAAATTATATAATGTTCAACAAATATTGTCAATACCTTCGACAAAAAGTTACCAAATTTTCCCAACATTTTTTACGAAATATTTTAAAAAGGGTGAAAATATCACCCTTTGCGAGCTATTGATCCATAATTTCCGCAAATACGCCATAGCCTGTTTCAGGCTCTTTGACCAGAACGTGAGTCACCGAGCCGATAAGCTTTCCGTCCTGGATTATCGGGCTGCCGCTCATGCCGCGGACGATGCCGCCGGTCTTCGCGATAAGTTCGCGGTCCGTTACTCTGAATATTATATTTTTTCCTTCGTTATCGTCTTTGTTTACCTCTGTTATCTCTATTGAATATTCGCCTATGTCGCCGCCTTCTATATTCGAGCATATTATCGCATCGCCCTTATGGACGTCGTCCTTTGAGCCGACCGGCACCGGCTGGCGAACAGAAATAAGATTTTCCGGGTTTGAAACGATCCCGCTGACGCCGCGGCTGCCGCCGGATGTGATCTCGCCGATCTTGCGGCGGTTCTCGGAATACACGCCGATAAGCTCGCCCGGCGCGCCCGCCTCGCCCCTGCGGATCCCGACTATATCCGCCTTGTAAATATCGCCGCCGTCCATGCTTTCGACTCCGGTTATGCTGTGACCCACGGCCGCAAATCCGCCGCTCGCGGGATCGTAATATGTTATTGTTCCCACTCCCGAAGCCGCATCCATTATCCACGCGCCTATTTTAAGCCTGCCGTCAAGCCCCCTGACCGGAACAAGGCTGACCTCGCGGCTGCCTCCGCTGTCTTTAACGGTGAGTTCCGCCTCCTCGCCGTCGCTCAAACGGTTCAGCCGCTTGGTAAACTCATCTACCGATCCGACTTCATCTCCGTTTAATTCGGTAATAATATCGCCCTTTTTTATGCCCGCTTCGGCGGCGGGCGAGACCTCGAGGCCGTCCGCTGTCTCGATATCTCCCAAATCGTCAACATACGCGCCGCCGTAGTTCAGCGACACGCCAACGCTTTGTCCGCCCGGCACAACCATCCGCGGCACTCCCTCGGCCGCCGCGCTCATCCACAGCAGCAGCGCGGCAAACGCCGCCGATATCCTGATTTTTCCGAATGATAATATCCGCGCCTCCTTTAACGACAATATCCCCGCCTCCTTTAATGACAATATCCGTGCCTTTTTTAATGGCAATATCCGCGCCTCCTTTATCATTTATTTTTTGATCCTGATTTTATCTTGTCTCCACTATGTATTATTGCCGCTCAAACGGCGTATAACTATAGTAATAAATGAAAAAACGGGGCGGCAATGCCTGCCGCCCCTGTTTTTCTCATTCAGTCGTCGCTCTGCTCGGACTCGCTTCCGCTCTGCTTTTTCGAGTTCTGGCTGTTGTTCTGGTTCTGGTTCTGGTTGTTGCTCTGGTTGCGGTTGTTATTGTTTTTGCTTGACATAATAAACCTCCTAAAAAAATTTAAATTTTATTTTGCAACAATAGTTTTAACAAAAATAATTTTATTATACATATTTTTGTAAACTTTTGAATTTAATAAAATTAGAAATATAATTTAAAAAATCAGGAGGTATAAAATGGCTGTAAAAAGAGACGGACGAAATTCCCTTCCGCAGTACCGCATGCCCGACATCGAGATCGAACTCCCGCCGCCCGTCCGCGGCGAGGATCAGTCGCTTTACGGCAAGATCCTGAGCGGGACCGAAAAAATATTCAGTCTGCCCGACGAGATCGGGGGCGGATCAACGGTCCTGAAATCATATCTGACGGGGTTCCGCGGCAAAAAAGTCTGCGTCGCTCTCTGGGACAGAGCGGGAGGCAGATGCGAGAAATGCGGCATACTGCGGGATGTCGGCGGAGATTATATCGCCATACACGAGCCGAAAACGGGCAGGCTGATCATCACAAATATGGATAAAGTTAAATATATAAGCGTGTTCTGCGTATGATCGCGCGCATGAAAAAAGCGTCTGTCTGCGGCAGACGCTTTTCACATATATCTCTTTAGTATATCGGCAGCTATGCGGGCGCGGCTTTCCCGCCTGTCCATGGCCTGCTTCTCGATGAGCCTGTGGGCTTCTTTTTCCGACATGCGCTCTTGCTCGATCAATACGCATTTGGCGCGCGAGATCACTCGGAGCTCCTCGTATTTTTTCTCCTGTTTGGCCATCTTTTTGTCAAACTCTGCTATTCTCGCGGCGAAAGCCAGCGCCAGACGGACCGAGCTTAAAAAATACCGCCGGTCGAGCGGCTTGGGCACAACAAACACGCCGTCGCCCTCGACCCGCGAGGCCATAACCTCGGCGATCTCGCTTTTGGCGATCAAAACGACCGAGGCCCGTGTTCCGTGGATCATGTCCGCGGCGAGGCGCTCGCCCTGCTCGTCTTTTAAGGGCGCGTTTATTATTATCAGCGAATAGTTGATCCGCAGCACCGCTCGGCGGGTCTTGGCCCCGCTGTCGGCAAAATCTATATTGTTAAAGGCGTACCGTCTCAGGATACCCGCCAATGTGTCGGCGCTCTTTTCGGTCGCCGAAACTATGAGGATCTTGTCATCCAATGCTTTTCTTACCTTTCAAATCTTTTCTTGCCTTTATGAGCGCTTTCAAAAGGCCGCACGGCCCGGAAGTCAAATCGACTCGAAATACATTTTGCGCTCGTACTCTTCCTTGTCGTCCGCCTTGAGATATTTTTGGTACTCGCGGCGTTTTTCCGTAATATAGGTGGCAAGAATGTTTTTGGGCAGCACTTTCTTTAAAAACTCGCTGCTTTCGGCGAAATTTATCGCTTCTTCAAGAGTCTGCGGCAGACGCACAAGGCCCTCGATATCGCTTTTGTATGTCACGTTTATCGGGTCGGCCAGCCGCATTTTGTTTTTGATCCCGTCAATGCCCGCGTATATCATCAGCGCGGTCACAAGATACGGGTTCGAGCTGCCGTCCGGCGAGCGCAGCTCAAGACGGCTCTCCCCCACCATATTTGTGGGAATACGCATAAGCTGTTGGCGGTTCTGGTGCGACCATGTGACGAACTTGGGCGCCTCAAACTGGCCCAGCCGGCTGTATGAATTCGTGGTCGGACACAGGAACAGGCTCATCTCGTTTATGTGCGCGAGTATTCCTGCGATAAACTGCCTGCCCTTCTCGCAGTCTATATCGATCAGGCTCTTGCCGCTCTTCCGCTCATAGAGCGACAGATGAACATGCATTCCGTTTCCGCTCTTGTCGGGAAGGGGCTTTGGCATGAACGACGCGAACAATCCGTTCATATCGGCGATCGTCTTAACCAAATTTTTAAATGTCATAACGTGGTCGGCCGCCTCGACCGGGCTGCCGTGCATATACACGATCTGGTGCTGGCCAGGTCCCTCGGCATGCTTTGAGGTCCGCGGCTGAATACCCATTTCCTCAAGGGTCAGGCATATCTCGCGGCGGATATTCTCGCCGCGGTCGACCGGAGCGACGTCATAATAGCTTCCGTTGTCATGGGGGATCTTGGTCGGGCCGCCATGCTCGTCAAGATTGAACAGATAGAAATTACATTCGGTTCCGATCTCACAGTACATTCCTTCCTCGCCCAGTCGGTCGATCGAGCTCTTGAGGATATTGCGCGAATCACCCTCGAACATCTTTCCGTCAGGATAACAAATATCGCAGAAAATGCGCAGCACACGCGCATGCTGCGGCCGCCACGGCAGGATCTCGGCCGTTGTCGGATCCGGCCTCAGCATAAGATCGCTTTCTCCGATATTCATGAAGCCGTTGATCTCGGACGCGTCAAATGTCACCCCGTATTTCAAAGCGCGGGGCAGCTCGGACGCGAAAACCGAAATGTTCTTCATGCTTCCGAAAATGTCAAAAAACACCAGACGCACAAACTTAACGTCGTTGTCGTCAATATATTCCATTATGTCATCCAAAGAATACAGCATAATAATTTCCCTTTCCGTATTATATTTTCGCGCGGGTCTGCCAACCGGACGGGCGCGGGGACGCGCAAACGCTTCCGGCTAAGTTTCTCCGCGTATTCGCTATTCACCGATCGCTAATCACTATGTTAGCACAACACGCGGAATTTGTCAATTAAAAACCGCCTTCCTGCGTTAAGAAGGCGGTATGTTTTATGCAAAATATTCAACAAGCACGTTCACTGCATCGTGTCTTATCATCATCTCACCCAACTCGTTGAGCCTGCCGTGCGAGATAAGCGTGCGGTTCTGCTTGTCCGAAAACTCAAGCATGATCTTTTCAACGCCGAGCATCACGCGTATGTCATCGGGCATCAACAGCATGTAATAGCAGCCGTCATACTTATAAAGCGTGCTGTCTCCGGAAAAATCCCTATGTATCGCATCGGCCGCACGGCAGACGTTCTCAAAATCGCCGAAACGGAATATCCTCGTGCCGCGTATCCTGCCGTCAGCGCCGCCCGGATACAGGCATTTTTTGCGGATCTTTCCGCGGTATGAGCAGTTGGCGACCGCCGCGTCCAGATCCTTGTCGCTGAATATTCGGGTTATCAGCATCCCGAAGCCGTCGGTCTGGCCCGGTATTGCCTCTACGAACAGTCTTGCGCCGTCAATGCTGAACCGCACCTCCTCCTGAGCCATGCGGATGGCCGTGCGGAACATCTCCTGCACCTCAGGGGAATCAGACGCCATATTTCCGGCGCTTATGTTCCATTCCCGAGCCTCGTCGGTGTCGATCAGGACCTTGATTTTATTTTCGTTTATTTTCTCAATTCTCATATTTGTTCTCCCGAGCGTTTTGTGAATTCCTTTTTCGGATCGTCTCACTCAAAAATATGCTTTCGTAATTATAATTATACCTGAAAATTTTTTAATTTCAATGCAAAAAATATGGAAACAAGAAATTGTTAATTTCCTGTAAAACTGTGGAAAAACGTTGTAACACAACAGAAAAGATTGTAACAATAATCGGCTAAAATTGTAATAAAAAGAACATATAAAAGTGTTGTAATTTTTTAAATATATGATATAATATTACTATAATATTTCCCTGCGTTGTACGTAATTATGACATTAATGTAAAACCAACAAAATTTTTAAGGGATCTCACTCTTCGGAAGCGGCGCACATGCCTCACACCCTTTCGGGCGTCCAGTGGACTTGTAATGTTTCCGAGAAGATCCCACCTGGTTTCCAGGTTTTTACTTGAGTCATTCTACGGCAATCGCGGGGTTTATTTCTGTAACGGAAACAAACCGGCGTGAGCTTTATTTGAGTTTCGTTTGTTAAAATCGCTGTATTTTTACAAATTTACTCAAAACCCTTGACAAATTTACAATTTTGATATATAAATATAAGGTGAATGTAATTAACCGATAACATTGCGTCTAAGGAGATAGGTTTTGCGAGTTATATCCGGCAAGAGACGAGGCCTCAGACTGAGCGCCCCCGCGGGGCTTGACACGAGGCCGACCACCGACCGGGTCAAGGAATCGGTCTTTAACATTATTCAGACTCATCTGCCCTGCGGCTTTGTGCTTGACTTGTTCGCCGGCAGCGGCGCGATGGGGATCGAGGCTCTGAGCCGGGGCGCTTCGGCCGCGATATTTGTTGAAAACAACCCCGCGGCGCACAAAATCGTTCGGGCAAATATTGACGCCTCAGGTCTTTACGGCGCGGTTTTGTTTAATACCGATGCGTTTGTCATGCTTGATAGGCTCGCCTCGGGCGGCGTGTCCGCTCCGGGCGGAGAAATATTCGATCCGAAACGCGGATTTGACATAATTTTTTTGGATCCGCCGTACAATAAGGGCATGGTCCAAAAGGCGCTTTCCGAGATAAGGCGGCTGGATCTGCTCGGCAATGACGGAATAATCGTTGCCGAAACGGAGCTCGGCGGCGAGGATCCGACAAATCATGGATTTTCGGTTATTAAACAGGCAAAATACGGCAAAACGGTAATCACGGTTATGCAGAGGTGATAATTATGAGGACTGCTGTATATCCGGGCAGTTTTGATCCGTGCACCAACGGGCATCTTGACGTAATAAAAAGGGCGTCCCGTCTGTTTGACAGAGTTGTGGTCGCGGTGCTTGTGAACAGTTCAAAGCAGCCCGCGTTCTCGGTCGAGGAACGCGTTAACATGCTTAACGCCGTTACCGATGATATGAAAAATGTTGAGGTCCGCGCCTTTAACGGCCTTTTGGCGGACTTCATGAAAAATATTAATTCAAGTATAATTATTAAGGGAATTAGAGCGGTGTCTGATTTCGAGTATGAATTTCAGATGGCATTGACCAACCGTACGCTCAACAGCGAGCTTGAGACCCTGTTCCTGCACACAAGTCAGGACTACATGTTTTTAAGCTCCAGCATCGTTAAGGAAATTGCAAAGTACGGCGGCTGTCTTGACGGACTCGTTCCGGACGGTTTAATCCCTGTTATCAAAAGCCGTTTTGAACGCTCAGACAAGTAGATCGGCTCAATACAATAATCAGAGGAGGTATTTGCAATGGATGCATTGGAACTTTTGGATGAATTGGAGGATATAATTGACAAGGGAGCGTCTGTGCCTTTTTCCGGACGCTGCATACTTGACAAAGAGGAGCTGCTGGACGTGCTTCAGGAGATCAAGCTGAAGCTTCCCGACGACCTCAAGCAGGCCAAATGGATCAAAGAGGAGCGTCAGAGGATCCTTCAGGAAGCTCAGACCGAGTCGGACAACCTTATAAAGAGCGCAGAGGACAAGATCATCGCAATGGTTAACGAGAACGAGATAACCAAAAAAGCGATCGTTCAGGGCAACCAGATCATCGAGAACGCCCGCCAGAACGCGCAGCAGATCTCCGATTCTTCTTATAATTATGCCGACAGCCTTCTCGAAACCGTTGAGAAGGTGGTTATGTCGTCTATGAAGGATCTGGAACAGTGCATTAATATCGTCCGCACCAACAGAAGCGATATGCGCAGCAACGGAAACCTGGTTCCTCAGGCCGGAGCTTCGGTTCCCGCCGAAAATCAGCAGCCGATCGAATAACACGGCGCCAAAAGCCTTTGGCCGCGGCCAAAGGCCTTTTTGTTTTATGTAAAAACGGCTTTTTTGATTTTTGAAAAATAACTCTTGACATATACAAGTTTTTATAGTATAATCTATATTCGTGAGCGCCGATATAGCTCAGTCGGTAGAGCGATTCACTCGTAATGAATAGGTCAGCGGTTCGAATCCGCTTATCGGCTCCACTAAAACCGCCGTGAAACCGCAGTTTCACGGCGGTTTCTGTATTTTACCTATTCGACCTCAATTTAAACCGTTGGCTATTTTTTGCTATTTTTTGCTATTTTTTACAGTCAAAATTACAGTCAAAACACAATGATAAACAATCTAAAGAACTATTGCCTATCTAAAGCCTTAACAATAGATACGGCACATTTCACAAAATAAATAGTTAAAATTTATATAATATTTTCAAATAAACATATTGACAAATACGTATTAAAGGCGTATAATATAAAATGTAAGGAGGTAAAAATGAAAACAAGGGATCTTATAAAGCTTTTAGAAAAAAATGGTTGGACATTAAAACGACATGGCGGAAATCACGATATTTACGAAAAAGACGGAGTAACCGAGGCGATTGTCAGACACAAAGAAACCGATGAAGATTTAGCCAAAACAATAATCCGACGATGTGGGCTGAAATAAGCCCACAAAATCGGTTATAATTATATATAAGGAGGAATTTTTATGAAAGAAGCTTATCCTATTATTATGTCAAAAGGAAAAGAGTATATCATCGTGTATGTCCCTGATTTTGACGCAAATACACAGGGAAAAACAGTTGCTGAAGCTATGGAAATGGCGCGCGATTTAATCGGAATACTCGGAATTGATATGCAGGATGACGGCAAAGAATTGCCAAAAGCCACATCTATTGATAACGTTCAGACAGATAATGGAACCGTAACGCTTGTCGATGTAGATTTTGATGAATATCGTCGTAAAATTGAAATGCGCAGCGTGAAAAAGAACTGTACAATCCCAAGCTGGCTTAATTATAAAGCCGAAAAAGCCAATATTAATTTTTCAAACGTATTGCAAAATGCACTTATGAAAGAACTTAACATTAGCTAAACAAAAAGCGGAGCCCACAAACGGCTCCGCTTTTTGCCCATAAGAAATAAGTTTATTCGGCCATAACTTCCCATGCTTTTCATAACCGAGTTGTTCGTCAAGCTCGCACTGAAGCACCTCGTTCAGAACATCCGCAAACATAGATTTAATTCTTTCCGTGATATCGGCAGTGTTTGTAAATTTCTTGCTTTTTACATATTCCTTGATAACTTCTTTTGGTATTTTCATGTCGAAAAACTTCCTTGATAAAAAATATTTTTACCATAATTTTCACCCAAAAGGCCTTCTTTTACTCCTTTTTACACATCTTTTTCCGCGGTGTCGCTGTAATCATTGGTAAATGCCGACCTAAAGCCTTAACAATAGTTATCTTGGCACATTTCACAAAACAAGCAGTTGTAATTTGTACAATATTTTTATTAAAGCTTCTTGTTATTATGAAAATGGTTTATACAAATTATTCTTGTGTATATACAACTTCTCTATAACGGTAAAATAATTTGATGTGCGAATAGTACGCACAATAGGTCTCTCCCAGATTGATATGAAATCGTTTGGCGATTGCTGTTCTGAAATGAAGATAAGATTTTTTGATGATACTTCCCGTGCATAATCCCAGAACGCGTCACTATCAAATTTTTCTTTACCATAACCGCTTGTATTCCTATATGGCGGATCGGCGTATATAACGCTATTTTCAGGGATTGTGACATCTCTATAATCCTTACAAATAAACTTTGCGTTTGATAAGTTCGCCATATCTTTTAACAATGATCTTTTGGACTGTGCACAGTAGTTTGTACCTTTTTTACTTCTGGCGTAAGAGCTGAACCATTTACCGGCAAAGGAACAGCCAAAACCAACGAAACCGGAGAGAATAGGATCCTCGTCTTTGTGGTCGCGTATATATTTATATTGTTCTTCGGTAATAACATCCGGCAATTTGTAGCCGTGCTGTACACCTTTAAGCATTTCAATCAAATATTTATGATTGTCGTTACAAACCACAGTATCAAAATACTTTGCAAGACGGCTCTCTACAGAGCATGTCCCGCAAAATAAGCTGATTAGCGTACCCCCCCCCGTTTATAAACTGCATAATGTTTTCTGCTATCCTGCTGCAAATTCTTGATTTGCCGCCCATATACCTCATTC
>CANQMT010000046.1 GCA_947625055.1 uncultured Monoglobus sp. | reverse complement strand
TGATTTGAGCGTGCTGTTGTTTTCAAGTGTAATGCTGCCGTTATAGATCACGCCGTCTCCGCGCACATCGCCGCACAGTATGCAGAGTCCGTAGGAGTCGCTTTGTATGCTGCCTGACGCCGAGGCGGTAAGGCTCGAATTGTCCTTAACTGTAAGATTGCCCGTCGTTAACGCGGTGCTGTAACAATCATCGTAAGTTTCACCTTCTCCGCGGGTTTCACCGCTTTCTGCCGTGACGGAAGCTCCGCCGCTTACGGTCAGATCGTGGCCTTCATCGGTCACTATGCCAAAGCTCACTCCATACGCGCCGCTGCCGCTGAAACGGGCTTTGGCAACTGATATATCCAGATCTCCGTACACATATATTCCGAGTGAGTCCCATCTAACGGGCTCCTTAGTATCATCGCGCTCCGTGTCTCCGCTCACTGCGGTGAGTTCTCCCTTTCCGGTTATTTTAAGGTCGCCGTCCGAGAGAATGGCGCGGCTCGACGCGTTCGTACCCGTGCCCGATTGCACGGTTAAGGTGCCGTCTATGTCTATCGTGCTGCCGTCGGCGGCGAATATGCCGGTGTACTCGAAAAGATTATCGTCGCCCGTAAATCCGTCGGCGGCGCTCAGTATCGACGGATTTTCACCCTCGGGGACATAGAGCGTTGTGCCTCCGTCTATGAACAGTCCGTCCTTGGCCGTCGTCACAAATTGGAAATCCGAGGTGAGCGTCAGCTTGTTTCCCTCGCAAATCACGCCGGGGAAGCTTTTTATCGGCTCGGAAAACTCCTTTGTGTCATAGTCCATCTTCGTGTAAAGCTTGCTCGTCGCGCTGTCGTAGTAGAGGATATGGTCACTTTTTACCGAGTCCTCAGCCGCGCTGCCGGCAGAAGCGGAAGAAGAGGCAAACGCGGGCATTGTGGCGATAATCATCGCGACGATTGATATAAGCGCGATTATTTTTTTCTTCATGTGGTTATTTTCCTCCTTTTATAAGCGGGCGGATGATATCCGCCCCTACAAACGTAGTGATTAGCGATTAGCAAATAGTGACTACGCGGAGATAATTTGGCAAAAATCATTCGAATATCCCCGCGATTTATGTCAGGCTCGCCCCTTGGGGAGAGCTGCCAACGTAGAGACTAGGAAATAGGATCTAGAGACTAGGAATATCTCATGGTTTATATTAGGCTCGCCCCTTGGGGAGAGCTGTCGCCGAAGGCGACTGAGAGGGGTTCCTAGTTCCTAGTTACTAATCATTAGTCTCTATGTTGACCCCTCTCCGTCTTTCCGCTGTTGGCGGAAATCCACCTCTCCCCAAGGGGCGAGGCAAACGGGCGGCGCCCCGTTAATCTTACCAGATCGAAACTCTGTCCTCGGGGGCTACCCACATTCCGTCTTTTTCGGTGATGCCGTAGACTTCCATGAACTTGTCGCTGGACTGGAACAGTCTGTTCACGCGCACATTGTCGGGGCTGTGCGTGTCGCTATTCATGTGATTTTGGAGCGCCGAACGGTAGTAGGTACTCATCCATACGTTGGCCCAGCTCTCATAGAATTTCTCGTAATCAAAATTCTCGGTCTTTGAGGCAAGCTCGGTCGCGACGGAGAGTCCACCCAGATCGGCGGTGTTTTCGGTAAGCGTCTGCTCGCCGTTCATAGCGAGTCCGGGAGCGGTCTCCTGGCCGTCATAGAAGTCGATAACCGCCTGGCAGCGCTCCTCAAACGCCGCGGCGTCCTCATCTGTCCACCAGTTCACCGCGTTTCCGTTCTCATCATACTGCGAGCCGTTTTTGTCAAAGGCGTGGCTGAGCTCGTGCCCTATAACAATACCCAGAGCGCCGAGATTTGTCTCGTATGCCGCGTCGGGGCTGTATATGCCCGGCGTCAGAATAAATCCCGCGCATATTGTGATGTCGTTAAATGAGGGATTATAGAAAGCGTTTACCGTCTGCGGAGACGCAGTCCACTGCGTATGGTCGACCTCGGCGCCCTCCTTGGCGATCATGTCGGCGATTGTCGCGTCCCTTATCGTCATCATATTTTCCACCAGCGAGCCGCCGTCCGCGTAGCTCCTGAGCTCTTTGCTGTCGAGCGTGATCTCATCATAAGAATCGGGAGCTCCGACCTTTATACCCATGGTATCGAGCTTCTTTAACGCCTTTTGTTTCGTCGTGTCGCTCATCCAGTCGAGCTTTTGTATCCTCTCGCGATAGATGTCGATCATATCGGTTATCATTTTGGTTATGTCGGCCTTTGTTTTCTCGTCAACATATTTTTCGGCGTATACCTCGCCGAGATACTGCTCGAGCATGTCGTTCACACAGCTTGTCGCCTCGATCTCATCGCTGAGCGTTCCCTCAGTACCGTTCATTGCCGAATTATATTTGTTAGTTGCCTGTTTAAAATCATCGCTCATATATTCGGCAAAGCTTTCAGCAAGCGTAATTTTTGAATAATCCTTTATGAGGTCGAGGTTTTTGTCGTCAAGCAGCTCGGCCATCTTTTCCATCGCGCCCGCATCGGTTACGATAAACTTGTCTTTGTTTTTTAATCCGCTGTTTTCAAACAGCTTGTTTATGTCCAGATTTTTGAACAAGTCGCACAACTGATCAAGGGTGTAAACATTATATGTATTATTAATGTCCAGTTGCTCTGCAAGAGAAAGGCTCGCCTCGGCTATCTGAGTTTCAAGCTCAAAGCCCGACTCAGCCGCTGCCTCGGCGTCGGCCTCGCTGTAACCGATAAGCTCGGCCAGATCTTTCATGTACTCAATATACGCCGCTTTCTGAGCTTCCGCCCTGCCCTCGTACATATCCTTTGTGTGTATTGAGGCGGTGGCAAAATAATTCGCGTAATGCGCTGAATCCATCGGGTCTATAGATGCGCCGAACTGCACAAAAAATCCTATAGCCTTCGTGTCTATAAGGTCGGAGACGCTCTTCATCGCGTCTATCTCGTCAAGATACGGCTTTAGCGGCTCGTAGCCCTGCGCGTTTCTCGCCTCTTTGTTCATATAGTTGTCGTAGAGCGTCTTGATCTTGCCCTCTTTTGAATTTTTGTCGGGATTTGACGCGGAGATCTCCTTGATAAGGTCTCTGAGCTGAATATCGGTCGTGTCATTTCTGATCGTTCCGGTAAATGACTGTCCCTCGGGGATCACGGTGTTCTCGAGAGCGTCGTGGTTGACGGTCTGATAATAGTCGTCCTTGAGGTTTGTGCCGAACACGCGGTACATGCGCTGAATAAAAAGCTGCATCTCATCTTTGGTCACATTGTCGTCGGGGGCGAATATGCCCTCGGATTTGCCCGCCACTATGCCCGCGGCGAACACGTCCGAAAGCTCGGTCTCGGCCCAGTCGGGAATGTCGGTGAACGTCTCTGCGGGGAAGGCTATGTATTTGTTGAAGCCTTGGATCTCGGGGATCTCGCCAAAGGCCCTTTTCAGCATAACAAGCGCCTCGGCTCTTGTCACGCTCCGGTCTTCATGGAGCAGGCCGTCCTCATAGCCCTTTAAAATGTCGGTCTTTTGAACGCCGGGGTTGTAGTCGTCGGCCGCGGTGAGCAGCATGTCGCATACCTCGCCGCGGGTTGCGTAATCGTCGGTCTCAGCGGCGAATACCGCCGCAGGCATTGCGCCGATCAGCATAGCGGCGCTTAATAACAACGCAATAATTTTTCTTTTCATAGTTATGACCATTCCTTTCCGCTGCGCTGCAAGGCACAAAAGGTAATGAAACTAAGTCTTGTAGTGCAGCAT
>CANQMT010000045.1 GCA_947625055.1 uncultured Monoglobus sp. | reverse complement strand
TAATAACCGACCTCGTAAGTGTCTCGGTTGGAAATCGCCTAAAGAAATTTATGTTGCACTTGCTTGACATTCTGCCCCGTAAGATATGGCTGTCACGGCCTAATCGCTATTCGCTAATTACTAATCGCTACGTTAATCCCTCTCCGTCTTTCCGCCTTACGGCGGAAATCCACCTCTAAGGAAGCGCTTGGTCAAAATCGCAAGCGATTTTGAAAGGTCGCTTTGAACCCGCACGCTTCGCGCGCTGATTATCCCCAAAGGGCGAGGCTGAGAAGGGAACCATACTGCCGTTCGCGGGACGCCGGGGTCGTCGTCCCCTACGGATTGGCGGGATGAGGCGGAGCTGGCGGATAATATCCGCCCCTACGGTGTAGGGCGGCATGCCCACATGCCGCCCGTCCTATTCGCTATTTACTAATCACTAATCCCTACGTTAACCCCTCTCCGTCTTTCCGCCTTACGGCGGAAATCCACCTCTAAGGAAGCGCTTGGTCAAAATCGCAAGCGATTTTGAAAGGTCGCTTTGAACCCGCACGCTTCGCGCGCTGATTATCCCCAAAGGGAGAGGCTGAGAAGGGAACCATACATGCCGTTCGCGGGACGCCGGGGTCGTCGTCCCCTACGGATTGGCGGGATGAGGCAGACTAGTTCCTAGGCCCTATTTCCTATTCCCTACGTTAGCAGTCGTCTTTTAAGGGGTTGCCGTAGCCGTCGACGTTTATTTGTCTGCACAGGATAAGTATGCCCTCGACAAACCCCCAGATCGAGCCCAGGCCGCAGGTCACAAGCGACACTACGATCTGAATAACGCCGCGGGTCGTGTTGCCGAGGTAAAAATTATGCACGCCTATGCCGCCGAAAAGCAGCGCGAGTATTCCCGCCAGCAGCCTCGACTTGGGCGGCGCCGCATACGGCGTGTTTTGAACATAGCCTTGATACACGTTGTGCGTCTCCTGTCTCGGGCCGCTTTGTTGAACGGGCCTGCCGCATACGGGACAAAACTTCGCATCGTTTGCCATTTCGCTTCCGCAGTTGTTGCAATACATTCTAAAACCTTCTTTCAAAAATTTTTTATCTTTCAAAATATTTGCTTTAAATATTAATAATATTCCTGATTATTCCCCAAATCAAAATCAAAGCTGCGCCGCAGACCAGGATCCGAACGAACGCTCCCGAGGGGCGCGAGCCCTTGATATACGCGGCCGAGGCATACACAACGGCAAACGCCGCGAACGCTATTTCCGGATAGAACATCGGGTTAAAGACGGCGGCTTCGCGAAAACCGCCCCGCGCAGCCGCGAGCAGCGCGTTTGAGTTCCCGCAGCCCGGGCACCTGAGCCCGGTCAGCTCTCGGAACGGGCAGACAAAGTGGAACGCGCCTCGGCTAAGAAGCGCGAGAAGCGCCGCAGCGGCGGCAAAAAGGCAGGCGTATAAAACCGTTATATTCACAACACGACGTTTCATCCGTACCGCCTCCCGTTAGATACTGTCACAATTATACATCATTTTGCTCGGATTTGCAATATATTTTTCAAACAGCGATAAAAATTCCTTGTATTAATATTTTTTTAATGTTATAATTAAACTAAATTGAATTAAATTCCGGAGAACGAAAAATGTTTAAAAATAAACTGATCTACAAAACCGTGGCGCTGTTTGTCGGCGTTACCGTACTTTTTATCGCGGCGTTCGGGGTCGTTTCGGTATACTGTGTGACCGCGGGCTATGAAAATTCTTTCAGGGACACCGTCTCGACAGCAGTTGAGCGCGACGGCTTCGGGACGGCGGTCCAAAGCATTATGAACTCGGCCAAGCGAGAGTTTGTCAAGCAGTATGAGATCGAGAACCTGATAAACGATTACTCTTCCGCTCTCGGCCTTGGCAAGAACCGCAAATGCTATATCTTGACGGTTCCGGGCGGCGAGATCGCGGCCCCCACATATCTCGCGGGAGACACCATTGTCAAGACCGCGAACCTTACCAACGCGATCGACCGCCATGTGACCGGAAGCAGCACCGGCCTTCGGGCGGACATGCTTGACTACGCAGCCTACATCAGCCCGCTCAACGATACCTCGGGCGAATATGTGATCTATGTGACCGACAACAAAGCGGATCTGCACCGCGTTGTCAACACCATTCTTTGGATAATGCTCTGGATGCTGCTTTTGGGCGGCCTTGTTTCCGCGCTTATCGCGATCTATATTTCGCGCTCCGTGACACAGCCCTTGCGCAAGCTCTCAAGGCGGGCGGACAGTTTTGCCCGCGGCGTATACGATATGCCGTCCGATTTAAACCGCACCGATGAGATCGGCGCGCTTTCCAAATCATTTAACAATATGGGCAGAGTCATGAGCAAGACCATAAGCCAGATGGGAGCGGACAAGCACAAGGTCGACGTTATTCTTGAGCATATAACAAACGGAATTATGGCGTTTGACACCGACCAGAAGCTTATACACATCAACCCCGCCGCGGCCGAACTGCTGGATATAGGCGAGGATGAGGCGCCCGAGTTTGACGAGTTTTTTGAAAAGCTTGACGCGGGCGTGTGCATGGCGGAATTCACATATCTCGACAAATACTCCTCGGAGATACGCGACATAATCTATAACGGAAAGCACATCAGGATCTACTTTGTTCCGTTCAAGATGGACAACGACCGCACGGCGGGCATCGTGTGCGTGTTTGAGGATTTCACCGAGCAGTTCAATCTTGAAGTCGCCAGACGCGAATTTGTGGCCGAAGTCTCGCACGAGCTCAAAACTCCGCTGTTTATCATAAAGACCCACACCGAGACGCTGCTTAACGGGTATCTTGACGACAAGGTGATACTTAAAAAGTTTCTGACCACCATTGAGGATGAAGCCGACAAGATGACCGAACTGGTGCGCAATCTGCTTGACCTCTCGAAGTTTGACGTTCAAAAGTTCAGCATGAAAAAACAGGTCTTTTCAATCGAGGACATGCTTCGCGGCATTGTCAGCCGTTTCGATCTGGACGCGAAGCAGAACGAGATCAAGCTCGAATACGTGTCAATGGGCGAGCTGCCCAAGATGTACGCCGATCCGATACAGATAGAGCGCGCGATAGTGAATATCGTGTCAAACGCGATAAAATACGGCAGGAAGGGCGGTTATGTCAACATCGCCGCCGGCAGCATGTATAACGAGGTTTACATAAAGGTCCGCGACAACGGCTACGGCATACCCAAATCGGATCTTGAGCATGTTTTTGACAGATTTTTCAGGGTCGACCGCGCCAGGACCCGTGAGAAGGGCGGCACCGGCCTGGGCCTTTCGATCGCGAAAGAGATAATCGAGAGCCACGGCGGCACCATAACCATCGAAAGCGAGTACGGCAAATTCACAAACGTTACGATAAACCTTCCAACCGCCACAACCAAATAAAAGCTAAGGGGCGATCTTATGAATATCAGACGGTTTTCCGCTGCTGTTTTAATATCTGCCGCCATGCTGCTCTGCGCCTGCGCGGAACCGGCAAGGCTTTTTAACAGTGACAGCAAATCTCTGACCGAGCCCGATTCGACCCTGCTCCGCATAGCCGCAGCGCCCGAAAACGAACCGTTCGTTTACACCGACGCCGATGGAACGCCGCTCGGCTTTGATCCCGCCCTGGGAATGATGCTGGCCGAGAAAATGGGAATGACCGCCGTTTTTTATCCGATGAGCGAGGACCTTTTGATAAACTCCTTAAACTGCGGGCTTACCGATATTGCGGTTTCGGCAATAGAGCCCACCGACAGCCTGAGGCGCTCGGCTGAGTTTTCGGACAGTTACATCACCTTGTCATCGGCCATAGTCGCGAACGGCGGAAACGGCGCCGTAAACGGGACCTCGGATCTTAAATCCGCGCGCTGCGTCGGCGCGGTCTCGGGAAGCCTTTCGGCGAGGTACCTTTCCGCGGAACTGGGACTTTCCAATATGACGGAATACAGCGGTCTTTATGCGCTTGAGGGCGCGATGCTGCGCGGCGACATTGATATCATGTTCTGCGACAGCTTTTTCGCCCGGGAATTCACGGCGGAATATCCTCTGTTTGTCATCAAAGAGGACAACATCGACCGCCGCAGATTTGCCGCTGCCGCCGCGGACGGGAACTCGCGGCTGATAAGAGAGATAAACGACATTCTTGACGAGTTCCGCTCGGACGGGACCCTGCTCGATCTGCGGCGCGCATATATTGAAGGAGATGCCGCCTTGAGGGAGCAATATGATTCTAAACTTAAAAATATTTACAGGATCCCCTGAACGGGGATCTCTGCCTGTCGAAAAAGTGTTACTAATACAGCTATAATAAAGCTGCGAGCTAAAAACAGCTCTGATATGATCGCCGGACCCGGTTCCGTCATGCCACGCCCGGACGGCAAAGAAACTGTTTTTAGCTCGCCAGACCTCATATTTTAGGGGTTTTTAGGAGCTTGCCACTAACTTGAACCGCCGAAGAGCGCGAGGGGCGGAGGCGGGCATGTTATCATGTGAAGTGCAACACTAATTAAAAATAGACAACATAGCAACTTTTGTGTAAAATGAAACTAACA
>CANQMT010000044.1 GCA_947625055.1 uncultured Monoglobus sp. | reverse complement strand
TAATAACCGACCTCGTAAGTGTCTCGGTTGGAAATCGCCTAAAGAAATTTATGTTGCACTTGCTTGACATTCTGCCGAGGGGTTCTTGTATGTAGGTTCCCCTCTCAGTCAGCTTTGCTGACAGCTCCCCCCCAAGGGGAGCCGGATCCGTGCCTCCTCCGGGGAGGAGGTGTCTGCGGCTTGCCGCAGACGGAGGTGGGAACGCTTTTGGATAAACCCTTATTGTATACGCGGTACGGGGTTGCTTTTTATCGGGTTTGGCATCATTCTTAATCCGAAGCTCACTTTGTCGGACATCAGGCCGGTCGCTTCATGGTATTCGCGGAAAATGCCGCCGCATTTCGCGTTAAGCTCGTTTTCCAATGCCTCTTTGCGGGCTTCAAAAGCCGCAGAGCTTCTGAAGTACTCGCCGCTCAGTTCCGCGCCGTTTTTCCAATCCGCGAGAGTTTTGTCAATAACGCCGGAGGAGCCGAAGCCCATAGACGAACCCGTGAAGTAATAGCATTCGGTAAGAATGTGGGTGTCCAGCGCGCGGCTCAGCATACACGCTGTTTCGATCCGCGATACGGGGTCGCCGGAGTCAAATCCGGGTATGTCGTCGGTAAGACCCAGCATGGCTCCGACAATTATCTCGCCTTCCGGATATTCGCCGTATGTTAATGTGCTTTGCGATGAGTAGCCCAGCAGGTTTTCGATCATCTTCAGTGCCTGCTCATATGTCACGGGATCTTCGGGCCTGAACGAGCCGTCCTCGAAACCGTTGATCACTCCCTGCTCCGCGAGGGACGCGATGTGACCCGCCGCCCAATGTTCATCCGAAACGTCCGAAAATCCGCTGCTTACGGACGGTTCGATCTCAAACAGCCTGCACAGCATGGCCGCGATCTCCGCGCGGGTCACGCGGTCGTTCGGTCTGAAATATCCGTTTTCTCCGGTGATAACGCCGAGGTCGCTCATCTGATTGGTCACTGCCGCCTGACTTGCCGTTATGTCAGAGTATCGCGGCTCGGTGCCTATATATCGCGAAAAGCTGTCCGTGTCCTCGGGGTAACTTGCGCCGCTTTGCTCGACTTCGGTCTGCGTGGGCATGCCGCCTATTGCCTCTCTCACGCGTTTTTCAAAAAGCTCTGAGGCCACGCCCGCGTATTGAGACAGAAGACTGTAAAAATTGTCGTAATCCAAAACGGGATAGAGCGTTCCGCCATCCAGCTTTATCTCGCCGTATCCCAGATATGCGACATATCCGTTCATCACGGTCTCGCAGGGCATAACGAAGCTGCCTTTGTCGGTGTCGAGAGCGATCTCGTTCATAAAAGTATAAACGGCGCTGACCTCCCGGATATCACTTTTGTTCACGGCATCCGCGGCCAAATCGTAGTATTTGTCCTCGAACCAGAAGTCGGCGGCAGCCGGTGGCATGATCTGATTGAGTTTTCCGTCCGAATATTGGACCTGAAAATTTCTCGCGTTCATAAGCTGGCCGTGCTCGTCGTAAAATGGCTCGATCCTCTGCCAGTATTCCTCGATGCAGTACTCGGAATTTTTGAATAAATCAAAGGCTTCGGCGAATGATTTTGCGTTTCCGCCTCCGTCTCTGAAAAATTTGGTGATGCCCTGAGCGGGAGTTAAATACATCATAAACGCCGAATCCGGGTCAATATAATCACCGACTTTTTCAACTTTTTGTTCGGTCACGGCAAGCTCGGGGTTATGATCTTGGTATTCTTGGTTCAAAATTTGCTCCGCGTCGGGAGAGTCGCTCAGTTTGCGGCATTCCGCCATTTCCTTAAGCTGAGCGCCGGTTAGCGGAGGTTCGGCCGCGAAGGCCGAAAGTCCGCCGCACACCGAAGCCAGCACCGCGGCGGAAAGTATTAACGACAGTATTTTATTTAAAATTTTCATATAAATCCTTCCTTATAACATAGTGATTAGCAAACATAGAGACTAGGGAGTAGGATCTAGGGACTAGGGGCTCCCTCTCAGTCGGGCTTTGCCCGACAGTTCCCCCTCCTTCGGCAGGGGAGCCGAGCGGCCGGGTCGGCTCCCCTACGGCGTTTTGCGTACTTGGGTTGTAGGGGACGGCGCCCTCGACGTCCCGCGGGCGGATATTATCCGCCCGTATTTGCGAGCGGGGCCTTTGGGCGTCGTGCGTATCACTTAATGATCAGAGTATTTGAATTGCTCTCGTCGATCTCGCTTTTCCCGAAAACCGCGTAGAAATATTCGCCCTCGGCGACGGGAAGCTTGAACGACGTGACGGAGCTTTTGTCGTCTCCGTAGATAAGCTCGGCGGCGCCTCCGTAAGCGTCGCATTTGTAAATTTCAACCGATCCCGCAGGCAAGGTCAGCGTAAACCCGATCTTCGCAGTGCTCGCCGCTTCGAGTATGGGAGTTGACGCCTTTCCGTCAGCGCCGTATTCAAGGTTCAGCACATAGGACGACACGCCCGGCACTTTTACGGTATCGGGGCGCGGCGCTTCAACGGTTGGGACAGCCGTGGGCGGCGCGGGAGCCGTAACAGCCGCCGGAGCCTCGCGAACAGTTGCCCGGTCGTTTGACGACTGCGGTTCGGGTTCTTCGGACGACCGTTCTTCGGACGACTGTTCTTCGGACGACTGTTCTTCGGACGATTGTTCTTCGGACGATTGTTCTGCGGACGGCTGTTCATTCGCGGTGTTTTCCGCTAAAACCTCGTTTTGCGGAACATTTAGGCCGTCGTTTGCGGCGTCCGGTGTTATGTTTTCCCGTCTCGCCGCGTTCGGAGCCTCCGCGTCGGACTCCGGCTCGGAAACATTCTCCGGCTCGTTCGAACGTAACTCGTTCTCGGCAGAGGGCAGCGGCGTCACGGGAGCCTCGGCCGAAAACTTGCTTGTGACCGATTTTGCATTTCCCTCAAATACGGGCGCGATCTCTTCGGGCAAGATCTCAGCGGCGCGGGTAAAGCCGAACGCCGTCAGACTGCACACCGTAAGTGCGCCCGCTGTCAGCACGCTTATCATTTTGAGCGCGCCGGTGATCTCTCTGAACTGTGCTATCCTCGAAAGCCGCTTTTTCATGCTCTTTTTGGCCGAGGCCATGGAGGTTGAATAAGCCGCGCAGCTTGGGCCGCTGTCTTCGACCACAGAAATGATCAGCCGGCCGTAGTCCTTGTTGTCTCTGAGCTTGAGTGTGCGGAGCACCGACTCGTCGCAGCACAGTTCGCAAACCGTGTTCAGAGATTTTCTGAGAGGATAGATGACCGGGTTGAACCAGTGAACGCAGCCCGCCGCCACTCCCAGCAGCTTTACAACAAGGTCGCGGTGTTTAAGATGTGTCAGCTCGTGGGCAAAGATAAGCCGAAGGCTGCCGCTGTCAAAATCGCGGTCCGGAATGATTATCCTGGGTCGTATAATTCCGAACAGCAAAGGCGACTGCGTATCGCTGCCGATCATAACGCGGATCTGTCCGCGGATCTTGAGTTTGCGTCTGAGTTCCTCGCATATGCGGAGCGCGTTCGGATCCTCGCAGGGGCGGGAGATACGTTTGATCGTTCTCCGCGCGCGGAAATACATTATTACGGCGCGAGCCGCCAGAACGAGCGCCACTGTGAGCCAAACTGCGCATATTACCGTGATCGGCGATATCCGCGAAGCGTCGGCCGCGGCGCCGATCGGCGGTGGAGGAAGAGGAGCCTCTGTCAGTCCGCGCGGCACCGTCACGTTTATGAGTTTCGGCGTAAGCCCGCCGAACTCAAGAGGCACCAGCAGCATTATCAATGATAAAATGATTATGCCGTAGTACCAGCGTGACATGCTGTTCTTTCTGAAATTTAAGTTAAACAAGGTGCCGAGACCGAACATAACGCTTCCGCTTACCGTGCATATCAGCAGTTTGTGAAGCAGTTCCGTCATTTGACTACACCCCCTCGAACCACTCTTTTATCTCGTCGATCTCATCCTTGGTCGGACGCTTGTCCCCATAGAGCGCGGTCAGGAAATTCTTGACCGAACCCGAGTGAAGCTCCGACATGAACTCTTTCGTCTGAGCGTTCTTATACTCCCTCTCGCTGATGAGCGGGGAGTATAAATTCGCTTTGCCGATGCGCTCGCACTTTAAAACGCCCTTGTCGCAGAGCCGCTTTAAAAATGTGAGCACCGTCGTGTGTTTCCATGATGTCTTGAGACTGTCAAGGATGTAGGCGGTCGTCACCGCCTCGCCCTTTTTGCCCCAGATGATTTTCATAACTTCCATTTCTGATTCCGAAATCTTCATAATTTTAATGCCTCCATTTCTCTACACTGTGTAGATAAATATATTCTACAACACGTAGTTATATTTGTCAATAGTTTTTTTGAAATTTTTTGAAATTTTTTTTGAAAAAAAGCCTTGACAAAATGAGTATAAGTTGTTATACTGTAAAAGTCGCAAATGCGGGAGCTTAACAGATGCGGGTGTAGTTCAATGGTAGAATCTCAGCCTTCCAAGCTGATTGCGTGGGTTCGATTCCCATCACCCGCTCCAACGTTATAACCGCGTGTCGGTTATAACTTTTATTTTGCTGTCGTGCGCCTGTAGCTCAGCTGGATAGAGCAACTGCCTTCTAAGCAGTGGGCCAGGGGTTCAAGTCCCTTCA
>CANQMT010000043.1 GCA_947625055.1 uncultured Monoglobus sp. | reverse complement strand
TGTTAGTTTCATTTTACACAAAAGTTGCTATGTTGTCTATTTTTAATTAGTGTTGCACTTCACATGATAACATGCCGTGTCAGGTGTAAGCCTGACGGAGGTGGGAACGTAGAGACTAGGAATATCTCACGGTTTATATTAGGCTCGCCCCTTGGAGAGAGCTGTCTGCGGCCGGAGCCGCGAAGCGGGTGCGGGGCACAATCGTATTCCGTTTTCTCGGATAAACGAGGCCACAAATCATTAATGTAAGCGGACATGAGCCGTAGGTGACTGAGAGGGGTTCCTAGTTTCCAGTCCCTATTCCCTAGTCCCTATGTTGTGATCCTCGGGACGGGGTTGGCGTTTTCAAGCGTGCAGTTTTTTCTGAGGGTTATTTCCATGCTCATGGCGCTGCCGGTTTTTTCGTTCCATTCGTCGATCACGCTACCGCATTTTTTGATATATTCTTTTCCTATTTCGTCAGCGTATTTTTGTTTTTCCTCATCGCTTCTCTGCCATTTTCCCGTCAGTTCTCCGCCGTTTTTGAGACTGCTCAGGCTGATGTCGTTTAAGGAGTAAAACCCGAGTTCATTGTTAAGCTCGTCCAGATAACAGCAATTGGTTATTATGTCCGAATCCAAAGCGCGGCTCAAGATACAGGCCATGTCTATTCTTGACGCGGCGTTTCCCGAGTCAAAGCTGCCGAGATCGTCGGTCAGTCCGATTTGAGAGGCGACAATTAAATTCCCCACGGGATATTCGCCGTACATCCAGATGTCGCTTTCAAATGTTAAGCCCAGCATGTTTTCCGTCATCTTGACCGCCTGCTCATAGGTCACGCTGTCGTTTGGGCGGAAGGTTCCGTCCTCAAATCCGTTGATGACGCCCTCGTTTGCCAAAGCTCCGATATATCCCGCGGCCCAGTGAGATGAGGGTACGTCGGGAAAGACGGCTGTCTCGGACGGCTCGATCTCAAACAGTCTGCAAAGCATGGCCGCGGTCTCCGCGCGCGTAACATTGTCGTCGGGCCTGAACAAACCGTTTTCGCCGATGATAACATTGAGGTCGCTCATTTGGTTCGTGACAGCCGCCTGACTTGCCGTTACGTCACTGTAACGCGGCTCGGTGCCTATGTACTTTGAAAAGCTGTCGCTGCCGTGTGTTTTATTGCTTTCAAGAATTGCGTTAAGCTCATCGGCGGTTTTTATATCGGGCACAGCTTCGTGAATTTTTTGTGTCAGAAGCGCGCGGGCCTTTGCCTCATTATCTGCCGCGCTCATTTTTCGGGCGTTATAATCATAAACGGTATAAACCCGGTCGGTTTCTATTTTGCCGTCATCATTGCCAAGATAAGACGCGTAAGGATCATCATATTTCATGAACGGAATAATATAGCATCCCGTGTCGGTCTCAACGCCCAGCATATGGCTTGAGCTGAATATATAGGCCTTGATCGGCGTTCCGATATTGCTGTCGTTGATAAGCTCGGCGGCTTTTTCGTATTCCTCGTCATCAATAAATATTGATTGGTTTGTGTTAAGGTTAGTGTAAAGTTTTCCGTTAAGAGTGTTTACAAAAACACTGACAGCGTTTGACTCAACACCGTCCGCGTTCACGGTCGGTTCAATTCGGGTGTAATATTCCATAGAAATATCGGATTCGTTGCCGGTGAAGGAAAACTGCTGTGCCGCGATCGCCTCGTCAAAATTTCTCGAGCCGCCGTTGTCGGCTTCAAAAAACCTGGTAACATCAAACGCGTCACCGTAAGCGGCAAAGGCTTTTTTCGGGTCGATAATGTCACCGATCCTGCCGCTCGATTCAAGCACGTCAGCACCGGGTATCATGTAAGTTTGTTCTAAAACCTCAGCCGCGTACGGGCTTTTGTCAAGAGTGTTGCTCTCAGCGAGCTCCTTGAGCCGCGCGGCGGTGATGTTTCCCTCCGCCGAGACCGTGAGGCCCGCAAGGGCGTTCAGCGCGACCGCAGCGGCGATCGCCGCCGATATTATTTTTTTAAATTTTTTCATATTGTCCATCCTCCTATTTTATAATAAGTTTTTCATATTCGTTGCTGCCCGAGCATTTGATCTTGAAGTAATAGTATTCGCCGCGCTTTACGTTTATTTTGAAAGAACTGCGCGTTTCGCTGTCGTTTTCATAGATACATTCGGGATTTTTGCCGTCCTTTTCGCATTTGAATATCCGCAGCGAGCTTATTTGTTTCAGCGATGTGACAGAGAGGCTTTTGCTCTCGTTCATCTCGAGCACCGGGGTCGTGCCGTCGTCGGCGCATGTCATGACATAGACCGATTTTGCCGGCAGTGTTATTGTTTCCGCGGCGAGCGCGGGTGTTCCGCCGAGTGCGATCAATAAGGCCGCAAGCGCGGATGACAGCAATTTACTAAGTTTTTTCATATAAATCATTCCTTTCAACGTAGTGAATAGTAATTAGCGAATAGTGAATACGCGGAGATAGTTTGGCAAAAATCATTCGCATTTCCCCGCGTTCGTAGGGGACGACGACCTCGGCGTCCCGCGGGCGGATATTATACGCCCGATCTGCCTCCTCCATCGTAGTAGGGCCGGATGCCCACATCCGGCCGGTGGTATGTGGGGTTCCGTTTGCCTCTCCCTCGGGAGAGGTGTCGCCGAAGGCGACGGAGAGGGGTTCTTGTATGTAGGTTCCCCTCTCAGTCAGGCTTTGCCCGACAGCTCCCCCCGAGGGGGAGCCTATATTTCGCCTCCTCCGGGGAGGAGGTGTCTGCGGCCTGCCGCAGACGGAGGTGGGAACCTAGTCCCTAGTCCCTATTTTCTAGTCCCTATGTTGTTATCCTTGGTATGTTTTTCGGGGGTGCGGGGAGGGTCATGCCGCCGTCGGCGATCACTCCCATGCCGCCGACTTTTCTGACGGTCTCGTCAATAATATATTTTGTCTTTTCGGCATATTCGTTCTTGAGCGCGTTTGTGTAGTCAAGCAGCTCCTCGTCGCTCACGCAGAGCTTTCCGGTGAGAGCGGCTCCGTTTTTGCGGTCGCTCAGCGTCACGTCGGTGAAGTAATATGTTCCCGAGGTGAGGTTTTCGATGAATACCTCAACTGTCGCCATATGCGTGTCAAGCGCGCGGCTCAGCACGCATGCAAGCTCGATCCTCGATATGGCGTTCGCCGAGTCAAAGTTCCCGAGGTCACTCGCGAGCCCCAGACGAACCGCCGCCAGCACGTTCGCCGCGGGATATTCGCTGCCGACGCTTAAAAGTACCTTCGGGGTGTATCCCAAAAGCTGCTCGACCATTTTGAACGCCTGCTCATAGGTCACGCTCTCGTCGGGGCGGAAGGTTCCGTCGCCAAAGCCGCTCAACACGCCCATTTGCGCGAGCACTCCGATATAGCCCGCCGCCCAGTGGCTTTTGGAAACGTCTGCGAACGAGACAGAGCTTTCGGGCGCGATCTCAAACAGCCTGCAAAGCATGGCCGCGGTCTCGGCCCGCGTCACGCCGCTTGAGGGATAAAACATTCCGTCGCTGCCGTTGATCACGCCGAGGTCGGTGAGCTGGTTCGTGACCGCCGCCTGACCCGCCGTGATGTCCGAGTAGTGCGGCTCGGTTCCTATGTATTTTGAAAAGCTGTCGGTCTCGTTCGCGCCGACAAGCTCGTCGGCTTTCACAAGCTCGTCGCGCGTTCTGACGCCCGGAAGAAGATCAAGGCGCTCCCGCTCTGCGGTTTTGAGCAGGCTGTCGGAGGCGTCGCCGCGGCTTGCGAAAAACGCGTTGTAGTCTTTTATGTCATAGAGCTCATACGCTTTCAAGGCCGAGTCGGAATAATTGTCCTCAAGATCGGCGCCTACGGGGATGATATATTCCTCGTCATCGCTCACCGAAATTCCGAACGCCGCCGATTTGAGAGGGTTGCCGAAGGAAGAGCCGAAGAGGTAGACGGCGGCGGGTTTGCCGATGCCGAATTTGTTTAAAACTTCGGCGATTTTGTCATACTCGCCCGAATAGTTATAGAGGGGCTGTACCGCAAGATCAATCGGCTCTCCGTTTTTGAGGCGCAGTCTGTACGCCGCCGCGCCGCTGAACTGCGGATAATCCGCGCAGTTCGGGTAGCCCGGCAGAGGCTGGTAATAGCATCTTTCGCTCGAGTCGTCATATCGCGTTCCGCTGTTTATGCCGTTTTCGCAGAGCTCGATCGCTTCGGCTATGTTGTCGGCTCCGTTCCCGATGAGCCGCGTGTAGCCCTCGGCGCTCGAGTGAACCAAAAACGCGGAGTTCGGGTCGATCAGTTCGCCGAAGTTGGAGACGTTTGTGACGTCGCCGTCATACGGAACAAATTGGGTGGAGAGAATGGTTCCCAAGTCGGGCTCGCGGCGCAGCGTGATCTCCGCGAGCTCTTTTATCTGTCTGCCTGTCACGCGTTCCGCCGCCGAGACGGCGGTGCATGTGAAAGCGGTCAGGGCAACCGCCGCGGCAATCGCCGCCGATATAATTTTTTTAAACTTTTTCATATTATCCTTCCTTCCAACGTAGTGATTAGTAATTAGTGAATAGCGAATAGAACACCTCATCAGTCACCTACGGTGACAGCTCTAATGAAGCGCTTAGTCAAAATCGCAAGCGATTTTGAAAGGTCGCTTTGAATCCGCAAGCAAAGCTTGCTGATTATCCCTCAAGGGAGGGAAGCCTCGGGCGGCAGATTGCCGCCCCTACGGGATTGGCGGAGTTTACACGGTTGCGACGATATGGTACATCACAGGCACCCGTAGGGGCGGATATTATCCGCCCGATTTACATCCTCCATCGTTGTAGGGCCGGATGCCCACATCCGACCGGCGGCATGTGGGGTTCCGTTTGCCTCTCCCTCGGGAGAGGTGGCGCGGCATGTTATCATGTGAAGTGCAACACTAATTAAAAATAGACAACATAGCAACTTTTGTGTAAAATGAAACTAACA
>CANQMT010000042.1 GCA_947625055.1 uncultured Monoglobus sp. | reverse complement strand
TCGCTCGACTTGCATGTGTTAGGCACGCCGCCAGCGTTCGTCCTGAGCCAGGATCAAACTCTCGATAAAAGTTGTAACGAGCGTGACGCTCGACCCTCTCCCGCTCTGCTTTTTTCCGCTCACATCTCTGTGCGCCCGCAGCCGGTTTCGGTATCTTTGCGTCCTCGTTTCGTACTTCTTTATCGTTAGTTTGCAAGCTCTAAAAAACTATTAACTAACGTTTTCCCCAAAACGCGCTTTTTCAGCGCTTTTTGGAGACCCTTGACAGATCTCTCTGTCTTGGTGTAAGTTCGCTTTGAACCTTTTGGAATTGACAAGTTTCTACCCTAACTTTTACATTAGAATCTTACCTTGTGCAATTTCGTCGCAACGGTGTGTTTCCATTAAAACATCTACCGCTGCCGCTTCTCCACTATTTATTTTTCAAACACCTCGTCGGAGCGAGCTCCGCTTGCTCCGACGATTCATAAATGAACCGTCGTCGCCTACTACGCTGCTCCTCCTCTTCCCAAAAAGTGCACTTCGTTGGCGTTTTGTGGGAGCCCTGCGCCTTACGGCGCTTTGAGAAGTTTTGCTTCGCTCCGAAGCTCCTCCTCTTTCCCACAAAACACACTTCGTTGACGTTTTGCGGGAGCCCTGCGCCTTCGGCGCTTTTGAGAAGTTTTGCTTCGTTCCGAAGCTCCTCCTCTTTCCCACAAAACACACTTCGTTGGCGTTTTGCGGGAGCCCTGTAAGGCCTAGTTCCTATTCCCTAGTCCCTACGTTAGCAACTTTTTAAGTTTACCACATCTTTTCGCCATTGTCAAGAACTTTTTTCAATTTTTTTAAAAAATTTTTGACACGGCCGGGATCTGGTCTCAGCGGGCGGATGATATCCGCCCCTACATATTTGGCGATCAATGATTTATACGCATCTATCAGCCAAATATTCACGGATGTTTCCGCCCCTACAAACATATTGATCGGATTAACATACGCGGACGACTCATAAACGCTTTTCGCCATACTCTCTCCGCGTATTCGCTATTCGCTAATCACTAATCGCTGCGTTGTAAAAGGCTGTCCCCTTTTCGGAACAGCCTAATTATATTATCATCTAATTCATTTTTTGTCAATACGGTTTTTGCATCTTTTTCCCAAAAATCTCATTTTTATTGATTTTGCTGTATTGACCTTTTCTTTCCGCTATGCCGCGTTGTTACTTTCGACCACCGATTCAGTTCAGCAGATTATTTAAAAACGGTATATCAATGTTTTCAAAAGCTTCGCTCAGCCAGCCGCCAATATTAATTACCAATATATAAAGAAGAAATCCTATTACAAATCCCAGCGCCGCTTTAAAAACAAGTCCCATTATCGTTCTGCCTATATGACGGTTTTTACGCACCGGCTTTGCTTTTTTCTGCTTATATATCGGAGCCTTGCGGCTTTTTGACTTTTTGGCACGCCTCGCCTCCTCTTCGGGGTTGTATCTGTAGTACTGTCTTTTTGCCGTTGTTTCTTGCTGATGACGGCGGTTTAACTCCTCATGCACCCGCATGCTGTTTTCAAAACCGCTCGGAACATTCGGGCGTCTGAAGACTCGCGTCTCCCCGAAATCGGATTTTTCGATATCGAAATAACCGCTTCGCCGCTCCGCAGCCGGCGCTTCGGTATATTCCCTCGGCGCGCTGCGCTCGGCGCTGCCCGCAAGAACAGTGCCGCAGTATTTGCATATCCGTTCGCCCTCTCCGACTTCTTTTCCGCAAAAACTACATCTCATAACAATTGCTCCTTACTTTTTCATATAAATCCGTTTATATTATAACACAATTTCCTTTTTAGTCAACCCGCCCGTGTTCCGATTTAAAAAATTTTAACTTTTTTCAAAAAAGGACTTGATTTTTGTTTTTATATGTGCTATAATGTGAAACTGTCGTAAGAAAATGACAATGATTATGGCTCCCGAAAAGTGTGCTTTTTGGGAATAAGGAGCAATCGTGCAGCGGTGAAGAAGTTTTGCTTGCAAAACTTCTGATTAAGCGAAACGCATTGCAACTAAGGGCTCCTGCAAAATGCCAACGAAGTGCATTTTGTGGGAATAAGGAGCAAACCCGGAACGATGAGCAAAATCCACTTGTGGATTTTGTGATAATTGTAGGGATTTGCGACGCCGCCGGGGTGTGGCTCAGTTTGGTAGAGTACCTGAATGGGGTTCAGGTGGCCGCTGGTTCGAATCCAGTCACTCCGACCATACCGCTGTGGACGATATATCGTCCACAGCGGTTTTTTAAAAATCCTATAAGAACAACTTCGACTATCAAAAATACCGCAAAACTTGATGTTTTGCGGTATTTTAATATTTACAAAAAATTTAAGCCAAACACTTATCGTAGATCTTTAAAAGACTTTTCCTTCAAAATCCGGATAAGCCGCACGCCTTGTCCGAAAACAATAGCGGCAAGCCCCAAGCTTTTTCACGCAATACGGATCGGGTCTATCTGGTTACAACCACCGTCAGGTTGTATTTCTCGTTCCAGACAACCGTTCCCATATGCCACAGCTCGTCGATAGAGATCGCGCCGCGGCCGTTGATGTCAAACGTACTCTTGGCGTAAACTCCCGGGTCGTCGGGGCCGTTCTTGAGCAATACCTTTGCGGCCTCCCAGTCGCTGAGCTCAAGTTTCTCGTTTTCGCCGTAGGTGTACTGCTCGCCGTAATTGGGGCCGGCGGTCAGGTCCTTATCGATATTGTTGACGAGGGTCACTGTGTCGGTGGCAAGGTCATATGAAACGTCAAAGCCGTAGTCCTTAAGATCATCAAGCATTACGACCGCGCAGTCCTGATAACCGTTCTGCTCGTTGCCGTAGTGAATGAATGTCGGTATCTCCCAGTCGTTTATAAAGCAGCGAAGATCGGTGGCTACTATATAATCCTTGGGCTTGCTGCCCGCGGCAGGCTCCTTGTAGCCCGCGTTTCCGCGCTGAGCCAGAATGTCCCATGAATAGTCCATCATCTTTATCGTATCGACATATCTCATATTTGTCGAGCTTGAGCCCATAACGACCGAGATAAGGCGCCTGCCGTCTCTCATCGCCGTTCCGGTGAAGCAGCAGCCCGCCGCCGAGGTGGTTCCCGTCTTGAGACCGTCGGCGCCGTAATACTCATAGGCTCCGCCGGGCAGCATCTTGTTTGTCGGGTAATATCTCGTGCCTCTGAAATTTATCGAGGTCAGCGAGGTATAATTGAGTATGTCGGGATAGTCGGTTATAAGCCTGTTCGCGACCGTGGCCATGCCTCGGGGCGAGATCCTGTTTTGGCTCGAAACTCCGGTGCAGTCAACAAAATAACCGTTGACGCCCCAGTTCGCGATCAGCGTGTTCATCTCGTTCACAAGGCCCGCCTCGCTGCCGCATATGTAATCTCCCACAGCCATGACCGCCGCGTTGGCCGAAACAACGCATATGGCGCCCAGAAGCTCGTCAAGGCTGTAGCTCTCGCCCGCCGTCAGATAAACGTTGGAATAGCCCGGATCCCGCGAATATGCCGCGAGTGCGCTTCCAACGGGGATCATCGTCTCTTTGGTAACGCTGCCGTTTGCGATGTGGCTGTAGATAACATAGAGCGCCACGATTTTGGTCATGCTGGCGGGAACGACCGCCGTGTCGGCGTTGTATTCATAAAGCGCCTCGCCTGTCGACTGGTCAAGCACTATTCCGCCCTTGGCCGAGATGCTTACCGCGTAAGCCGAAAGCGAGCCGCAAAGCATCGCCGCCGACACCGCGAAAACCGTTATTATCTTCAGCAGGCGCGCAAGTCCGCGCCTATTGGTTTTATAATTCAATGTTACAAGCACTCCTTAATTTGTAATGATTATGTAACACAATTGTAACATAACTAAATTTTAGTATACTCTCTTTTTGCGTTTTTGTCAAGCAATTCGCGTAAAAATCAAGATTTTCGCGCCGCTGCGCCGCGGCCGCTCCGCTTTAAAACGCCCGAAAATCGGGCGTTTACGGGTTTTATGAACAATTTGTTAACATTTACTTGTTTTTGGTTTTCTTGATGCTCCTTATTTTTCCGGTGAAGTATCTTTCGGTATAGCTCCTTGTATTTTTGAGCCGCCCGTGGCGGGCCGAGATCACGAACCTCCGCTTGTATTTCAAAAACTCCTCAAGGTCCATAAGTATATGGTAAAGCAGCGCGCGGTTCTCAAACTCCTCGCGCGTCTCGGGGAGTTCCTCCCCGCGCATGTCCTCAAAAATCACATTGAGCCGCTCAATCTGCGGCGCGGGATCGTTCATCTCGGTTACAAAATTTTTAAGATACATTATATAATCCGCCACGATCTCCGCCTGTCTGGGCAGGCTGCGCATGCGGTCGATCTCGCTGTGGAGGTTGTGCAGCACGCCGATCTGCCGCGCGCGCATCTCGAAATAATCTATGTAATAGCCCGGCTGCGCGCTGAAGGTGTTGTCCTGATACTCATGGGCCATGTCGATATACTCGTCTATATCTTTTTCAAGCCTTTTTATGTCGCCCCACACGTCGGCCTCGTCCGCGTCGCTGCGCAGATAAAGCGCGAGCTCTCCGAGAATTCCCGTAAGCCCCGCCTCAACGGTCGTGACCCGCGCCTCGATCAGGCGCTTCTGGGCGGCGTTGTTGTTGAACAAATTCAGCAGCACCGCGATCGAGATCCCCAGCAGGACCAGCAGAAACTCGTTTAAAATAAACGCGGCGCTGAAATCGTTGGTCGTCAAAAAATGGGTGCAGATAACCGCGTTGACCGACAGCGCCGCGCGCCAGCCGAAGCCCTCGAGCGCGGCGGTCATGACAAAAAGGAACACGCCGTAGGCGATCCAGTCGCCCGGGATGTGCTCGAAAAACAGATACGACAGCAGCACTGTCGCGGCAAAGCTGAGCAGCCGCACAAGCGACAGCCGCAGCGTCTCCCATTTGGTGGTAAGCAGCGTCAGCAGGGTGATCGAGCCCGCGGACACGGCGAACTGAAGGTTAAGCAGTTCGGCGATATACATTGCCGCGCAGCTTCCCACCGAAATTTTCAGGGCGGTCAGGAAAATTTTTCTTATCCTCGTCTCTTTGTCCATAACTTTCTCCGTATAAATAAATATGAAAACATTCTACCACAAATCCGCTTTTAAGTCAATCGCTTCATTCAAAACTCACACGTCAATCTAATTTATTAACAAAGTTGTAACATTGATCAAAGCAAGGAAAAAGTGCAGAAATTCAGTGAGGT
>CANQMT010000041.1 GCA_947625055.1 uncultured Monoglobus sp. | reverse complement strand
TTGTCACCCTTTTTAAGTATATCATGTTTTTGGATTCTTTGGGTTACAATTTTATTTCAAAATTAGATTGACGTGTGCCCGCGCCTGTACAATTGTCAATGATGGGAGACGCTTTTCTTAAAAAATAAAGAGTTTCGCTTCAAGCTGCCCTTGTCAAGGTGGAGCGGTGGAGATTTGATGTTAAAATATTCATGGAAAATGACATCTTTTCTAATGTTTTGGTTTGTCGTTAAATATTATATCATATTTGGAGTTCATTTTCCTTTTTATTTGTTACCCATCAATTGTATCGTAATACAAAAAAGCATTCAAGAATTTACACTTGAATGCTATGTATAAGTGTTAATTTCAGATTGTTCTTTAATCGTACAACAATCGGCGAATCGCATCACGATATACATTTTGTTCCGGTAAATCAACGGCTGAAAATGCTTCTTGCACTTTATAAACCGTCGTGCAGTATTCTTCGATGATACCTAGTGGACGAATACTACCATCCGTAGCTGGCGCATCTTTCAAATAGTCGTACGCCACGAAATGAATAGCTGCTGGTTGAGTGGGAAATGAGGGAAGTTTTTCCTTGCCTCCTAATCGCTCAAGCACCCTATCATAAACAGGGACGGGGCAAACGAAATACAAACCACTTCGGCACAGTTCTTCTCTCTGAAGGACTTGCCCTTTATAGATTATTTGAGGGATAATTCTCTTGGAAACATTCTCCCAATTCAAGCCTACGGAGTCTTTTTCTATCATGTGTTGTTCTATCAACGTTCTGCGTGCATTTTGGTAAGAGCCCGTCGTATCAATAGTTTGAACCTCAATGGCTGTAAATTCAACAAGCTCGCCATTTCCGTCCAGCCGTGCTAAGATCCAATCAACATAATAGGAGCCTTTCCCTTTTCGCTTAGGCAACGGCAACTCGCCTCCCCATCTTTGACCGAAAACGGCAACAGCACCATTTTCCTCTTTGGCCTTTGCGACAGCAAGGCGACCGGCATAAAGATTGAGTTTTGACCCAAATGCTTTTTCTCCTACTGTGGCAAGCATTTTATAATTCTCGGCATAAATTCTGTTAGGGCAACAGATAACATCCGGCGAACCCGCTGTGACTTGACGAACCGCACATACTCCAGATAACGTGCGGTTCGCTCTATCTCCCAGCGCTTTCGTACAATATGAAGATAGAAACGGACATACTTGCTTCGATATGTTATTCAAAGCCACTTCAGACATATCCTCGGCCCGATACCCAAATATTTCAGAAATATAACCAGACATGAATCATCCCTCCACATTTAATAAAACTGAACGTAACGACAGTCCTACAGCTTGTGCTAATAAAGGCGGTACTGCGTTTCCAACTTGAGCAAATTGCTCCGAAAGGTTTCCCATAAATACAAAGTGGTCTGGAAACGATTGTAGGCGAGCAGCTTCCCGGACTGTAAATGAACGGTTCTGCTCATAATGGAAGTACGCTCCCCAATGTGGATCGCACTTTGTTAAAATAGTAGAGGCTAATCCATTGGGGAGCACTCGGCCATATCTTTTTGTATGGTCAGATTTTCTCGCTTTCTGCATTCCCTTTGGTAATAAATCATCAGGAATATCAGTCCAATTTCCACCAGGCTTAATATATTCCAACCTCTTTAGATTGATGGGAGACAACCGGGGAGCCTCATGATTCAACACACCAATGGAGCCGATGCGAGAACGTCGCTGGTATTCGCTGAATGCCTCACACGAATAATCCTTTATGGGTGCTCCTTGTTCACCACTTGCAAGTGGCGGCAAATCTCCGATTGCCTCATAGACCGTGACGAAGCTTGCGTTTGCTTCCGGCGACGGTTCTTTAATAATTGACTGTCCATCAAATGTGCTTGTAAAGTTTGCACGAATAGGGGCATGGTAAACCGGTTCCGGATATGCGCTTGAAGGAAGTGCCCTACCTCTCACTCCAAGTATAATTGTACGCCAGCGCATTTGCGGTACACCATAGTAAGGCGCTCCCAATATCCTTACTTCCGCTCCGTAGCCTAGTTCGCCTAAAGCATCTAAAATAGCATGAAGCGTTGCACCGTGTTCAAAAGATACAAGTCCTGGCACATTTTCAATCAAAACAGCCCGTGGAGCAAACGCATCAACAAAGCGAAGATACTCTTTGAAAAGATGATTTCGTTCATCCAATGTGGTTCGGAGGGGGGCATTGATTGAAAAGCCTTGACATGGGGGACCGCCAGCAATTAAGTCAAGTTCTCCTCGATCCATATTTAAACTTTTCAGTATATCAGCGGCATCAATTTCTCGGATATCAGCAGTCAATACTTTTGTATCAGGATGATTTTTTTGATAGGTCTGCGCGTATACTGGAACAATTTCAGAGGCAAACAGGCTATGGAATCCTGCTTCGGAGAGCCCCTCAGAAAGCCCACCCGCACCTGAAAACAAATCAATCATTGTTAGTCTTTCAGATTTCATAAGCATATCCCTCCTAACCACGAATCAATAGGCCTAAAATAAAAACTAATTCAAATCAAATTATACTACAACTAAGTCTGTTTTTCAATATCATTTTTGTAAATTTTTTGGAATTTTTGCGCGGGCCGAAATAATGCACAATATTTAAGTTGCTCAAGGCTAACTGTTTGTTAAAAGCTCCGAACTTAAATTTTTTTAAAAAACCGTATTGACAAATATAGTTAGTCGTGGTAAACTTTTAATAGTTAGTCAAGCCTAACTTAAATCTTTTGTTTGTTCTAACCCGGAGCGGGTGAGACTTTTCCACTTTGCGGAAAAGCGAACAAGCGCAGGGATTTGCGACGTGTGGAGGTGAATTTTATGCCGTTATCAATGATGAATATCGGAGAGCGGGGCAAGGTCGTTAAAATAAACGGAAAGGACGATACCCGCCGCTTTCTGGAAAATCTCGGCTTTGTTCAAGGGAGCGAGGTCACGGTCGTGTCCGAGATTTCGGGCAATATGATCGTTGACGTGAAGGACACACGCGTCGCCATTGACAGATCAATGGCCAATCGTATTGTGGTGTAGCGCGGATTTGAGCCGAAGAATCAATTTTGAATCGAATAACATCAATATCGAAAAACATCAATTCGGAAAGGACAGGATAATTATGAAAACTCTCAAAGACGTTAAGATCGGCGAGACCGTCAAGGTCGCGCGCTTAAACGGCGGCGGCGCGGTGAAGCGCAGGATAATGGACATGGGCATAACCAAAGGGACTGAGGTATATGTGCGCAAGGTGGCGCCTCTCGGCGATCCGGTAGAGCTCACGGTCCGCGGCTATGAGCTTTCGATCAGAAAGGCCGACGCCGAAATGATAGAGATAGCATAGCGTTATTTTAAGAAAATTATTATTTTTTGCGCCAAGGTTAGCTTTGGCTAATTTAGGCGCGCTTTTTTAAAAACACAAGTTAGCCGAAGCTAATTAAATGAATTGGAGATGAGTTAGAAAATGTCAATCAAAATTGCGCTTGCCGGAAACCCTAACTCCGGCAAAACGACGCTTTTCAACGCTCTGACCGGCTCAAATCAGTTTGTGGGAAACTGGCCGGGCGTTACCGTTGAGAAAAAAGAGGGTAAGCTCAAGGGCTTCAAGGACGTGACGATCACCGATCTGCCGGGAATTTATTCCCTTTCGCCATACACGTTGGAGGAGGTCGTGGCAAGAAACTATCTGATAAACGAGAAGCCCGACGTCATACTTAATATTATAGACGGCTCGAATCTGGAGCGCAACCTTTATCTGACGACGCAGCTAACCGAGCTGGGCATCCCGGTCCTGACGGCGGTCAATATGATGGACGTCGTCAAGAAAAAGGGAGACACGATAAACATCGAGCGGCTTTCAAAGGAGCTCGGCTGCCAAGCGGTGGCGATCTCGGCGCTCAAGGGCACCGGAATACGGGAGGCCGCGGCAAAGGCGGTGAAGCTTGCCGAGCAAAAGACGGCAAAGCCCGCGCACAGGTTTGACAAAAAGGTTGAGGAATTGATCTCGGAGATAGGCGAGAGGCTGGGAACTTCGGTTCCAGAGAACCAAAAGCGGTTCTACGCGATAAAGCTGTTTGAGGGCGACGAAAAAATGGCGCGTACGCTGAAGTCCTCGCCCGACGTTTCGGACATAGTCAAAAAGGCCGAGGCGGAGTTTGACGACGATGCCGAGAGCATTATCACCAACGAGAGATACAACTATATCGCGTCGATAATAAAAGACTGCTGTAAAAAAGGCGGCAAAAAGAAGCTCAGCACATCCGACAAAATAGACAGAGTTGTGACCAACCGCTGGGCGGCGCTGCCAATATTCGCGGTCGTTATGATAATCGTTTACTACATATCGGTGACGACCGTGGGAACATGGGCGACCGACTGGGCCAACGACGGACTGTTCGGCGACGGTTTCCACCTGTTCGGAATAGGAACCTCGGCCTATGAGGAAGCCGCGGCGGATTACGAGATCGAGGTCGCCAAGGCCGACGCGTTTATCGCGGCGGCGGAGGAGCAGGGCATAGACACCGAGGCGCTTTCCGAGACTTTGGACAGCGAGGAACCCGACGACGGCGTTATAGACGAGTTTATGACCGCGGCGGCGGGCGTTGAGACGGTCGCCGATATAGAGAATGAGGACGGCGAGGTCGAGGAGTCGATACCCGTGGACGTGTCCGCTTTTGAGGCGGCTCTCGCCGCCGAGGAGCCCGATCCTGCGGATTTCGGAGTGTGGGTGCCCGGTATTCCCGCGGCGCTCGAGGGTCTGCTTGACAAGGTCGGCTGCGCCGAGTGGCTCAAGAGCCTGCTCCTCGACGGAATAGTCGCCGGTGTCGGCGCGGTGCTGGGATTTGTTCCCCAGATGCTGGTGCTGTTCATATTCCTCGCCTTCCTTGAGGCCTGCGGATATATGGCGCGCATAGCGTTCATCATGGACAGAATTTTCAGGCGCTTCGGCCTGTCGGGCAAGTCGTTCATACCGATGCTGATCGGCACGGGCTGCGGCGTTCCGGGCGTCATGGCTTCCCGAACTATCGAGAACGAGCGCGACCGCAGAATGACGATAATGACGACGACGTTCATTCCCTGCGGCGCTAAGCTGCCAATCATCGCGCTCATTGCGGGCGCGCTGCTGGGCGGAGCCTGGTGGGTCGCTCCCAGCGCGTATTTTGTGGGCGTTGCGGCTATAATAATCTCGGGCATAATATTAAAAAAGACAAAGATGTTCGCGGGCGATCCCGCGCCGTTCGTAATGGAGCTTCCGGCCTACCATATGCCGACGGTTGGCAACGTGCTCCGCAGCATGTGGGAGCGCGGCTGGTCGTTCATCAAAAAGGCGGGAACGATAATCCTGCTCTCAACGATCGCCCTCTGGTTCCTGCAGGGCTTCGGATTTGAAAACGGCGGCTTCGGCATGGTCGAGGATTTGGGCAATTCGATACTCGCCAAGATCGGCGGAGTTATCGCTCCCATATTCGCGCCTCTCGGCTGGGGCGACTGGCAGGCGGCTGTGGCCGCGGTCACGGGCCTTATCGCCAAGGAGAACGTTGTCGGAACCTTCGGCGTGCTGTACGGCTTTGCCGAGGTGGCCGAGGACGGAGCGGAGATCTGGGGCACGCTCGCCGCGAGCTTCACGGCGATCTCGGCCTACTCGTTCCTGGTGTTCAATCTGCTCTGCGCGCCCTGCTTCGCGGCTATCGGCGCGATAAAGCGCGAGATGAACAGCGCCAAGTGGACATGGTTCGCGAT
>CANQMT010000040.1 GCA_947625055.1 uncultured Monoglobus sp. | reverse complement strand
CATAAAATAAAACGCCTGACGGCGCATGAGCTGCGGCATACCTACGGCACATTGCTCCGCGCCCGCGGTGTTGATATATACACGATCCAAAAAGTAATGGGTCATGCCGACATCAGAGTCACAGCCGAGATATACGTTGAAAACGATTTAGACGTCCTGCGTAAAAACCTGCTGTTCGACGAACCAAAGAAAAAAATTACAGTCATTTAACAGTCAAATTGCGGTAAATATGTTGGTTCGGGCGTTTAAATCCGCCCTCGTAATGAATAGGTCAGCGGTTCGAATCCGCTTATCGGCTCCACGTCGCGGTACGCGACGTTTTTACGAAGCCTCTGCAGAGCAGAGGCTTCTTTTTTGTGCCGCGTCCGCTCCTTTTTCCCGCGTCACAAATTTCTTCGCTTATCACAAAAGCCGCATGCGCCTTTTGCTCATCGCTGCGAATTTGTTCCTTCTTCCCAAAAACGCAAGCGTTTTCGGGAGCCCTTATGCACTTCGTTGGCGCTTTCCGGGAGCCCTAAACACCTATGCGGTCCGGCGAGCTAAAAACAGTTTCTTTGCCGTCCGGGCGGGGCATGACGGAACCGGGTCCGGCGATCATATCAAAGCTGTTTTTAGCTCGCAGCTTTATTACAGCTATTTTAATAACACTTTTTGACTGATTGATTTTTCCGAATAAATAAAACGCGTGTTGGCAAATACACATTTAAAGAAATCAAAGAAAAACTTGCAAAAGCAATAATAACCCCAAAGGAAAAGACGCCCGCAAGCGGGCGTCTTGCTTACTTTTCGAATCAGCTCCATGCGTAATGGTCAACTGAAATCTCAGCGTCGCTCTTCATGAAGTTATCATAGTAAGGAGTTGTATTTGTATTCGCTCCGTCTACGATGGGATCGTCCCAAGTTACATCAACATGGTACGCAACACCGTTAACTTCAATTATGTTCCAACTGTGATTCATCGCATCGCTCGATACCGTTGTGCAGGGCACACCTATCACGTTCATAACGTACTGATAAGCGGAAGAATACGCCTCGCATACGCCGGTCTTGTTTACGATCGCGTCATACGCGGTTCTGGCCGTGTATGTCAGATCATAAGAGCAGCTCTCGATAAAGTAATCGTGGATGATTTTTGCCTTTTCTTCTGCTGTCATTGAGCCGTCAACGAGGGCTGTGATGTTCGCAACCTCAGCGTCGAAAGCCGCAAGCTTCGCGTTGATAGCCTCGGGGCTGTCAATGTAAGAAATCGTCAGCTCCTTAGCCTTGTTTGTTGCTGTTGAGTAAGAACAATTAACAGTCTTGGAAACGAAGAAGTTTCTCGGTGTCTCGTCCAGATACGCCAGGAACGCGGTCATAACCTCATCCGCAGTCATATTGAACTCAGTTACGTCTACTGTTGTTTCATAGCTTGCGATAGCGTTAGCAAACGCATCGTTAAGCGCTGTGTTTTCTTCTGCAGCATATGCAGATACGCTGCACATAGCAACTACTGCGATCAACAGAACGAAAATGCTCTTCAAAGTCTTTGTCATGATAATCCTCCAATCTTTCACAAACCATTGCCTTTGGCAATGACACTTATCACCTTTCGGTGACTCGACTTAAAAATAAGTAGGTGGCCGGGCTGTCATGGCAAGTTTCCTTGCTTTAGACCCCATAGCTTTGCGTCTCCGGTTTTCACCGGGTTTGCCGTTTGTTCAAGTTTTTATGGATTAAAACGATCAAACTTTCCTGTGGCACACTATAAGCGCCAAAATGACACTCACTGCTGCATGCCGAAGCAGGCGGCCGGGCTGTCATGACCGAAACGCGCGCGTCCGCGCGAGACTGTTTTAGACCCCATAGCTTTGCGTCCCCGATTTTCATCGGGTTTGCCTCAATTATTAAATTGTAGTTGATATGTCTTGTGGTCGGAGATTTGCGGCAAGCCGCTCGTCTCTTTCCGCTGCCGGCATATCAAAAGCAGGCGGCCGGGCTGTCATTGCAAACCGCACGCGTCCGCGCAGTCCGCTTTAGACCCCATAGCTTTGCGTCCCCGGCTTTCACCGGGTTTGCTACAATCGTTCATTGACGTTTAATGTTTTAAACATAAAAAGTCTTAAACGCGGAAGGTATGAACTTTGAAAAACACACCTCCCGGCAGAAGTGAAAATCCACTCCCGCAGTCTCATTTTATCACGCTTGCTATATTTTTGTCAATATATTTTTAGAAATATTTAAGAAAAATTTGACTTTCGGAAAAAAGCACAAAATAAATCGGCAAAACTTGCGTTTTTTGCTTGAAATATCTTATAATATATGTTAAAATAGTTAGATGACAATTTGTGACTACACTTTTGGGAGGTATATACATGAAAGACCGATTAAACAAAATCAAGGCGAGCGCCGAGGCGGAGCTCAGTTCCGCCGCCGACCTCGGAGCGCTGGAGTCGCTCCGCGTTAAATATCTCGGCAAGAAGGGCGAGCTCACCGCCGTCATGAAAGGCATGGGCGGGCTCTCCAAGGAAGAGCGCCCGATCATAGGCCAGCTCGCCAACACCGTTCGTGGTTTTATCGAGAGCGCGCTTGAGGAGAAGAAAAAGGCGCTGACCGAAAAGGCCAAAGAGCTCAAGCTCATGGCCGAGACTATCGACGTGGCGCTGCCCGGCAGGACGCCCGAAATGGGCGCGAAGCATCCGCTCAACACCGTGCTCGACGATTTGCAGGACATATTCATCGGCATGGGCTTTTCGATCGTAGAGGGCCCCGAGGTCGAGCTCGATTACTACAACTTTGAAGCGCTTAATCTGCCGCCCGACCACCCCGCGAGGGACACGCAGGACACGTTTTATATAAACGACAACGTGCTGCTCAGAACGCAGACGTCGCCTGTCCAGGTGCGCGTTATGGAAAAGCAGAAGCCGCCCATACGCATTATCTCGCCCGGCAGAGTTTACAGAAGCGACACGGTCGACGCCACCCACTCGCCTGTGTTCCACCAGGTCGAGGGCCTTGTTATCGACAAGGGAATTACGATGGCCGACCTTAAAGGCACGCTCGAAGTCTTCGCGAAAAAGCTGTACGGCGACGACACGAGGCTCCGTTTCCGCCCCCACCATTTCCCGTTCACCGAGCCCAGCGCCGAGGTCGACATCTCGTGCTTCAACTGCAAGGGCGAGGGCTGCAGCATCTGTAAAGGCGAAGGCTGGATCGAGATTCTGGGCTGCGGAATGGTTCACCCCAAGGTGCTGCGCAACTGCGGCATAGACCCCGAGGTATACTCCGGCTTCGCGTTCGGCATGGGACTTGAGCGCGTGACCATGTTCCGCTACGGAATAAAGGACCTGCGCCTGTTCTACGAGAACGACCTTCAGTTCTTAAAGCAGTTTAAGATATAAAAATGAAACGGGTAATGATATTCGGATTTTCGGGCGCGGGCAAATCCGCGCCGAAACACTGAAAAACCCGCGCGAGGTCAAAGATTTTCCGAATAATCTTTAAAAACAAGACATATAACAGTAGGAGGAATATATATGAACTTACCACTTTCATGGCTCAAGGACTACATGAACACCGACGGCATTTCCGAGCAGGAATATGCGGACAGGCTCACAATGAGCGGCTCTATCGTCGAGGGGATCAAGAACCTCGGCGCCGAATTCAAAAACGTGGTCGTGGGCAGGATAACAAAGATAGAGAAGCACCCCGACGCCGACAAGCTCGTTGTCTGCCAGGTCGACGTGGGAGACGAGGAGATACAGATCGTGACCGGCGCGCCTAACGTGTTCGAGGGCGCGGTAGTTCCGGTCGCCAAGCACAAGAGCACGCTGCCCGGCGGCGTCAAGATCACCAAGGGCAAACTGCGCGGCGTTGTAAGCTATGGCATGATGTGCTCGACCGACGAGCTCGGCATCTCCAAGGAGCGCGCCACGGGCATACTGATCCTGCCCGACGACACTCCGATAGGCGAGGACATAACGCACACCCTCGGCCTTGACGAGAGCGTTGCGGAATTTGAGATCACGTCCAACCGCCCCGACTGCATGAGCATAATCGGCCTCGCCCGCGAGACGGCGGCCACATTCGCGAGGGATTTTAAGATCCCCGAAATAAAGCCCACGGGCAACGACGAGGACGTTAACGACTACGCCGCGGTCGAGATCGCGGACAGCAGGCTCTGCTCGAGATTTACCGCCAGAGCGGTCAAGAACGTCAAGATAGGCCCCTCGCCCAAGTGGATGCAGAACCGTCTGACGGCAGCGGGCCTCCGCGCGATAAACAACGTGGTTGACATCACCAACTACATCATGCTCGAATACGGCCAGCCGATGCACGCGTACGACCTTGACCATGTCGAGGGCAAGAAGATAATCGTGAGAAACGCGGGAGAAGGCGAGATGCTCGAAACGCTCGACGACAAGCCGAGAGAACTGAAGTCCGAAATGATCGCTATCTCGGACGAGAAGCGCGCGATCGGCGTGGCGGGCGTTATGGGCGGCGCAAACTCCGAAGTGACCGACGACACGACGACCGTTCTGTTTGAGAGCGCCTGCTTCAACCCCGTATTGGTCCGCCGCGGCGCGAAGGCGCTGGGCATGAGGACCG
Source organism: uncultured Monoglobus sp. (assembly GCA_947625055.1). GTDB lineage: Bacteria > Bacillota > Clostridia > Monoglobales > Monoglobaceae > Monoglobus. The sequence continues at coordinate 2,393 of CANQMT010000040.1, read as the reverse complement.
ACGCGTCAGCCCTGTTTGAAAAGGGCCTCGACAGCGAAAACTGCCTGCCCGCGATCAACCGCGCCTGCGAGCTGCTTCAGGACATGGGCTGCGGCGAGGTGATCGGCGGCGTGATCGACGTTTATCCCGTGAAAAAGCAAAACACTGTGCTCCCGTTTGAGCCCGAAAAGATAAACAAGTTTTTGGGAACCGATATTCCCGAGAGCGACATGATCGAATACCTCGGCCGCCTCGAGTTTGAGATCAGGGACGGCAGCGTGATCGTTCCCACGTTCCGCGGCGACATAGAGAGCATGGCGGACATAGCCGAGGAAGTCGCCAGACTTTACGGCTACGACAATCTGCCCGTTACCATGATGCAGGGCAGAGTGGTTGTCGGCGGCAAGACCTTCAAGCAAAAAGCGGTCGACAGCATAAGAAACACTCTGACCGCCTGCGGCCTCTATGAGGCGATGACCTACTCGTTCATCGACCCCAAGGAATTCAAACAGACCCGCGTTCCCATGGACAATGTGGTAAAGATATCCAACCCCCTAGGCGAGGAAAACAGCGTTATGAGGACGTCGATGCTCTCCTCGATAATCAAGACCCTCAAGGTCAACTACAACCGCAGAGCCTCCTCCGTCAGGATATTCGAGATAGGAATGACCTATAACCCGGTCGGCGAGACGCTGCCCGACGAGCGTCAGGTCGTCGCGCTCGGAATGTACGGCAAGGTCGATTTCTTCGACCTTAAAGGTATCGTTCAGAACCTGCTGAACCGCCTCGGCATATCGGGTGCCGCGTTTGAGACCGAAAAGGAAAACCCGTCCTACCACCCCGGCAGATGCGCCAAGATAACGGCGGACGGCAAAACGATAGGCTGCATGGGCCAGATCCACCCCGCCGTGGCCGACAGCTTTAAGATCGACGCCGAGGTTTACGCAGCGGAGCTTGACCTTAACACCATGCTTGAGCTCGCGACATTTGACAGGACATACAAGCCTCTGCCCAAGTTCCCCGCCTCAAGCCGCGACATCGCTTTGGTGGTTGAGAAGAACATCAGCGTGGGCGAGATTGAGAAAATAATAAACAGTGTGAGCACCGAGATTTTGGAAAGTGTTAAGCTGTTCGACGTTTATGAGGGAGAACAGGTCGGCGAGAACAAAAAGAGCGTGGCATACTCGCTGACATACCGCGCCGCCGACAGGACCCTGACCGATGATGAGGTCAGCGGCATGACCGACAAGATCCTATCGGCTCTTAAAAACGGAGTAAACGCCGAGCTCAGATAAATAATATTAATTAAAGGAGCTGCTAATATGGAAAATCAAGACACTCTGAAATTTGAAGTCGAAAGCGAGCGCCCCGACCCGCGGCAGATAATAATGTCCGTTTATGAGGCGCTGAGCGAAAAGGGCTACAACCCGATAAATCAGATCGTGGGATATATTCTGTCCGGCGACCCGTCGTACATCACATCCTACAACGGAGCCAGAAGCCTCGTCCGCAAGCTTGAAAGAGACGAGATCCTCGACGAGCTCGTTTCGGCGTACGTCAAGAATAATTCCTAAGACTTGATTATTTTGTGCATGCCAAAGGCCGGATGCTGTCAGAACATCCGACCCTTGGCGTGCATTTTTGTATGCGTTTTTGTGATTTTTGGGATCAGCGCGGGAATAAAAAAACCGAATTCGGTAGTGTCGTTGGTTGGTTCGTTGATTAGTTGACACGTCTCTATCATGGTTGAGTACCGATGCGGAGAAGGGATTCACACCCGCGCTGATCCCAAAAATCACGTCGCCAATCCCTGCGCTTGCTTGTTTTACCGCAAAGCGGCAAAAGCTGCGCCCGCTCCGGGTTGGCTCCTCTTTCCCTCGTCACAAATTTCTCCGCTTATCACAAAATCCGCAAGCGGATTTTGCTCATCGCTCCGAATTTGTTCCTTCTTCCCAAAAACGCTTGCGTTTTTGGGAGCCCTGTCCGCGCTCCGCTGGCGCTTTCCGGGAGCCCTGCGGCGCTGTGCGCCGCTCCCCTGCCTCTCCCTCGGGAGAGGTGTCGCCGAAGGCGACGGAGAGGGGTTAACATAGTTATTAGCGATTAGCAAATAGCGAATAGGACGGGCGGCAGATTGCCGCCCCTACAGATTTCATCACTCCGTAGGGGCGGATATTATCCGCCCGTTTGTCTCGTTCATTTCCCCGTAGGGGACGACGACCTCGGCGTCCCGCAGAGCGGCGCTGTGCGCCGCTCGTCTGCCTCGCCCCTTGGGGAGAGGTGTCGCCGAAGGCGACGGAGAGGGGTTAACATAGTTATTAGCAATTAGCAAATAGCAAGTAGGACGGGCGGCAGATTGCCGCCCCTACAGATTTCATCACTCCGTAGGGGCGGATATTATCCGCCCGTTTGTCTCG
>CANQMT010000039.1 GCA_947625055.1 uncultured Monoglobus sp. | reverse complement strand
TAACCGACCTCGTAAGTGTCTCGGTTGGAAATCGCCTAAAGAAATTTATGTTGCACTTGCTTGACATTCTGCCCTGTTTTTTGCCCCAGAGGGGCAAGCCGGAAAACAGCAAAAACGGCATAAGGACATATTTGTCCTTATGCCGTTTTAACCTCATTTTCGGGCGCGGTCAAAGCGCGGACCGCGTTATCCGCGTTTTTTAAATTATTAAAATTACCCCCCCCCCGACAAACATCGGAGAAAGGCACATTTTGTGTATAATTCTTATAATTTTGCCGTTTCATCATTTTGATTACCTTCTCTATATCAAAATAAATAAAAAAGTACCAAAGCAACCTACCCGCCCATGACGCGGATAAGAAATTTGATACGATAGCTAATCAACATTTTCAACCACTGATATTTTAACATACAGTAAAATGTTTGTCAACGGTTTTTTATAATATTTTTAACATAAAATAAAATTTATCCCTTGCCGGGCCTGCCCGACAAGGGAAAATCACATATCAATGCCGTATTTTTCATAAAACGCTTTTATGTCGGCGTCGGTGCGGACAAGCTCGGCGTAGACCAGTTTTTTGTCCTTCGGGTCGTAAAAGCCTATCGTGCGCTCGCCGGTGCATGTGCTTTTTTCAATCCGTACCGTGTCCGCGGTGTAGCCCTCGGGAATTTTCGCGGCGGCCCGCTTTTTGAACAGTTTCATAAAATCATCTCCGTGTTATGGTATATGCTGATTATACCACATAAAAATATTTTAATCAACAGGAAGTTGGAATATGTCGGAGTTCTGTTATCTTTAAAAAAATTACCAAAAAAGTGTTTACAATCAAAAATAATTTTGTTATAATCATATAAAATGACAAAATGGGGGTTATGTTATGGAAAAAAGAGATAAGTTTTCGCACGGGCTCGGATTTGTTCTGGCGGCCGCGGGTTCGGCCGTGGGCCTCGGAAATATCTGGCGCTTCCCGTATCTCACCGCGAAATACGGCGGCGGCCTGTTTCTGCTGTTTTATATTCTGCTCGTGCTGAGCTTCGGCTATACGCTGATGATCGCCGAGAACGCGATCGGCCGCAAGACCGGCAAGAGCGGGCTCTCGGCCTTTGGCGAGCTTAACCGCAAATGGGCGTTTCTGGGAGTGATCGCGACGATCGTTCCCGCGATAATCCTGCCGTATTACAACGTTATCGGCGGCTGGGTCATAAAATACGCGCTGACGTTCGTCACGGGCGGTCATGCCGAGGCCGCGGCGGACGGGTTTTTTGACGCTATGCTCGCCTCGCCCGGGCATCAGCTTTTGTTCCAGTTTATATTCTCGCTGGTGACAACGGTCGTTATTCTGCGCGGAGTTCAGGGCGGCATCGAAAAGGTCAGCACGATACTTATGCCGCTGCTCATACTTCTGGCGATAGCGGTCGCGATATACTCGGTCACTCTGCCGGGCGCGGCGGTCGGCTTGAAATATCTGTTCATTCCCGATTTTTCGCACTTCTCGGTGAGCGCGATACTGGCGGCGCTGGGTCAGATGTTCTATTCGCTGTCACTCGCGATGGGAATTATGATCGCCTACGGCTCATATCTTCCAAAGAAAAGCGACCTCGAAAAGAACGTGAGCCGCATCGAGATATTCGACACCGGTATAGCGGTGCTCGCGGCGCTGATGATCATTCCCGCGGTGTTCGCGTTTTCGGGCGGCGACGAGAGCGCGCTCGGCGCGGGCCCCGGTCTGATGTTCATCACGCTTCCCAAGGTCTTTGACAGCATGGGTATGTCCACGCTTATCGGCTCGGCGTTTTTTATCCTCGTACTTCTGGCCGCGCTGACATCCTCGATCTCTATTATGGAAGCGATCGTGTCGTCGCTGTGCGACAAGTTCGGCCAAAGCAGGACAAAAACCACGATCGGCGTCGGCATCGGCTCGTTCCTGCTGGGCGTGCCGCCTATCTTAGGATACAGCGTATGGTCTGACGTGACGATCGGCGGAATGACGATCCTCGACATGATGGATTTTATCACCAACTCGGTGCTCATGCCGATCCTCGCTCTGCTGACCTGTATATTCGTCGCGTGGGTCATCGGTGTCAGCGTTATCAGCGACGAGGTAAAGCTTTCGTCAAAGTTCAAGCGCGAAAAGCTGTTTAACGTTATGATAAAATATATCGCGCCGATCCTGATCGCCGCGATACTGATCTCCTCGGTGCTCAACGCCCTTGGAATTATTCGTTTGTAAATTGTTTTTTTGAATAAACCCGCCCGGTTGCGGCGGCCCAAACCCCCGCCGCTGCCGCTCCGCCTTTTGGCGGAGCGAGTTAGGGGCTTGCCCCTAAAACCCCATATTTCTATGATAAAGAGCCCTCGGGAACCGGGGAATATATAGCCTTATTCAACATAGTCAAACTCGCAGCCGTAGATCTCCACGGGGTCGCCGTCGGATATTCCGGCCTCCTTGAGCTTGTCGATTATGCCGCTTTTTATCAGCGCCCGCTGGAAGTATTGCAGCGACTCGTAATCGTCAATATTGGTGGAACCGACGATCAAAAACGCCTTGCGGCCCTCGACATGGAACACTCCGTCCTCGTCGCGGCTGACGGTTATCGTCTCGTCAGCGGCGCGCTCGGCCTCCATATCAAACATCTCGTACTCCTCCTCATATTCCTCGGGCGGAATTTTCGAGAGAGTTTCGTAAGTGAACTTGAGCGCCTCGTCAATGCCCTGTTTTGTGGCCGCGGAAATTTTGAAAACGGTGAGGCCGCGGCTTTCCATTTCGCTTTTGAATATTTCAAAATTCTCATCAAAGCCCGGAATGTCGCACTTGTTCGCAAGCACGATCTGGCGCTTTGAGGCGAGCTTTTCGCTGTGCAGCCTGAGCTCGCGGTTGATCGTGTCAAAATCCTCGATCGGGTCGCGGCCCTCGACGCCCGAAACGTCGACCACATGCAGCAGCAGCTTTGTCCGCTCAACGTGCCGCAAAAACTCATGGCCGAGGCCGACGCCCTCGTGCGCGCCCTCGATTATTCCGGGAATATCCGCGACGACGAAAGAGCCGTCGCCCATGTTGACCACGCCGAGATTCGGCTCTAATGTGGTGAAATGGTAGTTGGCGATTTTCGGGCGCGCGTCGCTTATGATCGAAAGGAAGGTCGACTTGCCCACGTTGGGAAAACCCAGCAGGCCCACGTCCGCTATGAGCTTTAGCTCAAGCGTCACAAAGCGCTCGTCGCCGGGGCTGCCCGGCTTGGCAAAGCGCGGCACCTGCCTCGTTGCGGTGGCGAACCGCTTGTTGCCCCAGCCGCCGATGCCGCCCTTGGCGACAACGAACTCCTCGCCGTCCTCTTTAAGGTCGCAGATAACAAGCCCGCTGTCCTCGTCGCGGACTATGGTTCCCACCGGGACCGACACTCTGAGGTCGGCTCCGTTTTTGCCGTAACGGTTGGCGTCGCGGCCCGGGCCTCCGTTTTCGGCTTTGAACTTGCGCCTGTGTCGGAAGTCGATCAGCGTGTTCACGTTTTTGTCGGCGACAAAAATGACGCTGCCGCCTCTGCCTCCGTCGCCTCCGTCGGGGCCGCCCGCGGCAACGTATTTCTCGCGGTGGAACGTCACCGCGCCGTCGCCGCCGTCGCCGGCCTTTATGAAAATTCTCGCTTTGTCAGAAAACATACGCCGCTCCTTTCAAACATTGACATCTTTCGTGATACGAAACAAAAAGGGACGGACAACGTCCGCCCCAAAAATCCAAAACTATTGAGCGATCTCGTAAACAGAAACCTGCTTCTTGTCTCTGCCCTTGCGCTCGAACTTAACCTTACCGTCGATGAGTGCGAACAGTGTGTCGTCGCCGCCCTTCTTAACGTTAAGTCCCGGATAAATTTTGGTTCCTCTCTGTCTGACAATGATGTTTCCCGCCAGACAGGGCTGACCGTCGCCCAGCTTCACGCCGAGACGTTTTGACTCGGAATCTCTGCCGTTCTTGGTACTTCCCATACCTTTCTTATGAGCCATTTATTATCACTCCTTATTATCAAAAATGTTAATCACTAAGCTTACGCGTTGATCGCCGTAATCTTAACCTTTGTGTAGGGCTGTCTGTGGCCCTGCTTCTTGTGATAGTGCTTCTTCGGCTTGTACTTGTAGACAATGATCTTCTTGGACTTGCCGTTCTTCTCAACGGTCGCCTCAACCGTAGCGCCGTCAACATAAGGAGCGCCTATCTTGAGCTCATCTCCGCCGACCGCGAGGACTTTGTCAAATTTCACCGTGTCGCCGGCCTCAACGTCCAGCTTCTCGATGAACAGAACGTCGTCCTGCTCTACCTTGTACTGCTTGCCGCCTGTTTCAATAACTGCGTACATATCAGATGTATAACCTCCTATTACCCAAGACTCGCCATTGGGGTGCGCTGCGCGTCTTAAAAAACCCCTTCTGCGCGGTTACTGCAGAATTATATCAGATTTAAGCCCCTTTGTCAAGAGTTTTTTGGAAAATATTTTGGCGCCCGCGTTCATCGCCGCGGGCGCCGGTCAATATATGACTAATTTGTTTTTCCGCCCTCGACCACAAGGCTGTCCTCGTACTCGGTACCGTAGGTGTCGACCAGAGTCGCCTCATAATCGGTGTGGAAGAAGTTCTCGCCGCCCAGAGCGGTGATCTCGTCGTTGAGCCAGTTGAGCAGACTCTCGTTGCCCTTGGTCACCGCGGGAGCGATCGTGTCGTTGCTGCCCAGCGAGGGAATGCCCACGGTGTAGCCCGGGTTCTGGAGCGCGTAGGCTATGACCTCGGTGTTGTCGTTTGCCCACGCGGCCGCGTTTCCGTTCTCGAGAGCGTTTTTGGCGTTCGCATATGTGTCATACTTCTGAAGCTTGATGTCGGGATAGTTGGCGGTCAGATAAGTCTCGGCTGTGGTTCCCGAAATAACGATGACCTCATCCTCGGGAGTTAATTCGCTCAAGTCGCTTATGACCCTGCTGTCGGGCGATACAACGCCAAGCGCGACGTTCATATACGGGAGAGCAAAGTCGACCTCCTCGGCGCGCTCGGGCGTGACCGTGAAGTTAGCGAGAATAACATCGACCTTGCCGGTCTGGAGATATTCTATCCTGTTGGCCGCCTCGGTCGAAACGAAGTTGACGTCAACGCCCAGATCCTCGCCTATTCTGTTTGCGAAATAAACGTCATAACCCTGATACTCGCCGTTCTCGTCAACGTAGCCGAAGGGGTTCTTATCCGAGAAAACGCCGATGTTGATCGTTCCGTCCTCTTTTATCTCATCAACAGTGCGGAACGAGGCATTGGCCGTCTCCGCCTTGTCCGCGCCGCTCGATTGGGGCGCGCTCTGCGAGCCGCAGGCCGCCAGCGCGAACACGATCGACAGCGCGAGTAAAATTCCTATAACGCGATTTAACTTTCTCATAATTTTATTTACTCCTCTCAAAATTAAAAATATTTAAAAATTGTTTTGCTCTTTCGGACTTGGGATTTTCAAAAAACGTGTCGGGGTCAGAGTCCTCCACGATCTTTCCGCCGTCAATAAACAGCACTCTGTCCGCTATGGCCCGCGCGAACTGCATCTCGTGGGTCACGATTATCATTGTTCTGCCCTGCTTCGCCAGATCCAGCATAACGTCAAGCACCTCGCGCACCATTTCGGGGTCGAGAGCCGCCGTGACCTCATCAAACAGCATGACCAAGGGGTGCATGCACAGAGCGCGCACGATCGCCACCCTCTGCTTCTGTCCGCCCGAAAGCTGGCGCGGATAGCTTTCGGCCTTGTCGGCAAGTCCCACGCGCGCCAGAAGCTCCATGGCCTCGGCTCTGACCTCGTCCTTTTTGCGCTTCTGCACCTTGAGCGGGGCCAGCATTATGTTGTCGATAACATTCTTGTGCGGGAACAGATCATAGCTTTGGAAGACCATTCCGATCTGCTGCCGCATTTTCGCGAGGTTCTTACTGCCGTAGACTATCGGCTCACCGCCGAGTGTCACGCTGCCGCCCTGGATCGGCTCGAGGGCGTTGATACATCGGAGCAGCGTGCTTTTGCCGCAGCCGCTGGAGCCCACCACGACGATGACCTCGCCGCTTTTCACGTCGAAGCTTATGTCGTCAAGCACCGTCGCTCCGTCAAATTCCTTATGAAGATGCTCTATTTTAATTAACGGTTCAGCCATGGTTTACCTCCATTTCTTCTCAAGGTATCTCGCCAACATGCTTATCGGCCAGCAGATCATAAAATACATCAAAAGCACCACAAGATACACTCCGAAAGCCGCGTTTGGGCTGGTCATGCGGTTGGCCTCGATTATCTGCTGCGCCACCTTGAGCACCTCGACCACGCCTATCATAAGTATAAGGCTGGTGGTTTTTACCATTCGCGTCACCAGATTTATCGAAAGCGGTATAAGCCTGCGCACCGTCTGCGGGATTATTATGTAAAAATACGTCTGCGCGGGGCTGAGCGCCAGCGCCGCGCCGCTCTCGTACTGGTGCTTAGGGATGCTGATCAGCGCGCCGCGGACCAGATCGCCCATTTCGGCGGTCCCCCACAGCGTGAACACGATAACCGACGCGAGCTCGCCCGATATATCCCAGCCGAGGGTTCGGGTCGTGCTGAAAAACACGATAAACAGCAGCACAAGCTGGGGCATGATCCTTATAAACTCAAGATACACGCGGGTCACGGCCTTTATTATAGGATTTTTAAAGGTCATGACTATTCCCAGAAGTATTCCGAGCGGAATGCTGAGCAGCACGGATATCAGACTTATCTTGACCGCCACCCAAAGGCCGCCGAGCAGGCGAAGCATGTTCTTGCCCTTAAACAACACGTCAAGACCCAAATCCGGCATAGCGCAGCCTCCTTTCGACATAACTGCCCAATATCGAGACCGGCAGAAGGATTATCAGGTAAAACACGACAAGCAGAAACAGACTCTCGGTAGTCTTGTAGTACTGGCCTATCAGGTCCTTGGCCGTGAACATCAGATCCATCAGGCTTATCGCGCTGAAAACGCTGGTCTCTTTAAGCAGAAATATTATGTTCGCGACAAAGGCCGGGACGCTTACCGACACCGCCTGCGGCAGCACCACATATCTCAGCGCCTGCGACTTTTTCATGCCGAGGCTCAGCGCGCTTTCGGTCTGTATCGGCTCTATGGACTCAAGGCCGCTCCTGAACGCCTCCGCCATATAGCTTCCGCCAAGGAAGGCGAGGCCCGCCATTCCGCAGATCTCGGGATCGGTCTTGATCCCGATCTTGGGCAGAGCGTAATATATAAAGAAAAGCTGTATAAGCAGCGGAGTGTTCCTGCTGATCTCAATGTATACCGCGACAATTTGGCGCGCGACCGGAATTTTGAAATAACGCACCGCCGCGCAGAAAAAGCCCACAATAATCGACAGCGCTATGCCCAGTAAGCCGATCCTGACCGTAAGCAGCGCCGCCGTCTCATACAACGGGAGATATTCCCGGATAAAGCCCCAGTTCATTAAATCACCTGCCAATAATCTCCGTTACTATTGTATGATAATTATAAACATTTTTTACCGCTTTGTCAAGAAAATAATATCATAGGTATCCTACTTTGTCAATAGGTTTTATATGATTTCATCAAAATAGACAACGGCTCCCGAAAGTAAAGGAGCCGTTTTGTGGATTTGTTGGGAAGATTTGATAGATATGGTTTTTCTCCCCCTCAGCCGCCGTTGGCGGCAGCTCCCCCAAGGGGAGCCGCCCGTCAGGCTCTCCCCTTGGGGAGAGCTGGATTTCCGCCGTAAGGCGGAAAGACTGAGAGGGGTACCCTTAGTTACTTTACCTCAACAACCGCGAT
>CANQMT010000038.1 GCA_947625055.1 uncultured Monoglobus sp. | reverse complement strand
CAACCTCACTGAATTTCTGCACTTTTTCCTTGCTTTGATCAATGTTACAACTTTGTTAATAAATTAGATTGACGTGCTTTTTTATTTACGCGTATTGACTGAAAAATGGTTTTGAGGTAAAATATATAAATAACGCTAAAGGAGGGCGTCAACTTGGATTTCGTGCATCTTCACACCCACACGGCTTACAGCCTGCTTGACGGGCAGGGCACCATACCTAAAATACTCGACCGCGCCAAAGAGCTCGGGCAGACCGCGATGGCGATCACCGACCACGGCAACATGTACGGCGTTATCGAGTTTTATGAGTATGCCCAAAAAATCGGGATCAAACCGATTTTGGGCTGCGAGGTATACTTGGCAGCGCGGACAAGGTTCGACAAGGTGCACGAGCTTGACAAAGATCGTTACCACCTGATACTCCTTGCCGAGAACAACACCGGATACAAAAATCTGATGAAGATAGTCTCGCTCGGATTTATTGACGGATTTTATTATAAACCCAGGATCGATATGGATCTGCTCCGCGAATACGGCGAAGGTCTGATCGCGCTGAGCGGCTGTATGTTCGGCCCGCTGTCACGCAGGATCTCGGCGGGGAATTACGACAAGGCGGTCGAGACCGCCAAAGAGTTTATACAGATATTCGGCAGAGACAACTTTTTTGTCGAGATCCAGGATCACGGCCTTTACGAGCAAAAAAGCTTAAACAGCGGCCTCATCAGACTTGCTCGGGAGCTTGGTCTCGGCCTCGTCTGCACCAACGACATACACTATGTAAGCAAGCGCGACGCGGAATTTCAGGACATTCTGATGTGCGTCCAGACCGGAAAGAGCGTTGACGATCCCGAAAGGATGAAAATGGACAGCTCTGAACTTTACGTCAAATCGGCGGATGAAATGGCGGAGCTTTTCGGCAACATTCCCGAGACGATCGAAAACACGGTCAAAATAGCGGACAGATGCAGCGTGAGCATTGAGTTCGGGAAGCTGCACCTGCCGGAGTTTGAGATACCGGACGGCATGACCGCCGATGAGTATCTGCTTGATCTGTGTCTTGAGGGCTTCCGCTTCCGCTACCCGGACGAGCCCGAAAACGAAAGCAGCGAGGTTTTCAAAAGGCTCATGTACGAGCTTGACACGATAAAAAGCATGGGCTACACGGACTATTTCTTGATCGTCCGCGACTTTATAAACTACGCCCGCGAGCACAAGATAATGGTCGGCCCCGGCAGGGGCAGCGCGGCGGGCAGCGTCGCGGCCTACTGCCTGCATATAACCAACGTTGACCCGATAAAATACGAGCTCATCTTTGAGCGCTTCCTGAACCCCGAACGGGTCAGCATGCCCGATATCGACATCGACTTCTGCTACGAGCGACGGCAGGAGGTCATCGACTATGTGAACCGCAAATACGGCAGCGACCGCGTGTGCCAGATCATAACGTTCGGCACCATGGCGGCGCGGCTTTCGGTGCGCGACGTGGGCAGAGCCCTCAACATGTCCTACGCCGCGGTTGACGCCGTGGCCAAACAGATACCGCACGAGCTCAACATGACCCTCGGCAAGGCTCTTGTTATAAATCCGCGCCTCAAGCAGATGTACGATGACGACCCGGAGGTAAAGCGTCTGATAAACGTTGCGAAAGAGCTCGAAGGGCTGCCGCGCCACGCCTCGACCCACGCTGCCGGAGTGGTCATTACCAAAGAGCCGGTCATGAACTATGTGCCCCTTCAGAAAAACGACGACGTTATAACCACCCAGTTCCCCATGACCACGATCGAGCGGCTGGGTCTCCTTAAAATGGACTTTCTGGGGCTCAGGACCCTTACGGTCATTCGCGACGCGGTCAACATGGTACAGAAAAACCACGGAGTTAAAATCGACATAGACCATGTGACCTTTGACGATCGCGAGGTATACAAAATGATCTCAAAGGGCATGAGCGACGGAGTGTTCCAGCTTGAAAGCTCCGGCATGAAGAGATTTATGACCGAGCTCAAGCCCTCGACTCTTGAGGACATAATCGCGGGCATCTCCCTCTACCGCCCCGGCCCGATGGACTCCATTCCCACATACATCGCCAACAAGAACAACCCGAAAAACATTACCTACAAGCACCCGCTCCTTGAGCCGATACTCGGCGTGACCTACGGCTGCATCATCTATCAGGAACAGGTCATGCAGATCGTGCGCGAGCTTGGCGGCTATTCGCTCGGACGCGCTGATCTTGTGCGCCGCGCCATGAGCAAGAAAAAGGCGGACGTTATGGCGAAAGAGCGCGGCGCGTTCGTCAGCGGCGCGATGAAGCGCGGCATAAGCGAGAGCGTCGCCGTCTCGATATTTGACGAGATGATGGACTTCGCATCCTACGCTTTTAACAAATCCCACGCGGCGGCCTACGCCGTGGTCGCCTATCAGACGGCTTATCTCAAGCGCCACTATCCCGCGGAGTTTTTCTCGGCGCTCCTCAACTCGTTTATCGACAGCTCCGACAGGGTCAGCAAATATATACTTATCGCCAAGAACGAGGGCCTGCGCGTGATCCCGCCCGACATCAACCGCAGCGGCAGCAGATTTACCGCGGTAAACGGCGGGATAATCTTCGGCCTCGGCGCTATAAAAAACGTGGGCGAGAGCGTAATGGCAGAGATCGAGGCCGAACGGAGATCCGGCGGCAAATTTATGTCGTTCACCGACTTCTGCCGCAGAATGACCGGGAAAAAGGTCAACAAGCGCGTGGTCGAAAATCTGATACGCAGCGGAGCGTTCGACAGTCTCGGCCTCAAGCGCAGCGTTCTGCTCTATGAATACGAGACTTTGATCGACAGATACGCCCGCGCCGCGAAAAACGAGATCCCCGGCCAGATGAGCCTGTTTGACATGTCCGATGACGCTGAACCCGAAGCTCCGAAGCACGAGCCCGACAGATTTGAAGACCGTCCCGAGCTGCCCGCGGCAAGCCTTCTCGCTATGGAAAAGGAAAGCCTCGGAATGTACGTTTCGGGCCATCCGCTTGACGAGTTCAGACAAATGCAGTTCGGGCCGGGCATAACCACTGCTTTGAGCGTGCTCGAAAACGAGGACGGCAAATACTCCTCGGACGCGCCGGTCGACATGATCGGCATAATCTCGGCGGTGCGGAACCGAAGGACCAAGCAAAACGATTTAATGAAGTATATCACTCTTGAGGACCTGACCGGTTCGATCGAGTGCATAGTGTTTCCGAACGCCGTCAAAGCCTATGACGCGCTGCTTGAAAAGGACAAACTTGTGCGGGTCAAGGGCGACCTTGATATCACGGAGGATCAGCCTCCCAAAGTTCGGGTGAGAACGGTCGAGCCGCTGAGGAAGCAAACGCCAAAGCTTTATATAAGTCTCGGCACCCGCGACGCCTCAAAGCTGACCGCCATAAAACAGGTGCTTCGCGGCGCCTCGGGAGCGGCGGAAATATACGTTTATTTCGCCGACGAGAACAAGGCGTCTAAGGCGCGCTCCACGATCGACCCGCGCGACAAACGGATAGGCGTATTAAAAGATATGCTCGGCGAGCAAAATATCAGGATGGTGATCAAATGAGCGAAAATAAGGCGTCCGTCTCAAAACGCGGCGGCAAAACCACCAAGGAGGCGGCGCTTGAAATACTGAGCAAAAACATCGGCAAAACCGTGTCCGGGCAGGAGCTCGCCCGTACGCTGGGCGTATCGCGGGCTTCGGTCTGGAAGGCTGTGGAAAGCCTCAGAAAAGAGGGGTATGAGATCGACGCCAGATCAAACGCGGGCTACGCGCTCCGTCCGGGGAATCTGCTTTCAAAGCAGATCATCGCGGAGCGGCTGAACGACCCCGCGCTGAAGGACAGGATAGACATTTATTCCTCGCTGAGTTCCACCAACAACGCGGCCAAACAGTACGCCGCAGAGCATGAGCTGAGCCTGCCGATAGAGCGGATCATTATCGCCGACAGCCAGACCGCGGGACGCGGCAGGCGCGGCAGGAGCTTTTGCTCGCCTCCGGGCAGCGGCGTTTATATCAGCTTTCTGCTCTGTCCGAAAATTACGGCCGAAGCGGCGACAAGATTTACCACCGCGGCCTCGGTCGCGGTCAGCGAGGCGATACAAAACGCCTTCGGAATTGACACTCAAATCAAATGGGTCAACGACGTATACCTGGGCGGCAAAAAAATCTGCGGAATACTCACCGAGGCGGTCACGGACTTTGAGACGGGCGACGTGGGCAGCGTTGTGATAGGCATAGGAATAAACATGACGAACGCCGGCTTCCCCAAAGAGCTGCTCGACGTTGCGGGCTCGCTTGAGGGATACGTCGAAAATCCAGACCGCAACGCGCTTATCGCCGAGCTCATCAACTCTCTTACCGGTATGTTTGAGATCAGGGACAATAAGCTTGAGATGCGCGACTATATTGACGAATATAAAAGACGCTCGCTTATCCTGGGCCGAAAAATAAAGATCCTCGGCACAGGCGAAACCGCCGAGGCGGTCGATATCGACAAAAACGGCGGGCTTATCATCAGCTCAAACGGAAAAACGCGGACGCTGACGAGCGGAGAAATAAGTATCCGCCTCGCGGAATAAATCGCACTCACTCAACACAAGGAGGATAAGATATGAAAACACGCTTAAAAAGATTAACGGCCCTGCTTTTCTTTTTGACGCTTGTCTGTTATAGCGGCGCCGGTTGTTTTGCCATAAGCTTCAACATGGACGAGATCTGCGACTCGGTGGTGGTTGTCCACACGTCCAACTCGGTGGGCACCGGCTTCGCCATATCAAGCAGCATGATCGTCACCAATCATCATGTGGTCGACACGACCACTCACTACACGATAGAGACCCGCTCGGGAACTCTGCTCGAGGGCAGGCTCATCGGCTCGGACGAGAGCCGTGACCTGAGCCTCGTCGAGGTGATCGGCGGAAATCTCCCAACGATCCCCATGACCACCGACATTCCGCCGCTTGGCGCCGAAGTATTCGCGGTGGGCTCGCCGCAGGGACTGGGCTTCACGGTCAGCGGCGGCGTGATCTCCACAGCCGAAAGAGAGGTTGAGGGAGTGACCTATATACAGACCGACGCCGCCACCAACCCCGGAAACAGCGGGGGCCCGCTGCTTAACGAGCTCGGCCAGGTAATCGGCGTAAACAACATGAAGGTTCAGGACGCGGACAGGATCTCGCTGGCCATTCCAATGAGCTCCGTAGTGGAATTTTTGAAAGAATCCGGAGTTGAAGTCAACTTTACAGATATTTCGGACACATCCCTTGAGGGCGTGTCGGGAGTGGTTATTCAAAGCTCCTCGGTCGAGAGCGGCACACAGGAGTCCTACGAGCAATATTCAAACAGCCTAAGGAACCAGTATAACGACATTTTAAAGACGATCCAAAAAGAAAACAAGATACTGCTCGGCGGCGTGATAGTTATTGCGGTGCTCTGCTTTATATTAATGCTGGCTATGCTTTCACAGAAAGAAAAGGTCAAGGCCTCGGAGCGGAACCTTAACAAGGCGATCGAGGCACTGAAAAAGCAGAGCGCGCAGATCAAGGACCTGAGCCGCATGGCGGCGCAAACAGCCGCGCAGGGCGGAGAAGGCTCGCCCGAAACATCGGCGGCGGCCAACGCGCCGCGGACGGTTCCGTCAACGATGCCGCTGAAAACGAACGCGCCGCGGACAAATCCGCAGCCCCCGCGCCGCAATCCCATGAGCAACTCGGCAAGACCGGCTCCGAGACGCGTCTACAAGGACGAATAAAAAATTAACATTATGTTCATTGAAAAATAAGTATTATTGTGTTATAATTTATTCTAATGCGTGATCAATCCGGAGGTATACTATGCAAAATAAAAAACAAACCGAATGCGCCGCAAAAAAGACGTCCATCGGAGGTCAGGCGGTCATTGAGGGAGTCATGATGAGAGGCCCGTTCAAAATCGCCACCGCGGTGCGCAAGCCCGACGGCGAAATTATCGTGGACGAGCAAGATATAAAAAAGAAAAAAGCGGGCGCCATAGCGAAGCTGCCGATAATCCGCGGCTGCGTGAACTTTTTCGGCTCAATGATAATCGGCGTTAAGGCGCTGATGTTCTCGGCCAAATTCTTTGACGTGGACGAGGACGGCAACGAGATCGAGCAGGAACCCGGAAAATTCGAGAAGTGGCTTGAGGAAAAGCTTGACTCCGAAGCCGCGATGAACGTGGTCATATACTGCTCGGTCATCGTGTCGCTGCTTTTGTCGGTGGGTCTGTTCATTCTGCTGCCCACTCTCATAGCGGGGTTTATGACCGACTTCCTGCATGTTGAAAACAACGTCGTTCTCACTCTGCTTGAGGGAGTTGTGCGCATTGCAATATTCATTCTCTATCTGTCGCTGGTGGCGCAAATGAAGGACATAAAACGGGTGTTCATGTACCACGGCGCGGAACACAAGTCGATATTCTGCTACGAAAAGGGCCTGCCGCTTACGGTCGAGAACGTGCGCGTGCAGTCGCGTCTGCACCCCCGCTGCGGCACAAGCTTTCTGCTCATCGTTATGGTGATAAGCATTCTTGTGTTTTCAATAATCCCGTGGCAGCAGGAAACCTTCGCCTCGATCCCCGGGATAGGCGTGATTTTTTCCGCCATGCCGTGGGCAATATGGCGCGTGATCCTGCGTCTGCTGCTGCTCCCGATCGTTGCGGGACTGTCATACGAAATAATCAAGTTCGCGGGCAGACATGACAATCTGCTGACCCGGATAATCAGCGCGCCCGGAATGTGGTTCCAGCACATAACCACCAACGAGCCCGACGACAGCCAGATCGAGGTCGCGATAAAGTCGCTGACCGCGGTTATCCCCGAGGACAAGACCGCCGATATCTGGTAAAACAGAGATTTGAGAACACGCGGGACCGGCCTGCCGAAAACCGCGGCATGTTCCCGCAAGCTTTAACAAAGATAGGTAACATATCAATGACACTGAAACAACTGCGCAGAAGCGCGCACGAAAAGCTTATAAACCACGGCGGCATCTCCTCTCCGGAGCTTGACGCCGACCTTATTATCATGCACATACTCGGCCTTACAAAGGCCGAGCTTTTGGCGCGCGACACCGCGATATCCGACGCGGCCGCGATCGAGGTCAACGCGGCGGTAAATCGCCGCATGAGCGGCATGCCCGTACAGTACATAACCGGCAGGACCGAGTTTATGTCACTTGAATTTGAAGTCAACAAAAACGTGCTTATCCCCAGACAGGAAACCGAGGTTCTGGTCGAGGCGATGATCACAAAATACCGGAACGCGGCCGAGCCGATAAAAATTCTTGACATCGGCTGCGGCAGCGGCTGCGTGGGACTCAGCCTCGCGCATTATCTGCCGCATGCGTCCGTGACCTGCCTTGACGTTTCCGAAAAAGCCCTGAGAACGGCAAAACGCAACGCCGAGCGGCACAGGCTGTCGGCCAGGGTGGAATTTAAACAGGGCGACATACGCGATGAGGAGCTATGCGCCGAGATAACCGCCGCGGGATATGACTGCATTGTTTCAAACCCGCCCTATATCCCCACCGACGACGTTCTCGATCTCATGCCCGAGGTCGCGGACTTTGAGCCGATCATCGCCCTTGACGGCGGAGAGGACGGGCTTGATTTTTACAGGATAATAATCGAAAAAACCGCCCCCAAACGGGGCGGGATCACAGCCTTTGAAGTCGGTATCGGCGAGGCGGACGACGTCGCCGCAATGCTTTACTCGCGCGGATATTCGCAAATCGAGATAATCCCCGACCTCGCGAAGATCGACCGAGTGGTTCTCGGGGTATTTTAACGCGCCTCGCGGCGCATGTACTCCTCGCCGCTCAGCAGATCTTTCCAGACAAACGCGCCGTTTTCGTATGTCATGTACGAATGTCGGCTCCCGTCCTTCGGAATGGACACCGAGCCGGGATTTAGGTATAACAATCCGTCCGTATCCTCGCAGGCGGGAATATGGGTATGGCCGCAGAGCAGCGCTCCGCCCCGGGCACCCGGAGGCGGATTTTCTTTGCCGCAAACATGGCCGTGCGAGGCGTAAATCAGCAGATCGCCGTCACAGATCACAGCGTAGTCGGCCATTATCGGAAAATCAAGCACCATCTGATCTACCTCGGTGTCGCAGTTGCCGCGGACGCACAAAAGCTTGTCCGCAATCGGATTAAGCATGGCAATAACAGCCTTCGGGTCATAACCCTCGGGCAGATCGTTCCTCGGCCCATGATACAGAATATCGCCCAAAAGCACCAGCCGCTCCGCCTTTTCGCGGCGGAACGCATCAAGCATCTTTTCACAGAACGCGGCCGAGCCGTGTATGTCGCTCGCTATCATAAGTTTCATATCTATTGCTCCTTAAATTCCCGGATTATGGGCATAATCGCCTCTTTGTCCATAAAATCGTTGCTCTTGTCGCACAGCTCAAGCAGCATTTTGCCATCCTCGCTGAGCTCCTTCTTTTTGCTTAGAAACGCCTTGAGCACACCAAGCTCCTTCCGGTGCAGAAAGCTCAGCTCCTCCATTATCATCTTTCCTGGAAGATTAAAAATCTTAACCTCGCTCAATATCTCGTGGCCGAGGTTCCTCTCGGCCACGGATCTGTAATACCGCTCATGGCCCGGATCTGTGAGGCCCACCGTGAAAATTATTATTTTTTTATCCTTGAGCATGTCAAAGTTATTCGCGATAAGCGACACGCCGTCAATGCTCTCGGCATACAGCCCGCCTCCGAAGATCACCGCGTCATACGGCTCAAGGTCGTTTGCCTTTATCTTCCCCGCGTCGGCCGTTCCGCAGCCCAGTTCGTCGGCGATCCACTCCGCGTACTGCTTGGTCGAACCGTACTTGCTCTTATATACAACGATCGTATTCATAAGTTCACTCCCGAAATAATTTTACATACTAACATATGCATCACAAAATCAATTATACCCCAAACCCCCGATTTTGTCAATTGATCAAAAGCTTTTGAACACGTCAATCTAATTTATTAACAAAGTTGTAACATTGATCAAAGCAAGGAAAAAGTGCAGAAATTCAGTGAGGTTG
>CANQMT010000037.1 GCA_947625055.1 uncultured Monoglobus sp. | reverse complement strand
ACCGCCGGGGACGGCTCGGTATCGTGGAACGACTGGAGCGACGTGCTCTCCGAAGGCGAGCAGATGGGAACCGATTTTTTGAAGTCGATCGGATACCTTGATCTTCTTGAGAGCACCGAGCAAATGATCGACGAATACGAAACCGCGCTCTCCGCTTATCGCGCGGAGCATCCCGATGCGCCAAGCGACGAACTCCCCGAGGAGATCGCGGCTCTTCAAGATAAGTGCTATTCCAACGCGGCAATGCTTGACAAGTCCTTTAACTCGATAATGAACGGAGATTACGACGGCCTCGACCTCACCGATGAACAGATTGAAAACGCCAACGATCAGGCATTTTATGTTAACGACAACTTCCCGATAAGCGTTATCGCCGACCCGGTGGAGCCGGCCGATCACGCGTTATATTACGATCCCGAATCGGGCTTTCACAAAAACAGCAAAGACGGCGAGGCGATCCCGCCCGAGGGGCTCCCCGACGGAATAACAGCGGACGGCAGCACCGTGACTCTCACATCGGACTTTCAGTTCGTAACGACAAAC
Source organism: uncultured Monoglobus sp. (assembly GCA_947625055.1). Taxonomy (GTDB): domain Bacteria; phylum Bacillota; class Clostridia; order Monoglobales; family Monoglobaceae; genus Monoglobus. Next base: position 9,820 of record CANQMT010000037.1, on the reverse strand, counting down.
AGCATCGGTCTGGCTTTATCGGACGGTGTAACGCTCAAGGTCCCGGAAGGTGAAAGCCCGTCAATCAAATGCGCCATTTCGGGCGGCGACGATCCGCGCGCTTTCGGAATATTCGCGAGCGGAGATGTAACGCTTGAGATAGACGGCGATCTCGCCGTGACAGCCGAAGGAACGGAAAACGCCATAAATACAGCGCTTAGCTCGGGCGGCGATATTACGATAACCGGCAGCGGCGTTCTTACCCTAAATGGCGGACTGATGTGCGATACGGGTGCGCTGACTGTCGGCGGCGGCTCCCGCGTGACCGTGAAAAGCGAGAAAGGTTACATCGCTTTCAGCACCGCGTGTATGACGGGCGATCTCACGGTTAAAGACGGCTCGAGCCTTGAGATTGCGGCCGATGATCCCGAAAACAAAGACTGTGCGGCCCTTATCATATGCGGCAGCGCCCAAGAAGCGGGCAAGATAACGCTCGGGAACAACGCCTCGCTCAAAATAACCTCGGACGGCATCGGCATTATGCCGTTTCAGGCGGACACGCGGGCAGTCGCGGATATTGACTTAAGCTGCGTCTTTACCGTCGAGGGTGATCCCGCGGTAGGCGTCAAGCTTGAGGGCGTCAGCGCCGAATCCGACGCGGCTCCCGCGTCATACGACAGCGAGAAAGAGGCTTATGTTAACTCCGGCGGCGAGCCCGCGAAAAATATAACGTTTTATCCGATTTCTTCCTCGCACTCGGGCGGAACGCCCATGTCGGGAAGCACGTTCTCAACGTCAAACTCGGCTCAGACCGCGGCTCCCGCGCCGACGGCCGGGCCCGAGGCAAGCGCAGAACCGTCAAGCGCGCCGCAGTCCCCGACGGGCGGACTGCCGTTTACCGACGTGAGCCCCTCGGATTGGTTCTATGACGCGGTAAATTCGGCGTACGGCAAGTGCCTCGTGAACGGAATAAGCGAAACCGAGTTCGGCCCCGATCAAAATATGACCCGCGGAATGCTTGTGACAATAGTCGGACGCATGGACGGATTTACGGAGTCGGACGGAGCTTTGATGAGTGACGTTGACCCGAACGAATATTATGCTCCGTATGTCGCGTGGGCTGCCGCGAACGGAATAGTAACCGGTTTTGAGGACGGCACATTCAGGCCCGACGAAAATGTGACGCGCGAGCAGACGGCTACGATACTCTACCGCTACATGCAGTATAAGGGCGCCGATGTATCGGCGGGAGAAAACACAAATATATTGAGCTTTACCGACGCGGGCGAGATCAGCGAGTACGCCGTGCCCGCGATACAGTGGGCATGCGGAGCGGGAGTGATAAACGGCTATCCCGACGGCAGCCTTGCTCCGGCGGCGAGCATAACACGCGCCGAGTTTGTCAAAATGCTCGCCGGAATTGAGCCGCAAAATTCCGGAGTTGATTACTCCGATATGTCAAATTGGGCTTATTTTGAGAATGACAACACCGACAAGGCCGCCGACGTGTTCTTTGTCTGCCCGACGGTTTATATGGGCGGCGGCAACATGAGCCTTACAGACGATAAGACCAAATCGAATTTTCTGGGCGCGACAAACATGGAGAAAGGAATATATGACGACGACAGCCGCTTCTTCGCGCCGTATTACCGTCAGGCCGGTCTTGATGTCTACACCATGGACGATAGCGAAAGAGAAAAATATCTCGCTTCCGCTTATGAAGATATAAAAGACGCGTTTGAATACTATTGCAAAAACGTTAACGGAGGCCGTCCGATAATACTCGCGGGATTTTCTCAGGGCGGCGATATGTGCATAAGACTTGTGAGAGATTATTTCGCCGATGAAACAATGCGTGACCGGCTTGTGGCTTGCTACGCGATAGGCTGGCGGCTTACCGAGGACGAGACAAAAAAGTATCCGCAGCTTAAACCCGCCGAAGGTGAAAATGACACAGGTGTTATAATAGCGTTCACCTGCGAGGCGCCCGATATTGACGACTCAATAATTATTCCGAAAGGCACAAAGTCCTTGGCCATAAATCCTCTGAACTGGAAAACGGACAATACCCCGGCCGACAAAAGTCTTAATCTCGGCGCGTGCTTCACGGACTACGGCGGAAACATCAAAAACGAGGTGCCCGCGCTGACCGGAGCGTATATTGACGATGTCCGCGGCGCTCTCAAAGTTACCGACGTCAGCCCCGAGGATTATCCGCCGGGCCTGGACGTCTTTGCGGACGGAGTATATCATCTGTTTGATTATCAATTCTTTTACCGCAATCTTGAGAAGAACGTTAAGACAAGACTTGACGCGTATATGAATTGAAAACACACATAAAATTTGCAAAAATAAAATCGGAACGTATAATAAAAATGCGGACCGAAAGTAATATAAGGAGTTGATTTAATATGCTTACATTTTTTATCGGGCTTGCGCTTCTTGTGGGCGGCGGGGCCTTGTACGGCAAGGTGTGCGAAAAGGTTTTCGGCCCGAATGACAGTGAAACGCCGGCGATCCGCATGAACGACGGTATGGACTATGTGCCTATGAATAAGTGGAAAAACGCGCTTATCCAGCTTTTGAACATTGCCGGAACCGGTCCTATTTTAGGCCCGATACAGGGAATTTTGTTCGGCCCGATCGCATTTTTGACAATTCCGGTGGGCTGTGTCCTGGGCGGCGCGCTCCATGACTATATGTGCGGCATGATCTCAGAGCGCAATGACGGCTCGCAGATGCCGTCGCTGATACGGAAATTTTTGGGAAAATATACCTATCCGATCTATAATGTTTTCGTGTGCCTAACAATGCTGCTTGTTGGAACGGTGTTTATCTACACGCCCGGCGACTTGTTCGTGACACAGATATTAAGAACAAGCAGCGCCGCAGGCAATCCTTTGGTCTGGATAGTATACGGAGCGATTTTTGTCTATTATGTGATCGCGACTCTTTTCCCGATCGACAAGATAATCGGCAAGGTTTATCCGTTTTTCGGAGCTTTGCTTGTTTTGTCGGCAATCGGAGTGTTTATCGGTTTTTTGGTAAAAGGGTACCCGCTTGATAACGTATGGACGACCGGAGTTGTCGGCATACATCCCGAGGGTCTGCATTTTATGCCCGTATTTTTTGTGACTGTGGCCTGCGGTATTGTTTCGGGCTTCCATTCGACCCAGTCGACACTTGTTTCGCGCACGATCAGCAGCGAAAAAGAGGGCCGCGCGGTATTTTACAATATGATGATAGCCGAGGGCGTGATCGCGATGATCTGGGCGGCAGCCGCTATGGGCGTTATGAAACTCGGTCTTGCCGATGCTTCGACAAGTCCGACCGACGTTGTCGGTATCGTGGCGAAAAATCTGCTCGGCAGCGTGGGAGGAATAATAGCCGTGATCGGCATTATCGTGCTTCCGATCACATCCGGCGACACGGCGCTCCGCTCGCTCAGACTGATAATCTCGGAGGCGCTCAATATAGATCAGTCAAAAAAACTGAAACGTCTCGCGGTCTCGATAGTTATATTCTTGGTTGTTGCGGTAATTTTGGTGTTTGCCAAGTTGAATGCGGGCGGATTTAACGTTCTTTGGCGTTACTTTGCTTGGGCGAACCAAACTCTCGCGGTATTTGCTTTCGCGATGATCACGGTTTATATGATACGCAACAAAATGCCGTTTATAATGTCGCTTGTGCCGGGAATGTTTTATATGTTCGTGATATCAAGCTTTATCTTAAACGCCGCGATCGGTTTTAATCTGCCGTGGCCGATAAGCTACGCGGCCGCCGCCGTCCTCACGGCGCTTTATGCGTTTGCCGTGATAAGGTGCGGAGAATCGGGAAAGAAAAAATTATAAGATTTGTTAAAACAACGGTCAGCCGCTTTAAAACGGCTGACCGTTGTTTTTGTTATTAATTTTCAAAAACAAAATTAACTTACCAGATCGACACTCTGTCCTCGGGCGCAACCCACATTCCGTCGCCTTCGGTAATGCCGTAGGTTTCGAAGAACTTGTCGCAGGTCTCAAACAGTCTGTTCACGCGGACGCTCGGCAGGCTGTGGACGTCGCTCGTCGCACACATTTGCAAATAACCGCGATACGCTGCGGAAAGCTGAAGGTTGGCGTAGCTTTCAAACATTTGCTTATAGTCAAAATTTTCGGTTCTTGACGCAAGCTCAACCACAACCGACAGTCCGCCCATGTCGGCGGTGTTTTCGGTAAGAGTCAGCTCTCCGTTCATAGCAATTCCGGGCGCCGCCTCATAGCCGTCATAGAAATCTATAACGCTTTGGCACAGCTTGTCAAAGGCGGCCGCGTCCTCATCCGTCCACCAGTTCACGGCGTTTCCGTTCTCGTCATACTGCGAGCCGTTTTTGTCAAACGCGTGGCTGATCTCGTGGCCGACGACCATGCCTATGGCGCCCAGGTTTCTCTCATAAGGGGCGTCGGTACTGTATACTCCGGGCATCTGCAAAAATCCCGCGCAGATAGTCACATCATTAAATGAAGGATCATAGAAAGCGTTTATCGTCTGCGGAGTCGCTACCCACTGACTGTGGTCTACCACTGTGCCTTCTCTGGCTATCATGTCTTGTTCCTCTGCCTCGCTTATCGTTATCATATTTTCAACGAGGCTTCCGCCCTCGGCATAGGTCTTGAGCTCCTTTGAGTCAAGGGCGACCTCGGGGTACTCGTCGGGGCAGCCGACCTTAATGCCCATGGTGTCAAGCTTTTTTATCGCCTTTTGTCTTGTGGCTTCACTCATCCAATCGTTGTTTTCAAGTCTTTCGCGATAGATCCCGATCATGCCCTTTATCATTTCGGTCAGGTCGGTCTTGGTTTTCTCGTCAACGTATTTGTCGCTGTACAGCTCGCCGAGATAGTCCGGAACAAGACTGTCTATGCAGTTCACGGCCTTCGTCTCTTCATCAAGAGTTCCCTGAATGCCCATGACCGCGGAATTGAGTTCGGTTTCCGCGTTTTCAAAATCTTCGCTCAGATATTGAACGTTATTGGCGAGCAGAGCGAATTTGGCGTAAGTCTTTAAGGCGTCGATATTTTTGTCGTCAAGCAGCTCGGCTGTCTTTTTCATCGCGCCTACATCATAAACCATAAATCTGTCTTTGAGCTTAAAGCCGCTGTTTTCAAACACCTTGTTTATATCAATGTTTTTAAACTCCGCGGATATTTCATCAAGCGAGTATATGTTGTATGTTTTGTTTATATCATAGGTATCGATAAGCGAAAGGCTTGCCTCGGCTATTTGTGTCTCAAGATCAAATACCGTGTCGGCCGCAGCTTTGGCGTCTGCCTCGCTGTAGCCTATCAGGGTGAACAGCTTCGCGGCAAAATTGAGATACGCCTGCTTTTGGTTGTCGTCCTTTCCCTCATACATATCCTTTGTGTTTACCGACGGAGTGAGGAAAGTGTTAATATATTGGCTTGAGTCCTTTTGATCGATCTCATTCCGAAAACTGATGAAAGTATCGATCGCTTCGGTGCCGATAAAGTCAGAGACGGTCTTTATCGCGTCTATCTCGTCGAGGTACGGCTTTACAGGCTCATAGCCCTGCGCGTTTCTGGCCTCTTTGTTCATGTAGTTGTCGTAAATCGTCTTGATCTTGCCCGCCTTTGAGTTTTTGTCGGGGTTTGAGGAGTCAGCTTCCTTTACAACGGCTTTAAGCTGGTCGCTGACCTGATCGCCGTGCATGGTGCCGGTGGCGCTTTTTCCCTCGGGGATCACGGCACTGTCGAGCGCGTCATGATTAATTGTCTGATAATAGTCGTCCCTGAGGTTTGTGCCGAACACGCGGTACATACGCTGAATAAAAAGCTGCATCTCGTCTTTGGTCACGTTGTCGTCGGGCGCGAATATACCCTCGGATTTTCCCGCCACTATGCCCGCGGCGAACACGTCGTAAAGCTCGGTCTGCGCCCAATCGGGTATGTCGGTGAACGTTTCGGCGGGGAAAGCAATGTACTTGTTTGCGCCTTTGATCACGGGGATCTCGCCGAAGGCGCGCTTGAGCATAACCAGAGCCTCGGCTCTTGTCACGCTCCAATCCTCGTGGAGCAGCCCGTCCTCGTAGCCCTTTAAAATGTCGGTTTTTTGAACGCCCGGATTGTAGTCGTCGGCGGCGATGAGCAGCATGTCGCATACCTCGCCGCGGGTGGCATAATCTTCCGCCGCGAATACCATAGCCGCGGGCATCACGCCGATCAGCATTGCCGCGATCAATATAAGTGATATAAGTTTTTTCTTCATAAAATCAGTTTCCTCCTGTAATATAATTTTGTTAATAAGGTGACGTCTCAGCGCCATACGGGCGGATAATATCCGCCCCTACGGTGTTTTACGCGTTATGTTGTAGGGGACGGCGCCCTCGACGTCCCACGGGCGGATAATATCCGCCCGTTTGCCTCTCCCTTTGGGGAGAGGTGGATTTTCGCCGTAGGCGAAAAGACGGAGAGGGGTTAACATGCGATTTGGAATACAAACCCCTCTCAGTCACCTTCGGTGACAGCTCTCCCCAAGGGGCGGAGCCGGGGCGGCGTCCCATTTATCTTACCAAATCGCGACTCTGTCCTCGGGGGCAACCCACATTCCGTCGTCTTCGGTGATTCCGTAGGTCTCGAAGAACTTGTCGCTGGTCTCAAACAGTCTGTTCACGCGAACCTCGGCCGCGCTGTGCACGTCTGACACGGCCAGCTGTTCAAGATACCCGCGGTAGGAAACATTCAGCCACAGCTGCGCCCATGTCTCGAACATCTTTTTGTAATCAAAATTTTCGATTTTTGACGCCAGCTCCGTCGCCACCGAAAGGCCGCCCATGTCGGCGGTGTTTTCGGTAAGAGTCAGTTCTCCGTTTGTGGTGATGCCGGGCGCGGACTCCTGTCCGTCATAGAAGCCGATAACCGCTTTGCAGCGCTCCTCAAACGCCGCGGCGTCCTCGTCGGTCCACCAGTTCACCGCGTTTCCGTTCTCGTCGTACTGAGAGCCGCTTTTGTCAAACGCGTGGCTGAGCTCGTGGCCGATAGCAATTCCTATTCCGCCCAGATTTTCCTCATATGAGGCGCTTGAGCTGTAGGTGTGCGGTATCTGCAATATCGCGGCGGTGATGGTAATATCGTTAAAGCTGGGATTGTAGCAGGCGTTCACGGTCTGGGGCGACATTATCCACTCGGTGTGGTCGACCTCTCCGCCCTCTTTCTTAAGATCGTCTTTCTCGGCGGCGTCATTGATCGCCATAATGTTTTCAACGAGGCTGCCGCCGTCGGCGTAGCTTTTAAGCTCTGTGCTGTCTAAGGTCGTTTCGGGGAGCTTATCGGGGCCGCCGACCTTTATTCCCATGGTGTCGAGCTTCTTTATCGCCTTCTGCTTCGTCGCGTCACTCAACCAGTCAAGCTTTTGTATTCTCTCGCGGTAGATGTCTATCATGTCTTTGATAATTTGAGTAACGTCGGTCTTTGTTTTCTCGTCCATATACTTATCGGTATACAGCTCACCGAGATAATCCGAAAGATAGCCATCGACGCAGTCCACCGCCTCGGTCTCGTCGTCGCTCTCTCCCTGAATTCCGTAAACCTCGGAAACAAACGTCTTATACGCGTTATCAAAGTCATCGCTCAGATATGAGTCGTAGCTTTTAAGAATATTGATCTTCGCGCAATCCTTGATCGCTTCAAGGTTCTTATCATCAAGCAGCTCGGCCATCTTTTCCATCGCGCCGACGTCATAAACAATAAATCTGTCCTTATTCTTAAGGCCGCTGTTTTCAAACACCTTGTTTATATCAATGTTTTTAAACAGAGCGGATATCTCATCAAGCGAGTATATGTTGTATGTTTTGTTTATATCATAGGTATCGGTAAGCGAAAGACTCGCCTCGGCGACCTGTTTCTCTATATCAAACACTCTGTCGGCCGCGGCTTCGGCTTCGGCCTCGCTGTAGCCGATCAGTTTTAAGAGAGACGCCGCGTATTTCAGAGAAGCCGCTTTTTGATTTTCGTCCTTTCCCTCATACATTTCCTTTGTGTTTATTGTCGGAGTAGAGAAAAAATCGGCGTAATGAGTTGAGTCCTTGTCATCATATCCGACCTCAAATCTCGCGAAAATATCCATCGCCTCCTTGCAGTTTACAAGATCCGAAACGCTTTTCATCGCGTCTATCTCGTCAAGATACGGCTTTATCGGCTCATAGCCCTGGGCGTTTCTCACCTCTTTATTCATGTAGTTGTCGTAGAGAGTCTTGATCTTGCCCTCTTTTGAGTTTTTGTCGGGATCTGACGCGGCAACGCCCTTTACGATGTCCTTGATCTGATCCTGCACCTCAAAGCCGGACATGGTGCCCATGCTGATTTCTCCGTCGGGGATAACGGCGCTGTCAAGCGCGTCATGATTAACGGTCTGATAGTAGTTGTCCTTGAGGTTGGTGCCGAACACGCGGTACATACGCTCGATAAACAGCTCCATCTCGTCTGTCGTCACGTTGTCGTCGGGCGCGAATATGCCCTCTGATTTTCCTGCCACTATTCCGGCGTCGAACACGTCGGCCAGCTCGGTCTGCGCCCAGTCGGGTATGTCGGTGAACGTCTCGGCGGGGAAGGCTATGTATTTGTTTGCGCCCTTGATCTCGGGTATCTCGCCGAACGCGCGCTTGAGCATTACGAGCGCCTCGGCTCTTGTCACGTTCCAGTCCTCGTGGAGCAGACCGTCCTCATATCCCTTTAAAATGTCGGTCTTTTGCACACCGGGGTTGTAGTCATCGGCGGCTGTGAGCAGCATGTCGCAGACCTCGCCTCTGGTTGCATAGTCGTCGACGGCGAAAACAATTGCCGACGGCATCACGCCGATAATCATTGCCGCGCTTAATATAAGCGCAATTAGTTTTTTCTTCATAGATAAGTTCCTCCTAAAATAAATTTATTTACAGCAGAGCGCTTCTGCTTATCATTGTCACAAACTCGGCTCTTGTTATGGTCGCGGCAGGCGCCAGTGTGCCGTCGGGATAACCGTTTATAATTCCAGCTCCGCACGCCCACTGTATAGCGGGCACCGCGTATTCGCTGATCTGCGCCGCGTCGGTGAAGCTCATATTCGCGCTCTCGCCGACCGACACGTCTCCGCCCTTATACTGCGCGTATCTGTAAAGTATCGCCGCGGTCTGCTCTCTTGTCACATTTTCGTCGGGTCTGAAGGTGCCGTCTTCAAATCCTGTCACTATGCCGTTTGCGGCAGCCCAAGCCACATACGGAGCGTAATATTCATTCATGTCAACGTCGCCTATCAAAGCACCGTTCGATTCCGTAAATCCGTCCGCGCGTCCGATTATCGTCACAAGCATTCCGCGCGTCATAGTCATGTCGGGGCCGAACTCGGTGTCGCTCACGCCGTTTACAAGGCCTTTGCCGTACGCCGAATTCACAGCGTCATAGAACCAGTCGGAAGGCTTTACGTCAGTAAACGGCAGTCCGTCGGATACAGGAGCTTCCGTAGCCTCGGGCTGCGGCGCGGCTGTTTCCGTCGGCGTTTGTGAGGGAGACGGAGATGGGGTCGCTCCGCCCGTGCTGAATGAGCTGCCGCCAAAACCTACCGAGCCGCTGCCGCCGGAATGTGACGTTGTCTCGGGTAAAAACGTAATTTTCTTCGCGACATTTCCATCCGCATCGACGTAACATCCCCACTTGTCGCTGTCAAATGTCAAAACCTCGCCTTCGGACGTTGCCGTTACTCCTTCAAGATAAACGAATCCCGCCACATCTCCCTCTGAGGTAAAGGTGCAGGTGTCGTCCATTTCTGTTTTTATTGCGCCTTCAAACGGCCCGTCAAACAGATAAATAGCGTA
>CANQMT010000036.1 GCA_947625055.1 uncultured Monoglobus sp. | reverse complement strand
CTGCACTACAAGACTTAGTTTCATTACCTTTTGTGCCTTGCAGCGCAGCGGAAAGGAATGGTCATAACAATGAGTGATAATTATATTTCTCCCGAGGGAACCGATTGGGAAGACTTCAGAAAAGAATTTTTTACGCCCGAAGAAAACGCAGCAAGTGATTTAAGAGTCGCGGTTATCGGCGAGCTTATCAAGGCCCGGCGGGAAAAGGGCATAAGCCAGAAAAAGCTTGAGGAACTGAGCGGCGTTAAGCAGCCGGTTATCGCAAGGATGGAAAAGGGCTCGACAAGCCCGCAGGTCAGCACCCTGCTCAAGGTTCTGGCGCCTTTGGGAAAGACCCTCGCGGTTGTTCCGCTTAAACAGGACTAAAGCAAAAGCGCTTCCGAAAAATTCGGAAGCGCTTTTTATATTCGCGTTTATTTTTCGTCGGCAAGGGCTTTGTAGACCACGGCGGCGAGGATCGCGCCTATTATCGGGGCGGCTATGAACAGCCACACCTGCGCGATCGGCGTTGACTCGCCCGCGAACAGCATAACGAGCGCGGGGCCGAAGCTTCTGGCCGGATTGACCGACGTGCCGGTGAAGGGTATTCCCAAAATATGGACCAAGGTCAGAGTAAGGCCGATAACAAGGCCCGTTACCGCGGTGTTCTCGGTCTTGCTTGTCACGCCGATTATCGCGATCACGAATACGAAGGTCAGCACGACCTCAACCAAGAAAGCCTGTCCCATGTTTATTCCGAGGGCGCTCGCCTCGCCCCAGCCGTTCTGGCCAAGGCCGTTCTCGGCGCCGCCGAGCATCAGCATAAGGATCAGCGCGCCGACTATGCCGCCCAGGAACTGGGCCACAAGATAGCCGATATAATCGTTTACAGTCATTTTGCCCGATACGAGCATGCCGGTCGATACCGCCGGGTTGATGTGGCAGCCCGAGATGTTGCCGATAGAGTATGCCATAGCAACGATGACAAGGCCGAAGGCGAACGCGATAAGAAGCGTCGTGAGCGCGAGCGGGCTGCCCGTAAGGCCGATCTCGCCAACCAGCGTGTTGGCCGCGACCGCGCTGCCGCATCCGAAGATCACAAGGACCGCGGTGCCTATAAATTCCGCAATGTACTTTTTCATTACTGTCACTCCTTTGTTATTATTAAAAAATTAATATTATTTATGAATATTATATCATAATAATAACACAAAGGCAACAAAACAGCGGCGGTTTGAGATTACAAGTTTGTTACGGCGGTGTTAATTTTTTTCGGGATAGAGGAAGGCGCGCTCGCTTTCGTGCTTTTTCGCGCGGCCCATCAGATTTTTGAGCGCTTCCGCAGCGGGATAGTTCTCAAACAGAACCTTATATGCCTCGTTGACGATCGGCATCTCGACGCCGTATTTGTCGGCGAGCTCCTTGGCCGCGCTGCAGGTGCGCACACCCTCGACCACCATTTTTACCTCTTTCTTTGCCTCCTCGGCGGTTTTGCCTTGGCCGATCAATATTCCGGCGCGGCGGTTGCGAGAGTGCATGCTGGTGCAGGTCACGATCAGATCGCCGAGACCCGAAAGGCCGCTGAACGTTTCGGCGTCGGCGCCCATAGCTTCGCCGAGGCGGGCCATTTCCACAAGGCCGCGGGTCATAAGCGCCGCCTTGGTGTTGTCGCCGAGGCCCATGCCGTCAAGAATTCCCGCGCACAGCGCGATCACGTTCTTGAGCGAGCCGCCGAGCTCGACGCCGAGCACATCGGGATTGGTGTAGATGCGGAAGTTGGGGTTCATGAACGCGTCCTGCACATATTCGGCCACAGTCATGTCCTCGCAGGCGACCACGTTGGTCGTCGGCACCCCGCGCGAGACTTCCTCGGCATGGCTCGGGCCCGACATGACGGCGACGACGCAGTTCGGGATTTCTTCCTTTATCACCCGCGAGAGAGTGAGGTGAGTTCCTTCCTCGATACCCTTTGAAATGTTCACCACGATCCGACCGTCCGCTATGTGCGGAGCCATTGCCCTCGCGGTGCTCCGCACTCCGTGCGACGGAGTCGCCATGACCGTGATGTCAGCGCCCGCGCAGCAGGCGATGTCATCGGTGAAGCGCACATTTTCGGGAAATTTTACGCCCGGCAGGAAGGGTTTGTTTTCGCGATATTTTTTAAGGTCCTCACATTCCTCGGTGAGATATGACCAGAGCGTAACGTCGTGGCCGTTTTGCGCGAGCATTATCGCCATCGCGCTCCCCCAGCCGCCGCTCCCGATTATACTTATTTTTGACATAGTTTCCACCTCAATTTTCCGAATATAATTTATCGTGTTATTTGCCGAGTTTGTTTTCGGTGCCGTTTAGCAGGCGTTTTATGTTGGCGCGGTGGCGGATTATCAAAAGCGCGCCCATGATTATCACGCATACCATGCCGACCGGCCTTACGTCATGAGTGACCGCGTCCTTTATGATCTTGACGATCACGAAAAGCGCTCCGCCGAGCACCGAGCCGAGCGAAACATAGCGCGTCGCGGCCATTACCGCCAGCGATATTATCATAACGATGAGGCCGACCTTCCAGTCAAGCACCATCACCACGCCAAGCGACGTGGCAACGCCCTTGCCGCCGCGGAACCCGAAATAAACCGGGAAGTTGTGGCCCAGCACGGCGCACAGGCCCGCGATATAAGGCAGGCACAAATTGTCAAGCGCGGCTTTGTATTCGCCGTTTACACGGCTCACAAAGACCTCGGCCAGAACCACGCAAACTATGCCCTTTAGCACGTCAAGGATCAGCGTCAGCGCGGCGAGCTTCTTTCCGTGGGTGCGCAGCATATTTGTCGCGCCCGCGTTGCCCGAGCCGCTGTTTCGTATGTCCTCGCCCGAGACTATTTTTGAAAGTATTATCGAAAAATTGACCGATCCGATCAGATATGACAAAATTCCGGCGATAACCGCGGTTAAAACAGCCATTTACTTCTTCTCCCCTTTTTCGCGAATTATAAACTTTATCGGCGTGCCCTCGAACCCGAAGCGGGCGCGGAACTGGTTCTCGATATACCTTATATATGAATAGTGCGCCAGCTTGCCGCTGTTGACGAACAGCACGAAGGTCGGCGGCTTGACTCCCGCCTGCGTCGCGTAGTATATTTTGAGCCTGCGGCCCTTGTCGCTGGGCGGCTGCACCGCCGCGACTGCCTCGTTCAGCACGTCGTTTAAAACTCCGGTCGAGATTCGCTTGGAGTTCTGCTCCACCGCCGCGTCCATAACATCAAACAAATCGTCTACCCGAAGTCCGGTCTTTGCCGAGATAAACACCGAGGGCGCGTACATCATGAAGTTAAAGCCCTCTTTGACCTTGTTCTTGAAATTGCGCATGGTGTTGGTCTCTTTCTCGATCAGGTCCCACTTGTTCACAACGATTACCGAGGCCTTGCCCGCCTCGTGGACGTAGCCCGCGATCTTGGTGTCCTGCTCGGTTATGCCCTCTGTCGCGTCGACCATGATAAGGCAGACGTCGGCGCGGTCGACCGCGTTCAGCGCGCGTGTCACGCTGTAGCGCTCAACATTTTCGTTTATCTTGCCGCGCTTGCGCATCCCCGCGGTGTCGATCAGCATATATTTTTTGCCGTCCCTCTCATAGAGCGTGTCTATCGCGTCGCGGGTGGTTCCCGCTATGTCGCTGACGATCACGCGTTCCTCGCCGAGTATCTTGTTCACGAGCGAGGATTTGCCCGCGTTGGGCTTGCCCACGATCGCTACATGAATAATATCGCTCTCGTCCTCGGGCTCCGCGTCTTCGGGGAAATACTTCACTATCTCATCAAGCAGATCGCCGACGCCGAGGCCGTGGACCGACGAGATCGGCCATGGGTCGCCGAGGCCGAGGTTATAGAACTCGTAAAGCTCCATAGGCGGATCGCCGGGGGTGTCGACCTTGTTGGCGGCCAAAACAACGGGCTTGCCGCTCTTTTGCAGCATTGCCGCAACGTCGCTGTCCGCGGCGGTAACTCCGTCGCGCACATTGACTATAAGCACGATGACGTCCGCCATGCCTATCGCGAGCTCGGCCTGGGAGCGCATCTGCGACAGGATCACGTCGTCGCTGCCCGGCTCGATACCGCCGGTGTCGATCATCGTGAAGTCGCGGCCGCACCATTCGGTGTCAACGTAGATCCTGTCCCGGGTCACGCCCGGAGTGTCCTCTATTATCGAAATCCGTTTTCCGGCGACCTTGTTGAAAAACGTGGATTTGCCCACGTTCGGCCGCCCCACAACGGCGACGATCGGTTTCATAAATATCATCTCTTTCCTACCCGAAAGGGGTTATTCGCCCGCCCTATTGCGCTCTTTAAATGAAATAGTTAATGGATTGTGGCCTCGTTTGTCAGATAAAACGAAATAATTTAATGCCACGAATCCGCTGCACGGATCCGGCCGCAACCGGCCTCCGCCCCGAGCGCTTGGACGGTATAATTTTATCATATATTCAATACAATTTCAAGTGCAAAACAAAAAACGCCGCGAGATCGCGGCGCCGTTTAAAAATCTTAGTCCTCGACAGCGATAACCTCTCTGCCTTTGTATGAACCGCAGGCTTTGCATGCTCTGTGGGGGAGCTTAAGCTCGCCGCACTGAGGGCAGGCCACCAAACCGGGAACCGCCAGCTTCCAGTTCGCTCTTCTCTTATCTCTTCTCGCTTTTGATGTTTTTCTCTTTGGAACTGCCATTAATAACACCTCTTTTCACAAATTATATGGAACAGCCTAAGGCTTTATTTTATACGTATTATTTATTCGGGACGTCGAGGGCGCATATCCGCAAATGTTAATGATTTGTGGCCTCGTTTATCCGTGGAAACGGAATACCGTGGTGCATCGAACCCGCTTCGCGGCTCCGGCCGCAGCCGTCCCCTACGAATATTGTTTCATTTTTTGGGACGTCGAGGGCGCCGTCCCCTACGAATATGGTCTCGTTAATCCGGGACGTCGAGATCGTCTAATATGTCGAACCTCGGATCGGTCGGGCGGCTGTCGCAGCCGCAGGGCCCTTCGTTAAGGTTCGCCCCGCACTTGGGGCACAAACCGGCGCAGTCCTCTCTGCACAGGCGCTTGCCCGGCAGGCTGACCACAAGGCCGCTGTAAACATGCTCGTCAAGGTTTATGCTGTCGCCCGAGAAATATATAATATCCGGGTTCTCGTTTTCCTCGCTGAACCGCTCGGTCTCCTTGAAGCTCTCGATTATGTCAAACTCCGCGGTATGATCAAACTCCTCGGCGCATCTGCCGCAAACCATTTTAAGCTCGGCCTCGCCCTTCGCGTCAAGCTCGATCGTGCCGCCGAAATTGCGGATCACGCCCTTGACCTTCACCGGGGCGGCAAACTCAAAGTCATCGCCCGCGCGGCCCTCTATCTCAAGGGCGCAGTCAATGGGTATGCTCTTTCCCTCATAGTTCTTGATTGACGATATGTTAATATCCATTTCTGTCTCCGTTCATTCCGCGCGTGCGCGCAAAAATTCCATACGACCAAACAGACAGCGATTATTATACCTCAACCGCAGTCTGTTTGTCAATATGTTTTTGTAAATTTCTCAAAAATTTTTAAATTATGCCTCTTTTGAAGCGAGATAACTGTTAATCTTGTCAACAAGCTCGTCGCAGTTAACTCCGTGAACCGCGCAGGCCTGCTCAATGCTCTCGCCGCTCGACGAGGGGCAGCCGAGGCAGTGCATGCCTATCTGCATGAAAAATTCCGCCGTGCCCGGGTCGATCCTCAGCGCGTCCATGATTATCGTGTCTTTTGTTACCTGTTTTGACATAATATAATTCCTCCTATCTTTTGTCTATTGAATATTATAACCCATTCCCGCGAAAAATCAAGTGTTTTGCAAAAAATTTATTTCAAAACCTCCGCCGCCGCTCTGTCCCACATTTCGTGAGCGATTTGGTCGGCCTCGGCGTATTCGCTTGAAAGCGAGGTGAGCTGCGAGAAATCCCCGCCCTCTGCGGCGGTCACTCTCGGCTCCATGCCTTCCAGAATTTTGTATATCGTACCCACCGCGACGGTCAGATCCTTGTGAGCCTGCGCCTTATCCTCGGGAACCAGCATCTCCGCGCCGCCAAGCTCGTTGTACCAATGCTCGCAGCGCTCGTAATATTTATCATACAGAGCCTTCCATTCGGCGAAGTTATCGGCGTTCAGATCGGCGACGCCGCTAAAAATTTTGTCCATGTCGCCGTTCACGAACGCTCCGAACTCGTCGGTATATGACTTCACGTAATTCGGGTATTTGTCTGTGAGCAGATTTGAGGGCGATCCGCTTTGATCTTCCGCCGCCGAGCCGCCGTCCTGCGTCGGAGCCGCGACCGATGTCTGATCCGAGCCGCCGCTCCCGCCTCCGCACGCGGTAAGCGCCGCGCACATCAACGCCGCCGCCAAAGCCGCCGCCAATATCTTTGAATACTTAATTTTATAAGAACACCTCATTTTATCAAAACCTTTCTTTAAAATATATTATGCGGCTTTCAGCCGTCTTTTGATCGATCCGCCGAGCTTTGACGCGCCGAGCTTTATCACCCACCACAGCAGCCAGAACACGATCGGGACCAGATACGCCGCCGCGGTGACGATTTGGAAGCGCCGCACCGCGTCGCTCATTCCCGCCTCGGTTATCAGGTAATCGTTAAGCCACAGCACCACCAGGCAGTGGGACAAATATATGTTGTAGCACTCCTCGTCCAAAGCGCGGGTGAACCACGTTATCTTTTTTCTGCTTCCCGCGATGACAGACGTCAGCATAAAGAAAAACATGATCGCCGCAGTACAGTACATTATGTGTATCTCCTCCATCCAGGGCGCGACCATATTGTATGTCTTATAAGCCAGAAAAATATCAAGCGCGCCCGACAGCAAAAATACCGCCGTGATCAGCGCCTTTTTCTCGAGCACCGCCTTTTTGAACGCCGAATAATTCATACCCACATAGCAGCCCAGGACCCAGTAGAACAGATATTTGGTGAAGATAACGTCGTTCCACTCAAACACATAGTTCGGGAAGATAAGGCCGAGCATGTTGCTTAAATTAAAGCCGAAAACTATCGACAGCATTATCGAAAACACCAGCCCCGCCGCGGGTCTCAAGCGGCGCAGAGCGAACATCCAGAGCGGCATCAAAAGATAAAACTGCACGATTATGACAACAAAATAGAAATGTCCCACAAGGTCGCCGTGAAGCCAGGAATCAATGAGCTTGTCCCACGAAAAGTCGAAATAATGATGATTTATAAAAAATATCATGTAAATCGCGACCCACAGCATATACGGGATCACGACCCGCGTCACCCGGCTTTTGTAAAACCGAAAATAATTCATTCTGCGGTCGGTCAGGAAATACTTGACGCCGCTCATGAATATAAACGCGGGCACAACGAACGTGCTGAACCGCCACGGCACAAACGCGATATTAAATGACGCGTCCGCCGGAGTTTCAGCGCTTATCAGCACCGACGCGCAATGAATGAATATAACAAGCATCGCGCAGATTATATTCATATATGACAGTTCAATTTTCGCTGTTCGTCTCGCAATCATCAGCAACCATCCCGCAATTATAATTTAGCCGGCGTTTATCCTGCGCCTCTCGTTCCGAAGCTGCTGGCGCCGCTCGCCCAGTTCCCACTCCATACGCTGTTCCTCATCCTCAAGAATAAGCCGCGGGACCCTCGCGGGTTTCTCGTTCTCGTCAAGCGCCACAAGAACCAGATACGCCTTGTTTATCGTGCGCTTCTCTCCGTCATAATCCTCAACCATGGTCCGAACGCAAACTTCCATTGATGTGTTTCCCACCCATGTAACCTGACCGGCGAGAACCAAAGTATCGTTCGGATAAGCGGGAGCGCGGAAACAAAGAGTATCGACCATGGCCGTGGTCACATTGCGTCCGCTGTGGCGGCGCGCCACAATTCCCGCGACAACGTCGATCCATTCCATAAGCCGGCCTCCGAATAAACGGCCGTAGCCGTTCAGATCCTGAGACGTTATCATCTGGACCTGCTCGGTATATGAGTCGGACACCTTGCGCGCCTTTTCCGGAGTATTGTCCAAAACTGTCACATCCTCCCTCAATATTCCTTTATCGTAATATTATAGCATGTCCGTCGGGATTTATCAATCCCTGTAATCCTTTTGTAAAAAACTTTTGAATGTTCTAAAACCGCGGAACTGTTTTCCGCGGTTTTATTACGCTATAAGTCAAACCATTCGGATATGACCTTTATCACTCCGTTTTCGTCGTTCGACGGCGCGATATGCTTGGCGGCCCGGCGGAGCTGCTCATGCGCGTTCGCCATCGCGAAGCTCTCACCGCACTCGTGCAGCATCTCAAAATCGTTCATATAATCGCCGAAGCACATACATTCCTCTTTGGCGTATCCGCATATCTGCTGTATCTTTTTAACCGCGGAGCCCTTTGAAACGCCGTTTTTCATCACGTCGACCCAGTTTGCGCCGGAGACGATCACCTGAGCCTTTCCGGTGTATTCCGGAAGCTTTTTGAAGATATCCTCATACGCGTCTCCGTATGTGAATATAGCGATCTTTAAAATATTTTTGGTGTCGCAATAGTCTATCAGATCCGTCACCGTGTCAAGCCGCTTATAATATTTCCTGACTTCAGCCACGCCCTGGCCGCCCCGCTCCATGTAAGCGCTGTCCTCGCAGCACAGCACGGGATAAACGCCTGCCATCCGCCGCGCGCGCTTTATGACATCTTTCGCGGTCTCGGGATCAACGCAGTCGCGGACAATGACCTTGCCGTCCATGACGACATAAGCCCCGTTTTCCGCTATGTACATAAAATTCATGCTTATCGGCTCAAACTGTTCCCTGACCTTAAAATACTGTCTGCCGCTCGCGGGCGCGAACACCACGCCCTTCCGATTAAGCCGATCCACTGTCGTTTTCAGTCCGTCAGGCAGCTCCTTTCGAGAATTAAGCAGCGTGCCGTCCAGATCGCAGGCAATAAACCTGATCACGATAAAATCACTCCAAAACAAATACTGCTTAATTTATAACATACATTACCTATTAAAGTCAAGGGAATAACTGCTCAAAGTTTCAAGAGAAAATCACTTGTTTTTAGTCCTTAATGCCCTCCCCCAGCTTGGCGACGGCCTTTTTTTCAATACGGGATATATATGACCGCGATATTCCGAGCATCGCCGCTATCTCGCGCTGGGTGCGGCATTTTCCGTCGATCAGGCCGTAGCGCAGCACGATTATCCTGCGTTCTCTCGGCGTGAGCTTAGAGCTCAGATTTGAATACAGCGTTTTGACGCTGCCCTTTGTTTCTATTTTGTCAAATATGTCTCTGTCATCGTTCTCGATAACGTCCATCAGCATTATGGCGTTGCCCTCTTTATCGGTGCCTATCGGGTCGCTCAGCGAAACGTCGTTGCGGCTTTTTTTGCGGCTGCGGAACATCATCAATATTTCGTTCTCAACGCATCTGGCCGCATAAGTGGCAAGGCGGGTCCCCTTTGACGGGTCAAAGCTCGATATTCCCTTGATAAGCCCGATCGTACCTATCGACAGCAGATCCTCGCTGTCGCTGCCGCAGTGAACGGCGGCGGAGTATTTTTTGGCCACGTGCGCCACAAGCCTCAGATTATGCTCGATAAGTTTATTTTTCGCTTCCTCGTCGCCCTCCGTCATGCGGCGGATATATTCTTCCTCCTCCGCACGGCTCAAGGGTTTCGGGAACGACGTCTGCCCCGAAATATATGATACCAGCAAGATCAGAGAATGAATAAGAGAATTTAAAAACGCAAGCATAAAATCACTCCAATGCAAATTTGAATATACATATAACTATATTCAGCCGCGCCGCCAAACTTGCAATATTTAAACGATCCGCGGGCGTGACCGATAAAATATTAACAGTTTGTAAATTCCGGAAGCGGCCGTTGACAGCGGCTGAATCAGTGTTATAATAAAAATATATTTTATGAAAACGGAGGTATTTAAAATGAGCAAGAAATTAGTCGCTTATTTCAGCGCGAGCGGCGTGACCGCCGACGCGGCAAAGAAGATCGCGGAGGCCGCGGGCGCGGATCTGCATGAGATAGCTCCCGAAGTTCCATACACGAGAGCGGACCTCAACTGGCGGGACAAAACCTCGCGAAGCTCGCTTGAAATGAAAGACAAATCCTCAAGACCCGCCATAGCCGACAAGAAAGCGGACGTTTCGGAATATGACACGATATTCCTCGGATTTCCCGTTTGGTGGTACACCGCCCCGACGATAATGAACACATATCTCGAAAGCGGCGACTTCGGCGGCAAAAAGATCATTCTGTTCGCGACCTCGGGAAGCAGCGGCTTCGGCAGCGCGGCTGACGACCTTAAAAAAAGCGCAGGCAGTTCAGCCGTGATAAAAGAGGGTATCGTCGTTCACGGAACGCAAAGCTCCGACAAATGGAAAAAATGGGTCGAGTCGCTTGAAATATGATCGATCCGAAACATGAATACAGCCCGCCGCGGCGGGCTGTATTCAATTTTGCGTAATAAATTCTATGAAAAACAAAAAATTCTGAAAAACCCCTTGACCTTAAACCCACTTCGCAACATCAACCAAATCATTTGACGGAATAATAAGATGCAATTTTTTGAGAACCGCATGCGCGTTTTGAACGGCATAACTCTCGTCCGCCAATTTAAACACATATATCTCAATATTTTTTGCAATGCAATTCACGTTGCTCTATTTGTCGTGCAAATTTCAATCAACAGATATATCTCGGCCCCTACCTATCTGAAAATACAGCGCATATTCTTTTCGTAAACCTTATACAAAAAGAGCAACCGTTTTTTCGATTGCTCTCGATTGTGGTCTTTAGTTTTAACTGCTCGATAAACGGGAATTTAATAATCTAACAGTCTGCCATAGTCATTCCATTCGCCAAACATTTTACCTTGTCTGGTCTCCTCGATTAAGTGCGCCAACATTTGGTCGTACATCTCTGGGTTTCGTTTCTTATAGAAGGCGATATTTCCCGCTCGCACCCTTTGGTATAAAGGAGGAAATGATTTGAACTTTGACCACGCCCGTGCAATCTTCAA
>CANQMT010000035.1 GCA_947625055.1 uncultured Monoglobus sp. | reverse complement strand
ATGAACCGTCGTCGCCTACTACGCTGCTCCTCCTCTTCCCAAAAAGTGCGCTTCGCTGGCGCTTTTTGGGAGCCCTGCGCCTTACGGCGCTTTGAGAAGTTTTGCTTCGCTCCGAAGCTCCTCCTCTTTCCCACAAAACGCACTTCGTTGGCGTTTTGTGGGAGCCCTGCGCCTTCGGCGCTTTGAGAAGTTTTGCTTCGTTCCGAAGCTCCTCCTCTTTCCCACAAAACACACTTCGTTGGTGCTTTTTGGGAGCCCTGTAAGGCCTAGTTCCTAGTTCCTATTCCCTAGTCCCTACGTTAGCAACTTTTTAAGTTTACCACATCTTTTCGCCATTGTCAAGAACTTTTTTCAATTTTTTTCAAAAATTTTTTAAAAAATTTTTGACCGAGCCTCGTCTGATGTGATAAAAGGCCACTCCTCATTTGGAACGGCCTATTTATATTATCATCTTATTTCTGCTTTGTCAATATGCTTTTTAAAATTATTTTAAAATTATTTAATATTTTTTATTCAGCTATAACTTTCGGATAGCCGCCATTCCAGACTCCGAGCGACTCGACTATTCCGGCGCCGTTGACTTGGGTTCAAGGTTCGCCGTCCAGTCAAACACCTTGGCTTCCGCCGCGCCCTCGGGGCACTCCGCCTCGACAAGCGTCTCGATCTCACCCTCGGACAGCGTTCCGTTTATTGACTTCACATCGGAAATTATTCCGTCGGCTCCAAAATACGCTATAAAATGGTACCCCGCGGGCTCGGTCTCATCAGCGGCAAGAACTGTGCCCGAAAAGCAGGCGAAAACCGTCATGACCGATAAAACGGCAGCATAAAACTTCTTTAACTTTAACATAATATTGCTCATTTCTCGGAATATTATTTTAAAAAATTATATCACAGATCAGCGTAATTTACAAACATAAAAAGCGAACAAAGACGAAACGCCTTTGTTCGCTTTGGAAAAGTCTGTTATTCGTGGTCATGACCGCAGCCGCAGCCGCAGTCATCATCAAACGCGCTAAGGTCAAGCTCGATAATCTCGCCGCACTCCGGACACTCAAAGCTGCCGCCAACAATAGCGTCAAGGTCTTCGCCCGTAAATTCAACTGTTGCGCCGCAATTATCGCATTTTATCTGATACAGATCGTCTTCAAAGCCTTCAAAATCTTCAAGCTCCTCGGCGAGGATATCGACAGCGTCATCGATCTCGTCAATACGATCGGCAAGGAATCCCTGCTCACTGTCGAGCATTTCAACCTCTTCGGCCGCTTTTTCAAGATATGATATTATGCCGGATATAATTTTTGTCACTCCGTTCTCCGGATCAAGTTTCATGCCGTCAAACAAGCCTTTTATGTAAGCGGCCTCTTTTTTTAATTCAGACATATTCTCACCTATACTCTTTCCATATACTCGCCTGTACGGGTATCAACTCTTATCATATCGCCCTCGTTAATGAACATCGGAACGGTTACGACCGCTCCGGTCTCAAGAGTGGCAGGCTTTGTAACGTTGGTAGCGGTGTTGCCCTTCACACCCGGTTCGGTATGAGTAACGGCCAGCTCGACAAATGTGGGCGGCTCAACCGAGAAAATGTTGCCTTTAAACGAGAGGAACTTGACCTGCATGTTTTCTTTAACAAATTTAAGGGCATCGCCCAACTGAGATTCGCTCAGCGGAACCTGCTCGTAAGTTTCGGGATCCATAAAGTAATATAAATCGCCATCCTGATACAGATATTCCATATCGCGTCTTTCGATCATTGCCTTCTCAAATTTTTCGGTGGGGTTGAACGACTTCTCAACAACCGCGCCGGTAATAACGTTTTTAAACTTTGTCCTAACGAAAGCCGCGCCTTTGCCGGGTTTTACATGTTGAAATTCAACAACCTGACAAACGCTGCCGTCATATTCAAAAGTCAATCCGTTTCTGAAATCACCTGCTGTTATCATTGGTAAATACCTCCTAAAAACTTAAACAATTATTATTCTAAATATATTTACATCAGTATACTTTACTTTTTTAAGTTTGTCAAGCATATCTTGCAGAAAAACAAAACCGCGGTGCGCTACAGGCCCATGATCGGGCAGGCTATCGCCGAAAACAGTACGCCGAGTATCGCTCCCGCCGCGACCTGCAGCGGAGTGTGACCGAGGATCTCTTTCAGCTTTTCATCGGTCAGGATAGGATTTTTCTCCTCCCACGCCTCAATAATTATATTAATTATCTTGGCATGCTCGCCCGCGGCGCGGCGTATGCCGGACGCGTCATACATCACGATCAGCGCGAACGCGCAGCAGACGACAAACAGCGTCGAATCAAAGCCCTCGTAAATCCCGACGCAGGTTGCGAGGCTCGTCACGATCGTTGAATGAGATGAGGGCATTCCGCCGGGGCCGAAAAATCTGCCCCAGTCAATATGCTTTGTCCTGAAAAACTCTATCAATCCCTTCAAGAGGCATGACATGATCCATGCCATAAGCACTATAAAAAAGATTTTATTGTCAAAAAATTCCTGTAAACTTCGCATAAACTTCCTTTAATTAATTACTGCGTGAAATGAGCTTCCGCGCCAAGCCGCGCAGGAACGCTCCCTTTTCACCGAAAATTTCAAGCGCCTCAACGGCGTCGGCTGTGCATTTTTCAAGCCGATCCTCGGCCCCGCTTATTCCCAAAAGTGTCACAAACGTGTTCTTGCCCTGCTGCTCGTCGCTGCCAACGGGCTTTCCCAAAACGTCCTCGTCGCCCACTACGTCAAGTATGTCGTCCTTGATCTGAAACGCCAGTCCGAGATTCATGGCATAATCGCTTATCGCTTTGTATTCGTCTCGGTTTTCTTCGGTGATCCCGCCGATAAGCGCGCCCATCAGCGCGGCGGCCTCGATCATGGCCCCGGTCTTTTTGCGGTGCATAAGCGTGAGCCGCTCCGCCGAAATATTTTCCATATTCTCGCTTTCAAGATCAATCACCTGGCCGCCGATCATTCCGGCACAGCCCGCGGCGCGGGACAAGCACAGCGCGAGCTTGTTCACTGTTCCGGTGCTCAAGGTCTTGAAGCCGCCGGGAGCCGAGATGATCTCAAACGCTTTGGTCAGCAGTCCGTCGCCGGCCAGCAGAGCTATATTTTCGGGAAAAACCTTGTGGCATGTGGGTTTGCCGCGGCGCAAATCATCGTCATCCATACAGGGAAGATCATCATGTATCAGCGAATATGTATGGACGCATTCAATGGCGCAGCCCGCTGTTACCGCGTCGTCAAAATCACCGCCGGTCATCAGCGCCGAGCCGACCGTGAGTATAGGTCTCAGGCGTTTTCCGCCCGCCAGGAGGCTGTAGCGCATAGCCTCGTATACCGACTTTTCGGGAACATCGGGCACATATGCCATAATCTCAAGTTTTGAGTTGACCGCCTGCGTGATCCTGTTAAGTTCCGCCTCAAGTTCCGTTTTGTTCATGAATCCATCCATAATTATTCACCCATGCCCGCGAACGGCTGTTCGGTCATTTCCCCCGTTTCTCTGTTTTTTATCAATATGTTGATTTTCTGCTCCGCCGCGTCAAGCGCCTTTGTGCACTGCTTTGTGAGGCTGACGCCTCTTTCAAACAGCTCAAGCATACGCTCAAGACTAACCTCGCCGCCCTCAAGCTCTCTTACAACGGCCTCAAGCTCCTTTAAATTTTTTTCAAATAAGTCTTTATTATTGTTTGCTTCCATAGTAATATACCTCGATACTATATTATCGTCTTTCCACACCCGACACAACGGCGCTTACGGAACCGTCGCTCAGCGTGACTCCGATCTCGTCGCCGACATTAAGGCCTTTCACGCTCTTTAAAATGTTTCCGGACTTATCCTTTGTCAACGAAAATCCGCGCTCTAAGGCGCTCAGTGGGCTGAGAGCCTCAAGCTTCGACGCGCCGACCGCCAAGACGTGCTTTTTTCTGTCAAGTATGTTTCCGCATGCGTTTTCAACCGCTTTGCTCAATGTGTCAAGATAAATCCGATCGTCGTCTATCTTGGACATAGGATTTTTCAGCGCTCCGCTTTCGCTGAAAACTTTAAGACGCAGCCTGCCGCGCTCGGTTATGCGTTTTGAGCATGTGTAAAGCCTCGAATAAACATTGTTGAACTTCTCGCGAAGCTCATTCTGCTCCGGCACCACAAGCTCCGCCGCCGCGCTGGGCGTCGGCGCTCTGAGATCCGCCGCAAAATCCGAGATCGTGAAGTCCACTTCATGCCCCACAGCCGATACCACCGGTATGCGGCTGGCGAATATGGCTCGGGCAACAATCTCCTCGTTAAACGACCAAAGATCCTCGATCGAACCTCCGCCGCGTCCGACGATCAGCACATCCGCCGAGTCCGTGCGGTTAAAATATTCTATAGCCTCAACAATGCTTTTTGCGGAGTTTTCTCCCTGAACCAACACAGGATAAAGCGTCACATCGGAATAAGAGAACCGCCTTGACAAAATGTTAAGAATATCTCTTATCGCCGCTCCGGTCGGCGCAGTGACGACGCCTATTGTCTTGGGATATTTTGGCAGAGGTTTTTTGTGCCGCGGATCAAACAGCCCTTCGCTTTCAAGCTTTTTCTTGAGCTTTTCAAAGGCTATATGAAGATCGCCGATCCCGTCCTGCTCCATGTGCTCAATATAGAGCTGATACTGTCCGTCGCGCTCATACACGCTTATCCTGCCGCGCGCGATAACCTTCATGCCGTTTTCCGGTTTGAACGCCAGCCTTGCCGCGGCGCTCCTGAACATGACCGCGCGCATAACGCCGGTCTCATCTTTAAGCGACATATACATATGCCCCGAGGAGTGGGCTTTGAAATTTGAAAGCTCACCCTTGACAAGTATGTTGTTTAAAATATCGTCCCGGCCCAGGATCTGTTTTATGTAAAGATTTACCTGAGTCACGGACAGCGGTTCTCTGTTATACATCATCACATAATATTGCCGAGTATCCCGTTAACAAAATCCACGGTCTCAGGCCCCGCGAACTTTCCGGTCAGGTTCACAGCCTCATTTACCGCCACTGGATCGGGAATATCCTTGTTAAATAAGATCTCATACGCGCCGAGGCGCAGCGCCGCAAGGCTGACAGCGTCGATACGATCGACGCTCCAGCCTTTTGAGTATTCCGTTATCTTACTGTCAATTGCGCTTAAATTTTCTATCGTTCCGCGAACGGTGGTCTCGATATACTCCTTTTGACGCCCCGCGTCATATTCATCGAAGAAGTCGCCGAGGATCTCATCAATATCGTCCGGGCGGAACTTATACTGAAAAATTATCGTAAACGCGTGTTCTCTCGCTTTTGTTCTGTCCATAATCAATGCAGAATTAATTCTTTTCCTTTCTTTTCTTTGGTGCTTTTTGGGGCGCGGACAAGTTACGCTTCGGGCCCGTCGGCTACCTCGTCGGGCTCATCGGCAATATCCGCAGAATTCTCGTCGTCAGCCGCGGCTTCTTCCGGCGCATCCTCCACCTCGCCCGCGGATTCCTTAGCCTTTCCGATAAGCTCATCCAGCTTGATCTCCGCCTTCTCGGCAAGCTCCTCCGCCTTGTCGGCGGCTTTGTCGACAAGTTCCTCCGCGGCGTCTTTCACGGCCTCGACCGCGTCGGCGCCCTTTACGGGCTGAGCCGCGATCTTGCCTGCGTCGCTCTTGGGAACATTCACACCCTCAACGCTGACATTTACGGCGATAACGTTAAGACCGGTCATAGCCTCGACCTCGCTCTTTACCTTTTCCTGGATCTCCCATGCGACATCGGGTATCTTTGCGCCGTATTCAACAATGATCGAAAGGTTTAAGGTAACGTCCTTGTCGGTAACGCTGACCTTGACGCCTTTTGACATGTTCTTTTTTCCCAGCAGTTCCGCTATGCCGCCCGACATCGAGCTTACCATTCCCGAAACGCCTTTCACGCTGCTTGCGGCAAGTGAAGCCACGATCGACACAACATCGTTTGAAATGTTGACGCTGCCGGTTTTTTGAGCCTCGGTTTCCTGAACAACCTTGTTCTCATCTGCCATAATAAAAACCTCCTAAACAATAAATGATTCATCAAAATTAATCTTCGCATACTTAATCATCATAATTATAACATAAGAATTTTTATAATACAATGATTTTTTTGATTATTTTAGACGTTTTTATTATTTTATTTTAATGCAGCGTTTGCGCTACTCCTCCGCGCTTATCTTTATGCGCGATGCCGGCTCGCCGGTCTCGGTCACGATTATATCCTTTATCTGCGCCACAACCGCACTGTCAAGGCTGCCGCCCTTGACTATGACGGAAACACCGCTGTCGCTTATCTGGGCGAAGCAGTCGTCAAAGCCCTTGGATTTCACGTTGGTCTCTATCACATTTTCCTTTTCGGTATAGCCGGTGAGCTTTAAAATATTGTCCTCCGCCTCCTTTTTTGCGCTTTCGGATGCGTTAGAGTTTGATGATATTTCCTTCCATTTGTCCATTGCTTCGGCTCTCATTCTGTCTCTGTCCTGACGGGACTGCATAATAACGCCGGATCCGCGGTTATTGCTTTGAGCGCTTTCATCGTTGCTATCTTTGTTTTCATCTTTATTTTCTTCATTATTTTCATCTTTGTTTTCATCTTTGCCGGCCGAGCCGAATGTTTCGGTATCGTCAGATGACGGGGACGGTATGGCGGACGCCTCCGCCGAAGGCTCGCTTTCGGGCACCGAGGCAGTCGAAACGCTCACAGCGCTTTCCTCTATGTTTCCCAGCGTCCAACGGTAATATCCCGCCGCCAGGACCAAAGCGACCAATCCCACAACCAAGATTTGTCTTCCGCCTCTTATGCGCGCCGATTTGCCGCCGTTCGTTTTGTTGGATTTTGATTTTTTTGAGTTCATTGCCAATTCTCCTTTTTTATGTATTATTTTTATTTTAATAAGTAACCTTGATCCGGTTGGCGGACAGGCCGTAAAGCGCCTTGACCGCCTCGTATATCTCGTTTCTCACATTTTTGTCCGATGCGCCGGAGGCAACAACGATCACTCCTATCGGATACGGCAGCTTCTCGCGGACCACATACGGCTCTCCGCCCGAGGAGCCGAGACTGCCGCCCGAGGAAAACGCGGGCTGCGATTCACCGGAGCTGCTTTCGGTTTTACCGTTTTCGCTCTCGCTTATCTCGCTTTGGGTCTTGCTGTCCTCGGCCAGCACTTTCTCGTTGGTGCTGTCGATATATATCCTGACGCTCACGTCTCCCGCGCCGCTTATTCTGCTCAGTATATCCCGAAGCTCGTTTTCCATCGCCGCCGTATATTCGGAGCCGAAAAAAAGATCGCTCTCGTTTTGTTTCGGTTCCTCATCGGCTTTTTTCCCGCCGCCCGGCGAGGGCGCGAAGATCAAAACCAGCGCCGCGGCAGCGATTATCACTATAACCGCCGGATTGACTTTCTTTTTTTCGTCCTTTGCACCGTCTTTTTTATCGGGACGAAACGAAGTGAAATATTTTTTCACCGTCTCAAAAAACGTCGGCTTATTTGTCTGTTCATCCATGTCGTACACCTTGCGCTACGTTTCCTCCAATATTATCTTATCGGCTGTAAGGCCGGTTATTTCGCTTGCCGCCTCGACCGCTTCCGCGCCGCCGCTTGCGCCGTTGGGCATTCGAACCGTGACCAGCTCCGGAGACAGATCATCGCCTTCGCCAATTTCCGCTTCAACGCTTATCGGCGCGGTCCCGCACCGTTTCTCAATTTCATCGGCGATCCTGTCTTCGAGGGTGTTTTTGTAGATCCCGACGATCTCGTCTCTCTGCATGCTTTCTATCTCGGCTGCATCAGTTTCGGTGCCGCGGACCGCGGAATCGATCCCGGCCGCATATTCCTCGATCAGCGATCCGCCTCCGTTTGAGACAAGAGCCGTGATCGGCGCCGTCAGATTCAGCAGCAGGATCATTCCCAGCACTATATGAATATATTTTTTATAATCTCCCTCCGGCATCGCTATTTCAGCCACGGTGCCGAACACTACCGTCACCGCCACGGAAAACGCCCATTTTCTAAGTTCCTCCATGCCGCCTCCTAAACGGATATATTTATCATCACAGTCAGCATTATTATAAACATGACCGACGTCGATATGAGCATCGACATCGCGGCGGCGATCCCGTCCGCCATGCACGTCAGGCATTCCGTCACGCTTTTTGAGCTTATAGGCTCGCACAGAGCCGCGGTCAAACGAAACACGATCAGCACCGCCGCGATCTCTATGATCGGCGTTAAGACCATAAACGCCACCGACACGATCCCCAGAACTCCCAAAGCGTTTTTGATAACCGCGCCGCACCGCAGAACGGTTTCGACCGAGTCCGAAAGTATGCCGCCGACCAACGGGATCAGATTCGATGACGCGAATTTTGTAAGTTTAAGGGTCAACGCGTCAGCGCCCGACGCCGCGACGCTTGAAAGCCCCGCGAAAGCCACAAAAATCATCAGCAGCACACTCAGCCCATACTTTACAAAACCGTTTATGAATTCTGCCAGCCGCTTGGTTTTCAGCTTTTCGGACATGCTGTTCACTATGCCTATGCCCGCTCCTATCATAACGAGCGGCAAAAACAGAGATTTTATCAGACTTATCGAGATCTCTATCACCGCCAGCAACGGCGCTTCGAGCGCCGACGCGCTGACGACCGCTCCGCTTGACATAAGAGCCGCAATCATAACCGGCACCGCGCACCTCATGAACACCGCCAGACTCTCGACAGCGCCGACGATCTTCACAAGACATTCGTAAAATACTGCCGAAGCTATTGACACCACCGCGATAAGGCAGGCATAAGACGCCGCCTTAAACGCGCCGCTTTTCTCAAATCCGCTGACCGCACCGCTCAAAAACGCGCCGAGGACCGCGGCTCCAAGGACTCCCGCCATACTTTTAGCGGCGGCAGCCGCCCTTCCGAAAAGGGCCCGCCCCGCCTCAGCGAGGATCGACTTAATGTCAAGAGGGATCTCGCCCGCGGCTGCCCGTCTCAGAAATTCCTTTACAGAAAACCCGTCGGCATAGGGCGACACCGCGGACGTTATGAGGCTTCCCGCTCCGCTCTCGAGCCGCTGCCCGTAAAACTCGGAATACCCGCCGATAATCTCTCCGCTGTAATCGGCGGGCTGTTCTTCGGCGAATACGGGCGGAGCCGCAAAGAGCGACGCGGCGATCAAAAAAATTCCAAGTATTTTAAAAAATTTTTCAGGCTTTTTCAATGACGCGTATCTCATCTCTACATTTGTATTATTTCTCTCACCAGATCAAGCATCCGCGTTATGACGGGCGCAGACATGGCAAGTATGATAAGCTTTCCCCCAAGTTCTATCTTTGCCGCTATAGCTTTTTCGCCCGCGTCCCTGCACAGCTCCGCGGATATCGACGCCAAATACGACACTCCTATTATTTTGATAATAACCGCCATATACGCGCCGTTTATTCCGACACTTTCGGAAAGCGTGCCGAGCTCTCCGATTATTTCCTTCAAATACGGCAGAACGCCGGCCAGGATAGTAAAAGAGATCACGATCGGTATCATCATCGAAAATTCAGGCTTTGAGCGGCGGATAATTATTGAAATAACGGCTCCGATCAATCCGACGCCCGCTATTCTTACTATTTCCATAATGTCACAGTCCGAAAATATCCTGGATCGTGGTGAAAAGGTTGCTTATTTCACGTATGACCATAAGCAGCACCACGATCAGCCCCGCTATCGTCGTCATCATAGCCTGGTCATCGCGCCCCGCCCGGCACAGCAGCATATTAAGCACCGCCACCAAAATCCCGATCGCCGCCACTCTGAAAATCAAATCAACACCGGTCATGCTTATCCCTCCGAAAACTTACAGCAAAAGTACCGTTATTAAAACCCCGCAGGCAAAGCCGAGGCTCCTGTATAAATTAAAGCCGGCCGCTTTTTTGCGCAGCGCCGCTTCTTCAGCCAGCTTCAGTTTTTCGCGGGCAGCTTTTATGTTGTCCGCCTCGCTTTCTCGAGTTCCGCCTCCAAGCAGATCCGAAAAATCCATTAAAGTCTCTATCACGTCTTCGCCGACGCAAAGCTTTTCGCGATATTTCTTTATCACGCCGGTCCACGCCTCCTTTGTATCCGCTCCGCATGAGTCTTCTATTCTGTCGGCAGCCTCAAGAAACATATCCGACGCGATCCCGCCGCGGTGCCCGGCCGCGGCGCGCAGAGCGTCGCACAAGACAGACCCGCTCAAAGCGATCTCAACTTCCAGATACCTCAGTATCTCCGCGAAACCGCGGATCTGAGCCAACTGCGTCTCAAATGCCGACGCCTTTATTATCCCGACATAGCCGCACCCCAAAACTATCGTCAAAGCGCAAAGCAGCTTTATAGTCATGTCAGCCTCCGGATTTCGGCGTTGGCGCTGCCGTCGGCGTTTCTGCCCTTTAGCAATATCAAAAGGTCAAACACCCGATTTTCAAACAGCGGCTGCATCCGCGGACGGCGGCTCAGGTCATCGAACGAGGATCCGTGGGCCGACGCGAGAACCGCGGCGCCGCCGCCCTTCGCGCACAAAACCGCATAGACCTCGTTTTCGTTCACGATCTCATCGGTTATTATCACCCGCGGAGACATGGTCCTGAGCAGTATCTCGATGCCTTCGCCTTTCGGAGCGTACTCAACGACGTCGGTATTCACTCCCACATCGTTTGTCGGCACACCTTTGAACATAGCGGCGATCTCGCCGCGGTCATCCGATATGCCCACCTTAAATCCCGCGTCCGATATGAGCCGTGCCGCGTCTCTGAGCCACGTGGTTTTTCCGAGGCCCGGCGGAGAAATTACCAACGCGCTCTTGATTTTGCCGCCCTGCATAATTCCGTTGATAAACGGCGCGGCCGCGCCGCGGATCTCACGGGATATCCTGACGTTGATCGAGCTTATGTCGCGGAAGCTTTCTATTCTTCCGTCACGGCCGCGTATGGCTCTGCCGGTGAAACCCGCTCTGTGCCCGCCCCGGATAGTCACAAAACCGCGCCTTATCTCATCGGTATAGGCATAGACCGAATTTTCACAAAGCGCCTTAAACACAGCCGCGAGCGTCTGACGGCTGACCGTCAGCGCCGAAGACGGCGCGCATACGCCGCCGTCGCGCCCGAAATACAGAGGCTTTTGCCCGTCGAAAACCGAAAGGGGCCGCTCCGAACGAAGACGTATCTCCTCTATGCCGCTCACGCTTTTAAGCCCCGCGTTAAGACTCTGTCTCAGCGCTCCCGGAGGCATAAATTTTAATATCCCTTCAAATTCTTCCATTCTCTTTTCCTCCCGCTTTCGGCCGCTCGGCTTGTTTGTAGTATTCTATGAGGTTTTGTCCCGGAGTAGAACACTTAATTTGGGACAAATATTGCACGTCAATCTAATTTATTAACAAAGTTGTAACATTGATCAAAGCAAGGAAAAAGTGCAGAAATTCAGTGAGGTTG
>CANQMT010000034.1 GCA_947625055.1 uncultured Monoglobus sp. | reverse complement strand
TTCAGCCTTACCTTTTCCTATCGGATTGCTCCGACAAGGGTATTATACATCATTTTGTCGCTTTTTGCAAGTCTTTTGTTAAGCTATTTTCTAAACCGATTATGCTCCCTTGCATATCTGCTCGCCGCCGCCCGGCGTTCCTCGGTGTAAGGAGCCGTCAGGCGGAAAGAGAACCGCCCTTTTGCAATCACAAATTCCATAAAGCCTGTGTCCTCGTCCTCAGTGATCCGCTTACATAGGTTTGGATAGCTGCGGCTGTATGCCGTCAGTCGGTTTTTGAGGTTGGTGTTATGGGTGCGGATATTGATGTTTGGGCTTTTTTCATCAAACCATATTTCGGTGGTCTTTTCCTGCTTCGTCAGTCCTGTTTTCAAGTCCTTTTCACTCCTATTCAAAATTTTACCCTGTTTTTGCTTTCACTCAAAAGATAGGGGTATTTTTGATGATTTTTCTCGGCTCTTGACTTGGGAAAAACGGAAATTTTCAAATAGAAAACGCTCCGGCGATGTGTTCCTCGTCCAAAGCGTTTCTATCGGCTGATTTTCAATTTTTACGGCTCTTGACCGTCAAGCAACCTTTTTTTCTTTTGCCGTTTTTTCGGCGGTTTCCTGTGTTTGCTTCATACTTTGTAAACCTCCTTTTTGAGAATTATTTATCCTCTGTCCTTATTATACCGTCCCTTTGGCAAGCGTGATCGTATGTCCATTATAATTGATCGTACCGTTGTTTCAAGCCGCGTGACGGTCTTATATTAAGTCAAAGAATGTAATCCGTGATACAATCGTACCAATGAACATAGGTTGTGCCGTTTACGGTAAGTCTTTCGTTATTCGGCAGCAGTTCGCTCCATTTTTTCTTATAACGCTTAATGCCCCAGTCATCACGATTAAATCTGCGCCAAAGAATTGTTCTGCCACTCTTGTCAAGAAACTGTTCGGACACTACTCCGCAATTATAGGTCTCGATATTCATGATGCAAACAGTATCATAGCTTTTGCCGCCGATCGTAACGGTATATCGTCCCACAATATCGAGCAGAAAGTCGTTGTTAACACAAGTAACAACTTGGCCGGTTCTTTTGATATCGCCTTTCATTTTCAGATTTGTTTCATTTCCGCAGTTATCTTCGCCAAATCCCCAATTATGCAGAAATTCATCACCGTCAAGAAATGTAATAAAACTGCGAACATCGCCGTCATTTCGGATTGTTGCCAAATAGCGGCAGTGCGTATCCGTCAGTTGAGCAATAAAACTGCGGCGTATCACATCGGACTTATCCGAATAAGATGTCTCTTTTGCGGTTATTTCTACGCCCTCTATACCGTGAACTCTCGCTTTGCCGATAACCTGCATATCAAAAGTGCGGCTGCATTTTCCGGCCGGAATATCATACATGCCCCATGACAGATTTTCGCCGAGCTTTGGAACCAAGAACCATCCCATCAGTTCTTCCCATTTTACCGCGAACGGGGCTTCGTTACTTACTTCGATATTATATTTGGGGATAAATTCGGGTAACTTTTTCATACTGTGTACTCCTTTCGTTAAATCGGCGCGATATGGATAATTATTTTTGAAATTCTGTTTCGCGGTGTGCAATCGGCTTTTTACTGTTCCCAAAGGAATCATAAGCTTTTTTGCGATTTCTGATTGTGGCATTTCCTTCCAAAAGAAAAGGTAAAGGATCTGTTTATCTTTTTCGCCGAGCATATCGAGAGTTTCTCTTACCGTATGAACTTCGGAAACGCCGTATCTGCTGTCTGATAACTCTTTTTCAATCAAGAAATCAATCGGGATCTCATACAGTGTTGATTTTTTTCTAAAATAATCATTGCATTTATTCCGCGCAATGCTGATGATCCACGCTTTAAACGACCCCTTATTCTTTAGTTGAGGAAAGCTTTGATAAGCTTTAATAAACACCTCCTGCAAAACGTCGTCCGCATCCGGTTTAGAGTTGATCCGAAATCTTACAAAACGTTCAACCGATAATCTTTCCGCCTTCAGCAAGTCCTCAAATTTTTCCATATCACCACCTCCTTTGTTTTGCGCGGAAGGTCAAATTTGAGCCTCCCGATTTATGAATGAATAAAACCGGTTTCACTTATATAGACGGATATATAAACCGAAAGGTTCATTTTAGATATAAATTTATCACCGTTTTTATATACATCCAAATTATCATATAACATTCCAATGTTTAAACATCATGATTAATAATCCGGCAACAGAGCCTGAAGTAGGTTATATGCAAAAAGGATTAAATTTCCACTATATTTTTTATTTCCTGTTTTTCGCATAATAAATATGCACCGCCAAAAGTGTCTGACTTTTGGGGTGCATATCAGAGCCTCAGGCTCTTTTTTTATATCGGGTGGGTCATGTCGTTGTAATCCACCATGTCCTGGTCTATTTTGTATTTCTCGGCTTTTCTCTGTTCGAAGAATTTAACCGCCACCTGCTCGAACAGCGCGTATGACAGCACGTCCTCGGGCTGCTCGGTCCATTCGGCGCATTCCTTTTTGAGCTTTTTGAGCTCGGGCTTTATCAGATCGGCGGGGCGGCACTTGATAGCCTTCTCGTTTCCGATGATCTTTTTTCTGAATTTCTCGTCAATGGGTACAGGCGTTTTGCCGTATTCGCCCTTGCAGATGCCCTTGGTCTCTTTGGTGACCATTTTGTATCTCTCGCCCATCAGCACGTTGAGCACCGCCTGGGTGCCGACGATCTGGCTCGTGGGAGTGACAAGCGGGGGATAGCCAAGGTCTTTGCGCACCTCGGGAACCTCCTTGAGCACCTCGTCAAGCTTATCCTCCTTGCCCTGCTGCTTGAGCTGTGACACCAAGTTTGACAGCATTCCGCCGGGGACCTGATACTTGAGCGTGTTGATGTCAACACCCAGAACCTTGGTGTCAAGCAGGCCGCTCGCGAGATATTTTTCGCGCAGGGGCTTGAAATACTCGGCGATCTCGGTCAGCAGATTGAGGTCGATGCCGGTGTCGTACTCAGTGCCCTGAAGGGTGGCGACCAGCGGCTCGGTTGGCGGCTGGGACGTGCCCAGAGCCATCGGCGACAGCGCGGTGTCAACCACGTCAACGCCCGCCTCGATCGCCTTAAGATACGTCATTGAGGCCACGCCGCTTGTGTAATGCGTGTGGAGCTGTATCGGCACCTTTACCGCTTTTTTGAGCTTTTTGACCAGCTCGTAGGCGTTATATGGCGTCAGCAGACCCGCCATGTCCTTTATGCAGATCGAGTCCGCGCCGCAGTTTTCGTATTCCTTGGCGAGCTTCACAAAGTAGTCGTTGTTGTGGACCGGGCTGATCGTGTACGAGATCGCCGCCTGAACGTGGCCTTTCTCCTTTTTTGTGGCGTTGATCGCCGTCTGGAGATTGCGCACGTCGTTCAAGGCGTCGAATATCCTGATTATGTCAATGCCGTTCGCGATCGACTTCTGCACAAAGTATTCAACCACGTCATCCGCGTAGTGGCGGTAGCCCAGCACATTCTGGCCGCGGAACAGCATTTGAAGCTTTGTCTTGGGCGCGGCCTTTCTGATTTTTCTGAGGCGGTCCCACGGGTCCTCGTTGAGGAAGCGCAGGCACGCGTCAAAAGTCGCGCCGCCCCAGACCTCCAAAGAATGGTAGCCGACCTTGTCCATAAGCGGCAGAGCGGGAAGCATTTCGTCGGTTGTCATTCGTGTCGCGATGAGCGACTGGTGCGCGTCGCGGCATATAGTTTCGGTAATTCCAACTTTTGCCATAATATTATCCTCCTAATCGGTTGTTATTCAAAGTTTAAGCGAACATCGCGAGGAAAACTCCCGCCGCCACAGCGCTGCCTATAACTCCGGCAACGTTGGGGCCCATGGCGTGCATGAGCAGGAAGTTGGAGGGGTTTTCCTTCTGGCCGACCTGCTGCGAAACTCTCGCCGCCATCGGGACCGCGGAAACTCCCGCCGAGCCGATGAGCGGATTGACCTTGCCGCCGGTGAGCTTGCACATTATTTTGCCGAGCAGCAGTCCGCCCGCCGTGCTGAAGCAGAAGGCGATAAGGCCCAGAAGCACTATTCCCAGAGTCGCCGGGGTCAGGAAGGTCTCCGCCTTGGCCGTCGCTCCGACCGTGAGTCCCAAAAAGATCGTGATGGTGTTCATAAGTCCGTTTTGCGCGGTTTTCGCGAGTCTGTCGGCGACGCCGCTCTCTTTTATCAGGTTGCCCAGCATGAGCATTCCGACCAGAGCGACCGCGTCCGGCACGATCAGCGCCACAACGATGGTAACGATGATCGGGAACAGAATGCGCTCGGTCCTGCTGACCGGCCTTAACTGCTCCATAACGATCGAGCGTTCCTCTTTTGTGGTCATGAGCTTCATGATCGGGGGCTGGATAACCGGGATAAGCGCCATGTAGGAATACGCCGCGATAGCTATCGCGGGGAGCAGCGCGGGCGCCAGCGTTTTCGTCACATATATCGCGGTGGGGCCGTCGGCTCCGCCGATTATGCCGGTCGACGCGGCCTCGTTAACGCCGAACCCTATCGAGGGGATCAGCGCGCCCATTGCCAGCGCGCCCAGAAACGTGATAAACACGCCGAACTGCGCCGCCGCGCCCAGAAGAATACTCTTGGGGTTGGCGATAAGCGGGCCGAAGTCGGTCATAATTCCGATGCCGAGGAAGATCAGCGGCGGATATATTCCGAGCTTGACGCCTAAGTAAAGCAGATCCAGAAGTCCTCCCTCCGCAAAAATGCGCTGCATATCAAGATGCCCGTCGATCATATACTGCGGGTCGGTGAAGAATTCGGTGTGCATAAGTATCGCGCTTGAGTTTTGGAACATAGGCAGATTTGTCAAAAGCACGCCGAAGGCGATGGGGAGCAGCAGAAGCGGCTCGAACTTTTTGACTATCGCCAGATAAAGAAGCAGGCACGCTATGGCTATCATGAGCGGCGTTCCTATTATCTCAAGAAAATTCTTTCCCGAGGATGCCGCGCTCATCATGTTGTTTATCAGCGCCGCGATGCCGGAGCTTCCTAAAAAGCTTGAAAAAGCGTCTAACACAAAATCACCCTTTCGTTTGTTTTATTCAATGTTGTCCCGTTTGCGGGGTTTTGTTCAGCCGATCGAGATCAGCGGGTCGCCGGTGTTGACCGAGGCGCCCTGGGTGGTGCATACCGCGGCGATTTTTCCGGCCTTGGGAGCCATGATCTCGTTTTCCATCTTCATGGCCTCAAGCACGCAGAGCACGTCGCCCTCGTTTACGGTGTCGCCGGCCTGGACCTTGATCGCCACAATGCTGCCGGGCATGGGAGCCTCAACTGTTGTGGCGCCTGCCACGGGAGCGCTCGCAGCGCTTGCAGCCGGAGCGGGCGCGGGA
The DNA here is from genome assembly GCA_947625055.1 of uncultured Monoglobus sp. Lineage (GTDB taxonomy): Bacteria > Bacillota > Clostridia > Monoglobales > Monoglobaceae > Monoglobus. The sequence continues at coordinate 11,071 of CANQMT010000034.1, read as the reverse complement.
GCCGCAGTCGGAGCGGCGGGCTTGGGAGCCGGAGCCGCGGATCTCGGAGCGGGAGCGCTTGCCGCCGCTTCCTCGATCTCCTCAACCTCGACCTCGTATGTTGTGCCGTTAACGGTTATGTTAAATTTTCTCATAAGAAATTCCTCCTAACGTAGTGATTAGTTATTAGCGAATAGTGATTAGTTAATATGTCGAGTTTATAACGTCCTCGAGGCCGGCTTGGTTCCATACCGGGGCCTCGTTTCCTACTCTGCGGTAGGATTTTATGTTAAGATGATATGTCGAAGTGCTCAGGCTTGCCGCCACCGCAGCGGTCAGTACCGCTATAAGTTCGCCGTCGTCGGCGGGCTTAGCTTCGGGCTCGGCCTTTGCTGCCGGAAGTGCTATGCTTTCGGCGTTCGGCAGTGCTTCGGCAGCCTTTTCGGGCTCTTTGTAAAAAATCGTCTTAAACGCCATAAGCACGAGCATCAGAATGATCAGAACGCCGAACACTATCGCAAGTCCGACAACCGTGACCTGCAAGCCTTCGGACAGAGCTTCCGCAATTGTCATAGTCTTGTCTCCTTTCCGTAATTCCGAATACCGCGGATCAAAGCGGTATATTGCCGTGCTTTTTGGCCGGGCGCGTCTCGCGCTTGCTGGCAAGCATCTCAAGAGCGCTGATGATGCGCGGGCGGGTGGAGTCGGGCTCGATCACGTCGTCCACATATCCGCGCGCCGCCGCGATGTAAGGATTGGCGAATTTGTCGGTATATTCGCGGATCTTTTCCTGTCTCGCCGCGATCGGGTCATCGGAATTCGCGATGTCTCTTTTGAATATGATATTCGCGGCTCCCGAGGGGCCCATTACCGCGATCTCGGCCGTCGGCCACGCGAACACCATGTCCGCGCCGAGATGCTTGCTGTTCATGGCAATGTACGCGCCGCCGTATGCCTTTCTCACAATAACGTTGATCTTCGGAACGGTCGCCTCGGAGAAGGCGAACAGCAGCTTGGCCCCGTGGCGGATAACGCCGTTGTGCTCCTGGTTGACGCCCGGAAGATAGCCGGGAACATCGGTGAACGTTATAATGGGGATGTTGAAGCTGTCGCAGAAGCGCACGAACCTCGCGCCTTTATCAGACGAGTCGCAGTCCAGCGAGCCCGCCATGAATTTGGGCTGATTTGCGATTATGCCCACGGTCGCGCCGTTCATTCTCGCGAAGCCTGTTATGATGTTCTGCGCGAACTTTTCAAACAGCTCGAAGAAGTCACCGTTGTCCACGACCTCGCGTATCACGTCGCGCATGTCATAGCCCTTGTTAACGTCCTCGGGAACGATCTCCTCAAGTTTCTCCGAAAGTCTGTTGAGGTCGTCTCCGCAGCCGTAAACCGGAGCGCTCTCAAGATTGTTCGAGGGCAGGAACGACAGCAGGCGTTTAAGCTCAGCGAAACATTCCTCCTCGGTCTTAAAGGCCTTGCTCGCCACGCCGCTCTTCGCCGCGTGGGTGCCGGCGCCGCCGAGCTCCTCAAAGCTCACGTCTTCGCCCGTAACCGACTTGACGACCGCCGGGCCGGTGATGAACATCTGGGATGTGTTTTCAACCATAAAAATAAAGTCACAGATCGCGGGAGAATACACCGCGCCGCCGGCGCAGGGGCCGAGAACCAGCGAGATCTGGGGAACAACGCCGGATGTCAGTGTGTTCCTCAAAAAGATGTCGCCAAATCCCTTTAGGGCGTCAATGCCTTCCTGGATCCTCGCGCCGCCCGAGTCGTTTATTCCGACAATGGGCGCGCCCATCTTTGCCGCCATATCCATGACCTTGCAGATTTTCGCCGCGTGCATCTCGCCCAGCGAGCCGCCGATAACGGTGAAATCCTGCGCGTACGCGTATATGAGTCTGCCGTCGACCGTGCCGTAGCCGGTGACAACGCCCTCGCCGGGCGCGTTTGTCTTTGCCATGTTGAACTCGCTGCATCTGTGCTTCACAAAAGCGTCGATCTCAACGAAGCTGTTCTCGTCAAAAAGCATCTCAAGCCGCTCGCGGGCAGTCTTTTTGCCGCTGTCGTGCTGCTTTTTGATTTTGTCGGGACCGCCGCCAAGCTCGACCGCTCTGCGCAGCTCCTGCAGCTCTTCCGTCTTACTCATAATATTAATTTACCTCCTTGTATCGCGTCTCGCATTTCGGGAGATCGCTCCTACAGTTTATTTAATTTTGGTGAAGATACCGACCTCGATATTTTGGATTTTTCCAAGGTGCGAGGCGGGCGGATAATATCCGCCCCTACGGCATTTTGCGCACGTTAATTATAACGATGACGTGAATTCTTATTTATTCCGTTTCCGCTGTATCGGGGTTTCTTTTTCTGTCCCGGCTTCGCGGGCTTGCTTTTCGCCGCCTTTTCGCCGTACATGCTGCGGCTCTTTTCTTTGGACGAAACCTTCCCGGTGCCGATTTTCTTAAGCATGTTTATCTCCGACTCCGAGAGTCTGCGCCACTTGCCCAAGGGCAGATGGCCCAAGGTCAGTCCCGCCTCGCGGGTGCGTTTGAGGCGCTTGACTATGCAGCCCACCGACTCAAACATTTTTCTCACCTGTCGGTTCCTGCCCTCGTGAATTGTGATCTCGATCTTGGTTCCGAGCTGGGTCGCGCCGATGACGTTCACCTCGGCCGGGCTGGTCTTTACTCCGTCGATCACAACGCCTCTGCGGAGCCGCGTTATGGTGCTCATGTCTATTTTGCCGGTAACCTCGGCTATATATGTCTTTTCGACATTGTTTTTCGGATGGGTAATTTTGTAAGTCAGGTCCCCGTCGTTGGTCATAAGCAGCAGTCCCTCGGTGTCATAGTCGAGCCTGCCCACAGGATAGATCCTGTCGCTTATGTCGCTTACCAGCTCCATAACCGTGTCGCGCTCTTTGTCGTCGCTGACGGTCGTCACAAAGCCCGCGGGCTTGTTGAGCATAATGTAAACATGCTTTTTCGCGGGGCGGACCTCGGAGCCGTCAACGGTCACAAGGTCGTTGTCCTCATCGACCTTGACGCCCATTTCTGTGACGGTTTCGCCGTTTATGGCGACTCGGCCGCTTTTTATGATTTCCTCGCTTCCGCGGCGCGAGGCCACGCCGCAGTCCGCGAGATATTTTTGCAGTCTGACCATAAAATTATCTCCCGTCTGTGAAATGTCATAATTCCACTTTTGCGTAATATTATAACTCATTTTAAATCCAAATTCAATAAAACCGCGGCAAAAAAGTAACCGATTATGCTTCGCAAAATCGGTTAAGTATTAGTATTTTTGTATAATTTTTAACAATTCTTTTTATGCATATCGCCGATGTATCTTAAACAAAAAAAGTCAACAGTATTACAAGAGGCCCGCGAAAAAATTTCAAAAAAATTTCCGTTTGCTATTGACAAGCTTTTTTTGAAGTGGTAGAATGTTAAAAATACTCGGAACAGGAAGTGATAAAATTGGTATCTTTAAGCAAGCCTCCGATTTATCAGTTCCCGTTTTTGCTTTCCGGGGTATCTTATTTTCAAAAACAGGATAATTATTAAAGGACATTGAGGTCATTATTCTCAATTGTCCTTTTATTTTTAAATAAACGGAGTGATTTTATGCAAACAAGCAGGCCCGCGAGGCTTATACTTGAAAACGGGGCGGAGTTCCGCGGAACGACGTTCGGCTACGCCCATGACGTGGTGGGCGAGGTGGTGTTCACCACAAACATGACCGGCTATCAGGAGACGCTGACCGATCCGTCGTTCTGCGGCCAGATAGTGGTCATGACCTATCCGCTTATCGGAAACTACGGCGTGAATTTTGAGGACATGGAGGCCGACGCCCCCGCCCTGAGCGCGTTTGTCGTGCGCGAGATGTGCGACTATCCGAGCAATTTCAGGACGGAGATGGATCTGGACGGATTTCTCAGACAGAACAAGATTGTGGGGCTCCAAGGGATCGACACCCGCGCGCTGACCCGGATCATACGCGAAAGCGGCTGCATGAAGGGAATAATCACGACCAAGGAGCTCAGCGAAACGGCAGTAAAGAAAAAGCTGGACTCGCTTGACAACAGCGACGTTATAAGCCGCGTGTCCTGCAAAAAGCAGTATGAGATCAAGGGAGACGGAACAAAGATCGCGTTTATTGACATGGGCTGCAAGGCGGGCATTCTGCGCGACCTTGAGAGCCGCGGCTGCGGGATAACTGTGTTCCCCTATAACGCCAAAGCGAAGGATGTGCTTAAATCAAAGCCCGATCTGGTGTTTATCTCAAACGGCCCCGGCGACCCGAAGGATGTGCCCGAGACGGTTGAGACCGTCAAGGCGCTTGTCGGCAAAGTGCCGCTCTGCGGAATTTGCATGGGGCACCAGATAATCGGAATGGCGCTGGGCTGCGGAACCAAAAAGCTCAAATTCGGCCACCACGGCGGCAATCACCCGGTGAAAAATCTCGAGACGGGTAAGGTTTACATCTCGTCTCAGAACCATAACTATATCGTGTCAGACTATCCCGAGGGCGTTGAGGAGCTTTATGTCAACGTCAACGACGGCACCTGCGAGGGAATAAAGCATAAGACGCTGCCGATACGCAGCGTGCAGTTCCACCCCGAGGCCTCGCCCGGCCCGCTGGACACGGGATTTATATTTGACGACTTTTTGACATTGGTGAAAGGAGGCGGCGAGAATGCCTAAGGACAGCAGCATAAAAAAGGTTCTGGTCATCGGCTCGGGCCCGATAGTTATCGGTCAGGCGGCGGAGTTTGACTATTCCGGCACCCAGGCCTGCCGCGCGATCAAAGAGGAGGGCGTTGACGTTGTGCTGGTCAACAGCAATCCCGCGACGATAATGACCGACAAGGACACCGCCGATCAGACCTACATAGAGCCTCTTACCGCCGAGTATCTTGAAAAGGTTATCGCAAAGGAGCGCCCGGACAGCCTGATCGCGGGAATGGGCGGACAGACCGGCCTCAACATCGCCTGCGAGCTGTATGACAAGGGAATACTTGACAAATACGGAGTGAAGGTCATCGGCACCTCGATCGAGTCGATCAAAGAGGGCGAGGACCGCGACAGCTTCAAGCGGCTTATGGAGCGCACCAACCAGCCAATGATCAAGGGCGAGATAGTCAACACTGTTGAGGACGCCTGCGAATTTGCCGAAAGCATAGGCTATCCGGTGATCGTGCGCCCGGCCTACACACTGGGCGGCACGGGCGGCGGCATAGCCGAGAACCGCGGCGAGCTTATCGAGATCGCGACGCAGGGCATTCATCTGTCCCGCGTGGGTCAGGTGCTTATCGAAAAATGCATCCGCGGCTGGAAGGAGATCGAGTTTGAGGTGATCCGCGACGGCGCGGGCAACTGCATAACCGTCTGCTCGATGGAAAACGTTGACCCGGTCGGCGTGCACACCGGAGACAGCATTGTTGTTGCGCCCGCCCAGACTTTGGCCGACAAGGAATATCAGATGCTGCGCAAGGCCGCGATCGACATAATCAATTCAATAGAAATAAAGGGCGGCTGCAATGTGCAGTTCGCGTTAAATCCCGACAGCTTTGAGTACGCGGTGATCGAGATCAATCCCCGCGTGAGCCGTTCGTCGGCGCTGGCGTCAAAGGCCACGGGCTATCCGATAGCCAAGATCGGCGCGAAGATCGCGCTCGGATATAATCTCGACGAGATAAAGAACGCGGTGACGGGCAAGACCTACGCCTGCTTTGAGCCCGCTCTTGACTACTGCGTGGTCAAAATTCCGAAGTGGCCGTTTGACAAATTTTTCGGAGCCAAGCGTCAGCTTGGAACAAAGATGATGGCGACCGGCGAGGTCATGGCGATAGGCAACAGCTTTGAGTCTGCTCTGCTCAAGGGCATACGCTCGCTTGAGATCAAGCAGTTCACTTTAATGCGCGAGTTTTCCGAGCACCACAACATCATGGGCCTTAAGCACAGAGTCATTGTGCCGGACGACGAGCGTTTGTTCGACCTTGCCGAGATGATAAGACGCGGCTATCTTATGGAAAAGATCTGCGAGATCACGGGCATGGATCCGTGGTTCGTGAAAAAGATACAAAATATCGTTTTAAAGGAGGAGGAGCTGAGGGATTATACGCTTGAGACCCTGACTCCCGAGCTTTTGAGAGAGTACAAAAAAATGGGATTTGCCGACGAGGGAATTGCCGAGATAATCGGCTGTTCGGGTGCCGACGTGCGAGCAAAGCGCGAGGAGTTCGGGATCCGTCCGGTTTATAAAATGGTTGACACCTGCGCGGGCGAGTTCGAGGCGGTATCTCCGTATTACTACTCAACGTACGACGAGGAAAACGAGGCGGTTCCCTCCGATAAGCGCAAGGTTCTGGTTCTGGGCTCGGGCCCGATAAGGATCGGTCAGGGAATTGAGTTCGACTACTGCAGCGTCCACAGCATTCAGGCGCTCAAGAAAATGGGGATCGAGACGATAATCATCAACAACAATCCCGAGACGGTCAGCACGGATTTTGACACTTCGGACAGGCTGTATTTCGAGCCCCTGACCGAAGAGGATGTTTACAGCATAATCGAGCTTGAGAAGCCCGAGGGCGTGATACTTCAGTTCGGCGGCCAGACCGCGATAAAGCTTGCGAACTTCCTCGACCGCATGAATGTGCCGATCCTCGGCACCAAGCCCAAATATATTGACGAGGCCGAGGACCGCGAGAAGTTCGACGCGGTGCTTGAAAAGCTCGGCATAAAGCGCCCAAAGGGCAGAGGCGTGTGGAGCCTCGAGGAGGGTATACGCGAGGCCGAAGAACTCGGCTATCCCCTGCTTGTCCGTCCGTCGTATGTGCTGGGAGGTCAGGGCATGGAGATCACCCACAACGAGAAAGAGCTTGTGCAGTACCTTGAGGACGCGTTCAAGAAGGACAAGGAAAACCCGGTGCTGATCGACAGATATTTAGGCGGACGCGAGCTTGAGGTCGACGCGATCTGCGACGGAACCGACGTGTTTATCCCCGGAATTATGGAGCATCTCGAGCGCGCGGGTATCCACTCGGGCGACAGCGTTTCGATCTATCCGCCCCAGAATGTGCCGGAGGAAATAAAGGAAAAAATCATGGACGTGACGCGCAGGATAGCGGTCGAGATGAAGGTCATAGGAATGATAAACATTCAGTTTATCGAGTTTAAGGGCGAGCTTTATATAATCGAGGTAAACCCCCGCTCGAGCCGCACCGTGCCATATATCACAAAGGTTACTGGCGTGCCTGTTATAGATTTGGCGACAAGGGTCATGCTGGGCGAGAGCCTCAAAAGCATGGGCTACGGCAGCGGAATAAGCCCCGAGGCCTCAATGGTGGCGGTCAAGGTTCCTGTATTCTCTACCGAAAAATTGCCAATGGTTGAGGTCAGCCTCGGCCCCGAGATGCGCTCGACCGGCGAGGTGTTGGGCGTCGGCAGGACATTTGAGGAAGCGATATATAAGGGCTTTGTGGCGGCGGCGACAACGATCCCTCATAAGGGCAGCACGATCCTCGCGACGATCCGCGATCTGGACAAGCCCAACTTCCTTCCGCTCGCCAAGCGGCTTGACGCGATGGGCTGCCGCTTTATCGCGACCGGCGGCACGGCTGAATTTTTGAAGGAAAACGGGATAAATGTGAGAACCGCCAAAAAGATAGGCGAGGGCGTGCCGAATGTGCTTGACGTGATACGCAGCGGCGTGTGTGATTTGATCATCGACATTCCCAAAAAGGGCAACGACAAGGGCAGTGACGGATTTAAAATAAGGCGCTGCGCCTCCGAGTGCTCGATAACGCTTATGACCTCGCTCGACACCGTCGGTGCGCTGGTAAGCGTAATGGAACAGAACCTGACCCCCGCCGACACCGAAGTGATCTCGGTCAAAGAGATAAAATAAATAAACCCCCGAGAGGCGTCAAAAACGCCTCTCGAATTTTGCTAAAATTCATTTTCAGTCAGTCTTTTGTTTATGTCGGATGCGCTGTATAAAACTCGCGTGACAATTACGCTTTTGTTTTTGACCATAAAGAAAACAAAGTAATTATCCACTCGAAATTGACGCAATCCCCATGAATGTTCCGGTTCCGAGTCCATAACCTTTATTCGGTATGGAAAAACATTGAGTTTTTCAATTGAATCAGCAATTCGATCATATTGTTTGGCAGCCGTTTCGGGTTCTTTAAGAATTTCGGCGATGTAGGTATATATTTCATTCATATCGTCGAGAGCTTTGTCGGTTATTAAAATGTTATACTTATCCATAATTATTTGTTTTTCTGAATTCGGAAAATGCTGTTGAGGCGTCCTGCGTGTGGCCGGAGACAGCGTCTTTGTAGCCGTCGAAAAGCTCGCTGTGAATTTCATCTGCGCTCATCAGATCCGTATTGACCGACGCGGGAGCTTGCGGCAGGGTTATCGCGAACGGTATGCCGCCTTTAAGTGAAATTTGATTTAAGTATATGTCTATCGCGGTCGACATGGGAATCCCCAAACGCGAAAGAACTTCCTCGGCGCGCTTCTTTACCACCGGGTTTACTCTTAAATTTAATGTAGCTGTTTTTTCCATTATCAATTTCTCCTTATATTTGTAACGCTTTTGTCGTTACATTTTTCTTTATTATATATCAATTCGGCTGCCTTGTCAAGAGAAAATATATTCTGTTTATTTATTTTTCTTGTATAAATTAATTCTGTCGTTTTAATATTATATTCCACATCGTCGTAGGGGACGGCGCCCTCGACGTCCCGTCCATGCGTTGTGATAAACCCATGCGGAATAACGCGCGGCGCCAACGTCAACCCGTCTGCCTCGCCCGCCTTTAGGAGGGAGAGGTGGCGCCGAAGGCGACGGAGAGGGAGGCGAACCAACGCAGGAATATTACTCCCTCTCAGTCTGCTTCGCAGACAGCTCTAAGGAAGCGCTTGGTCAAAATCTCAAGCGATTTTGAAAGGTCGCTTTGAACCCGCACGCTCCGCGCGCTGATTATTCCCGAGGGGGGGAGCCGGGACGTCGAGGGCGCCGTCCCCTACAACAAATATACCGCCGAATTCGTTGGAAACGGCGGTTTTTATTATGACACCATATATGATGTCAAGTCGTTTTCCGAACGTCGGGCGGCTTTTGACCAATATCATCTGATTTTTTAATTTTTCATTGACCTTTTTGGAAGAATATGATAGAATAAACACACCACATAAATCCAATTTAATATCACTATAAAATTAAGCGATTTTTTGCCATTTGGTAAAAATGTGAGCTCTATCTTTATTCGCTTAGTTTATAGTTGAATTTGGATTTGTGTGGTAGCAATCGGAGCTGTGCATTTTTCGGTGTATGGTTTCGATTGAGACCATACACTTTTTATTTTTCAAGGAGGTATATTTATGAAAAGGATTTTAAGTTTGGGATTGGTATTGACGATGTTATGCGCTATGTTGACGTTTATGCCCGCAAATGCCGCCGCAATTGTCGCAAGCGGTGAGTGCGGCACAAGTGTCACATGGGCGCTTGACGATTCGGGCACGTTGACAATAAGCGGCACCGGCGAGACGTACTCATTTGAACGTCCGACCGGTTCTGTGTATATTGAGCAGCCGTGGTATAATTACAACGAAAATATAAAACGTCTTGTTGTTTCAAACGGTGTTACTTATGTTGGCAGCTGGGCTTTTAAAAACTGTGTTAATCTTGAAAATGTTTTTCTGTCAGAAAGCGTTAAAGAAGTAGGCAGTCAAGCATTTTACGGTTGTAAAAAGCTAAATCAAATTAATTTGCCGGATAATTTGGAAGAGATAGGCTCTTCGGCATTTTATGATACCGGATATTATAACAACAAAAAGAATTGGGAAAACAGTGCACTGTATATTGATAATTGTTTGATAGATACTCAAAATTATGAAATATCCGGCAAATATACAATTAAACCCGGAACGACGCTGATTGCGTCGGGTACGTTTAATATCTGCGAAGGATTAACGGATATAGTATTTCCTGCCGGTTTAAAATATATTGGTGCTGCATTTGATAGCTGCGACGGATTAACCGATGTTGTAATATCGAACGGCGTTACAAAGATGGACGGAAGTTTTCATAATTGTAAAAATCTTAAAAATGTTGTAATTCCAAACAGCGTTATTGAAATAGAAAATGTTTTTAAAAGTTGTAATGCCCTTGAAAGCATAGTAATACCTAACAGCATAACAACAGTTAACGGATTTATGGTTAATAGAAATCTTAAAAATATTATATTGCCAAGAGGAATTCAAAGAATAGAAGGAATGTCATTTTACCTCTGTAATATAAATAACTTATCGATTCCGGAGAGCGTTACATTCATTGATAATGGCTCTTTTATTGGAGATGATTGGAACATAATACCAAATATAGAAATATTTTTTGGCGGAAGTCAAGAGCAATGGAATAATATAGATATCGGACGTTGTCTTTTAGGTGATGTGGATGGGGATGGATGGCATGATTACTATCCCGAAACGATGTCATGGTTTAATAGAACAGCTCCTATTCATTACAATTACAATTCGCCGTTATTTGATGTTCAGCAAAGCGCTAATGTTACCGTGGACGGCAAAAAGCTCAGTTTTGATCAGCAGCCGCTGATGATAGATGATCGAGTTTTGGTTCCCGCGCGGGCGGTGTTTGAGGCGCTTGGCGCGAGTGTCAATTGGGACGAGAGCGCGCAGACCGTGACCGCGGTCAAAGGCGGAAATACCGTCTCGCTCGTGATCGACAGCGACCGAATGTATGTAAACGGTCAAATAAAAACACTTGATGTTCCGGCCATGGTTATCAATGACAGAACGCTGGTTCCCGCCAGAGCGGTGTCCGAGGCCTTCGGCTGCTCGGTAAAATGGGACGAGGTATACAGCACTGTAATAGTTGAAAGTAAATAAATATCGGATTTTAAATTGAAAAAATAAAAGCATGGCGGTTCACTCACAGATAATGTAAGGACTAGGAAATGGGTTCTAGGAACTAGGGCATGGCAGAATGTCAAGCAAGTGCAACATAAATTTCTTTAGGCGATTTCCAACCGAGACACTTACGAGGTCGGTTATTA
>CANQMT010000033.1 GCA_947625055.1 uncultured Monoglobus sp. | reverse complement strand
ACCCTTTTTAAGTATATCATGTTTTTGGATTCTTTGGGTTACAATTTTATTTCAAAATTAGATTGACGTGATAAAAAAGCTCCGCTTTCGCGGAGCTTTGATTTTACACTATGCGTTTTGAGTTTACATATTCGCGCCAATCAAGGTCGCCGTTCTCAATTCCCATGATGAGCAGTTCCGCCGTGGCAATGTTGGTTGCCAAAGGAACATTGTGCACATCGCAGAGTCTGTACAGCGAGTCAATGTTAGGCTCGTATTTCTGCTGCGTCAGCGGGTCGCGGAAAAACAACACCGCGTCGATTTCGTTATAAGCTATTCTGGCGCCGATTTGTTGGTCGCCGCCGTCCACGCCCGGCAAAAAGCACTTAATTGGAAGTCCGGTCGCGTCGGATACCACAGCACCCGTTGTGCCCGTAGCGCAAATATTATGTTTTTTTAAGATCGCACTGTATGAAATACAGAAGTCGATCATAAGATCTTTTTTCTTGTCATGTGCTATGAGCGCTATATTCATTTCCTTCGCCTCCTCGTAAATTCCATAGTTATTTTCCGGTCATTCATATCAAGCAGTCTATGAAAGAACACAAATATAAATATATTCGGTCACCACAACCAAACTTTGCCGTTCAGGCACGGCGTTTATTATTAAGCATTTTCAACCAAGTAAACTATATCACATAATATACAAATTGTAAAGCCTTTTTTTAAAAATAATTATTAAAAATATTTAAATTCAGTCAAAATATGTCATAATTTTTAATATTGGATAAAAATATCGTATATATTACTGAATTTTTGCTAATCAACATACTCATCCGTATCATTGATATTTTTGGCGTCAGAGCTGCCGTGATAAAGGCTCATGTAGGATTCAAACACGTCTTTGGCTATCTGCGCGGCGAATGAGCTTGTGGCGCCGTGCTCTATCACAGCCGCGACCACGATCTCGGGGTTGTCATACGGCGCGAAGCCAGTGAACAGGACGTTATCGGCCCCGTCCGAGACCTCCGCGGTTCCGGTTTTGCCGCCAACTTTAAGAGACGAGCTGCCGAAGACCTTGGCGGCGGTTCCGTCGGCCACAACCTGGCGCATGCCTTCTTTGACTGCGGCGAATGTGGAGTCGCTTATCGGGTTTTCGGAAATAATCTCAGGTTCACTCTGCATTTTTATTTCGCCTGTCTCGTAATCCGCGATCCGCCTTACGAGATGCAGTTTGTAGCGGGTACCCTTGTTGAGTATGGTGCAGACATAGCTCGCGAGCTGCGCCGGCGTGAAAAGGTTGTCCGACTGGCCGATCGCGGTCTGCAGCACGTCGCCCGGATGCCATTCGCCTCCCGCGGCCTCTCTTTCATCGGGTCCGGCGACAATGCCGGTGCTCTCGGGCAGCTCAATGCCCGTGGGCAGACCCAGGCCGAACTTTTCGCAGTACTCGTCAATGGTGTCGATGCCGGTCTGCCTGCCTACGTCATAAAAGAAGTAGTTGCAGGAAACGCCGATCGCCTCCGAGACATTGATAGTGCCGTGGGTGCTTCCGCTTGAGGAATATACCAGACATGTCGGGCGGTAATCGGAATAGTAGGTGTAAACTCCGCGGTCGGTGATGTAGGTGTCGGGCGATATTATCCCGCTCTCAAGTCCCGCGATCGACGTCAGCATTTTGAATGTGGAGCCCGGGGCGTAGGTGCCGTTTAAAGCGCGGTTGAACAAGGGTTTTGAATCCGCCTTGAGCAGTCTGTCATAGTCCTCGTTAAAGGTTTCGGGGTTATAGCCCGGATATGAGGCGATCGCAAGGATCTCGCCGTTGTGGGGATCGACCGCGATCACCGCTCCCGCTCCGTCTGAGCCGACCGCCTCGGAAATGTGGGTCCTGAGCGCGCTTTCGGCAGCGGCCTGGAGCTCGGCATCAATGGTTAACTCGGCGTAATTGCCGGGATGAGGCTCGCGAGAAGCGACCTCGTCATCATATCTTCCATCGGTTCCGAGGCGCACGCTGCGGTAGCCGTCTTCGCCCTTTAAATACGGTTCAAGAACAGCCTCAAGGCCGTCCTTTCCGATGATGTCGTTCATGCCGTAACCCTCGTCTTTGAGTTTCTCATATTCTTCGGCGTAGATTATTCCTGTCCTGCCGAGAATATGAGCTGCCATGGTGCCGCGGGCATAGGTCCTCACTGCGTCGGTCACGACTCCCGCGAACCCCATGGAAACATAAGTTTCTTCTATTTTTTGAAGAACTATGTTGTTGACTTCTGTAGCCATAGTAAAAGGGTTGAAGCGTCCGAAATTGCGCAGATCCATTTCGTAGCGCACCGCGATGAGATCCACTGTCATATCGTTGTCATATTCGGCCGAGACATTGTATTTGTCGGCGTAGTGCGCGACGATCTCTCTTAACGTACCGTAGCCGCTGACGCCGTTTTCCGATTCCCATTCGGCGATCTTTAGCGGATATTCATCGCTTTCGGGCTCAATATCGTCAAAGACATATTCGGGTGAGCCGGTTTCCGCGTTGTATCTTATCGGGAACGTTGAGGTATAGTCGCAGCCGTTTTCGTGCAGCAGAGTGATTATATCGGCCAGGTTGGCGTTGAGCTCATCATCGGTTATATCGGTCTTAAATATTTGAATGCTGTAGCCCGCTTTGTTTTCAACTATGGGCACGCCGTTTCTGTCAAAGATCTCGCCTCTGGGCGCCTTTTTGACATAGGTCCTCACCGAGCTGTTGTCCGCCATTATTCTGAAGTCCTCGCCGTTGACGATCTGGAGATTGTAAAGGCGCACGACGCAGGCAAGAGCCAAAAGCGCCACAACGCCCGTTATTATTAATGCGCGGATTGTTGTTTTGTTAAATTCCATATCTATCACCGAAATGTGTTAATATTTTGTATTTTAAGCAGCTTTGTCGTTCGTTTTATGCACCATACGGCAGGGATAACCAAAATGCCGTTCATTATTGCCTCGATGAGCACGGTTTTGAGCGCGTAAAGCAGAGAGACGCTTATCTCAAGTCCCGCGGTGTAGGGGATCATGCAGATAAGATCAACTCCGGCCGTGGCAGCCGCGCCGATCGTCAAAAAAATATAAAACGGAGGAGCGGCGTAATACCCCGAGGCGATCATGCCCGCAATATAGCCTGCAGCGGCCAGCGCCAGCATATTCGCGCCAAGCATTCTTTCGGTCAGAAGGTCAAAGACAAGGCCGAAAATCATTCCGCAGACCATACCCTGTACCCTGCCGCCGAAGATCGCGATCGCAATTACCGCGACAAGAAACAGGTTCGGGTGGACGCCGAATACGTTTATATAATTAAATATCATTGTTTGCAGTATTATGGTCAAGATAAGACATGCTCCGTGATGGATCGTTTTCATGCTTAAATCTCCTCAATCCTATTCCTCATCATCGGCGTTATCCGCGCCGCTGTCGTCATATTCTTCATCCGTGTTTTCGGCGTCCGCGTCATCGGAGCCGCTGTCTTCATCGGAATTATCCTCGTCCGCCCGATCATCTTCGTCGTCTTCGTCATTTGTTTGATCGTCGGAGGATCGATTTTCAGCTTCGCGTTTTTCACGCTCGGCGCGGTCGATCTCCGCCTGTTCCTGCTCCGCCTTTTCGCGGGCCGCGGTCATGTTGGCGTTTTCCTCGTCAAGTACGATGTCCGTATTGTTGGTTATAACAAACACGTCGCGAAGGTCGCTCAGCGGCGCGCTTGCGGTGACTACGGCGTTTTTGGTCATGCTGACCGCGTCCTCTCCGACCTCGGCCACCTTTCCCAGACGGAAACCGGCCGGAAATATGCCGCCGAGACCGGTTGTTGTCACATAATCGCCTTCAATGATGTCGGCGCCTCTTGAAAGAAATGACAGACGGAACTGCATGTTCTCGCGCAGTTCGGTATCGCCCTCGGCAATCCCCAGATCTTGTGAGCGCTCGACCATGACTCCTGCGGAAAAACCGGGGTCGGTTATGGTCATGACGCTTGCCCAGTTGGTTCCTACGCGGACGACTTTGCCTACCAAAAAGCCGTCGCCCGAGATAACTATGCAGCCTTCGGATATCCCGCTGTGCTCGCCTTTGTCGATAGTGAAGCCGGTGAACCAGTTTGAAGGCTCGTCCGCCGCCACCGACGCGGCCACCATGTCAAGGTCGGGATTGTCGTCGCGAAGCTCAAGCATGCGTCTCAGACGGTCGTTTTCCGCTGATATGTCGTCTCCGCTCGCCGCGGCTTCATATTCGGCGTTCTCGCGGCTCAGTTCATCAACTCGGCCCCTAAGTTCTTTAAGCAGGCCGAGACTGTGGGTGACGTCATATATGTTGTCGCCGATGTTCTTAAAAAACCTTTGGACGGGGGTCATTACCGAAAGCGACGCGTTCTCGATAGCGGTAGCGCGGCTGCTGCCGATCCCGAAACGGATAAGGAGCGCGGCGATCAAAGCCGCGCAGATCCCGATTATTATCGCTGTCCTATGTTCGTTTATAAATTTCAAATCGATCTACATCCTTTGGATTTAATAGGTTTTTCTTGCTGCTGTGTTGAGCAGCGCGGATCTGAGCCCGCTCTTGGAGCCCAAAGCCATGGCCGCGCCCTTTGCGTTGACCGTGACCGCGTCCTCGGCCATAAACACGTTTATGCCGGTGGCGCTCTTGAGGAGCTTTCCCAGACCGCGCAGCGCCGAGCCGCCGCCCGTCAGAATGATTCCGGTTTCCAGCAGATCCGCCGAAAGTTCCGGAGGCGTTTCCTCAAGCACTGAGCGGATCGTCTCGACTATTCTTGAAACGCTGTCGCGGATCGCGTTGTTAAGCTCATTTGAGCTGATCGACACGGTCTTGGGAACACCGCTGTACATATCTTTGCCCTTTGCTTCAACAATGTCGGTGCTGAGAGAAGGCAGCGCGCTTGCCAGTCTGAGTTTGACCTTTTCGGCGGTGGTCGCCGCGATCTCCACGTTGTATTTCTTTTTTATTGTCTGGATTATGTCATTGTCAAGGGATTTGCCGCCTACCTTCACGGACTTTGACACGACAACTCCGCCAAGCGACACCACAGCCGCTTCGGTGGTTCCCGCGCCCACGTCCGCTATGACGTAGCCCTTGGGCTCGTTAATGTCGATGCCGGCGCCTATCGCGCCCGCAAGGGGCGACTCGATCAAATATACGTCCTTAACTCCCGCCGAGATCGCTACCTCCTCAACGGCTCTCCGCTCTACGTCGCCTATGCCCGAGGGCACACAGACCGCTGCGCGGACTTTGGTGAACGCGCTGGCGAGCCCGCCGGTCAGAAGCTCCTTCAGCAGGCCGACCGCCGCGTCAAAATTGGTTATAGCTCCGTCCTTCACGGGCTCGATAACATTAAGACTCGCGTTGGTTTTGCCGATCATTTCAAGAGCCTTTTCGCCCGCTGCCGCGATCTCACCGTCCTTGATCGCCGCCACGGTCGGCGCGTTTGCGATCAACCGTTTTTCCCGACGGCTGTATATTCGAGTGCTCGCCGTTCCCAAATCAATTCCCAAATCAACTGCCATAATTTACCTCCGCTCTATATCAGCGGCTCAATGCCGAAGTCGTTCCGCAGTATGCGGTCAAGTCTGCCCACCGGCAGACCCACCACGTTAAAATAATCGCCGCATATTTCCTCTACCAAAAGAGAACCGTATTTTTGTATTCCGTAAGCTCCCGCTTTGTCCATCGGTTCGCCGGTCGCTATATATCTTTCGATCTGACTGTCGGTCAGGTCATAGAACTTCACCCGGGTCTCAACGTATTCGCTTACGGTCTTGCCGCCGCCGATTACCGTGAGCCCGGTGTAAACTCTGTGCGTCTTGCCCGAAAGCAGCCGCAGCATTTCCGCCGCCTCGTTCTCATCCGCGGGTTTTCCCAGGATCTTGCCGTCGATCGCAACGACCGTGTCGGCGCCGATAACGACCGCGTCGGCACCGCAGCGTTCCGCGACCCATCGGGCTTTGGCTTCTGACAGCCTCTTTACGGTGTCCGATGGGTGTTCGCCGGGGACCGTGACCTCCTCACAGCCGGCGGCTGCCGTCTCGTATTCGATTTTTAAGTTTTCGATCAGTTTCCGCCGCCGGGGCGAGGCCGATGCCAAAATTACTCTCATATATTCAAATCCTTATATTTTTATGCTTAATTGCCGATTTTATTCGTTATCGCGCCTTTGTTAAAATGCAGCCGCGTAAATTCCGCCGGTTTAAATCCGTTTCCGAAGCATGCGCCGAGCGCGCGTTTGACATCCGCGGCGTTTTCGATCGTGAAGCTCAGATTAAGCAGAGCCGCGCCGGCTTTTTTTACCTCGTCGATTTTGTCGCACATAAAGGTGGGCAGACTGTTGAGCAGCACCGAGCGGCAGCTTTCGCCGTCGCGGATTATCGGGAATTTTTTCCCGAGTCTGTCAACGAGAAAATGTTTACCGCCGCCGCAGGGGCAGGGTTCGATGTTCCTTGTCACGCAGTTCTCGCACAGCATAAGCGGCTGGTGGCCGTAAACCGTGACAGATGAGGGGATATTTTCCGCAATGCCGCGTATCTGCGCCAGATTGAGCTCGGGCGACAGCGCGACAGCTTTAAGCCCCGTCAAGTTTTTGAGAAATTCCGCCGACACGCCGTTGGTGACGTTAAGGCGCGGTCCGCCGTACAGTTCAAATCCTCCGCGCCCAAGCTCCGAAATGTTTTCGGCGCGGAGCTTTGAGAATCCCGATTTTTTAAGCCTGTCGAGCCGCCGCTCGTATTCCTCATATTCGCCTTTGTGCATTACCGCCCGCGGCAGGATCATTATTCTTTCGCGCTCGGCGGCAAAGGCTTTAGGGTCCCGCCAAAGCTCGTCGATCGGAACGCCGATCAGCGCGGCGCGTTTCCCGCTCTCGGCCTCAAATTCAAGGACGGCGCGGAACTGTTCCAAATTCGTCACGTCCGCCATGATCCCGCGCTCCGTTTCGGAAACGTTCCTCGGCGGAGGCGGAGGGGGAAGAGTCAAGTTTTGTGCATTGTTTTTATTGTAATTTTCAAGTATTTTTTTCTGTATTTCATCAAGTGCGTCCCGCCGCAGCGCATTGATCCCGCTTATCGGCGCGAAACCGCGGCCGTCGCTGTCAACCGAAATATCCTCAAGTCTGAAGATACCGCCGCCGGTTTTGGAAAGCTGCGATTTAAGGCGTTCCGCGCTCATGGGCGAGGATCTGGCGGGCTGAACGTCATAACCGCCTTTCACGCTTGCCGCTGTTCCGTCTTTTGATATCAGCGTAAGCTCCGGCGCATTTCCGACGCGGAACTTCAGGCGCGCGTTCAGCGGGATATTAAACCCGCGTTCCCGCTCTGCCGCCTCGTCAAGGACGAGTTTTTCGGTTTTGGTGCCTACGCGTTTGTAAGGATTGTCGGGTTTGTCAAACGCGAACATATCCTTGCCGGTTTTTCCGTCAAAATACCCCGAGCTCAGGCCGCCGCGGAAAAATATGCGGTTCAGCACGTCAAGCTCGGCCTTTGTCGGCTCCCGTTTTTCGTCAAGGCATCGGCGGTAGGCGGAAGTCACTGCGGCAACGTAGGCCGGGCCTTTCATTCTGCCCTCGATCTTGAGAGACGAGGCGCCGCACTCGTATAATTTGTCGATCTCGCTGATCAGCGCCATATCTTTAAGGCTCAGAACATGCTTTTCGCCGCGGTCGGTTTTATACGTCCGCCTGCACGGCTGGGCGCATTTGCCGCGGTTGCCGCTTCTGCCGCCGAGTGCGCTGCTCATAAGGCACTGACCCGAGTATGACATGCACATGGCGCCGTGAACAAAAATCTCGGTCTCGATCCCGCAGTTTTCGGAGATATATTTTATCTCGTCAAAGCTCAGTTCTCTGGCGAGCACCACGCGCGAAAATCCCAGCTCCGCCGCGGATTCCGCTCCGGCAAGGTTGTGGATCGTCATCTGGGTGCTGGCGTGGAGCCTGAGATTTAAGCCGCGCTTACGCACAAGATACGGAACCGACATATCCTGCGTGATCACCGCGTCAACGCGCGCGTTTTCCAAAAATTTAAGATATTCCGAAAGTTCGCTGAGCTCTCTGTCGCCTATAAGGGTGTTGACCGCGGCGTAAATCTTTTTGCCGCGGAGGTGGGCGAGTCTGACACATTCCGCGAGTTCGCCGCGCTCAAAGTTTCCGGCATAGCTCCGCGCGCCGAAAGATTTCCCGGCGAGGTACACCGCGTCGGCGCCCGACGCGAGGGCCGCGTCAAAACATTCGCGGCTGCCGGCCGGCGAAAGCAGCTCCGGGGCAGAGGTCTTTTTTTCGGTTGTTTGTTTCATTCTGTCAGTCGGTCTTTTTGGGCATACCGCGGCCTATTACGCTTGAACCGTATTTCGCCTGCATTTCCCTTATCTGAGGGGATTCCTGCCGCTGCCGATCATTTACCGAATAGCCTCCGACCTGACGCGCGGGCTGCGGCGTGCTCTGCGTCACAGACGGCCTGCTCTGGTATCTGCCGGCGGGCTCCGGAGCGTAATTCTCGGATCGGGATTCTGGCTTGCGGTTGATCATGCGCAGATTATCAAGCTCGGTATCGCGTTTTGCAAGCTCGATCTCAAGCTTGTGCATATCTTCTTTGAGAGTTTCGACCTCAAGCTTTTTTTCTTCAAGCTCAGCGCTGTTCCTTTTGGCGTCATCCATATATTCGGTCATCTCGGCGCGCAGGCGGCCCGCGGTCTCCTCGCATTTCAAAAGCTCGTCCGCAAGGTTCATTCCGGCCATGACCGCGAGCATTGCGGTGCTCAGGCGGCCGTTTGAATTTTTCACTTCCGAGATCTTCTTGTTAACAAGAAGCGCCACCCGCTGAACATATTCCTCGGGCTCGTTGCTGACAACGGTATATTCCATGCCGTTGATCTTAACGTCTGTTTTTGTTTCCATGGTTAAATCGACCTCTTTTTTCTAAGATTAAGAACCCCGCCGCCTGAGATATTCAAGTGCCTTGAAAACTCCGAAAATTGTTTTGGCGTCGTTGATCTCGTTATTCATTATCATGTCTATAACCCTTGATGTTTTTATATATTCGATGTCAAGGTATTCGTCCGGGTCAAGGTGCTTTTCGCCGGAAGTGAGCCCGGTGGCGAGATAAAGATGAGTTATCTCGTCTGCAAATCCCGGCGAGGGATACATGTGCCCGAGATACACGAAATTCTCGGCCGTACAACCCGTTTCCTCGCTAAGCTCGCGGATGCCGCACAGACGATGATCCTCGCCTTTTTCAAGCTTTCCCGCGGGCACCTCGTATATCGCCTTCTCAAGCGGCTTTCGGAACTGTTTTACGAGGATGATCTCATCGTCGTCGGTGATCGCCACGATACCGACGCCGCCCGGATGCTCGATGATCTCGCGCTCGGCCAGATTTCCGCCGGGCATTTCGACTTGATCAAGCCTGAGCCTGAGGATCCTGCCGTTGAATATCTCCTTTGAGGAGACGGTTTTTTCAAAATATATCATCTTATTTCACCTCGTAAAAGTCTTTGCGCAACTCAATATTTTACCTATTATATTATTAAACCACAAATCCGTAAAAAAATCAAGTGATTTTGACGAATAAACACGCGAGTTTGAAATTTTTTCCGCATAAATTTGAAAGCGGGGAAATAATACACTAATAACGCGGTCTTATACGGAAATTTATTGTGAAAACACATAACAATTCAAAACTTTGACAAAATATGTTGACACGTGCCACAGGGATTGATATAATAAATTCGGAATTTGTAAAAATTAAATTTGAAGAGTAAAAGCGCGTGCGTTAAGTGTTGCCGGGACGGGGAGTTGTCCGGCGAACGAAAAGCCGAAGGCTTGCGGTTCGCGTTTTGCATCCCGCTTCATAGAGCAATGTAAAAATTCTGTGCGTATGCAGTTTTCTTTCCTTGCTATATGAGTGAGGCTGAAAGGAGGCTGTTATTTTTATGCAAATTTCAGATAGGAACAACACAAACATAACAAACGGCGGAAGGCTTAAAAAACTGCTTATTATCGCGCTGCTCATCGCGCTTAGCATGGTGTTCAAGAGAATAAGCATAACGGCGGGGCCGTTCCGATTCAGCTTTGAAAATCTGCCGCTGATCTTGTCGGGCATGATATTCGGCCCGATTGCGGGCTTTATGACAGGTGCTGTCGGCGACATTCTCGGCTGCATTATTTCGGGGTTTGCTATAAATCCTATAATTACGGCGGGAGCGGCGATGATAGGCTGCGTGCCCGGGATCGTGTCGTTTTACTGCTTTAAGGACAATCCGACGCTGAAAATCATAACGGGCGTGGCGCTGGGGCATGTTATCGGTTCAATAGTGATAAAGTCGATCGGCCTGCACGTTTACTACAATCATCCTTGGTCGGCTCTGGCGCTGAGAATACCGCTTTACATAATAACCGGTGCGGTAGAGGGGTATATAATCTGGCTGCTTATGAAAAACAAGTCGTTCGCGCGTTTGATTAACAGAATAAGATAAGAGATGAGTGAAAAGCAATGATAGAAAATTCCGAATATTTTAAAAATCTCGGTTCAAGGGGGAGCAAACCCGGCCTTGATCGGATACGCGAACTTCTAAGGCTCCTCGGCGGCCCGCAGGACAGGCTTGGGATAATTCATGTCGCCGGGACCAACGGCAAGGGCTCGGTCTGCCGAATGCTTGAGAGCATTCTTCTCGCGGCGGGCTTTAACGTCGGGCTTTTTACCTCGCCGTATCTTAAATCGCCGAACGAAAGTATAAGGATCGGCGGGAAAATTATTTCGGATGCAGATTTTTACGCCTTGTGCGGCAGAATTCGCGAAGCGGAAAACGCGATGAGCGAAGGGCCGACCGAGTTTGAGGCGTTGACAGCCGCGGCGTTCTTGTGCTTCGCCGATCGGAGATGCGATGCCGCGATTATTGAGGCGGGCATGGGCGGAAAGCTTGACGCGACCAATGTGATAAGGCAGCCGCTGGTCTCGGTTATAACGGATGTTGAGCTTGACCACACGGAATATCTCGGCTCGGATATTGAGGAGATCGCCCGCGAAAAGGCGGGGATAATAAAGCCGGGCTGTCCCGCTCTGTTCGGCGGGGATAAGCCCGAGGCGCTTGAGGTTGTGAAAAACGAGTGCGCGCTCAGACAGGCGCCGCTCTCTGTGGTAGATTTTGAAAAAATGCGCGTGACAAGCCTCGGCTTGCGCGGAACGCGCTTTGATTTCGGAGAGCTGAAAAATGTGTTTACACCTCTGCTCGGAACATATCAGCCGCGCAACGCGGCGGCGGCGCTGACCGCGGTCGGGCTGCTCCGCGGCCGCGGACTTGAAATCAGTGAAGAGGCGGTAAGAGCCGGCTTGGCCGGCGTCAGCCACCCAGGCAGATTTGAAATGCTCGTCGAAAATCCGACAGTGATCTATGACGGCGCGCACAACTCTATGGGTATGGAAAAAGCCGCCGAGAGCGTGAAAACGTATTTCGGCGGCAAGGTCATACTGCTTATGGGCGTTATGCGGGACAAGGACTATGAGCGCATGACGGAAATTATCGCTCCGCTCGCGGAAAAGGTCTTCACGATAAGCCCCGATAATCCGCGCTCGCTTGACGCGGAGATTCTGGCTGGATGTTTTGAAAAATTCGGCGTTCCGTCAGAGCCGTGTAGAAGCGTGAGGGACGGATATTCAAAGGCGCTCGGCGTTGCGAAAGGCGCTAATATTCCGCTGATTATTCTGGGCAGTCTGTATTTTTATAAGGATATAGCTTGACCCGAAACGGAGCGCGAAAAAGTGAGACTGAAACGATTTTCAGCCTCACTTTTTTAAATGTCCGTTATTTTATATTGTATATTCCCCAGATCACCTTTGCTGCCTCAGCTCTTGTGGCGCTGCCGCGCGGCTTGAAGCTTCCGTCCTCGTAACCGTTCATTATGCCGAGGCCGACAAGCTCCGAGACTGCGTCTTTGGCGTAATCGGCGATGCTGTCGTTGTCGGTGAAGTTAAGCTCCGCCATTTCGCCGTTCAGGTCGATCGCTCTGTAGAGGATCGTCGCCATGTCCTGACGCATTATTGACTCGCCGATGCCGAAATACTCATCCGACTGGCCCTGCACGAAGCCCGCGTTTACCGCTGCGGTAACGTAGGGAGCGTACCATGCGGAGGTATCAACATCGCTGAACGTCGTGGCTGTGTCCGTGGCGTCAAGACCGTACATCTGAACTACCATTTTACAGAACTGCTCGCGGGTGACGTTGCCTGCGGGGTTAAATTTGCCGTCGCCCATGCCGTTGACTATTCCCGCGTTTGTAAGACCTATTATCGCGTCTTTTGCCCAGTCATATCCGTCTATGTCGGTATAGGGATTATCATTCGCGAAACTCGGGTTCTGTGTGGGAACGGGGGCGGGAGTGGAATAGTCATCGCCGCTGCCGCTCGTTCCGTTGTTTGAATTGCCGCCATCGTTGCCCCAACCGGTGGTGACGCCGCCGCTTCCGTTGGTTCCGAAGGTGGTGTCGACCCTGGGAGCCTTGGCGGTCAGGCTTTTCTCGCCAAGATAATACGATTTGCTGCCGACTTTGTAATATACCTTGAAAACGACTATTCCGTCAACGCTGCCAAGAGTCCGAACGCTTGTCGAGACCTGAATGCTGACGGCTCTCGAACCTTCGGAAAAAGCTGTTTCCAAACCGTTTTTAACGAGCTCGCCGTTCTTATAAGTGTCGACATATGCGGTTGCATTCTGCTCGGCAAGGGCCTGATCACGGTATACCTTAACGTTGACACTGTTTCCTATCGTAAAGCTGCTCACCGTTTCAAATGTGGGCAGTTTAGACATAATATCGCTGTAGCTTTTTACCTCGTTTGAAACATCGTTTATTGACTTGAGCATATATTCCTTGTATGAGCCCGAGTAGCCGCTGTTGACCTCGCTGTAGAGTTGTGCAGCCATAGCGGTTATCGCCTCAAGGTACTGCGGATAATACGGATGCTCATTGAAATGATTGCAGGAAGCAAGCTGAGTTGAAAGAGCGAGAATACGGGTATTGTAGTTCTCGTATGTTCCCTCCGATATCTTGGCGAGAGCCGTTTCGACATATTTATTGTTTTTGCCGATATTTTCGACCGCGCTGTTGAATTGGGAGTATGCCTTCGGCGCATTGTCAAGATAAAGCGGAGGAGTGAGGCCGACCGATTCCGAGGTGCGCTTTAAATACTCAAAGTTGATTGCGGTGTCGCTGTCGGTGATGCCGTAGTACGCGTCGTTGAGCTTCATAGTGCCGAGCGCTTCCGTCATCGCTTCGGCGGTCCTTAATGACGCGTTGATATTGATTATCGAACTTCCGTTTGCCTTAAGCGCGGTGTCAATATTGTTTTGGGATGACTCCGAAAGATCGTCATAGGATTTAAGAGCGTTGCGGATGGGTTCGAGATAGAGCGAGGCAATATCGTTGTATGTTGTGCCGTCATCTTTGAAAAAGCTCATGGAATCCGCCGCGGGAAGCGCGATAAGATTTTTGTAAACTTTTTGCTCGCTTTCCGAAAGGGTCGGAACGTTCTCGCCGTCGCTCACGCCGAATTCCGGGGTGATCTCGATCGAAGATCCGTCAGCCGGTACGGCGGTGAAGCTTATCAAAGAAAGATTCGAGCTGTTTATTGCCGATCTTGTTTCGACCGTGGCGCTGCACAGCGTGACCGCGCCGCTTATAGGGGAGGACGCATTTTTCCATGTGAATGTTATTTCATTATCATCTCTTATCGAACGTGAAAAATCGCCGTTGTCTTTGAGGCTGTCGCTGGGCTCGGAGGTCTTCACGACCGCGCCGTCAAACCGCGCGGTGAATTCAAATCCCGTTATCGCGGGAAGAGTCGAGCCGGATGAGAATAAGACTTTGTAAACGCCGTTTGTTGTTTTGTATACCTTGGCGTTGACGCGCAGAGTAAGCTTTGCGGGTTCCGCTGTCGCCGAGGGCGTCTCGGTCGGCTCCGCGGTCGGAGATGCGGTCGGCTCTGCCTCGGGGGAGGCGGAGGGGGAAGGAGAAGCGGTCGCTTCTGGTTGTTCCGCCGCCGGCGTTATATCATTCTCATTTTCCGCGAAGGCCGCGATATATCCGCCGAATGAGACAAGCGCGGCGGAGAGAAACACGCATAATGTTCTTTTTGCAAATATCTTGTGGTTTTTCATAGTAACCCTCCTGTATATTGTATTTTTCGACTTTATGATACAATTATAACATTCAATTATTTAATATCAATTAAACTCCTGTTACATTCACGTTACAAATGCGCGTGTTTGGGCTGAATTGTAAAAATACAACAAAATTGAAAAAAAAATTAAAAAAATACTTGCAATCTGTAAATGTTTCTGTTATAATGTTTCGAGTTGAGTTAATTTGAATAGATTTACAAGGAGGTGTATATACATGGCAAAGTGTGAAATTTGCGGAAAGGGCGTAAGCTTCGGTATTAAGGTGTCTCACTCGCACCGCAGAGCCAACAAGATGTGGAAGCCCAATGTCAGACGTGTTAAGGCTATTGTTGACGGTACTCCTAAGAAGGTTTATGTTTGTACCAGATGCTTAAGATCGGGTAAGGTTGACAGAGCGGTATAAACGTTTTGATTTTATGAAATCAAAGCCGGGGAAGCCCCCGGCTTATTTGTTTTACGCCGGAAACGGCGGATATTTTATTTCAATATTTCGGCGGCTCTTTTCAGGATCCCGTTCAGTTTGGCAAGCGCTATGCCGTAGTTTGTTATCGGAACGCCCTGCTCCGCGGCGGCTGTCAGTCTTGAGCGGATTTCCTGCTTGTTTATCATGCACATGCCGCACTGGATTATAAGGTCATAATCCTCAAAGCTTTCGGGCAGGCTGTAGCCCGTGAAGTATTCAAAGCGGGGCCTCGCGCCGATATGCTTTTCGATCAGCCCCGGTATTTTAACTCTGCCTATGTCCTCGTGAGAGGTGTTGTGGGTGCAGCCCTCGAGCATGAGCACTTTTGAGCTTTCGGTCAGATCGTCTATCGCCTCGGCGCCCTCGCGGAGCTGCGCGAAGTTTCCTTTGGAGCGGGCCAGCAGCATTGAAAACGAGGTCAGGCTGATATTTTCGGGCACGACAGCGTCAACGGCCTTAAAGGCCTGCGAGTCGGTAACGACAAGGTCAACGCGCCCAAGCTCCTCGAGCGCCTCGCCGAGAGTTTCGGGAGTCACGACGAGGGCCTTCATTCCGTGGTCGAGGCAGTCGCGTATGAGCTGTACCTGAGGCAGGATAAGGCGGCCCTTCGGCGCCTCGCTGTCGATCGGGCAGACCAGGATCAGGCTGCTGCCCCGGGGCAGCAGATCGCCGATCATCGTGCCGTCGTCGCGCTCCTGTTTTTTGAGTTCCGAGATTATTCTTTCTTTGAGGCCGCTCAGGTCATCGCCGGGACCCTCGCCGATAAACACGGCTCCGGGGTTTTCGGCTTTTATTTTTTTCAGTTTTTCGCCTGAGATCAAGTCGCATTTTGTGAACACGTCGATTGTCGGCGTGTTTTTGTTTATATCCGTTTTGTCCGTCCGATTATCACAATTGATGTCCCGAACATATAATATTAAGTCGGCGCGGTTTAAAACCTTCATGGTTTTGTCCGTCCTGACCGAGCCGAGCTCGGTCGTGTCGCCGAGGCCCGCGGTGTCAATGAGCGCCACAGGGCCGTAGGGGATAAGCTCCATGGCCTTTATCACGGGGTCGGTGGTGGTGCCCCTGACGTCCGAGACGATCGCGTCGTCGCGGCCCAGAAGCTTGTTGAACAGCGTGGACTTTCCGGCGTTGGTGCTGCCGAGCACGGCTATATGTTTTCGCATCGAAAGCGGAGTTTTTTCCATTTTGTTGTCACATCCTTTTTAAATTTCACGATTTGCATATTTAGAAATTTTACGTTTTAAGTTTACTCCGTTTTTGTCCGCTTGTCAAGAAGGACGGCACCCGCGGGCACTTAACAACAAATATAATTTAATCGTGAAGACGCGAAGGAGGTGATTTTATGAAGGATCTGAGTCCCGGCACAGTGGCGAGAACGATCGCTCTTATACTCGCCCTTTTTAATCAGGCGATGACCATGAGCGGACACAAAATAATCGACGTGGCCGACGATGATATATATCAGGCGGTGAGCCTGATCTTCACAATAGCGGCCTCGCTCGCTGCGTGGTGGAAGAACAACAGCTTTACCGCAGCCGCCAAAGAGGCGGACAAATATTTGTCGGATCTTAAATCGGAGGTGAAATAAATGGCAAAAGTTTTTATCGACCCCGGGCATAATTTCAGCGGGGCGGATACGGGCGCGGCGGGCTTCGGGCTAAAAGAGCAGGATGTTTCGGTGCTTATAGCGCAGAGGCTTAGGCCGATGCTCGAGAAAAACGGATTTTCGGTCAAAATGAGCCGCGAGAAAATAACCGACGTGGTGGCGAGCGGCCTGTCGGCAAGTCTGTCGGGCAGAGCGCAGGCGGCGAACGACTGGGGCGCGGATATTTTTATCAGCATTCACTGCAACGCCGCCAACACCAAGGCCTACGGCTGCGAGACCTACTGCGTCAGCACTGCCGGAAGCGCCGGGAAGCTGGCGAGGTTTGTGCAGAACCATATGCCGGACGAGACCGAAAGATATGACAGAGGCGTCAAGACCGCCAATTTCGCGGTGCTTACCCGAACAAGCATGCCCGCGATTTTAGTTGAAACGGCGTTTATCGACAACTATGACGACAACAAATTTTTGGCGTCGTCCTCGGGCCGCGAAAAGTGCGCCGCCGCGATTTGCAAGGGCGTGTGCGAGTATTTCGGGGTAGAGTATAATTCGGAAAGCGAGGAGGAGCTTATGAGTAAAGAATATGACGAGCTTAAGGCGAAAAACGACAGTCAGGACAAGATAATCAATGAGATCGGCGTCGATATCCAAAGCAACAAAAACGATATTGACGGGATCAAAAACAGCCTCAAGCGCTACGACTATGTTGACGAGAATATGCCCGCGTGGGCGGTTCCCACGATCACAAAGCTCGTGACAAAGGGCTTTTTAAAGGGCGACGAGAACGGAAAGCTGAACCTCACCGAGGATCAGCTCAGGCTCTACACCGTCAATGACCGCGCTGGACTCTACGGCGAATAAAAAAAGGCGGCCCCGCGCAGATAAAGCGCCGGGCCGCCCGGTTTTTTTATTTTTATTTCATTGCGATAGCTTCTTTGGCTTTCGCGGCGATCGTTTTGGCGTCGAGACCGTACATCTCAAGCAGCGGATAGGGCTTTCCGGAGCGTCCGAAAACGTCCTGCGTGCCGACGCGCTTCATGGGAACAGGCGCGTTCTCGACCAGAACCTCCGCGACGGCGCTGCCGAGACCGCCTATAACGTTGTGTTCCTCGGCGGTGACTATTGCGCCCGTCTCCTTGGCGGCCTTGATGATTATGTCCTTGTCGATCGGCTTGATCGTGGCCATGTTGATAACTCTCGCGCTGATGCCCTCGCCTGCCAGAATTTCCTTCGCCTCTGTGCAGGCGGGAACCAGCAGGCCGGTGCCTATCAGCGTCACGTCGGTGCCGCCGCTGAGCTCAACGCCCTTGCCGATCTCGAACTTGTAGTTCTCGTCAAAGATCGTGGGAACGGCCAGACGTCCAAATCTCAGGTAAACTGGGCCGTCATAGTCGATCGCGGCCTTGACCGCGAGATTTGACTCGACCGCGTCGGCGGGGTTTAAGATAACCATTCCCGGGATCGTGCGCATGAGGCCGATGTCCTCAAGGCACTGGTGCGAGGCTCCGTCCTCGCCGACCGAGATGCCCGCATGGGTCGCGCCGATCTTAACGTTCAGGTGCGGATAGCCGATCGAGTTTCTGATCTGCTCAAAGGCTCTGCCCGCAGCGAACATGGCAAACGAGCTTGCGAACACTATTTTGCCGCAGGTCGCGAGACCCGCAGCCGTGGCCATCATGTTGCCCTCGGCGATACCCGTGTTGATAAATCTTTCGGGATATGTAACCTTAAAGCCGTCGGTCTTGGTCGACTTTGAAAGGTCGGCGTCCATAACGACAATGCGCGGATCGCTTCCGTACTCAACGAGCGCGTCACCGTAAGCCTGTCTGGTAGCAATGTTTTCACCTATTTTATAGTTCATTATTTGTCACCTCCGAGAGATTCGATATATGCGTCAAGCTCCGAGACCGCCTGCGCGTACTGCTCGTCATTGGGAGCCGCGCCGTGCCATGCGGCCTGGCCTTCCATGAAGGAAACGCCCTTGCCCTTGGTTGATTTGGCCATGATAAGCGTGGGCTTGCCCTTAGTCTGCTTGGCCTCGTTCACCGCCGCCTCGATCTGGTTAAAGTCGTGCGCGTCAATTTGAATAACGTGCCAGTTGAAGGCCTCAAACTTCTTGTCGATCGGCGTTGAGTTCATGACCTTGGTGATCTCGCCGTCGATTTGAAGACCGTTGTAGTCAAGAAACGCGGTCAGGTTGTCAAGCTTGTAGTGCGCCGCGAACATAGCGGCCTCCCAAACCTCGCCTTCCTCGATCTCGCCGTCGCCGAGAGCGGTGTAAACGCGGTAGTTTTTGCCGTCAAGCTTGCCCGCGAGAGCCATGCCGTTGGCGCAGCTTATGCCCTGGCCCAGCGAGCCGGTGGACATGTCAACGCCGTTGACCTTCTTCATATCGGGATGACCCTGAAGATAGCTGTCGATGCTTCTGAAGCCCTTTATGTCCTCTTTCGGAATAAATCCCGCCTCGGCGAGAATTCCGTAGAGAGCCGGCGAGCAGTGGCCCTTTGACAGGACAAATCTGTCTCTGTCGGGATTTTTCGCGTCGTCGGGCTTGACGTTCATTTCTTTAAAATACAGATATGTAAGAATGTCGGCAACCGAGAGCGATCCGCCCGGATGACCGGCGCCCGCGGCATGCACGGCCTCGAGGGCCATTTTTCTTACATGCGCCGCGTGGATCTTTAAATCTTTGATTTCGTTTAAATCCATTGTAGTTCCCCCTTATTTGGTTATAAATTCTTTTCTGACTAAATATTTTACCACATATCCGCGTAGTTTTCAACAGTTTTTTTGTAAAAAATTTATTTATTTAAAAACGGGACGTCGAGGGCGCCGTCTCCTACGAATTTCATCACACCGTAGGGGCGGATGCGGCCGGAGCCGCGCAGCGGGTGCGGGGCACTATCGTATTCCGTTTTCTCGGATAAACGAGGCCACAAATCATTAATGTGAACGGACATGCGCCTCGCCCGCCCGCCTGCCTCGGCATGTTATCATGTGAAGTGCAACACTAATTAAAAATAGACAACATAGCAACTTTTGTGTAAAATGAAACTAACA
>CANQMT010000032.1 GCA_947625055.1 uncultured Monoglobus sp. | reverse complement strand
ATGCTGCACTACAAGACTTAGTTTCATTACCTTTTGTGCCTTGCAGCGCAGCGGAAAGGAATGGTCATAACAATGAGCGCAAATTTAAGCACGGAGCAGGTAAAAGCTCTTGACAAAAAATATTACATGAACACGTTCGGCGACCGTATTCCGGTCAGCTTTGTCAGCGGCGACGGGATAAACCTGAGATCGGCCGAGGGAGATGACTATAAAGACTTTTTCGCGGGCATAGCGGTGTCCGCCTTGGGGCATAATTATGAGAGACTGACAAGAGAGCTGCGCGACCAGGTCGGCAGGCTTATCCATACGTCAAGCGTATATTACGTCGAAAATCAGGCGCGGCTCGCGCAAATGCTTGTCGAGAACACCTGCGCGGACAGAGCGTTCTTCTGCTCGACCGGAGCGGAAGCCAACGAGGGAGCTTTAAAGCTTGCCAAAAAATATCAGGTTGAGCATGGCAGACCCGAAAGGATAGAGTTTATCACGCTTAAAAGCTCGTTCCACGGCAGAACGCTGGCAACTGTGGCGGCCACAGGCCAGCCCAAGTACCAGACGCCGTATAAGCCCCTGATCGAAAAGTTCGTGCATGTTGAGCTTAACGATGTTAAAGGGCTCAAAAACGCCGTCAACGAGAAAACCGCCGGAATTATGATCGAGCTCGTTCAGGGCGAGAGCGGAGTTCACCCCGCGACAATTGAGTTCGCGCGCGAGGCCGAGCGACTGTGCCGCGAGAACGACATCGCCTTTATCGTTGACGAGGTACAGACCGGCGTGGGCAGATGCGGCAGACTTTTCGCGCACGAGCTTTACGGAGTTAAGCCCGACATATTCACAATGGCCAAAGGACTGGGCGGCGGAGTGCCGATCGGGGCGTTCTGCGCCAATGAAAAATTCGCCTCGGCCTTTAAGCCGGGCGATCACGGCACAACCTTCGGCGGCAATCCGCTGTCGACCCGCGCGGGACTCGTGGTTCTTGACGAGCTTTTAAACAACGGCGTGCTCGATCACGCTGCCGAGGCGGGCGAATATCTGGGCGAGAGCCTGAATAAGCTAAAAGATGAATGTCCCGGGATCGCCGAGGTCCGCGGCGCGGGTCTGATGCGGGGTGTGGAGTTTAAAGAGCCGAAAGCTAAAGAGATCGGCAATAAATTATTTGAGAAAAAAATTCTTGTGGGAGTTGTGGGCGACCGCGTGCTGCGCATAGTGCCGCCGCTCATCGTCACGAGATCCGATATAGATATTTTGACAAACGCGATCAAGGAGGTATTATAATATGAAACACTTTATCAGCATACACGATATTACTCATGAGGAGTTCAATCAGCTATTGTCTCTGGCCGCGAAGCTCAAGAAAGAGCAGAAGGCGGGAATACAGCACCACATTTTAAAGGGCAAGACTCTTGCGATGATCTTCACAAAGTCGTCAACCAGGACCCGCGTCTCGTTTGAGACAGGCATATATCAGCTCGGCGGTCAGGCTCTGTTCCTTTCGGCAAACGACATTCAGCTCGGCCGCGGCGAGACGATCTACGACACTGCCAAGGTCATGAGCCGTTTTGTTGACGGAATAATGATAAGGACCTTTGATCACCAGGACGTGCTGGACCTTGCGAAGTACGGCTCGATCCCGATAATAAACGGCCTCACCGATCTGCTGCACCCGTGTCAGGCGTTGGCGGATCTGATGACCGTCAAAGAGCACAAGGGCCGTCTGCGCGGTCTGAAGCTCGCGTATATCGGCGACGGCAACAATGTCGCCCACTCGCTGCTTTACGCCTGCGCCAAGGCCGGCATGGACATAAGCGTCGGCTCGCCCAAGGGCTATGAGTGCGATCCCGAAATCGTTGCCAACGCACGCGAGGACGCAAAGGAGCTGGGTTCTAAAATAGTTATGACAAACGATCCGGTCGAGGCGATAACGGATGCCGACGTCGTATACACCGACACATGGGCGAGCATGGGCCAGGAAAGCGAAAAGGAAAAGCGCGTCAAGGCCTTCCAGGGCTATCAGATCGACCTTGAGCTGTTTAACAAGTCCAAGCCCGACAGCATATTCATGCACTGCCTGCCGGCCTACCGCGGCTTTGAGATGACAGCCGACGTTATCGACGGCGAGCGCAGCGTCGTGTTCGACGAGGCCGAGAACAGGCTCCACGCGCAGAAGGCGGTTATGGCGATGCTGATGGTGGGGGACAACAAAAATGGATAAGCAGCTTTACGCGTTCGAGGTCAAGCGCGCAAGCCGCGACGACGTTCCCGCCATAAAAAAGATAACCAAGGACGCGTTTTTGAAATATTGCGAAATGGCGGGGCTTGATTATGACATAGAGGCCCTCAACGAGACGAGCGAGGACGTGCTCAATGACATTGAGACCAAAGAGGTCTTCGTGGTGTTTATCGACGACGAGCCGGTCGGCGCCGTGCGCATCGAGCTTCTTGACGACCACGAGGCTTATCTGAGCCGCTTCGCTGTCAAGTCCACTCAGCGCAACAACGGTATCGGCAAGATACTTATGAGCGTTGTCGACAAGGTCATGAGAGAAAATAACGTGAAGATCCTGCGTCTGCACACGGGCGCTCATGTCACGCCTCTGATCAGGTTTTACTACGGCAGGGGATTTTACATAAACTCGGTGGAGCACAGCCGTGGCTATCCCCGCGCCGAGCTTATCAAGGATTACAGCAAGCAAAATCACTTTTCGCTTGATTAGGTTGATGCGTTAAATTAAATGCTCACAAAGCAAACGCAGAAATTCGGGCGAATAATATCTATCGTGTTGTAGGGGACGGCGCCCCCGACGTTCCGGCTCGCCCCTTTGGGGAGAGCTGTCAGGCGAAGCCTGACTGAGAGGGGTCTATTTCACCCGAAAAAAAGGACGGTATAACGCAATGAAAATAAAAGATTTGTTCAGCGGAGATTTCGGAGGCAGGGAAATCGAAGTCAGCGGCTGGGTGCGCACGGTGCGCGCCTCGAAAAAATTCGGCTTTGTAGAGCTCAACGACGGTTCCTGCTTCAAAAATCTCCAGGTGGTTATCGAGGACTCACGGCTTGAAAATTTCGGCGAGATCTCAAAACTCAACGTGGGCTCCGCGGTGACGGTGAGCGGCGTTCTGGAGCTGACTCCCGAGGCCAAACAGCCGTTTGAGCTCAAGGCTGACGCGGCGAAGGCCGAGGGCGCGAGCGCGCCCGAGTACCCGCTGCAAAAAAAGCGGCACACGTTTGAATATCTGCGCACAATTCCGCATCTGCGCCCGAGGACCAACGCGCTCTCGGCGGTTTTCAGAGTGCGCTCAATGCTGGCGCAGGCGATACACAAATATTTTTCTGAAAAGGGCTTCGTATACGTCCACACGCCGATAATCACCGGCAGCGACTGTGAGGGCGCGGGCGAGATGTTCCGCGTGACCACGCTCAAACCCGGCGAGACCGACGTTAAGGATGACTTTTTCGGGATCCCCGCCTCGCTGACGGTCAGCGGCCAGCTCGAGGGCGAGGCTTTCGCGCTTGCCTTCGGCGACATATACACCTTCGGGCCGACATTCCGTGCCGAGAACAGCAACACGGCCCGCCACGCGGCGGAGTTCTGGATGATAGAGCCCGAAATGGCGTTCGCCGACCTCGGCGACGATATGGCGCTTGCCGAGGACATGCTGAAATATCTGATAAATTACGTTATGAAGAACGCGGCGGACGAGCTTGAGTTTTTCAATCGTTTTGTGGACAAGGGTCTGCTTGAACGGCTGCGCCATGTGGCGGAGAGCGAGTTCGGCAGAGTGACCTACACCGAGGCGGTCGAGATGCTGAAAAGCTCGGGCAAAAAGTTCGAGTACCCCGTGGAGTGGGGCGTCGATCTGCAAACCGAGCACGAGCGTTATCTGACCGAGGAACTGTTTAAAAAGCCGGTGTTTGTCACCGATTACCCGAAGGAGATCAAGGCGTTTTATATGCGCCTCAACGATGACGGCAAAACAGTGGCCGCGGTCGATTGTCTGGTTCCGGGTATCGGCGAGATAATCGGCGGCAGCCAGCGCGAGGAGCGGCCCGATGTTCTGGAAAAGCGGATGGACGAGCTCGGCCTCGACAAAGAGGCCTACGGCAGGTACCTCGATCTGCGCCGTTTCGGAGGCTGCAAACACGCGGGCTTCGGACTGGGCTTTGAAAGACTTGTGATGTACGTCACCGGAATGACCAATATCCGCGACGTGCTCCCCTACCCCAGAACCGTGAATAATTTGATATAACCCTGTCAACCACAACCGCGTGGGGCGGAGGCCGGCTGTGGCCGGAGCCGCAGAGCGGGTTCGTTGCACAACCGCATTCCGTTTCCTCGGATAAACGAGGCCACAAATCATTAACGTTTGCGGACATTCATCCACATGCCGCCGGCCGGATGTGGGCATCCGGCCCTACGGAGTTTTGCGAGCCATGATCGTAGGGGACGGCGCCCTCGACGTCCCGCCCCTTGGATATTATCCGCCCGCAAAAACTTCCGCATGCGGAAAATCATATTAAGGAGCAATACTTATGAAACTTATCTGGCAAATACTGCTGCTTGTCGCGATTGTGTTTATAATCGTGAAACGGGCCGGCATCGTGGCGCTTTTCGCCAAGCAAAAATACGCCAAGGGCGACTACCTCGGCTCGCTGAAAATATTTAATATAGCGAGCAAGGTGGGCAACCTCGGCGCGGGAGACACTATCCTGTTCGGCTACAACTGTCTGCGCTGCGGCGAGCTGGCCGCGGCGAAAAAGGTGTTCGCCGACGCCGTGATGCTCACCAAGCCGAATACGGCCGACCGTTACAGAGTAACGTCGCTGCAGGCGCTTGTGAGCTGGAAGGAAGGCGACATTGACGACGCGATCGAAAAGCTCGAGGACGTGTATAACAATAATTTCAGAATAACGACAATATACCAGAACCTCGGCATAATGTATAATTTAAAGGGCGACGGCAAAAAGGCGGTCGACTTCAACGAGGAAGCCTATGACTATAACAGCGACGACAATATAATCACCGACAACCTCGCTGAGGCCTACGCCATAAACGGAGAATACGACAAGGCGAAGGAGATTTACGAGGAGCTTCTCGCGCGCGACCCCGAGCCGCGCTTTCCCGAAGCCTACTACGGCTACGGCGAGCTTCTGATAAAGCAGGGCGAAAAAGAAAAGGGAATAGAGCTCATAGAAAAATCCCTCGAAAAGCCCTTCTCGTTCCTGAGCCTCAAATCCAAAGAGGAAATCGAGCAAATGCTTGAGGAATATAAAAAATAAGTCGCAAAAAATGTAAATATTGACAAAATTATATTTTTTTAAAATATTTGTTGCAATTTTTTAAATTTGTGATATAATATATATGTAGATACTTTTATGTATTTAAATTTGATACAAACAGTTCTTTGAGGCTGTTTTGAGCGTTGAAACATATTGTCGGTTCGCCGTCGGTGATATGCGGAGCTCTGCGGAGGGTTGTGTGACTACCACATGGCGAATAGGATTTATAATATCTGAAAGAAAACACTCTAATTTGTGCCTCGATTATATCGGGGCATTTTTTAAATTGAAATTTGGTGCGTAATATGGATAAGTTAACAAAGAGCGCAAAAGCTTTTGAAAGATTATTAAAAACGGAATACAGCTTTAAAGCGGGACATAAAAACAAACTTATATCTCTTAAAATTAATTTTATGAAGGAAGATTTTTTTCATCTTGCGGGCTTACACAAGCTCAGAGATATTGAAAAGTTGAATGATCCTTCATTTAGCAAACCCAAAATATTTGACGCTGTCGCGGACGGCGCGATTACATATGATGAGCTGCAAAAAAGTGTGTTTTTTGACGAGATCGATAGCAGAATCAGTTATTTTTGCCGACTTGAAGATTTGCTTGACAAAGAAGATTTGATTTTCAGATATTACAAAAACAAGGTTAAAGGCAGCGGAATAAGCGCGGATTATTTGTTGTTTTTTGATGATGATTTGCCAAATCTGTGTTTCTTTTTGACGTATCGGAGTAATAAAAAAGGATTTCTCTGCGGCAGCAGTTTTTTCGCGGCTGAGGATAACAGGCATATAATAGGACAGCCCAAATTTAAAGTATTATATAAATCAAAAAAATATATTGACACGGATGAAAAATTTATCTTGTTAAATCGCATAAAACCAAACGGCTTTGGTAAATAAACGCCAAAGCCGTTTTGTCATTTAATTCCGAACCCGCAAGAGCTTTAAATACATATCAAGTCTTTCGGAATAATATTTTTGGCGATACGGAATAAAGTGCGATTGAGTTTATAAAATATTTGCGTGAAATGAGACGTTGAGATCCGCTTTGCCCATGTAATTTTTTTCGCCGCAATCTTATACATATCGCGATAACGGCGCCGGATTACAGAAGTATTGTAAAATATTGACATTTTGTGACGAAAGGTGTACAATGCTTCTGAAAGCGCCTTATTTCGTTTATTGGTTTAAGATGCGCTTCTGTCAAAAAATTATTTTGTTGGGGATATGCTTTATGAGGAAATTTTGTTTTGCCCTGTCTTTATTGATCGTTTTTGCCGTTATTCCAACGTGCGCTTCGGCGGACGAATATGCCGGCAATATCACATGGTCGCTGAGCGGCGGCGTCATGACAATCGGAGGCAGCGGTGATATGCGGGATTTTGACTTGACATACAGCTATGACTGCCCTTGGCGTGAAAGAAAAAGTGAAATTACCGAAATAATAATAAAAAACGGAGTGACAAGCGTCGGAGACGGCGCGTTTTCCGACTGCGCAAATCTCGAAAACGTCGAACTGCCCGTTGGACTTATAAGCATTGGGAACAGCGCTTTTTTCGGCTGCGGATCCCTGAAGAGCGTCAGAATACCCGACAGTGTGACAAACATAGGCGGCAGAGCGTTTGAGGCATGCGGAAGGCTCGCGGATATAAATGTTCCGGACGGAGTGAAAAGCATAGGCGGTTCGGCTTTTTCGGACACCGCGTATTACAACGACCCGCAAAACAGAACCGACGGCGATCTCTATATCGGTAAGCATCTTATTGAGGCAAGTCCCGAAAGGACGGGAAAATACGAAGTGCGCAACGGAACGAGATGCATCGCGGACAAGGCGTTTTTCGGAAACGAAAATATCACAAGAGTTGAAATACCCGACAGCGCGGTTTCTATCGGTGCGCAGGCGTTTTTTGGCTGCTGCGCTCTGACAAGCGTGAAGATCGGACGAGGCGTTAACGATATCGGAGCTCAGGCTTTTTCCGGCTGCGGCAGGCTTAACATTGAAGTTCCTCCCGAAAACGCCGCTTATTCGTCGGAAGGCGGCGTTCTGTTCGATAAAAACAAGACCGAGATCATAGCCTACGCGAGGGATGAAGTCCAGCCGAATTACAATATACCGAGCGGGGTCGAACGCATAGGCGCGTACGCGTTTCAAAACTGCGAAAACCTTGCGGCGGTGATTATACCCGCGAGCGTTAAAAGCGTCGGATCTTCGGCGTTTATGGGATGCGCGGGAATTAAGAATGTGTATTACCTCGGAAGCGAGGAAGCCTGGAAAACGGTCGATGTCGCAGACAATAACGACTGTTTGAATGATATTGATTTTGAAGGTATTATCATGTCGGAAAGTCAAATGATGATCGGAGACAATAAGATCACTGTCGTCACCGACCTCGGCGCCTTGGCGCCCGAAGACAGGGAGAACGCCGAGGTTTACGCGGCGCTTTACGATAAAAACGGCGCGGTGATCGATGCGTATTCGGATATGTATTACGGAGTAAACGTAGTGGGCGAACTCAGAAACAGCGCGGAGGCCGATCACATAAAGGTGTTCGTGTGGTGCAGGGACGGAAGCCTTTGCCCATTGACAGATTTCCCGGAATATATATTGTTATCGAAATGATATTTTCAAAGATAAACAAGGCGGGGCCGACGGCCCCGCCTTGTTGTATGATAGCTGTTTTTACTTCGCGGCGCGGCAGATCAGGTCCACGCACTTTTCAATTCCGAACGCTGTGCTGTTTAAAACCATGTCATAGTTTTTTATCGCGCCCCATTCGCGCTCGGCGCAGTATTTGTAGTTAATGGCGCGCTTCTTGTCCGCGTCCTTCATGATCTTTTTCGCCTTGTCGGGGCTTACCGAGTAGAGCTTTGTGACGCGCTCGATCTTGGCGTCAAGCTCGCCGCGGATAAACACGTTCAGACAGCCCTCATGCTCGCGCAGGATATAGTCGGCGCAACGGCCCACGATAACGCAGGGGCCTTCCTCGGCGATCTCAAGCACAAGCTCGCGCTGAACCCTGTAGAGATAGTCGGTGATCGACGTGCCGTCGCTGTTCCTCGCGATAAAGGCGTATGAGAATATGCTCTTGCTCGGCGCGTACTCGCCCGCCTTGCGTATGTATTCCTTCGCGAGGCCCGTTTTCTCGGCAAGCTTTTCAATGATCTCCTTGTCGTAGAACTTATAGCCGAGTTCGGCCGCGGTCTTTTCGCCTATTTCGCGTCCGCCGCTTCCGAACTGACGGCTGATCGTAATAATACTTTTCATGAATATCGCCTCCGAGGCAAATAATTATTTCGCGTACTCGATAGCGCGGAGCTCACGGATAACATTGACCTTGATCTGGCCGGGATACTCCATGGTCTCCTCGATCTTTTTAACAATATCCTTCGCCATCAGCACGGTGTCGTCGTCGCTTACCTTGTCGGCCTTGACCATAATTCTTACCTCGCGGCCCGCCTGGATGGCGAACGAGCGGTCAACACCGTCAAAGGAGTTTGAAATCTCCTCAAGCTGCTCAAGGCGCTTGATGTAGTTCTCAAGGTTCTCGCGTCTCGCGCCGGGACGCGCCGCCGAGATGCTGTCGGCTGCCTGAACAAGGCAGGCCTCGATCGTCAGCGGCTCAATATCGCCGTGGTGGGCGAGGATACAGTGAACGACCTTCTCGTTTTCCTTATATTTCTTGGCGATGTCGGCTCCGATCGTAACGTGCGAGCCCTCGACTTCATGGTCAATGGCCTTGCCGACGTCATGGAGCAGACCCGCGCGCTTGGCAAGGGCCACATCCGCGTTGAGCTCGGCGGCCATAAGGCCCGCCAGATGCGAGACCTCAATGGAATGCTGAAGCACGTTCTGACCGTAGCTTGTTCTGAACTTGAGCCGTCCGATAAGGCGGATAAGCTCGGGATTGAGGCCGTGGACGTTGGTGTCAAACACAGCCTTTTCGCCTTCTTTTTTAACGATCTGGTTGACCTCTTTGCGGGATTTTTCAACCATTTCCTCAATTCTTCCCGGGTGGATCCTGCCGTCGTTGATTAGCTTTTCGAGCGAGCGTCTGGCAACTTCGCGTCTTACCGGGTCAAAGCCCGAAAGGATAACCGCCTCGGGCGTGTCGTCGATGATAAGATCGATACCCGTCAGGGTCTCGATTGTTCTGATGTTCCTGCCCTCGCGGCCGATAATGCGGCCTTTCATCTCGTCATTGGGCAGCGGGACAACCGAAACTGTGGTTTCGGTAACGTGGTCCGCGGCGCATCTCTGTATCGCGCCGGTGATGATCTTGCGGGCTTTTTCGTCCGCTTCTTCCTTGGCCTGTTCCTCAACGCTCTTGATAAGCAGCGCGGATTCGTGCTTAACGTCCGCTTCAACCTCTTTGAGAAGCAGATCCTTGGCCTGCGACGCCGTCATGGTGGCGATCTTTTCAAGCTGCGCGATCTGGAGCTTCTTAACGCGCTCGACCTCGGCCTGAATTTCCTCCGCCTCGTTCATTTTGCGCTGGATCTGTTCCTCGCGCTTTTCGATCATGCGGCCCTTTTTGTCAATTGTATCTTCTTTTTGCTGCACGCGTCTTTCCTGTCTCTGCAGTTCGTTGCGTCTCTCTTTTATCTCTTTGTCAAGTTCGCTTCTTAATTTATGTATCTCTTCTTTGGCTTCGATCAATTTTTCTTTTTTAATGTTTTCGGCGTCTTTCTCCGCCGAGCTGCTCGCCTCGGAAAGGATCCTCTCGGCCTCCTCCTCGGCGCTGCCGATCTTAACCTCGGCAAAGTTTTTTCTATATGAATAGCCGTATCTGAACGCGAGGAATGCCGCGAGCACACCAAGCAGGAAAACGACTACCAATAATATCCATGGCAATATAGTTATTTTAAGCACCTCCTAAAGTCAGTATTTTGTTCTGCTATCTATATTCTATAATGAACCTTTAGCAATTTTTAAAGAAGTCGATACAAGTGAACCGCGCAAACAAAAACATGTGCACATAAAATCACGCATATATTATACATGAGTTTACGAAAAAAGTCAAGCGTGATAAGAGCCGATTTATTTTATATCTGTGTTACGTTTTTATGACAAAAAAACAAGGACCGCCGCCAAAGCCGTCCCTGCCGATGCGGAATAATCCGCCGCATAATGTTACTGAAGATAAGCGCGTGCGATTAAACAATGTCCTCCATTTCGGAGCTTTCCTCCGCCGGGACACCGGTTTCACCTTCGTCCGGAGTGTAAATAACAAGCTCCACAGACTTAGTCAGAACATCAGCGTAGCTGTATGAAACCCTACGCTCGGTTGTGAAGAACTCATTCTGATTGTCCAGCTTAACCGTGAAAATACTGGGATAGGTGCTTTCGATAACTCCTTCTCTCGTAACAATCTGCTTTCTGCCTTTCTTGGCCGTTAATCTGACTTTGTTGCCAACGTTATCGGCAAGATTGGACTTAATTTTTGATAAATCATTCTGACCGTACAATAATCTAACCCCTCTTCACAATCGTTTTTTAGATTATAACATATTATTACAAATTTGTAAAGAGAAATTACAAAATTCTAACAAAAAAGTTACAAATATGTGTTAAAATTCAAACAACGTAGGGACTAGGGATTAGGATCTAGGGACTAGGGCCTAGTTCCTACGTTGACCCCTCTCAGTCTGCTTCGCACATGTTCGCTCACGTTAATGATATGTGGCCTCGTTTATCCGAGAAATTGAAATACTGTGGTGCAACGAACCCGCTCTGCGGCTCCGGCCGCACCTACGACGTTTTGCGAACTTTGGTCGTAGGGGACGACGACCCCGGCGTCCCGTTTAAAACCAACATAGTGATTAGTAATTAGCTAATAGTGATTAGAAACTTCAAACATTCGCGGCGATGCCGAAACGGGATGCGTCGATGTAT
This sequence comes from uncultured Monoglobus sp., assembly GCA_947625055.1. Taxonomy (GTDB): domain Bacteria; phylum Bacillota; class Clostridia; order Monoglobales; family Monoglobaceae; genus Monoglobus. The sequence goes on along the minus strand of CANQMT010000032.1, from coordinate 8,218 downwards.
CTCCGCGTATTCGCTATTCACTAATCGCTAATCCCTACGTTAGTAAATATCCCGGCACATTTTGATGTAGTCGCGGAAGTTGGTGCCGAGGATATAGTTGGTGATAAGGAAATCGTCGATCGGCGTGGTGTTCAGTATATTTGTTATCGTCTGGTCAAAGGTCCTCGCGTCGATAACGATGATCTTGCTGTACGAGCTCGCGAGCCACGGGATAAGCGCGTTTGAATACGAGTCCTTGAGCATAAGCAGCGTCTTTTTGGTCGCGCCGTTTGAGTTTATCTCGATATACGGCTGGTCGCCGCCGAGAAACATGGTGTACGACGCGCCTTTGTTGAGGTCAAACATCTTTCCCGTGTACGGGAAGGGCTGACCTGGTATATAGCTGTAGGTCATGCAGTCAAACGGAATGTCGTTAAGCGCGTTTTTATAATATTCGATAGTGTCGCGGTGGTCGTAGAGGTACGGAGCCTCGGCCTGGCTGTAGAGATAGCCCGTGAAGTCCTTGACCTCGCCCTTTTCAAACTCGTTGACATAAAGCGGCATGAAATTCATCGCCTCGGCCATTTTGTGGTACGCGTAATACGCGCCGAGCTGCGTCCAGTGGTGGTCGGTGCGGAAATATACATACTCGCCCGCGTCAAAATGCGCCTTGAGGCTGTCGTACACGTTAATATTTTTCACGCGGTCGTTAAAGTTGTCATAGAGATAGTCTATCGCGGCCTTCTCGCTGTCGCCGACCGTGTTGTAAAACGGCATGAAGTCGATCTGCGTGGGTATGATCATTGAATACATCTTAATGCTGGGCGGAAGCTTGTTCGCGTAAAAGTCAACCATGTCGATATATTCGCGCTGAGCCTCCGGATCGGCCTTGTATATCTCCATGACCCGGTCGTCGGTCACAAGCAGGCGGCCCACTCCGGCCTCGCCTGTGCCCATGTCGGCGTTTGACTCAACGACCTTTCCGAAGGCGTTGATGCCCTTTATGTTCTTGTACGCCGAGGATATGTCGGTGAATCTGCTGCGGTAGCCCACGTTGTCGGACAAAAACGTCTCAAAGTCAGATGAGAACTGCCCGGAGCTTATGCTGCCGAGGCTGACCTGAGGCATGTCCGCCAGGTTCCGGTTCTCCTTTTGGGCCGAGGCGTCGTCGCGCGGCAGAATGACCACCGTCACAAAGCCGGCGATCATAAAGATTATAAAGAATATTACGGTTAAAACTCTTCTTGCAGTATACATTATATATCCCCTTGCAATGATTTCTTATAATATCGGCGTCAGAACCTGAAATACAGGAACGGGTTGTAGCTCTCGCCCACTAAAAGTATGAAGCAGAACGCCAGCAGCGCGAACACCAGAACGGGCGTTACCACAATGTTAATTGCCTTGCACTTATCCGCGAACCAATCGCAGAGCTTTCTGATGAGCGGCGTCGAGACGACTCCGCAGACGATCAACAGCCACAGATTTGACATAAGCGTCGTGAAGCCGGTGTAATCATACAGCTTGCCGGTTCCGCCGAAGGCGCAGACGAACCAGTCGCGCAGCGCTCCGAAGTCGGTGTAGTAAAACAGCGCCCAGCCGAGAACGAAAACAATGATCGTGTAAAGGTGGGCGAAAAACGCCGGAAGCCGCATCAGCTTGCCCTTGAACGCCTTTTTCTCAATGATAAGCAGTATTCCGTAGTAAAGTCCCCACAGCACAAAGTTCCAGCTCGCGCCGTGCCAGAGGCCGGTCAGCATCCAGACGAACATGATGTTGAACATCTGGTGCCTGCGGTTGCCGCCGAGCGGGATATAGACATAATCGCGGAAAAACGTGCTCAGCGATATGTGCCAGCGCCGCCAGAAATCGGTGACGTTCTTGGCGATGTAGGGATAGTTGAAGTTTTCAAGGAAATTAAAGCCGAACATTCTGCCCATACCTATCGCCATGTCGGAATATCCCGAAAAGTCAAAATAGATCTGGAAGGTATAGGCGATGATGCCCACCCACGCCGAAAGCACGGACGACTCAAGCATGTTTCCGCCGAGCAGCGCCGAGACGACCGCGCCCGTTCCGTTAGCCAGAACCACCTTTTTCAGCATGCCCTGAGTGAAGCGGAGCACGCCGTACTCAAAGCCCTTGAGGGTCACGCGGCGGTCGTTGATCTGCTTTTCGATGTCGACATAGCGCACGATCGGGCCGGCCACAAGCTGCGGGAACATTGAGACGTAGCACAAAAAGTTCAGCGGATTTTTCTGGACCTTGACCTCGCCTCGGTACATGTCTATGCAGTAAGACAGGGTCTGGAACGTGTAGAACGAAATTCCCAGCGGCAGCGAAAAGTTATAAAACGGGATGTTCAGATGAAACGCGGAATTTATGCAGTCAACGATCCAGCCGGTGTATTTGAACACCGCGAGCTGACCGAGGTTTATGACAAGCGCCAGCACGAGAGCCAGCTTCGCCCGCCAGCCGCCGGAGTATTTGTTTATGGCAAGGCCGCACAAATAAGCCACCGCGGCGCTGAGTATCAGCAGAACGACCCAGACGGGCTCGCCCCACGCGTAGAAAATAAGCGACGCGATAACAAGCACAACGTTTCTGTAAGTGATGTTGCCGTTCCAGAAATAGAGCAGCAGCACAACCGGCAGAAACACGCACATAAACAATAAGCTCGAAAATACCATGGCTTTCTCCTTAAAGGTTGAGCGCGCAGTGCGCGCATAATAATCCAGTATAATTATGGAAGGATTATACCACCTTTTTTGCGGATTGTCAAACGAAAATGCGCTGTTTCTGCGCGGCGGCGGGCGGTTTTTGCGTCAAGGCAAAAGCAAAAGAGACGTTGAAGTCACGAAATATTGCCAAAAAAACATGATATATTGCTTTGCGGTGCTCATTTTATTGGAAAATTTCAAAAAATGAGGTATAATTATTGTACATTTTTTCTGAAAGAGAGTGATAATATGAAACTAAAGGGCAAATTGATGAATATATTGCTTTCGGCCGCTGTGCTTATCGGCAGTCTGGCCGTTCCTGCGGCGAGTGTTTCCGCGGCTAACACGCTGCCCGCATTCCCCGGCGCCGAGGGTGCGGGAATGTATGCCACGGGCGGCAGAGGCGGAAAGATCGTTCACGTAACACAACTGGGTGACAGCGGCGCGGGCTCGTTCCGTGAGGCGGTCGGAGGCTCCAACAGAATAGTTGTTTTTGACGTCGGCGGAACAATTGATTTAAAAAGTGACGTTGTTGTAAAGGGCAATGTCACGATCTTGGGCCAGACCGCGCCCGGCGGCGGCGGAATAACGCTTAAAGGCGCAAAGATCGGTATGGGCGGCGACAATATTATTATAAGATATGTCAGCTCCCGTCCCGGAGAAACGGGTAAGGAGTGTGACGCCTGGGGCGGAAGCAACGGTTCAAACTCGATCGTTGACCACTGCTCGCTCGGCTGGGCGAACGATGAGCAATGGGGTCTTTATTCAAATAATATGCACCAGACTGTGCAGTACACACTGATCGGTCCGTCAAACTGTATATCGGTTCATGACAAGGGCTGCCACGGCTTTGGCGTTATGTTCGGCAAGGGTCAGAACTCCTGGCACCACAACATGATAGCTCACAATGTTTCCAGAAACTTCCGCGGCAAGGTCGAAAAGACCGAGGCGATGGATTTTGTAAACAACGTAATATACGACTGGGGCTATCAGACGGGTTACGGCACCATGGGCCACCAGAATTATGTAAATAATTATTTAAAGATGGGTAATTCAACCACCGGCGGACAACGTTTTCTTGTTAAATCCAGCGGCTCCGCTCCGGAGAATTATAAGTTCTACCTTTCCGGCAACACAATAAGGCAACCGGACGGCTCGTATTACAACGAAAGTATAGAAAAAAGCAATCAGTGGCTCGGCATGAGTGGCTTTGATAAGGCGACCTACGGCACCGACACGCCCTTTAAGGTCGAGGATGTAAACGGCAACGACGCGTCTGTTTTAAACAGCAATCAGTTCGAGACCGCCGACGAAGCGTTTGAAACCGTTATCAACTATGCCGGCGCGGGCATCAGCGCCGACAAGCGTCCCAAAATAGATCAGCAGGTTATGGACGAGGCGAAGAACGGCACCGGTTATCTCACCGGCGGTCCTATGTATTCCACCACAACGTCGTCCGCTCTGCTCAAGGCGATCAAGGATTACAAAATCAAAGAGATGAATTATGATGATTATTATCCCCCGAAGTATACGACCCTTGACAGAACCGATGAAGATAAAGACGGCATGGATGATAATTGGGAGATCGAAAGAGGACTCGATCCCACAAACCCAAATGATGCCTCGGGTGATTACTACGGTCAGGGATATATGAATATAGAGTACTACGCGAATGATCTGACGATCAACTCGTTCCCCGAGGGAATAGTTACGGAGTCCCCCAAAACCACGGATCTTGGCGAGGATTACAGAATGGTTATGGAGGACGTAAACGCTCTGAAGCTCAGCCCCTCAACGATCAAGAACGCATCCGATCTGATTCTTCCCACAGCGGGCAGTGTTAACGGCAGCTCGATCAAGTGGTCAAGCGCGTCGAGCGCGGTGAAGATCAGCAATAATCAGATCTCGGCGGTCAACCGTCCGTCGGATAAAGACGCATCCGTAATACTTACCGCCGAGATCACGCACGGCACATTCACGCTCAAGAGAAGCTATACTATAACCGTCAAATCAGCCGCAGCGAAGTGGACAGCGTCCGAGAGCGACAACGGAAAGAAAGCGGGCAGCGAGCTTATTGACGGCTTGACGACGCTGCATGATACAACCGGCGGCACAACGAATGTGACACTGAACGACAAGACCTACACCTATTATATCAGCGGCGCCGACAGCGGAAGCTGGAGCGGCGGAAAGGCGACCGGCACGGGCTTTAAATATGTTCCCGAAAAAAGCGGATATTTGAATGTTTATCTGACCTCGCTGGGTCAGGCGGCGAACCCGAAAACCGCGTATATTATGAAGGAAGGCGCGGAGACCGAGAAAGACTGTGTCGCCTCGGTAACGGGCGAGGGCAACGACGCGGTACTTACCGGAAAAGTCGAGGCCGGCCAAACCTATTATATATACGTTGGAGGCTCTAAGGGAAGATTTTTGGGTATGGAGATCACAAACGAGGCTCCGACCTTGATGTGGAAAGCGTCCAAAAATGTCACAAAAGGCGAGATCCTGATGACCGGCCTCACCGCAAATGACAACATGACCTTCGAGACGACCAACAGAACGATCGATTCCGTTTCGTTTACAGGCAGACTTACATGCGCGAACGCTCCCGCGGACGGCGGAGCATCCGGAATGGCGCTGACCTACACTCCCGAAACCAAAGGCGTGATCACGGTTTATTATAAGCTTAACAGCGGCAAAAAGTTCGTGATCCATGAGCCCGGCAAGACCGCGAACGAGGAGCTTGCCATGTACAAGACCAATAATGACAGCGCGAACATCTACACGTCAACGAGCGCCAACTTAGAAGCCGGCAAAACATATTACATTTACGTTGAGAACTCAAAAGCGGAGTTCTACGGCGTATCGTTTAAGAGCACCGAGGGCGAGCCCGATCCCGATATCAAGCCGGATGCGCCCGATCCGACAATGCCTCCGCTTGAGGGAGAGACGTGGAACTTTGACAATATTGCCGTTGGCACCGAATTCGGCAACGGCGATATGATCGCAAACGAGAACGATATGGAGATAAGAGTGAACTACGCGACCGGAAATGCGGATAATGTTCCCGATATCGCCGTGGCGCCTTCGATCGCGGAAAAAACAGCGGGCAGCGCGGATCATTATCTGAAGATCGACGACAAAGGCAAGGGTCAAGACGGCTGGACATACGAGGCCGAGGAGCCCGTAGAGTCCGAGATCATTGTAATAGATTTTGACTTTATGTCGGGCGATACAAATAAGGACACGATCCTGCTCCGTGCGTTTGACAATATAAACGTTAACCCCGGAAATTCGTATGTTTCCGCTACTACGCTGGATGGCAGGATTTTTGAACTCAAAACCGGAGAAGACGGCAAAGAAAAGACGCCGTGCCTTAAAATAACCGATTATTTCTCGGATGGCGGTGTATCCTCATCCGGCAGTCCAAAAGGCCTGGACACGACGTTGGGCAGCTTCACATACAAAGCGAACACATGGTACAGTCTGAGAGTTCAGTACACATCGTCAAATAACTCAATTACGGTTTACAACAAAAACGCGGACGGCAGTTATGGCAAGATAGGAACGCTCGAGCTTGGATCGGGAACTACCAAGGGCGAGATACCGTCTCTGAATATAACAAGTATCGGCGGTTCTACAAGAGGCAGCGCGGCAAACGTTTTGGGCTTAGACAATATCAGTGTGCTCGCGCCCGAGGGTTCGGCTGTCGTTTCTCCTCCGGAGCCTACCGATGAGCCGCAGCCCACAGAGGGACCGCAGCCCACAGAGGGACCGCAGCCCACAGAGGGACCGCAGCCCACAGAGGGACCGCAGCCTACGGAAGGACCGCAGCCCACAGAGGGGCCGCAGCCTTCTGAGCCGACGGTCAAGTTCAGTCAAAACGGGGCTGAGATCGAAAGTTTCGCGGACGGCGAGGTAACGCTTACGGCGAGCGGACTGTCGGAGCCGTGCAGCGTTATAATAGTAGGTTATGATCAAAGCGGCGCGAAGACAATTGCCGCTGTTACGGAGTATGATCCTTCTTTGGGCGATACCGCTGAGGCGGCTCTCACTCCGACGGCGGACACGGTGACGATCCGCGGCTTTATCTGGGACGGCGCCGAGAACATCAAGCCTATGTCGGGTGTATATGAGATAAAGAGGAAGTAAACGCGTTTTGGCTCCCCTTAGGGGGAGCCGCAGCGTGTAGAAAAACTTCGTTTTTCAAAAATTAAATAGCCATGCCCAATTCCGCCCGCCGAACCCGGGCGGGTTCGCTCCACCGATTCGGTGGAGCGAATTAGGGGACTTCGTCCCCTAAAACCCCAGACATGGCTCCTCCAAGAGGAGCTGTCTGCTGTCGGAGACGACCGAGAGGGGGTGCCCGATCATTATTTCAACCCCTCTCCGTTTTTTTGACGGCGGCGGAAATCCGCCTCTCCCACGGGAGAGGCAGAAAGAGGTGAAAATAATGAAAGTTTCAATAATCGGGACGGGGCATATCGCCCATTCAATGGCAAGGACGATCAAAATCGTTGACGATGCGGAGTTTTACGCTGTGGCCTCAAGGACCTTCGAGGCTGCGGAAAAATTCGCTGAGGAATTTGATATCCCGAAGGCCTACGGCAGCTATGACGAACTTATCAACGATCCGGAGATCGAGCTGGTGTATATCGCCACGATTCATCCGCTGCATTACGAGCTTTCCAAAAAGCTTTTGGAAAAAGGCAAAAGCGTGCTGTGCGAAAAACCGATATGCATAAACCGCGCTCAGGCCGAGGATCTGTTCGGGACCGCGAGAGAGCATAACGCCTTTATCTGCGAGGCGGTTTGGACGAGGTTTTTCCCGTGGGTCAAAGAAATAAAGGAGATCATATCGAGCGGCGAAATAGGAAGGCCCGTGCTGATGCAGTCGAACTTCGGCTCCAAAAAGACGGCGTCATCATGGATACACGATCCGAAGCTCGGCGGCGGCGCGCTGCTTGATTTGGGTATATACAACGTCACCGCGGCGTCGATGCTGCTGGGCGACGATTTTGAGATAGAATACAGCGTCGGAAAGCTGTCCGGGGCGGGCGTCGATGACCACAGCCTGACCGTGATAAAATACAAAAACGGCGTGACCGCGAGCCTTATGAGCTGCACCGACATGTGCACCGACTCAAAGATAATGCTGATGTGCGAAAACGGGATAATCGAGATCGCCGGGGTTTCAAACTGGAAAAATACCAAAGTTTATAACGAGCAAAAAGAGCTTATCCGCGAAATAACCCCGAAGTTTAAGAGCGGATACGCGTTTGAACTCGAGGCCTGCATAAAGGCGATAAAAGACGGAAAGATCGAGTGCGATGAAATCCCCCATTCCGAAAGCCTGTTCGTGCTCGGCGTGATGGACGAGATGCGCGCACGCTGGGGAATGAAATATCCCGGAGAATAAAAAAGAGGCGGAACTTCGTTCCGCCTCAGTCTGTCGAAAAAGGCCGGTCAAGCGAGAGCTTGGCGGGCCTTTTGAAATAGAAATGAGAAAAATTGTAAAA
>CANQMT010000031.1 GCA_947625055.1 uncultured Monoglobus sp. | reverse complement strand
TGGGAGTTATAGGGCTCGAACCTATGACCCTCTGCTTGTAAGGCAGATGCTCTCCCAGCTGAGCTAAACTCCCACATAAAAAAAGATGTTGGTGGGAGTTATAGGGCTCGAACCTATGACCCTCTGCTTGTAAGGCAGATGCTCTCCCAGCTGAGCTAAACTCCCACATCTTTTCCATCATCGTTGGCGCACACGGCGACAACATTGATAATTATACATAGATTGAATGCAAAAGTCAAAATCACTTATATTGATTTATCGGCGGTTATTTTGAATTATTTAACTAAAATATCCGATTTTCTCTTATTTACTAACTTTATCATATTTTTAAAATTTATGTATTAATATTTTTCCCGTGAATATATATGTATGAAAGGCAGGTGCTTAGTATGTTTAAAGCGTTTAAATTATCGGGGTTATGCTGGGTTCTGACAGCGGTCATACTGACCGCCGCCGCTCTCGTTCTCTTGTTCAAAGCGGAAGCAGCGGAACCGACCGCGGCCAACACCGAGCCCCCTACGATCACAGTGGTGATTGATCCCGGACACGGCGGCCAGGACGGAGGCGCCTCAAGCGGAGATGTGCTTGAAAAGGACCTTAATCTGAGCGTGGCGCTCAGGCTTCGGGATATAGTAATAAGCAACGGCGGCGCGGCGGTAATGACACGTGAAGGCGACGCACCCGACATTCCGGGAGGAAACGGAAAATTCAACAAAAAGGCCGATCTCGAATATCGGCTGAGCGTTTTAAGAGACGCGAACGCCGACGTTTTCATAAGCATACACATGAATAAGTTTTCCGAAAGCAAATACAGCGGCGCACAGGTATTTTATTCACAGAACGGCGAGGAAAGCAAAACCTTAGGCGAGCATATCCAACTCTCGCTGCGCGATAATCTTGACCCCGAAAACGCGAGAGAAGCAAAGCGCAATGAGGCGGGGATATATATTCTTAAAAACGCTGATGTTCCCGCAGCGCTCGTGGAGTGTGGATTTTTGTCAAATCCCGAAGAACTTGAAAAACTCACGACCGACGAGTATCAGCAGGCGTTGGCGGAAGCGATATATAAAGGGATTATTTCATTCACGGAGAGCAAATTATGATTATAATTACAGCGGCGGGAAATCCCGCCGCTGTTATCTTGTTATATCGGCAAATCTTGCGGATATCAGATTTTTTAAATCCATAGGGCTCATTTTGATCTGAACGCCGCGCTTACCGCCGCTGAAGTAGATTTTGCCGAGCGGCTCCGCCGAGCTGTCAATCACTGTCAAAAACTGCTTTTTCATTCCGATCGGGCTGCATCCGCCCCGGATATACCCCGTGACGCGGGTGATGTCCTTGACATGGATCATCTCAAGGGCCTTCTGACCGGCGGCTGCGGCGCACTTTTTGAGGTCAAGCTCTTTTGCGACCGGAACGACGAACACAAAATTTTCATGCGCCTTATTCTCGGTCACAAGCGTTTTATAAACCAAATCCGGATCAAGCCCGAGCTTTTCCGCAACCGTCACGCCGTCCGTAAACTCGCCGCACTCGTAAAACATGACCTCAAACTCAAGGCCGGCGGACTCCAGTATGCGCATTGCGTTTGTTTTAACATGTTTTTTTGCCATTTTTATCACCTTATTTTCCTGCATTCAAGATAATATCTCTTATCGGACGCAACGCCCATTGAGAAAGTTTTTCGGGGCAGCGAACCGTCCATAATAACAGACTCAAACAGCTTGTTTTTTTCCATAGGATCAACCATGAACCCGATCGTTCTCGGTTCGCCTGCCAGTGTTGCCACAACGTCATCGCCGTGAATATAATCCAAGCGTCCGCCCTTTTGATCTATGTATTCATCAAGAAAATCCTGAATAGCGCCGACTGCGAGATTTCCCGCTCCGTCCTCAATATACACCTCGCCGCGCGTTTCGCCGTATTTATAACGTATTCTGTGACCGCCGTTGTTGTCCGTGGACGCGCGCGGATAGCGCTTATAGAGCGCACTCATCACGTCCTCGGGGTCAATATCGAACAGAACGCGCTGTATCGGCTCAAACTCCAGTGCGTCGTCGTGAATATTCTCAAGCTCAACCAGAGCGTAGCGCGCGGGATGAGTTTTCGCCTCTTTGCCGCTTAAACCCTTTTTGATATCATCCCAGCATGATTTTGCGGTCGCCAAAGAGTGGTTGCCGTCGCCTACCGCGAGCACCATAACATCTTTGTTCGGAATACCGTATTTTTTCTCAAATTCGGTCTTGTCGCAAAGCGCCGAAATTGCTCCAAGTATCTTTTCATGCTCGCTTTCGGGCACAAGATATCCGCTTATTCTTCCCCCGCCCAGCATCAGATCAAAGTCATAAAGTTTTCTGAAATCAGACTTGCTCGCCTTCAAAGGCTCGATGACCGTTTTTTTCCTGTCATCTATCAGCATCAGAATATGCGGCAGTTCAAGCGGCGCGTTTATGCGGATCTTTCTGCGCGGGGGGATACGTTCGATTATCGTTCCCTCGGTGGCGCGTATCTTCGAGTGCGAGCCGCGCCTGTAGTCATACTCCTCAAGATCAACCATGCCTACAAGTCCGCTTCGCGTCCTTCCGTTTGACTGAGCGCGTTCCACATACACAAATGAATTTTTGAGCTCCTCAAATATTCCCGAGTTCAAATACCCGCTCATGGTTGAGTTGATTTTTTTGATCCTTCCCTCCGCGTCTGGCTCTTCAAGAAAAACCTCCGGAAAAATTATGTCGAGCGTCGACGGACTGCCTTCCGCGAGTTCCGCGGCTTTTTTCCAGTATTCCGGCTCTGAAGTGAACTGGTCGCAGGCAACGACGCTCCATTTTTCAAAGTCAATATTTTTCGGTATAAGAATATCGGCGGGTTTAAAAATCATGTTTTTCTCCTTATCAAAGCAGGCGGCTGTTCACCGCCCGCAATATTATTTAAGTTTTTCTATGCTGTCAAGCACCGTTTTGAGCATCTCGCTGTATTTTTCCGCTTTTTTGCGTTCTTCCTCAACTACCTTGGCGGGTGCCTTTTCGGTAAAGCCTTTGTTGCTAAGCTTACCCTCTGCGCGCTTGATCTCTCCCTCGAGGCGCTTTTTCTCTTTGTTCAGTCGGTCAAGCTCCTTCTCTTTGTCAACAAGCTCGTCGACCGGCAGCAGGATCTCCGCTCCGGGAACTACGACCGAAACCGCGTTCTCGGGAACGCCGCTCTTGTCCGCGCAGACATTGACCTCGGAAGCCGAGGCGAGCTTTTTGAAGAAACTGCCGCCCTTTCTGAACGTCTCCGCTCTATCGGTCACGATATAGAGCGCGGCCTTCTTTGACGGCGGAACGTTCATCTCGTTTCTGATATTGCGGACGCCCTTTATAGCGTCCATGATCATCCGCATCTCATTTTCCGCTTCCTCATCTTTAAGCTCGGGATCATAGACCGGGAAGCTTGAGATCATTATGCTCTTGCCCTCGTGCGGGAGCGCCTGCCAGATCTCCTCGGTAATAAACGGCATAAATGGGTGCAGCAGCTTGAGCGTGTTGCTGAGAACATACACAAGCACCTGCTGCGCGGTCGTGTTGCTCTCGCCTTCCTCAAAGAAACGGGGCTTTACCAGCTCGATATACCAGTCGCAGAAACTGTCCCAGATAAAGTCATAGAGCTTTGAAACGGCTATGCCCAGCTCATATTTCTCAAGATTGTCGGTAACTTCCTTAACGAGGTCGTTATACGCCGAAATTATCCACTTGTCAGCGATAGTCAGCTTTGACCTGTCGGGCAGCACGCAGGCGTCGATCGAGAGATTCATCAGCACGAAGCGCGACGCGTTCCATATCTTGTTGGCAAAATTGCGGCTCGCCTCAACTCGCTCGATATAAAACCTCATATCGTTTCCGGGCGAGTTTCCGGTAGCCAGCGTGAAGCGCAGCGCGTCCGCGCCGTACTTGTCGATTATTTCAAGCGGATCAATTCCGTTGCCAAGAGACTTGCTCATCTTGCGACCCTGCGAGTCGCGCACAAGGCCGTGGATATACACGTCCTTAAACGGAACCTCGCCCGTGTGCTCGAGCGCCGAGAAAATCATTCTGGCGACCCAGAAGAAAATGATGTCATAGCCTGTAACAAGCACCGATGTCGGATAGAAATGCTCAAGCTCCTTCGTCTTTTCGGGCCAGCCCAAAGTCGAAAACGGCCACAGCGCGCTTGAGAACCATGTGTCGAGCACGTCCTCGTCCTGCTTCACCTTGCCGCCGCATTTCGGGCAGACCGTTATATCATCTTTTGAAACGATAGTCTCGCCGCAGTCCTCGCAGTAGAACGCGGGAATCCTGTGTCCCCACCAGAGCTGACGTGAAATGCACCAGTCGTGGACGTTCTCCATCCAGTTCATGTATGTCTTTGTGAAGCGCTCGGGAATAAACCTTGTCTCGCCCTTTTTTACCGCCTCGACAGCGGGCTCGGCCAGAGGTTTCATTTTTACGAACCACTGCTTTGAGGTTATCGGCTCGACCGTCGTGCCGCAGCGATAGCAGCCGCCGACGTTGTGAACGTGAGGCTCGACCTTAACAAGCAGGCCTTCTTTTTCAAGATCCTCAACGATCGCCTTGCGGGCCTCGTATCTGTCCATTCCCTCGTACTTGCCGCCGAATTTGTTTATCGTGGCGTCATCGTTCATGACCTTGATCTCCTCAAGGTTGTGGCGCTTGCCGACCTCAAAGTCGTTGGGGTCGTGGGCGGGCGTTATCTTAACGCAGCCTGTTCCGAACTCCTTGTCAACATACTCGTCGGCGATAACGGGGATTTCGCGTCCCACGAGCGGCAGGATCAATGTCTTTCCGACCAGATCCTTGTATCTCTCGTCGTCCGGGTTGACCGCGACCGCGGTATCGCCCAGCAGCGTCTCGGGACGGGTGGTTGCGATCTCAACATATCCCTTGCCGTCCTTACGCGGGTATTTGATATGCCAGAAATTGCCGTCATGCTCAGAATACTCGACCTCGGCGTCAGACAGCGCGGTCTTACACGACGGGCACCAGTTGATTATGCGGGTGCCTTGGTATATAAGCCCTTTGTTGTAGAGATTGACGAACACCTCGCGCACTGCTTTGCTGCAGCCTTCGTCCATCGTGAAGCGCTCTCTGTCCCAGTCGCAGGAAGAACCCAGCTTTTTGAGCTGGTTGATTATTCTGCCGCCGAATTTTTCTTTCCACGCCCACACGCGCTCAAGGAACTTTTCTCTGCCAAGATCATATCTTGTCAGACCGTTCTCATTAACGCGCATGTCCTCCTCTACCTTGATCTGAGTCGCGATGCCCGCGTGGTCGGTTCCGGGAATCCACAGCGCGTTATAACCCTGCATGCGCTTTGTTCTTATAATAATATCCTGAAATGTCTCGTCAAGGGCGTGGCCCATGTGAAGCTGACCCGTGACGTTGGGGGGAGGGATCACCACCGTGAACGGCTTTTTGCTGTCGTCCGGCTCGGCGTGGAAATATCCGCCTTCTATCCACTCGTTATATATTTTTTCCTCAACCGATTTGGGGTCGTAGGTTTTTGAAAGCTCTTTAGCCACAAAAATCGCTCCTTACTGTAAAAAATTTATATTTTTCGTCTAACTTTGCCATTGTATCACAAAACCCCCGATAAATCAAGGGTTTTGTTTTTATTTTAATTATTCAAATATATTTTTATTATAATTATCCTATATATTTTACTATTATGTCGCCCATCTCTTTGGTTCCGAGGAGCTTTCCGCCCTCGTCCATTATGTCGGCGGTTCTAAAGCCGTCGTTCAGGACCTTTGTCACCGCGTCCTCGATATCCTTCGCCTCGTCCATAAGGCTGAAGCTGTCGCGCAGCATCATGGCGCAGGACAGGATCGTGGCGATCGGGTTCGCGATATTTTTGCCCGCAATATCCGGCGCGCTGCCGTGGATCGGCTCATACATGCCGAGGGTGGTGCCGCCGAGCGATGATGAGGGCAGCATTCCGATCGAGCCGGTCGTCATGCTCGCCTCGTCGGACAGGATATCGCCGAACATATTCTCGGTCACAATAACGTCGAACTGGCCGGGGTTCCTCACAAGCTGCATCGCGCAGTTGTCAACGAGCATGTCTGAATACTCAACCTCGGGATATTCCTTGGCGAGCTTGTGCATCGTCTCGCGCCACAGCCTTGAAGTCTCGATAACGTTGGCCTTGTCAACGCTTGTCACCTTTTTGCGGTCGCGCTTCATCGCAAGCTCAAACGCGACTCTGCCTATTCTCTCGATCTCGCTTACCGAATATTTGAGCTCGTCATAGGCCTCCTCGTTTCCGGTCGTCTCGTTGCGTCTGCCTCTGTCGCCGAAATACAGGCCGCCGGTGAGCTCGCGCACGATAACCAAATCAAGGCCGCCCTCCGAGATCTCGGGTTTGAGCGGGCACGCGCCGGCGAGCGCGTCATGCAGCTTCGCGGGTCTGATGTTGGCGAACAGGCCGAGCTCGGAACGCAGGCCCAGAAGAGCCTTCTCGGGTCTTAAATGTCCGGGCAGGGTGTCCCACTTGGGGCCGCCGACCGCGCCGAGAAGCACCGAGTCGGAGGCCTTTGCGATCTTAACCGACTCCTCGGGCAGAGGAACGCCGGTCTCGTCGATCGCGCAGCCGCCCGCCAGAATGTCGGTATACTCAAAGGTGTGGCCGTATTTTTCGCCGATCTTGTCGAGGACTTTTTCGGCCTCGGTAATTATTTCGGGGCCTATTCCGTCGCCTTTTACTACTGCTAATTTAATGTTCATGGCATGTTTCCTTTCTTTATTTCAGTGAGTTCATCAATCCGTTTTTGTTGATTATATCTTTTATAAACTCGGGGAAGGGCTCGGCTTTGAACTCTTTGCCCGTGGTTATATCCTTGATTATTCCGGTGTCAAAATCAACCTCTACCTCGTCGCCCGCGTTTATATTCTCCGCGGCCTCGGGACACTCCATAATGGGGAGGCCGATGTTTATCGCGTTGCGGTAGAATATTCTCGCAAATGTCGCGGCGATAACGCAGCCGATGCCCGAGGCCTTTATGGCAATGGGCGCGTGCTCGCGCGAGGAGCCGCAGCCGAAGTTATTGCGGGCAACCATAATATCGCCCGGCTTGACGTTGTTTACGAACTCCGCGTCGATATCCTCCATACAGTGCGCCGCGAGCTCCGAGGGCTCCGAGGAGTTCAGGTAGCGGGCGGGGATTATAACGTCCGTGTCAACATTATCAAGATACTTGTGTACTTTTCCTTTTGCGTTCATAGTCAAGCTCCTTTCTATATCTCATCGGGGCCGCAGATGTAACCCTTGATAGCCGAGGCGGCCGCCACAACAGGGCTTGCTAAGTAGACCTCGGACTCGGGATGACCCATTCTGCCGACAAAGTTTCTGTTTGAAGTGGAGATCGCTCTCTCGCCCTTGGCCAGAATTCCCATGTGTCCGCCGAGGCAGGGGCCGCAGGTGGGCGTTGAGATAACGCAGCCCGCGTCCATGAATATGTCAAACAGGCCTTCCTTCATGGCCTCGCGGTAAATCTTCTGAGTGGCGGGAATGATTATTGCCCTCATGTTCTTCGCGACATGTCTGCCCTTAAATATCTCGGCGGCCTTTTCAAGATCCTCAAGACGGCCGTTTGTGCACGAGCCGATCACGCACTGGTCAAGCTTCACCTCTCCGATCTCGTCGATCGTCCTGGTGTTCTCGGGCAGATGCGGGAACGCGACCGTCGGCTTTAACGCCGAAAGGTCAATATCGTAGACCGCGTCGTATTCCGCGTCGTCGTCAGCCGTGTAAACCTTATAATCTCTGTCAACTCTCTCGTCAAGGTAAGCCTTTGTCACCTCGTCAACCTCGAAAATGCCGTTCTTGCCACCCGCCTCGATAGCCATGTTCGCCATGGTCAGACGGTCGTCGATCGAAAGGTATTTAAGGCCTTCGCCCGTGAACTCCATTGACTTATAGAGTGCTCCGTCAACGCCGATCATGCCGATTATGTGCAGGATAACGTCCTTTCCGGAGATCCATTTCGCGGGCTTGCCGATCAGGTTAAATTTAAGCGCTGCGGGAACCTTGAACCACGCTTCGCCGGTCGCCATTCCTGCGGCCATGTCGGTCGAGCCGACGCCGGTCGAGAAAGCGCCGACAGCGCCGTATGTGCAGGTGTGGGAGTCCGCGCCGATAATGACCTCGCCCGGAGCAACCAAACCTTTTTCGGGCAGCAGAGCGTGCTCAACGCCCATCTCGCCCACGTCATAGAAATTGGTAACATCCTTGTCGCCCGCGAACTCGCGGCACATCTTGCAGTGTTCAGCCGATTTTATGTCCTTGTTCGGCGTGAAGTGGTCAAGGACGATAGACACCTTGTCTTTGTCAAAAACCTTGTCAAAGCCCGCGGCCTTGAACTCCTTGATCGCGACCGGAGTCGTGACGTCGTTGCCCAGAACCATGTCGAGCTTCGCGCGGATAAGCTGGCCCGCCTTGACCGAGTCAAGACCCGCGTGGTCAGCCAAAATTTTCTGCGTCATTGTCATACCCATTATTCTTTTTCCTCCTTCATTAATTTATATTCAACCGATGAAACCAGCGCGATCCACGAGGCGGCGATAACGTCGGCCGAAACTCCGACCGTCGTCCAGCTTCCCGACTCGTCGGTGCTTTCGATCAGCACCCGCACCTTCGCGCCCGTGGCCTGCTGGGGCTCAAGCACTCTTACCTTGTAATCGGTCAGGTGCACGCCGCCGAGCTGGGGATAAAACCCCTCAAGCACGCGCCGCAGCGCGTTGTCAAGCGCGTGGACCGGGCCGTTGCCCTCAGCCGCGGTTATCTCGGTCTTGTCGCCAACCGTGATCTTGATGATCGCGGAGGCGCTGAAATCGTTTTCCTCGGGCTCGACTATCGTTTTAAAATAGTTGAGCGTGAAATAGTTCTTTTTAGCGCCGAGTACCTCTTTTACCAAAAGCTCAAAGCTTGCCTCGGCTGCCTCGAATGAATATCCCTCATATTCGAGCTGCTTTACCCGCGCGCAGATCTCGGCTGTTTCGGGAGAATCCTTGGTAAGGTTCGGCGCAATTTTGCTGATTTTTTTAAGCACCGTTCCGCGGCCCGCGACCTCGCTCATTAAAAATCTGCGCTCGTTGCCGATGCTCTCTGGATTGATGTGCTCAAACGACGCCGATTCCTTGGCAACCGCGTCGATATGCATTCCCGCCTTGTGCGAGAATGCCGAGCCGCCGACATACGGCATGCCCTTAAACAGCGAAAGGTTGGCGATCTCGGAGATCCACCGCGCGGTCCTTGTGAACCGCTCAAGGTTCTTTTCGGGCACACAGCGGTAATCCTGCTTTATCTGGAGATTTGGGATCACGGTGGAAAGATTGGCGTTACCGCAGCGCTCACCGTAGCCCAGATATGTGCCCTGAACGTGCCGCGCGCCCGCCTTGACCGCCGCCATTGAATTGGCCGCGGCGCAGCCGCTGTCGTTGTGACAGTGAATTCCTATCACCGCGTCGGGAAACTTCCCGCAGGTCTCGGCGGTGATCATCTCAACCTCGTCCGGCAGACAGCCGCCGTTTGTCTCACACAGCACGATCCTGTCCGCGCCGGCGTCTATCGCCGCTCCGACCGCCGATTTGGCGTAATCCGCATTGCGCTTGAAGCCGTCAAAATAATGCTCGGCGTCAAAGATGACCTCCTTGCCGTGATTTTTGAAGAATTTTACCGTGTCATAGATCATGCGCAGATTTTCGGAAAGGGATGTTTTGAGTATATCGGTCACATGCAGGTCCCACGTCTTGCCGAAGACGGCCACAACGTCCGTGTTCGCGGTCAGCAGCGACGAGCAGTTCTCGTCATCCTCAGGAGAGGTGTCTTTACGGCAGGTAGAACCGAAAGCAACAAGCCGCGCATGCCGCATTTTTGAGCGGTCGATCCTGTCAAAAAATTCCAGATCCTTTGGGTTTGAGCCGGGGTTGCCCGCCTCTATGTAATCCGCGCCCACATAGTCGAGGGCCTTGACGATGTTGAGCTTATCCTCGATCGAAAAGGAAATGCCCTCACCCTGGGCTCCGTCGCGCAGGGTCGAGTCAAAAATTTCAATGTTTTTTTCTTCTCTGCCGCCAAGGCGGCGATCATTTATGTTCAAGAAAATCCTCCTAAATTATATTCGGGACATTATATTCGGGACGTCGAGGGCGCCGTCCCCTACACACTCGGAAGGCGGGACGTCGAGGGCGCCGTCCCCTACGAATTCAGAAGGCGGCGGCTGCTTAGCCGCCGCCTTTAAAAAACCTCTCTTATTTCTCGTCGTTCCAGGAGTAGAGCTTTCTTATCTCTCTGCCGACCTGCTCAAGCTGATGCTCAGCCTTAATTCTGCGGGTAGCGTTGAAGTGAGGTCTGTTGACAGCGTTCTCGGTGATCCAGCTCTTGGCGAATGTGCCGTCCTGGATCTCGCTGAGAACCTTCTTCATCTCTTTCTTGGTATCCTCGGTGATAATTCTCTTGCCTATCTCATAGTCGCCATACTCGGCTGTGTCGGAGATCGAGTTTCTCATCTCGCCGAAGCCGCCGTGATAGATAAGGTCAACGATAAGCTTCATCTCATGGATGCACTCGAAGTACGCGTTCTGAGGATCGTATCCGGCCTCGACCAGAGTCTCAAAGCCCGCTTCCATCAGAGCTGTAACGCCGCCGCACAGCACGCACTGCTCGCCGAACAGATCGGTCTCGGTCTCCATTCTGAACGTGGTCTCAAGCACGCCGGCTCTCGCGCCGCCGATGCCCGCGGCATATGCCAGACCGATGTCCATAGCGTTTCCGGTAGCATCCTGCTCAACGGCTACCAGACAGGGAACGCCCTTGCCCGCTACATACTCGCTGCGAACGGTGTGGCCGGGGCCCTTGGGAGCAACCATTATAACGTCAACATCCTTCGGGGGAGTGATGAGCTTGAAGTGAATGTTAAAGCCGTGAGCGAAGGCAAGCACGTTGCCGGGCTCTAAGTTGGGCTCTATGTTCTCTTTATAAAGCTTAGCCTGCTTCTCGTCGTTGATAAGTATCATGATTATGTCGGCCTTCTTCGCCGCCTCGTCCGAGTTATAAACCTCAAATCCGGCTTCCTCGGCTGTTTTCCACGACTTGCTGCCGGGATACAGACCGATGATAACGTTAACTCCGCTCTCCTTAAGGTTAAGAGCGTGGGCGTGGCCCTGACTTCCGTAACCGATGATCGCAACCGTCTTGTTGTTCAGCAGACCCAGATTACAATCGCTTTCATGATATAATTTTGCCATTTATAAAACCTCCAAATATTTTAAAAATTAATTATTTTTCCGAATTATGCAATAATATTTTAGATATTACTCGTTCCGCGCGGCCTCTTCCGCCTCCGTGGTGCTTCCGCGCTTGAGGCCGGTGAGTCCGGTACGGACAAGGCCCTCTATCTCAAACTGTTCCATAAGGTCGATAAACGCTGTGATCTTGCTGGGACCGCCCGTGAGCTCGAGAGTCAGCAGCTTCTTTGAAACGTCAACGACGTTTGCCCTGAAGATCTGGCATATCTGCATGATCGCCGTGGTGTCCTTGTTGTTCACCTTGATCAGCACATGTTCGCGCAGGACCGCCTGATCCTTATGAAGCTCGCAGATGTGCTTGACGTCCTCAAGCTTGGCGAGCTGGTTCTGTATCTGATGAAACGTGTTCTCGTCGGCGTGGGTCACGATCGTCATGCGCGAGATCTTCGGATCCTCGGTAACGCCGACCGACAGGCTGTCGATGTTGTACATGCGGCGCGAGAACAGACCCGCAATGCGGCTCAGCACGCCCGCGTGGTTATCAACATGAATTGAGAGAACGTGCATTTCTCTCTTATCCTGACTGTTTTCGGGAACAGGATTTGTAATAATTCCGCTCATTTATCTGACCTCCTTGCCGTCCGTAGTTATTTCAAGAATGGGCTCCTCGATCGACTCGCCGCCGGGCACCATCGGGAGCACGTTGTGGTCCTGATTGATAACGCAGTTTATGACCGTTGGCTTGTTCCGCGTCTTGAGCGCCTCGCTGACAGCGTGTTTCAGCTCATCCATGTTTGTGACCGTGAAAGCGTTCGCGCCGAGGCCCTTTGAAACCATGTCATAGTCAGTAGGTTTATTGAGAGTCGTCTGCGAGAACCTCTCGCCGTAGAACAGCCTCTGCCACTGACGAACCATGCCGAGAACGTTGTTGTTCATAATAACGTCGATTATCGGCAGCTTCTGCGTCGCCGCGGTTGACAGCTCCTGCAAATTCATATGGAAGCAGCCGTCGCCCGAAATGTTGACAACAACGCTGTCGGGATGCGCCGACTGCGCGCCGATAGCGGCGCCTACGCCGTAGCCCATTGTGCCGAGGCCGCCCGATGACAGGAAGTGCCGCGGCTTTTCAATTCCGTAGAACTGAGCCGCCCACATCTGATGCTGGCCAACGTCGGTAACAAGATATGAGTCGTCTCCCGCCTGACGCTTTATCTCCTTGATGATCGTCTCGGGATTAAACTCCCCGCCGCCGCTGTATTTCATGGGATATTTTTCTTTCCAGCCGGATATTTTGCTCATCCACTCGGTGTGCTTCTGCTTGTGCAGCCGCTTGTTGAGCTCGTCAAGCACGGCCGCGGCGTCGCCGATAAGATGCGCGTCGGTGAATATGTTCTTGTTTATCTCGGCTCTGTCAACGTCAATATGCACGATCTTCGCGCGTCTCGCGAAGGTCTTGGGATTACAGATAACGCGATCCGAAAATCTCGATCCGATGTTGATCAAAAGGTCGCAGTGCTTGATCGCGAGCGACGAGGTCTTTGTGCCGTGCATGCCTATCATTCCGGTGAACGCCGGGTCGCTCGCCGGGAAAGCGCCGAGGCCCATGGTCGCGAGCGCCACGGGAGCGTCGATCGTTTTCTGGAACTTGTGGAGCTGCTTCGCGGCGCCCGCCGCGATAATGCCTCCGCCCGCGAGTATAAACGGCCTCTCCGACTTCTCGATCATTTCTATGACCTCGTCAAAGTCCGCGGAATCGCTCTCAAGCTTATAATTATCGATCCGCTCGGGAATTTCTTTCTTATACTCGGCCTCGCCAGCAGTGGCGTCCTTTGTTATATCGATAAGCACCGGGCCGGGTCTGCCCGAGCCCGCGATCTTAAACGCCCTTCTGAACGTGGGCGCAATATCCTCCGCGCTCTTGATAAGGAAGTTGTGCTTCGTGACGGGCATCGTTATGCCGACGATGTCAACCTCCTGAAAGCTGTCTTTGCCCAAAAGATTATTGGCAACGTTGCAGGTTATCGCCACAATGGGAACCGAGTCCATATAAGCCGTTGCAATACCCGTCACAAGGTTGGTCGCTCCGGGGCCGGATGTGGCCACGCAGACTCCGACCTTGCCGGTGCTTCTGGCGTATCCGTCAGCGGCGTGAGCCGCCCCTTGCTCGTGCGAGGTGAGGATATGACGTATCTTTCCCGAATATTTATAAAAGGCGTCATAGACATTTAAAATAGCGCCTCCGGGATAACCGAAGACAGTGTCAACGCCCTGCTCAAGCAAACATTCCAAAACGATGTCGGCACCGTTTTTAATCATACTGTTACGCATCTCCTTTACTATCTTATAAACCATTTTATTATTATACAACAATACGGCAAAGCTTGTCAATATATCTTGCGTTAAAAATGTAACAAAATTGAATTGCCGAGCGCATATTTTTTGTGTATTTACAGATCATAATCTTTATGGTAAAATTTTTTTGATTGGTTCGCGGCATGCGGACAACATGTTAAATATTTATTTTATTTTGAATTTACAAATTATTTTTCGCGAAGAACGCGGGAAAGGAGACGGCTGTGAAAGAACTTTTTGAAATGTTTCTGACATTCGCCAAGGTCGGCGTTATGACATTCGGCGGCGGATATGCCATGCTGCCGATGCTTGAGCGCGAGGTAGTCGGCGCGAAAAAATGGGCCACAAGCGAGGAGCTTTTAAATTACTTCGCCGTGGGTCAATGCACGCCCGGCATTATCGCGGTAAACACTGCCACGTTTATCGGTTATAAAAACAGGAAGATCCCCGGCGCGGTCGCGGCCACGGCGGGAGTCATCTTCCCCTCACTTATCATAATAATGGTTATCGCCGCTTTCCTTCAAAACTTCGCGGAGATCGCGTTTGTTCAGCACGCCTTCGCGGGGGTCCGCGCGGTGGTAACGGCGCTTATTATTCAGGCCGTCGTAAAATTTTTCAAGTCGGGCGTTAAGGACATAACCGGATTTGTGATATTTGTTCTGGCGTTCATTCTGGCCGGGATCATCGGCATATCCTCGGTATATGTTGTGATCGGCGCGCTGATCGTCGGCCTTATCGCGGGCCGCCTCGGGAGGTGCAAAGAGCAGTGACATACCTTCTTCTGTTTTACGAATTCTTTAAAACCGGCCTGTTCGCGGTGGGCGGCGGCCTCGCGACTCTGCCGTTTATTTATGACATGTCCGCGAGGTACCCCGAGTGGCTGTCGATAGGCGATATTTCAAACATGATCGCGGTTTCGGAGTCCACGCCGGGGCCCATGGGCGTTAACATGGCGACCTACACGGGCTACACCGTTGGCGGCGTTTTAGGCTCGCTCTGCGCGACGATAGGCGTCGTTCTGCCGTCGCTGATCGTGATAATCATAATCGCGGGATTTTTGCAGAAATTTCAGGAAAGCAGGCCCGTAAAGCACGCGTTTTACGGACTGCGCCCGGCAGTGGCCGGACTTATCGCAGCCGCGGCCTTTCAGGTCTTCAAGGTGGCCGTCCTGACTCTTGAAAAATTTTCGCAAACGCGAAACCTCACCGATCTGTTTGATTTAAGAGGCCTGATCATCTGCGCCGTGACGCTGATCCTGCTGTATTTAAAGCCGCTGAAAAAAATACATCCGATCGTATACATCCTGTGCGGCGCCGTTGTTGGTATAATAGTGTATTAACACAAAAAGGAGCGATCGTTTTTAATCGCTCCTTTTCGCATATAACTTTTATATTGTTGGCAAAACTTA
This sequence comes from uncultured Monoglobus sp., assembly GCA_947625055.1. Classification (GTDB taxonomy): domain Bacteria; phylum Bacillota; class Clostridia; order Monoglobales; family Monoglobaceae; genus Monoglobus. The sequence continues at coordinate 6,390 of CANQMT010000031.1, read as the reverse complement.
TAATTCGGCTTTACTGCTCCGTGTTAAAAATTTCTTCTAACTGCTTAATTAAAACCGGCAGTTCCACAAACACAACATCGGCTATAATATTCCAGTTTGTTCCATCATAATCGTGAACAAGTCTGTGCCTTACTCCGGCGATCATAGACCATTGAATTTCGCTATGCTCTTTTTTGTATTCGGTTGACAAATTGTAAGCGTGTTCACCGATATTATACAGCGGCGTTGTAACGAGCCATTGAAGAGAATATTCATTAAGCAAATTTTCTTTTTTAATTTCATGTTCGTTTATATAGCTGCATAATTTCACGGCATTTTCATATATTTTTTTAACTCGCTGCCGATCGGAATATTTCATGCCACAAGCAACCTCTCTTTCATGATTGTATTATAAAAATCACTGTCCGCGTTTATTTCATGAATTTCAAACACATCCACATTTTTATTCAGCGCTTCCCTCAGTTCTTCGGCAAACGCCAAAATCATCGTAAGCTTAAAACCCTCTCCGCCATACACCAAAAAGTCAAGATCACTGTCCGTATTCGCGTCCCCTCTCGCGTAAGAGCCGAATAAATAGACGCTCTCAACATGATATTTTTCGGCGATCGGTTTCACTAAATTTATAATATTTTCTATTGTAAATATTTCGTTATTCATAACACAAATTCCTTTCCGATTATGTCACGATTATAACATACTCACTCAAAAAAATCAATACCTCAAAAACTATTAAACCGGCCTCCCGCGATGAATGCGGGAGGCCGGTTTATATTATGCTTTTTTAAAGGCTCAGCCCCAAGGGTTCTCGGTGGGGTACCTTACGCCCTGCGGCTGATTGTAACCGATCTCTTCAACCGGAACGCCAATGTATTTGAACACTTCAAACAGCTCCTTGCCGAAGTGGCCGAACGCGACCGCGCCGTGGTGCGGATAGTTCTTCTCGATAAGCACATGGCGGTAGAAGCGGCCCATTTCCGGGATGGCGAACACGCCGATCGAACCGAACGAGCGCGTTGCAACGGGCAGGACCTCGCCGTTGGCGATATAGCCGCGCAGCTTTGCGTCGGACGTGCTCTGGAGACGGAAGAACGTGATCTTGCCGGGAGCGATGTCGCCCTCGAGCGTTCCGTTTGTAACCTCGACCGGAAGGCTCCTTGCCATGATCTTCTGATACTTCATCGAGCATGCCGCGAGCTTTGACGAGCAGGTGTTTCCGCAGTGGAAGCCCATGAACGTGTCCTTATGCGTGTAGTCGAACTTGCCCTCGATATCCTCTTTGAACATGTCGGCGGGAACCGAATTGTTGATGTCAAGCAGAGTTACAGCGTCCTCGCTGACGCAGATGCCTATGTACTCGCTGAGGCAGCCGTAAATGTCAACCTCGCACGAAACCGGAATTCCGCGGCCCGTCAGGCGGCTGTTCACATAGCAGGGAACAAAACCGAACTGGGTCTGGAACGCGGGCCAGCATTTGCCGGCGACGGCAACGTATTTCTTGGAGCCCTTGTGATTCTCGATCCAGTCAAGCAGGGTCAGCTCATACTGAGCGAGCTTGGGCAGTATCTCGGGCTTCATGTTGCCGCTTCCCAGCTCTTTCTCCATGTCGGCAACAACCTCGGGAATTCTCTCGTCTCCGGCGTGGTTGTTGAACGACTCGAACAAATCGAGCTCCGAGTTTTCCTCGATCTCAACGCCCAGCTTGAAAAGCTGATAGATCGGCGCGTTGCAGGCCATAAAGTTGAGGGGTCTGGGACCGAAGGAAATTATCTTAAGATTCGAAATGCCGATGACCGCTCTGGCAACCGGCAAAAATCCGTGGATCATGTCGGCGCACTCCTCGGCTGTGCCAACGGGATACTCGGGAATGTACGCTCTCGTGCCTCTCAAATAAAGGTTATAGCTGGCGTTGAGCATTCCGCAGTAAGCGTCGCCTCTGTCATCGCTGAGACAGCCGATGCTCTCCTCGGCGGCCGCCACAAACATCTTGGGGCCCTCGAACTGCTGTGCGAGCATGGTCTCGGAGATCTCTGGGCCGAAGTTGCCGAGATAAACACAAAGCGCATTACAGCCCGCCTTTTTTATATCCTCCAGGGCCTGCTGCATATGTATCTCGCTCTCGACAATGCAAACGGGACATTCATAAATATCCGCCGCGTCATACTTGTCGGCATACGCCTTCACAAGCGCCTCGCGCCGTCTCACCGAAAGAGACTCGGGGAAACAGTCGCGGCTGACGGCGACGATACCGATTTTAACTTTTGGAATGTTATTGATCATATAAGTTACCTCCAATTCATTAATATTATGTTCTTTAGTCTATTTTAATACAAAAAGGTGATTTAGTCAACAAGATTTTTTGATATTCTGCTAAATAATAAGCTTGATTTTGGCAACTCTGCGATTCTCCATGCGTGTAACAAGAACTTTGTGTCCGTCCCACTCAAACTTGTCGCCGAGCTCCGGCATTCTGGCAAGCTTCTCCATTACCCAGCCCGAAACAGTGTTGGGGTCGTCCTCCTCCGGCTCCTTTCCGAAAAGCTCCATGAAATCCTCAAGATCCGCGCTGCCCAAGACCTCATACACGCCGTCTGACAGCTTTTTAAAATTTTCGACAAACTTGTCGTGCTCATCCCAGATCTCGCCCACAAGTTCCTCAAGCACATCCTCAAGAGTTACTATTCCCTCGGTGCCGCCGTACTCGTCAACCACGACCGCGAAATGGTTCTTTGAATTCTGGAGGCTTTTTATCAGATCCGAAACGCTCATCGAGGGCAGCACGTAATTAACGGGCGAAACAATATCCTCTATCCTTCCGCCGCCGTCCTTCTGCATCTGGTGGAACAGATCCTTCTGGTGGATAACGCCGATTATATTGTCGATCGTGTCGCGGTAAACCGGCAGACGCGAATACCCGGTGTCCAGAAACGTGTCGATTATCTCTTTCCTGTCGGTTCCGAGCTCCACAGCGCACACGTCAATTCTCGGGGTCAGTATGTCCTCGACCTCACGGTCGTTAAACTCGATCGCGCTCTTGATAAGGTCGCGCTCCTCGGAGTCGATCTCGCCGCCGCTCTCGGCCTCGTCAACAATGGTTATCAGTTCTTCCTCTGTTATGCCTCCGCCGTCGTCGGACTTCACGAGCCTATCCACAAGCTTTTTCCAAAGGCCGAAAATATAATTAAACGGAGTGCAAATAAAGGCGAACGCGGAAATAGGCTTTGAAACCGCCAAAGCAAATTTTTCCGGGTTCTCCTTGGCTACATTTTTGGGTGTGATCTCACCGAATATAAGCACAAGAATTGTCATAACGACAGTGGAAAGCGTGACGCCGGCATTTCCGAACAATCCGACGAAAAGCACTGTCGCCAGTGATGAAGATAAAATATTTACAATGTTGTTTCCGATAAGAATTGTTGATAAAAGTCTGTCATAGTTTTCGGACAAGCGCTCAACAAGCTTCGCCTTTTTGCTGCCCTCTTTGGCCAGGTTTTTGATACGAATGCGGTTAAGTGACGTATACGCCGTCTCGGTCGCCGAAAAGAAGGCCGATAAGGCAATGAGAAGAATTATTACGAGGCTAAGCCCGACATAACTGTCCATAATGATTTTGCGCGGCGCTTTTTAACCGCGCAGCTCCTTTCATCAATAATAAAATTTACCAAAATAATTATATCACGCCGAAAAGTAAAAGTCAACATAAAAATAGACCCTCACGGCGCGAAAATCGAAAAGCTTATCGGCGAGATAGACGGTGTCAGTGAGGCCGCTCTGTCGTTTCCGATGATGCCGCTCACCGTCAGCGCCAACGATCCCGACGCGCTGCTTCCCGAGATGATCAGGACCGCGGTAATGATTTTGGGCATCACGGGAACTTATTCCAATATGTGGCTCGCGGTTTTTGCCGACACCGGTGTCGCGTTCCTGTGTATATTAAATTCTGTGAGAATGTTGTTTAAAAAGATCAAATAAGATATAAGCGGTTTTCCACCGGCTTAAAAGCCTTTCGGAAAACCGCTTTTTTATCTTCCGATAAACATTTGCGTCCAGTAATGTCCGCCTGCAACGTAGCCGACACCGATCTCGGTATATGACGAATTCAGGATATTTGCCCTGTGGCCCGAAGAATTCATCCACGCGTTCACAACCGCCTGCGGGGTAGACTGGCCCCGGGCTATATTCTCACCTGCGCTGCGGTATGTCAGGCCAAAGCTTTTCATCATTTCAAACGGCGATCCGTAGGTCGGGCTGTTGTGTGAAAAATATCCCTTGTCCTTCATGTCCTGCGACTTATACCGCGCCACCCGGCTCAGTTCCCAGTTCTCCTTAAGCTGCGAAAGTCCGTTTTGCGCGCGTATATTGTTTACAAGGCGCACAACTTCGCTTTCATAACTAAGCGCTCCGGCATCAACATCCGGAATGTTTATGATCTGTCCCGGATAAATCATATTTGGATCTGCTATCTGCGGATTTGCGTCAATAATCTCGCTGAGACCGATCTGATACTTTACCGAGATCTTCCAAAGAGTATCGCCCTTTGACACCCTGTAAGTTCCTGCGGCAAACGCGTCGGCCGGAATGATAAGCATTATCGACGCAAGGACGGATGCAATAAATTTTTTCATAAGTCATCCTCCTGAAGTGTTCTCATCGTTATTATTTCTCGAAAAATAAATATAATACAATGCTTGAAACTAACATTTAATTATGGCAAAATGCTTCATAAAGAACGATACAAAAAAGTCAATGGATTTACGGAAGATTTCAGAATATGTGGCTGCACGAGATCCCTCAGAGATACATTTATCGAAAACTTTAACGAAAGTTTTACCAAATCGGCCGGAGTTAAAGTTATACGCATACATGATTTCAGACACAGTCACGCCAGTCTTTTGGCAAACGAAGGGATAAATATTCAGGAAATAGCCCGACGCCTCGGTCACTCAAACATCGAGATAACATGGAATACCTACTCCCACCTATACCCCCGAGAAGAAGAGCGTGCCGTCAAAATATTAAATAAAATCGTGTAAAATTTGTGTACACAAAAAATAACCGCCGTAAACACGGCGGCTATTCAACTTTTGGTGCGAGTGGTCTTACAGGACTTGCGTGAAAACGGCGTGGATACGTTGGTTTTGGCAGTCAACAAACAGTATTAACTAAAATATTTTTGATGACTTTTTGGCGTAATCCCAAAAGTTGTCTTTTTTTGACAAAAATTTCGGAGGTTTAAAATTTATACATAAGGAGCTAAAAATTATGGCGGTATTAAGAGTTAAAAAAACAAAGAATTTTACTGTGTTGTCTAATCATCATTTGAAAAATAAAGAATTATCTTTGAGGTCAAAAGGGTTGTTGTCGGTTATTCTCAGCCTGCCCGACAACTGGGATTTTACTATCAGAGGCTTGGCGGCAATCAGCAAAGAGGGCGTTGACGCCATTCGCTCGTCTATTTGCGAGCTTGAAGGAGCAGGATATGTGAAACGCAGATGTTTGAAAAGCAGCAGCGGCAAGCTCTCAAAGACCGAATACACTTTTTATGAGGTGCCGATGCAGAAAGAATGTGACGCAGAAAATAATGTTGAGAAAACCCTGTATCCATAAACCCTATATCGGATGATCCTACGTTGGAAAAGCCTACGTTGGAAAAACCTATGTTGGAAAATCCAATGTTGGAAAATCCAATGTTGGATAATCCAATGTTGGATAAGTCAACGCAATTAAATACTAAATATATAAAATACTAATTTATTAAATACTAAAATATTAATAACTAACATAATAAACTATCTATCCATCTATCAATCACGCGCGCATGAAGAAAAACGATAATGTAGGATGGATAGATAGATATGAGTAAATAAAATCCGAAATTAAAAAGTCGACTATGAAAACCTTTATCGCCTGATAACGCACGGACAGATCGAAGAATTATATAATATCCGCGCTGTATAACATAGCCATAACAGCAGATAAAAACAGCAGTCCGCTAAAATGGGATAAGCTGTCACGCAGTAGGCGGCCTCAAACGCCGAAAAAACGTAGTTTTTTCGGTCAAAAACAGGCAAAGCTATGTCCTTATATTAAAAACCCCAAAAACGCGGTTCTACTGCGTGACACAAAGGCGAATTCTGTATAGTTATTACTTTGAAAATATTTTCGGTTTTCAAGGTGCCGGAGTGGAAAAATAGAGGCCTGCGAGTGACGTAAAAAACGTTGGCTTTAAAGCCAAAAACATCTTCGGTAATATACTTATACCATAACCCCTCAAAATGTAGTTCTATTGTTCCACTCATACTAAGAGCATAACCGCTAAAATCAAATGCGGTTATGCTCTTATTTTTTATGTGTACAATGGACATTTAGACAGCAGTAAGCGGCGCAAAAATG
>CANQMT010000030.1 GCA_947625055.1 uncultured Monoglobus sp. | reverse complement strand
CTGCACTACAAGACTTAGTTTCATTACCTTTTGTGCCTTGCAGCGCAGCGGAAAGGAATGGTCATAACAATGAGTGAGATCAAGAAATTGGGATTTGGGCTGATGCGCCTTCCCTGAAAAGCAACAATGAAGCGGACATTGACATGGAACAGTTCAAGCAGATGGTAGATCTTTTCCTGGAGCGGGGATTTACCTACTTTGATACGTCTTATGTTTATCATGACGGCGCTTCCGAGACTGCGATCCGTGAAGCGCTTGTCAAGCGCCACCCGCAGGAGAGCTTACTGCTGGTGTCGAAATTTCCCACCTTCCAGATGCCTGCCGAGGACAAGGTTGAAACTATTTTCCGGGAGCAGCTTGACAAATGCGGGGTGGAATACTTTGACTACTATCTGCTCCACAACCTGAACCGCTACATCTATGCCACGGAAGTCAGGGATGCCCATCTGTTTGACCACATGAAGCAGTGGAAGGAACAGGGCAAGATCCGCCACATCGCGTTCTCTTACCATGATGATGCTTCTCATCTGGATCAGATCCTGACCGAGCACCCGGAGGTGGACGCCGTTCAGATCGTTCTGAACTACTACGACTGGGAGGAGCCGTTTATCCAGTCGAAAAAGTGTTACGAGGTCATTCGCAAGCACGGTAAGCAGGTCATCGTTATGGAGCCGGTAAAGGGCGGCATGCTGGCCAAAGTTCCGACCGGCGCGGAACATATCTTTCGGGATATTGACCCTGACGCCTCACCTGCCGGCTTTGCGATCCGCTTTGCCGCCTCACAGGAAGGTGTGCTTGTTGTCCTCTCAGGCATGAGCAATCTCGCGCAGGTGGATGACAACACCGGCTATATGCAGGGCTTCAAGCCCCTCAACGATGAGGAAAAACAGGCTCCGGCTGAAATGAAAGGAAAATATCAGGAGACCTGGAAGTACCGCTGCAGCGACTGGTCCGCCCTGGACGATAATGCCTACGGCGTTCCCGTGTCCGGCATCATCCGGGCGTATAACAGTATGTTGATCCAACCCGACCCCACCTTCTGCGCGGAGCTGAACTATTACAAGAGTTTCCGAAGCGCCTATGACCGGGCATTTGAAACGGGAGATTACACAGCGCAGACCGATAAGATCGGCGGGGCGTTTGACGTCACGGCTGCTATGCGGGAAGCCGTCACATACCATGCGACAAACAATTATCAGACCTATATGGATTGACTATCTGCATACGCTTGAGCACGCGACTGAGACAGGCTTGGACAGTAGAGAATATAATTTAGTCAGCATAGATTCATAATATTGACAGCAAATATTAAAAGCGGTATAATTCAATTAGTATAAAAACCATAATTTAATAAGGAGGAAAATAAAATGGCATGTTTTTTAGTACCCACAACGGAAGCAATCGTAACAACGATCGTAAAGAAAACCGCCGACAAATCGGCGGATAAGAAAAAGATCGAGATCAAAAATCCCTTTATTAAAAGACTTAACTGGCTCAATAATATGCTCTGGGGCGGCAGCGCGCTCCTTGCGTTTGAGCACATCTGGCACGGAGAGGTTACGCCGTGGTTCCCGTTCCTCACGAACGCCGCGACACCCGCAAGCACGGCTGAGATGCTCAGAGAAATGGCAACGTCCGGCGTGGGAATGGCACTTGTGGTTAGCGCAGTATGGGCCGGAATTGTGGCCGTTACAAACTCAATGGCAAAACGCCCGCTTGAATTGGAGGCGCAGACGAAATGACGCTTTTAATAACGGTTTTCGCTGCTGTGGCCGCGACAGTCATTTGGTATAACACAACAAGCGATATGAAGCTCGGCTTTCTCGCGCTGATGTATTGGGGCGCGTCGCTTATGTGGCTTGTTGACGCGGTTGCGGAATATTTGGAGGTCGGCGCGGAGTATTTCACTCCCGCGCCGACCGATATGTTAAACGACGCTTATCTCGGACTTTCGGTCGCGGCGCTGGGGCTAGTTATATGGCTCGTCGCTCTGCTAATAAAAGATCCGAAAGGCAAGATACGAACATTGTTAAAATCTAATTCCAAAAAATAATAAAAAAAACGGCCCTATTAAAAAATATAGGGCCGTTTTGAGTGAACCGGCCCCGGCAAAGATTATTGGCCTCGGCGCGTCGGGTGAGGGAATTTTGTTGATAATCCCGGTTGATTTTTTGCTAAAAGTATTGATGGATATTATTGATTTTTTGGAGCTTTTATGCTATGATAAATTATAATTTCCATAAAGGCAAGAGGTGATCGGGATGACTCAAAAGTGCTTTCGCATAAAAAGTCAAATTTGCGCGGCGATAATACTTTGCCTGTTTTTGTCCGTACTGCCCGCAAGCGCAAAGGCGGAGGACGCGCCCTATGCGTATAGCGGCTTTGCGGGAATTTATCAGAAAATCTGCATAAACGGTAAAACATTACATCAGAAAGACGATAGGTTTGTTTTGACCGACGGCTCGGTCTCCGATTCGAGCGATTTGTTCCTGCCGCGTTACATGGGCGACGGCAGCTACGCGTTTGAAAACAAAAAAACCGAAAGACGCATAGCGAAGGCGGAGCGGGGCGAGGCTTTGCCGGCGGCGCTTTATAATATCCGCAAGTCGCTCACGGGGAGCCCGGACGATTTCGCGGGGCTCGACGACAACACGCAGCACTGGATTTTGGAGCGGAAGGTCGATACGGATATATATTATCTGAAAAGCCTTGATAACGAGCTGTATATGGGTGTTTCGGAAAACGATGAGCTGATCGCTGTGGGCGAGGAACAAAAAGCGGAGATCACATTCGTGCCTGTTCCTGAGGAAAGTCCGCTTTATCTGCTTTCTTTGCAGCCCGGATATGACACGCTGCCGGAAAATCAGCGTATGCAGATAGAGCGTGTGTACGAGAGCGTCGCGGGAGACGTGTTTGAGACATGCAGCCCGTACGGGAGCGGAGAAAAGGAAACGCCGCGGGCGGCGATCGACAACTATTATTACACAAAAATAAAAGATCAAAATATGACCGCGGAACAATTTCTTAGCAGCGTTACCTGGAGATTTAACAATTCTGCCGGGTTTTCATATGTGACCTTGCAGCTTCTTTCCGGCTACAATGTGCGCATGGATCTTCCAGGAACCGAGGGCGCGTATTATAGGCTTTATCCCGAAAGAGAGCCGTTCGCCAACGAGGACAACGGAACAACGCAATATCCGTATATCCTCGAGGTCCATGATAAGGACGCCGCGGGCGGCGAGCGCGTGCAAACCATAAAAATATCCATTGAGGATAGTATAGTCGGACGAAAAAACGCCGAAACCTTCGGCGAGGTGCTGGCGCATATCCCCTATGAGCTCAGAAGTCATATCAAAGACGCCACATGTTACAAAAGCCCGACTCCCGGCAGCGGGGTATATCAGTGCAGCGCAACGCATCTTAATATAATACTCGCGACTACACCGTCCGTCTATACCATGATAGAGAGCATAGTTCACGAGCTGGGGCACAGCATTGACTGCTGGTATTACTCCGACTACGGATATCCACGGTATTCGACGGGAACGGAATGGAAAAACGCCATGGCATTCGATTGCTATTCGGTCTCCGACTATTCCCATACGAGCAGCCTGGAGGACTTTGCCGAATTTTGCCGTTTTTATTTTACCGGGTATACCAAGCAGGACTGGCGGCGGGCGCTTATGATTCTTTGCCCCGAGCGCAGCAAGGCGTTCAAACGCATACGCATGAAGGTTATGGACGGCTATTCACTTTGGGATGACGGCCCGGAAAAGGAGCTGACTGTATCATTTGATTATAATGATGACGGAACGACGTCGCCAAACAGAAAAACGGCGGAGCAGTATTCGCGTTACGGCGAAATTATGCCCGCCGAACCGACCCGGCCGGAGCGGGTATTTTTAGGCTGGTACACCCGCGCAGCGGGAGGTGAAAAAGTCACCGCGGAGCAGCGGATAATGAACGGCGAGGATCACACCGTGTACGCCCATTGGAGCGATCTGCCCGGCAAGGAGATAACAATTCATTTTGATCCCGACAACGGCGAAGATGAAATTGTGGTAAAGGCGCGGAAAAACACGCGCATTACGCAGGAGATCCCCGATCCTGTCCTCAGCGGGTTCAGCTTTTTCGGCTGGCGCACAACGAAAGGTTTCAGCGAGCGCTTTGACCCGCGCAGCGATATAGTGCTTTTTGATGACGACGATGTATATTTAATAGCCCAGTGGGATCCGCTTCCGAATACAACGCCAACACCGACGGCAGCACCCACACCAACACCGACGGTGATACCAACGTTAACGCCAACGGCAATGCCAACGCCGAGCCCGACAGCGACGACAACGGCAGAACCAACCGCAACGCCTACCGCCACACCTACGGCGACACCAACTGTAGAACCTACGGTAGAACCAACTGCAACGCCAACGGCAGAACCAACCGCAACGCCGACAGCAACATCAACGCCGGAGCCTACGATAGCATCTACGGCGACACCAACTGTAGAACCAACGATAGAACCAACTGCGACGCCGACGGCGGCACCTACGGCAGAACCAACTGCAACGCCGACGGCGGCACCTACGGCAACACCAACTGTAGAACCAACGATAGCGCCTACGTTGGCACCAACGCCTAATCCGCCAAGCCCGACGGCGACGCAAGAACCGAACGAGATTATTGTGGATGAAGAAATCACTATGGAAATAATACCCGCATCAGGCGATCTCCCGGCAAGGGCGAAAGCGTCGGTTCATATGTATGTTCCCGACGGAAGCGAGCAAGAAGCGGTATTCATACTTGCGGTATACAAAGATGATTTATTACTGAACGTGAAATATATAAACGAAACGGTAACGGGCGACAAACAGTTTGAGGCCGAGATCGAAGCCGAACACGGCACGACCGTTAAAGCGATGCTTTGGGACGGCAAGCAAAGGCCGCTTGTCCGTGCGCGGTGTCTGGAGTTTTAAAGCGTTAAATAAAGGCGGCTCTACTTTCTCCTTTTTTGAGGGAGCTGGACGATAATGATTGCGGCGAACATGATTATGCAGCCTAACGCTTCTCTAAGCGTAAGAGTTTCGTTAAGGACAGCCCAGCCGGCAAGCGCGGCGAAAACCGACTCGAGGCTCATTATGATCGAAGCTGTTGTCGGCTCGGCGTACTGCTGGCCGACGATCTGCAGGGTGTATGCCGCGCCGCAGCTCATAATGCCCGAATACAAAATCGGCACGGCGCATGCGCGCACAAGCTCCCAATCGGGATGCTCAAACAGGAACATAAGTATTATATTGATCGTGCCGCAAACAAAAAATTGCAGACACGCGAGTTTTACACAGTCGACCTCGCTTGAAAAGCGGTCGACCGCCATGATGTGAAACGCGAAAATAAACGCGCACACAAGCGTTATAACGTCGCCCTTGTTAACCGTAAGATCCGTTCCGCTTATCGACAGCATATACATTCCCGCAACAGCAAGAACAACGCCGACTGCTGTTGCGGGTCGTATTTTTTTGCCCGCGAAAAGTCCGATGATAGGCACGAAGATCATATACATTGCCGTTATAAATCCGCTTTTGCCTGACGTTGTGTATACCATTCCCCACGTCTGGAGCGTACCGGCAGCGCACAGAAGCGCGCCGCAGACAAATCCGCCGATAAGGAGATATTTCCCGTCGGAGTGTCTGCTTTTACCGGTTTTATCGCGCACAAAAATAAACGGTATTAAAATAAATGCGCCGAGTATTGTGCGAATACCGTTAAAGGTGTTCGGTTTTATGTATTCCATTCCGACGCGCTGCGATACGAACGAAACTCCCCAGATCACAGCGGTCAGCATAAGTATAAGATTGCCTTTAAGCGTGTTTTTTTTCATGCGGACTCCTCTTTTGCATACGGTAAAAATTTACGGAACGCCGAAGCGCTCCGTTTTTGACAAACATTATTATATCGGTACGGCACGGAATTGTCAATAATTAGTTTTTAGTAATTCAAATCGTTTGTATCGTTGGTTTTGTAAACATTTTATAAATTTTGCATAAATACTATTGACTTACCGCGCGTATTTATTGTTTAATATAAATGTTAGAGTAGTAACGGATCATTCGCCAATTAAGACATATAGTGCAGAAACCTTCTAACGTGTCGCTAACCAAATAATTCATTTGTTGATTATTTTCAAAAAATGTTATACCGCTGCGCACAGTCCGTTTTAACTCCCACTGTATTTGTTAGAATAAGCATAAAGAAAGCATTTATTTTTGGGAGGTATTATTATGAAGAAGTTTCCTATAGGTTTTAACACAAAAACAAACAGCGGTTCGGCGGCCGATATGACCGTTTCTGCAAATAATAAAACAACGGAACCGAGAAAGTCGGTCGTCAGGGTGTATTTTCCGTCAAGAGGAATGACGCTCGCCTATTACAATGACAGATTTGACCTCAAGCCCGGAGATTTTGTTTATGTTGACGGCAAGCTTGAGGGAAAAAGAGGAAGGGTCGTTGATGTTAATTATTCCTTTAAAATCAGGTTGTCGGATTATAAGCGGGTGATCGCGGTTGCGGACACAAGCGTCGTCGGCCGTTTCCGTATCGCCGGTTCGCATGTCGTCACTTTTGATCCGAACGCGGCCCCGTATAAGAAGGCGCTGGCCTGGTTTAAGGCTCCGGAAAATGACGAGGTTTACGCCGTCGGCAGCGACGACGGAGAGAGCTTCCCGCTGGACGATCTGAGCCGAATGGATGTCAGCCCGGCGATCGCGGAGAGGGGACACAATTATTACGCGGAAAATAAGGTCAGCTACATAAGCCTTGACGGAACGCACGGTTATGCCGTTGTGGAGGGGACTGAGCCGTATGAGGTTGAGTTTGACTTTTTTGACGGCGGGATCAGCAATCTCACATGCTCGTGTTTTTGCTCCTATAACTGCAAGCACGAGTTCGCGGTTATGCTTCAATTGCGGGAAATACTGGACTTTATAACCAAGAACTGCGGCGACGAGTATTGCGGCTATTTTGCGGCGATGAGCAAAGAGGTGTTTGTGAATATAGTTATGAGCAAGAGCGGGTCCGGCATGATAAATCTGGAGGTATAATTATGAAGCGTTCGCACCAAAAGCTTAAAATGATGTATCTGGCAAAGATTTTGCTTGAAAACACTGATGAAGAGCACACGATAACCGTGCCCGAAATGATTGCCGAGCTTGATAAGCTCGGCATTTCGGCTGAAAGAAAAAGCATTTATGACGACCTTGAGTATTTGCGGCTGTTCGGCCTTGACATATGCTCAAGGAAATCGCGCACGACCGATTATTTTATCGCGAGCCGTGAATTTGAGCTGCCCGAGCTTAAACTTCTTGTTGACAGCGTACAGTCATCCAAGTTTATTACGCGCAAAAAAAGTCTCGAGCTTATTTCCAAGATTGAAAAGCTTACCAGCCGCGAAAACGCGAAAAAACTGCACAGACAGGTCTTTGTTACCAACCGCGTTAAAACGCTGAATGAGCAAATATATTATAACGTTGACAAGATCCATGACGCGATCGCGTCGGACAAGCAGATAACGTTCCGGTATTTTGATCTTAATACTGAAAAGGAAAAGATATATCGCAGGAACGGCGACAGATATACCGAGTCCCCGGTTTCGCTTACCTGGGATGATGAGAATTATTATATGATCACATACAAGAAAAAATATGACAAATACACTCATTATCGCGTTGACAAAATGGAGGGCATAGAGCTTACGGAAGATAAGCGCGTGATGTCCGAAGCGCCTTTTGATATATCATCTTACGCGAAAACGATGTTTCAGATGTTCGGCGGCGAGGAAACGGATGTTTCGATCCGGTTTGACAATGACTTAGTGGGAGTTGTTTATGACCGTTTCGGCATAGATGTTCCGGTGATGAGAGTCGATGAAGATCATTTCATCTGCCGCGCCAAGGTGGCGGTCAGCCCGCATTTTCTTTCGTGGATAATAAGCTTTGGCGATAAAGTGAAAATCATGTCCCCTCAAAGTGTTATTGATGATTTGTATGAACTCGCCGCGAAAGCGAAAAGTAATTATGATTAAATAAAAGGCTTCGCCGTTTGGAGCGGAGAAGCAGCGCACCGGATGAGCGAAAATTTTCGGATAAAGCAATGGACAAAGCGCGGTTATTTTGTTATAATGGTGTTAAAGTATTTATAATGAAATTAAAGTATTTTGTGGAAAGGCTGATATTACCGTAAAACCCGGAATGAGGATTTTTCCGAAACGGGTCAACCTGACAGATGACGGCATGAAAAATCATATTTATATACTTGATGCACATTCGCTTGAAAATATCGGCACATTTGATAAATGGTACGAGAAAATGCCGATCGAGCGCAGAAAGAAAATTGATTCATTTTATTTTTTAAAAGACAAGCGTTTATCTCTCGGCGCCGGTATTTTGCTGCGCGAATGTCTTTCGCGCGAAGGAATAACCGATATAAAGCTGTCTTACGGAGAGAACGGAAAACCGTTCCTTACGGATAGGCGGGACATTTATTTTAATTTATCACATTCGGGAAACATGGTCGTGTGCGCCTGTTCCGACCGTCCTGTCGGCGTCGATATAGAAATGCGCCGTCATTTTGAGGATGACTTAATTAATTTTGTGTACCATAAAAGCGAGACAGAACATATACGCAATAATGCAAATGATGCGGATATGTTATTTACGCGGCTGTGGACAATAAAAGAAAGCGTTATGAAATACTTCGGTACGGGATTAAGTTTGGAGCCTAAAGAAATATATATAGATATGCGCGGCGTTAATGCGTTTTGTGAAAAATATAATTGCGGCAATATTTATTTTGCGGAATATTCCGTAGAAGAATATGTTATTACCGCATGTTCCGAGTATAAAGATTTTTCCAATCGGCTCGAACGGATAATTCCATAAATTGTACGAAAGATCGGAACGTCGGAGAAACAAAGAGAAAATTTAAAATGAATAATCAAATAAATACAAATTGGATAATCAGAAAAATCCAAAAGCGAAAGAGATGAATGCAAAATGATAAGTTTATTCAGGGAACAAGCCGCGAAGCACGGAGACAGGATAGCTTTGTCGGAACCATCAACAGGAAGATCGGTCACTTACAGACAGCTTGACGAAGACGCGCGCCGCATAGCCGCGAAGCTTAAAGAACAGGGAATTCGGCGCGGCGACGCGGTAATGATAACCGCCGCGAGGGGCGTCGGATTTATAGAGGCCATGTTCGGAATACTTATGGCGGGCGGCGCCTATGTGCCGCTTTCCGACCATTATCCCGCTGACCGCGCGGCATACATACAAAGCGACTGCGGCGCGAAGATCATTATCGACGACGCTTTTATAAACGACGCGTACGGCTTTGAGCCCGTGTCGGAAATATGCGCCATAAAGCCCGACGATACCGCGCTTATAATTTATACCTCGGGCTCAACCGGAAAACCCAAGGGAGTTATTCATGACCATGAGTCGATAAGAAACGAGGTCATGCTTTACAGCGGCATTTTGGATCTTAAAGATGATGATATATACGGCATCAACGTCGCGTTCTATTTTATTCTATCCGTAGGCGATATTTTTACGGGACTTGCAAACGGCATTACCGAAATAATAATTCCCGATGAATTTAAGGGCGATCCCGAAAGTCTTGCCGATTTTATCGACCGACACAAAATAACATCCGCTGTTATAATGCCGAAGGTGCTGCGCTACTTTACCCGAAAGGGCGCCAGCCTGCGCACCGTTGTGAGCTGCGGCGAGCGTTTGTCGCAGATCGCGCCGGACGGCTATCGGCTTTTGAACTGTTACGGCATGACGGAGCTTACGGGAGAGTGCCTTACATTCGAGGTGGACAAGGCTTATGACAACACCCCAATAGGAAAGCCGAGCGGCAATGTGAGCGCTTATGTGCTTGACGAGAACGGAAATGTCGCTGACGAAGGCGAGATCTGCATCGCGGGCCATATGGCCAAAGGGTATTTGCACCGCCCCGAAGAGACCGCGAGAGCCTTCACTCCAAATCCGTTTAAAAACATTGACGGCCACGACGTTCTTATTCACACGGGCGATCTTGGCAGACGTTTGCCCGACGGAAATATTCTGTATCTCAACCGCAAGGACTGGATGCTGAAAATAAACGGCCAGCGCGTTGAGCCGGGCGAGATAGAATCCGCCATACGCGAGATAGACGGCATAAGCGATACGGCAGTAAAGGATTTTATAGACGCGACCGGACAGATATTCCTCACGGCGTATTACATATCGGGCAGTGAAAAGGACGAAAAAGAGCTGAAAAAAGCTCTTTCGCTCAAGCTGCCCCAATATATGGTGCCGGAGTTTTTTGTGCGCCTTGAAAAGCTGCCCGTGAACGCGAACGGCAAACTTGACCGCGCTGCGCTGCCCAAACCCGAAATTGATTTAAGGCGCGCCGAATACAAAGCTCCCGAAAACGACATACAAAAACTTATAGCGGAGGCGTTTGAAGAAATTCTCGGCATTGATAATATAGGAATCAACGATGAGTTTTTCGCGCTCGGCGGCGATTCAATAAAAGTGCTGATGCTGCAAAAGGCGTTGAGAGAAAAAGGAATAGAAATATCCGCGAGCTCCGTTTTCACTTCGCAGACCCCGAAGCTGCTTTCTGAGACCGTCGGAGACGGCTCGGAATTATCGTCTTACGAAGGCGAGGAGGCCGACTCATATCCTCTCACAAGGGCGCAGATGAGCATTTATCTTGATTGCCAGGATGAAAAAGGGACCGCGTATAACAATGTGTTCTCGCTTTTGCTGCCGAGCGATATGGCGGCGGACGAGCAGCGTCTTAAAAACGCCGTTGAAACGGTGCTGAACGATTATCCGATACTCGGCGCGTCCGTTAAAATAATTGACGGCGTGCCGTCGCTCGCGCCCTCGGGCATGAAAATAACGGCGGAGATAAAACAAACCGGGATCACCGATAAAAACACGCTTGCCAAAAGCGTTGATCTGCCTTTTGATCTGGAAAACGACCTTCTCACGCGCGCGGTCATTTTCAAAACGCCCGCGGGACTGTGCCTTGTGCTTGTTATGCACCACATTGTCTGCGACGGCACATCGGCTTCGATCATAATAGGCAATATTGCCGCGATATACAGCGGCGAGCCAATCGCCAAGGAGGAAATGAGCAATCTGACCCTCGCGCAGTACGAGGCGGCGCACCCCGAAATTACCCAAGCCGACAACGAAGTATACAGAAAAATGCTTGACAATATCGAGGGCGATACCGAGCTTTACAGCGACGACGATCCCGAGCTTGCCGATCTCAAGGGCAGACTCGGCGTGTATGACACCACGCTTTTTACCCAAAGACAGGAACTGTCGGGCAGACTTGCCGCGACTTTAAGCGAGCGTCAGCTTACCGAAAGCACTTTGTTTATGAGCGCTTACGCGTATATGCTGAGACTTTTCTGCAATCAGAAAAACGTGCTTTTCTTCACCGGAGAAAACGGAAGGCACGATACCGTTTTGCAGAACACCGTCGGCATGATGGTGCACAATCTGCCCGTGCTCGCGCATATAGACGATAACACGGACTGCGCGGATTTTATGGCGGAAATGCAGAAGTCTTTTCATGGGCTTGTCGCGCATGACGGCGCGGATATCCCGCAGCTTTGCGGCGAATACGGCATACGCCCCGACTGTTTCTTTGTATATCAGGGCGATATGCTCTCCGGCGTGAATGTGGAGGGCAGATACATCCCTATGGAGATGCACGTTTCGGAGGACGTTATGACGTCGCTTACGCTTCATGTGCTCAAGCAAAACAGCGGAGACTATCGGCTCAGATTTGAATACGCCGCCGAAAAGCTGGCCTCTGAGACCGTAAAACGCATGGCGGAAGTGTACACAATGATAGCGGAGGGGCTTTGCGGCGGCGGAAAGCTCAAAGATATACGTCTTGTTACCGATGAAAATATCGCCGAGACGGAGCGCTTTAACCAAACGGAAACGGATTACCCCGCTGCGAATATCGTGTCAATGTTCAGGGAGCAGGCGGCAAAATATCCCGACAGACCCGCGGTGCGCTTTAAAGACGAAACTCTCACCTACGCGCAGGTCGATGATATTTCGGAGCGCATAGCGGGCAAAATACGCTCGCTCGGCGTCAGCCGCGGCGATGTTGTTTCGATACTTATACCGAGATGCGCCTATATGGTAACAGCCTCTTTGGGCGCGCTTAAATCGGGCGCCGCCTATCAGCCGCTCGATCCCGCGTATCCCGCCGACCGACTCGCGTTTATGATGTCTGACGCGGACGCGAAGCTGCTTATCGCCGACGAGGATCTGCTTTCAAAGGTGCCCGAATACAAAGGCGAAATATTGCTCACAAAGGATATTCCCGATCTTCCCGACCGTGGCAGAGCAGAAAAAGATCCCGAGCCGAACGATCTGTTCACGTTGCTTTACACGTCTGGCTCGACGGGCGTGCCCAAGGGTGTAATGCTGGAGCATAGAAATATTGCCAATTTCTGCTGCTGGTACAGAGACTTCTATAAAATGGACGAGAACTCCCGCGTCGCGGCTTACGCGAGCTATGGGTTTGACGCAAATATGATGGACATGTACCCCGCGCTGACCGCGGGCGCCTGCGTCTGTATCGCGGAGGAGGAAATAAGACTTGATCTTATAGAACTTGAGAAATGGTTTGACAGGCTCGGGATAACCCATTCCTTCATGACCACGCAGATAGGACGGCAGTTCTATTCCGTGGCCTCTCCCGAAAAATTGAAATATCTCTCGGTCGGCGGTGAAAAGCTTGTGCCGATCCGTCCGAAAGACACAAGCACGCGCTTTTATAACGCTTACGGCCCGACGGAGTGCACCATATTTACCACGGTTATGCCGGTCGACCGCCTTTATGAAAGAGTGCCTATCGGCAAAGCTATCGCGAACTATAAATGCTATGTTGTGGATGAAAATCTCCGCAGGCTGCCGCCTCTTGTCCCGGGCGAGCTCCTTATTTCGGGACGCGGCGTCGCGAGAGGTTATCTGAACAGAGACGACCTGACCGAAAAAGCTTTTATTCGCAACCCGTTCTGCGACGACGAGGACTATATCAGGGCTTATCGTTCCGGAGACGTGGTTCGTCTTTTGCCAAACGGAGAAATAGATTTTATCGGAAGGAACGACGGTCAGGTCAAGGTGCGCGGTTTCCGCATCGAATTGACCGAGGTCGAGGGAGTTATCCGCGAGTTTGACGGCATAACGGACGCCACCGTCCAGGCGTTTGAAGACGAGGAAACGGGCGAAAAGTATATTGCGGCGTATATTGTCGGCGGCGGAGAAATAAATATTTCGGCTCTGAATGATTTTATAAGAGAGCGCAAGCCGTCATATATGGTTCCGTCCGTAACCATGCAGATACCGTCGATTCCTCTGAACCAGAACCATAAGGTCAATAAACGTGAGCTGCCGAAACCCGTGAGAAAACAGGATGAAATTATACCGCCGCAAAACGAAACGCAGCAAAAAATATTCGATCTTATTGCAGAGGTGCTCGGCTATGCCGATTTCGGCATCACGACCGATATTTTTGACACGGGTCTTTCGTCTATCGGAACCGTCAGACTGAACGTGCTTCTTTCAAAAGCCTTTGACGCGCCCGTAAAGACCTCCGACCTTAAAGAAAACAACACCGTTGAAAAACTCGAACGGTTCTTTGCTCATGCCGAAAAGTCCGAGGTTTTTGATGTGCGGCCCGATTATCCGCTCACAAAAACGCAGGAAGGCATTTTCGTCGAAGCGATAGCTCACCCCGAGACCACGATATATAATATTCCGGTGCTGCTCAAGCTCGGTAAGAGTATTGACGAAAACAGACTTAAAACGGCTGTTGTCAAAGCGATTAACGCGCATCCGTATATTAAAACGAGACTGTTTATGGACGACGACGGAAATATCAGACAGCGCAGAATGAACGGCGACCTTTCATTTGACGACAGCTCGATAGAAACGATTGTCGCAGATGATATAGAAAGTATGAAACCGCGGCTCGTCAAGCCTTATAATCTGCTTGGCGGAAGATTGTTCAATATGAAACTGATAAAAGCCGACACTTTGTATTTGTTCCTCGAGATGCACCATATTATAAGCGACGGAGCCTCTCTAAGCATCATTTTGAGAGATATTTCGAGGGCTTACGACGGCGAGGAACTCGCCGCGGAATCATATTCGAGTTTTGAAGCCGCGCTTTCGGAGGAAAAGGCGAGAGCCTCCGAGGATTATGTCAAGGCGAAAGAATATTACGCCTCGCTGCTCGGCGGCTGCGACACCGACTGTCTGCCAAAGCCCGACAAAAACGATCCCGAAATCAAAGCGGGATTTATGACCGCGCGCTCCTCGCTCTCAACGAAAGAGGTAGAGGCGTACTGCCTGAAGCACAAGGTTACACCGAACGGCTTTTTCAACGCGGTGTTCGGCTTCGCCCTCGGAAGATATAACAACGCGGACGACGCGGTGTTCACGACGATATACAACGGCAGGAGCGATTCCCGAACGGAAAACTCTGTGGGAATGTTCGTAAAGACGCTGCCGGTATACTGCGATATAGACGGCCAAAAGACCGTTTCGGAGCTTGTCAAGGAAATAGGTTCGCAGCTACTTGACAGCATGGAAAATGACGTATATTCATTTTCGGAAATTTCAAGAGAATACGGCGTCAGCGCGGACATAATGGTCGCTTATCAGGACAGCGGCATTTCCGAGCATGTTATCGGCGGTGAAAAATGCGGGGTAACGACCCTTGGCCTTGACGCAGCAAAATCAAAGCTCTCGGTGGATATAACCATAAAAGACGGCATTTATGAATATGCGGCCGAATATTACGCCAATCTCTACAGCGACGAATTTATAAGAACTTTTATGAGCTCTGTGGACGCCGCGGCGGCCTCGTTTATCACAAGCAAATATATCGGCGAGGTGTCAATGCTGTCAAGCGAGGACGCCGAGGCGATTGAAGGCTTTAACGACACCGACTATCCCGTTGAGCTTGTGAGTGTGAACAAGCTGTTTGAAGCTCACGTGTCGGCGCACCCGGAGCGAACCGCTGTTATTTCGGGCGGCGAGAGCCTGACATACGGCGAGTTAAACGAGCGTGCCAACAGGATAGCCAATTCTCTTATAGAAAAAGGAGTGCGGCTCGACGAGCCCGTGGGTATGCTGCTGCCGAGAGACGTTAACATTCCCGCCGCGGAGTACGGAATAATGAAAGCCGGGGGCGCTTTCCTGCCCATGCTGCCCGATTATCCCGATGACAGAATAGATTTCTGCCTCAGAGATTCTCACGCGCGTTTTGTCATAACAACAGACGAGCTGAAACAAGAGAGGGCGGAGCTTTTCATCGGCAAGCCCTACGCCGCGCTTGCTCTGAGCGAGCTTTCGCAAAACGAAAATACCTCGGATCCCGAAAGAGATATTCCCGAAAACTCCCTTGCCTACTGCATATATACATCAGGTTCAACGGGCACTCCGAAGGGCGTTATGATCGAGCACGGCAGCCTCTGTAATTTTGTGAACGCAAATCCGAAAAACGACGAGACATTTGAGTTTGTAAGCGGCGGAAAGACCGCGCTCTCTGTCGCGGCGGTATCGTTTGATTTCTCCGTGATGGAGATCCACATTTCGCTTTGCAACGGCATGACGGTATGCATAGCCGCGGATGAGGATATACACGATCCGCTCGTTCTTGCCGAAATAATAGAGAAAAACAATGTGGAAGTAATGTGCGGCACGCCGTCTTTCATGACGAACATCGCGGAAATACCTCAGGCGGCAAAGGCTCTTGCGCGCATAAAGATGTATGACCTCGGAGCGGAAGCGTTCACGCCCTCGCTTTACGGACTGCTGCGCAAAGCGAGCCCCAAAGCCGTGATAGTCAACGGCTACGGCCCCACCGAGGCCACCGTAAGCTGCATAGCAAAGGTGATGACGAGCGGGGAAAATATTACTATAGGCAAACCGGCGGCAAACGTCAAAGCCTATATTATCGACAAACACAGACATATCCTGCCCGCGGGCGCGAAGGGCGAGCTGGCAATAGACGGACTCGGAGTCGGCAGGGGATATATCGGTCTTGAGAAAAAGACCGCAGAGGCGTTCATCGAGCTTGAAGGTGGGCGCGCGTACCGCAGCGGTGACATAGCGAGGTATCTGCCAAACGGAGAGATAGAATTTTTCGGCAGAGCGGATAATCAGGTCAAGCTGAGAGGGCTCCGCGTTGAGCTTGACGAAATAATGAGCGTTATGTGCGGTTATCCCGATGTTACAAACGCAGTTGTTATCGTAAAGGGCGAGGGTCAGCAGCAATATCTGTGCGGATATTTCACCGCCTCCAACCAGATAGAAAAGCGGGCGCTGACCGAGCACCTCAAAAAATCTCTCGCTCATTATATGGTGCCGTCGGTGCTTATACAGCTTGATAAGCTGCCGATGACAAAAAACGGCAAGATAGACAAAAAGGCGCTGCCCGAACCCGAGGCGGCGCAGCAAAGAGCGGCGGGAAGAAAAGCCGCAAACGATACGGAACAGACATTCTGCGATATGTTCGCGGCCGTGCTCGGCCTTGATGCGGTATATGCCGACGATGATTTCTTTGAGCTCGGAGGCACATCGCTGCTTGCCTCAAAGATAGCCGTGCGCTGCATGACGCAAAATATTCCGGTCGTCTATAAGGATATTTTCGACAACACAACGCCCGAGAAGCTGGCGGCGTTTGTGAACGCTTCGGAAACACACTCTGCGGGAACAAAAACCACAGCCGAAATAAAAACGAACGAGGAACGTGAGCCGCTTTATGATGTTCTGAAATACAACACGGCGCAGCATGTTGGGGAAATAGATTATACGGACATAGGAAACGTTCTGGTGACGGGCGCCACGGGATTTTTGGGCGCGCATGTGCTTAAACAGCTTATCGACGGCGGCGCAGAAAAGATATTCTGCCTCGCGCGCAACAACGGCAAGCTGACAGCCGAGGAGCGCGTTAAAATGATGCTGATGTTTTATTTCGACGACACCTACGACGAGCTGTTTGAAAGCGGCATCACCGTTATAGACAGCGACATTACATCAAGCAATCTCACGGATAAGCTGCGCGGATATGATTTTGACACCGTGATAAACTGTGCGGCCTGCGTAAAGCATTTCACAAACAGCGACATACTTGATAAAGTCAATGTTGAGGGTGTCGAGAACCTTATAGCGGCCTGCCTTGAGCTTGACAAAAGCCTTGTTCAGATCTCAACCGTCAGCGTGGGCGGCGAGAGCGTGGGCGGCAGTATTCCCGAGCATGTGAGACTTTCGGAGAACATGCTGGAATTCGGACAGAACCTTGACAATAAGTATATAAACACCAAGCACAGAGCCGAAAAGGCGGTGCTCACCGCGGTCAGGGACAAGGGCCTCAGATGCAAGGTGATCCGCGTCGGCAATTTGATGAGCCGCGAAAAGGACGGAGAATTCCAGGCCAATTTCCGAACCAACAACTTTATGAACACGCTGCGCGCTTACGCGGCGCTCGGCTGTTTCCCGATATCGGAGCTCGATACGGACGTTGAATTTTCGCCGATAGATTGTGTGGCGGCGGCCATATTAAGGCTCGCGGGAACACCGCCCGAGTTTACGGTGTTCCATGCGTATAACGCCCATTTTGTTCACATGGACAACGTTATTGAGGGAATGCGTGAAAACGGCATATTTATTGAAAACGTGTCGGACGAGGAATTTGAAAAGAGGTTTAACGAGATTTTGGCGAGCGATGAAAAAAGCATGGAGGTTTCGGCTCTTATATCCTACAAGGAAAATGACGCTGAGCACAGGGCGGTCGAAAGCGTCAACAAGTTTACCGTAAAGGCTTTGTACAGGCTGGGATTTTCATGGCCGCTTATCAATGAGAATTACATAAGCAGAGCGATAAACGCTCTTGTTACCCTCGGCTTCTTTGATAATGCCGCCGATATAAAATAAGCGGGGTGTTATTTTGGAAAGAAATGATTATCTTATAAGAAAAAAGCTGTACAGTTACCTGATACCGAGCGTTATGGTAACGGCGGCGTTGCAGCTCGGCTCTCTTGTGGATTCGATAATAGTGGGCAATCTCATGGGGAGCTATGCCGTATCCGCCCTTAATATCGCCATGCCGCTTGCTTTGTTTCTTCAACTGCCGGCTATGTTGCTGGGAATGGGAGGTTCTGTGACCGCCGCCGTTTATCTCGGCAAAAGAGATATGGATTCGGCTTCGGACGTCTTATCCCTTTCGGTTCTGGCGACGACATTTTTATCACTGATATTTTCTTTTGCCGAGCTTGCTACCGCGCCTTTTTTCGCCGCCAAGCTCACGGCGGCCCAAGGCGGCGGAATGTATGATATGGTAAAGTCTGTGCTGTATGTGAACGGCATAGGCCTGTGGCCCGTTTGCGCGATATTGGCGATATCTTACTTTATGAACGTGGACAATAGTCCAAAATTATCGGCGGCGCTCCATATAACCGCGAATGTTATAAACCTGTCGCTTGACTATATTCTTGTCAAATATACGCCCTACGGCGTGGGTGCGTCGACGGCCTCAACAATAATAGGCTATCTTATAAGCGGCGCGATATTTGTCCCGATATACGCAAGATCAAAAAACAGAATGCTTAAATTCAAGAAAATAAACATAATAAAAAAATGGGGCCTTTTTCTTGAATCGGCCAAAAACGGTTTGCCGAATATGGCTATGTTCGCATTGACGGCGGTAAGTCTCACTGTGATGAACACAAGCACGCTTTACATACTCGGCCAGGATATGATGACTGTCTATTCAATAACAAACGATACGAATTTTATTGTTCAGCTCTGCCTTAACGGCATTGTGGAGGTGATACCGACTATCGCGGGCGTGCTTTACGGCGAGAAGGATTATTACGGCATAAGACGGCTTTTGATGCGCATATCAAAGATAATCGCATGTGTTTTTGCGGTGTTGATATGCATATTCCTTGCCGCTCCGCAGCTCATTTCAAAGTTGTACGGTTTCAGCATACCCGAGCTTGAACCGCTGTATCTTCAGTGTTTGCGGATATTCAGCTTGAGTTTCGCGTTTTACGCCGTAAATGCCGTTATTCAGAATTATTACAGAACAATAGGCCAAGCGGGTCTTGCGACGCTTGACACGCTGCTTGAAATGTTTGTTATAAAAATACCGCTCGCGCTCGGCGCGATGCTGCTGTTTGGAGTTATAGGCATATTCGCCTCGATGATAGTCAGCGAGATCGCCGCGATTCTTATTGTCACGGTCATAAGGATTGCTTTGCAGAAAAAAGGCAAAATGCCGCAGAGGGGATTTGCCGCCATACCCGATACGGGAGGCGATGTTTTCTATGACGTTACCGTCACGGGCACAGCGGATGAAGCGGTCGGAATATCCGAAAAACTTATTGACTATTGCCTGAGCCGGGGTATAGATAAAAACAAGGCAAACGCCGTGGGCATCGCGGCCGAAGAGCTGACCGTCAATATCGGAAAATACGGCTACAAAAACATCAAAAGAAGTTATATAGACATATGCTTGGTAAAAAGCGATGATTTGCTGATCCTGCGTTTGCGCGACGACGGAATTCCTTTTGATCCGCTTGAATACAAACATGATGAAACCGATAAATATCACTTGGGCGGAATAGAGCTTATAAAGCGCATGGCGGATAAAATGGAATACACGCGTGTTTTGAACATGAACAACACAATTGTGGAGATCAGTTTATAAGCATATAATATGAAAAAGTGCTGACGCAATAATAAAAAGAACATGCGGAAAATATTTTGATAAAATCGTGTAAAATTAATGTACGAAAAAACAAAACCTACGTTTTTACGTAGGTTTTGCCGTATCTGGTGGAACCAAACACCCGCAAAGGCGAGATCATATATGCGGGCAACATATTCGGAGTTATGGTAGAATTATATGCCTATGTTGTTTGAATTTTTTAGAAATTTGTGTTATCTAGCTTTACGGCGTTTATTTCCCTTGAGTATTGATTTATTTTTGCGCTTATGATATAATATTATCATGCAAATCAATATTTAAGGAGCGAGAAATGGAATACAAACCCCCGTTCACTATTAATGAAAATATAATAAATCTGCTGGCCGAGATCAGCGAGCTGGTCGGTCAAATTGGCGTTACGAGCAAAGACAATATCAGCCCGAGGCTGCGCCGCGACAACAGAATAAAAACGATCCACTCGTCATTGGCTATAGAGCATAACACGCTGTCGCTTGATCAGGTCACCGCCGTGATAAACGGCAAGCGTGTTCTTGGCGAGCCTCGGGAGATCCGCGAGGTTCAAAACGCCTATGACGCTTATGAAGTAATACGCGAATTTGATCCTTTCAAATTCGAGGATCTGCTCAAGGCGCACGGCATAATGATGGACGGGCTTGTGGGCGAAAGCGGCTGTTTCAGGACAGGGGGAGTAGGAATATTTGACGGTGACAAACTTGTTCACGCCGCGCCTCCTGCGGACCTTGTGCCGCAGCTTGTTTCTGACCTATTTAAATGGTACGCGGAGTCAGAGATACACATACTGATAAAAAGCTGTATATTCCATTATGAATTTGAGTTTATACATCCGTTTTCCGACGGCAACGGCCGAATGGGCAGAATGTGGCACACTCTGTTGCTTAGCCGGTGGAACAAGATATTTGAATGGCTCCCGATTGAGGAGCTTATCAAGGAGCGCCAAAAGGATTACTACGACGCTTTGGCGGCCTCGGACAAAAGCGCCGATTGCGCCGACTTTGTCGAAATGATGATGAAAGTCATCCGCGACGCTTTACTGGATCTTAACAATACCGACCAAGTAAGCGACCAAGTAAGCGACCAAGTTAAAGCGCTGCTCGACCGCTTGGGAAACGAAGAACTGTCCGCGGTTCAATTGATGGAACGCCTTAACCTCTCCCACCGCCCCACATTCAGAAAAAACTATCTGCACCCGGCTCTTGAAGCCGGTCTGATAGAAATGACTATTCCGGATAAACCAAACAGTCGAAATCAAAAATACAGAAAAAAAGCAATTCATAATTGACTGTTAAATAACGACCAAATAACGACCAAAACGGATTTTCGGAAAAAACAAAACCCCCGAAACGCCGCAAAATCGGGCATTTCGGGAGCTTTAGACTGGTGGACCTTCAGGGACTCGAACCCCGGACCGACCGGTTATGAGCCGGTTGCTCTAACCAACTGAGCTAAAGGTCCGCATTTGCGCGATTTTATTGATCTTTTAACCGCAGGAACTTTAATATTATAGTACATTATTTTAGGTTTGTCAAGACTTATTTTTAAAAACTGTATAAAAACTCTGTAAAAGTATTTGCTCTCGGAGGCAAGATATTTTATTAATATTTTTAAAATTTTTCTAAATATTGTGGAAAATCATTTGACTTATCTCAATAAATGGTGTAGAATATAAAATAATACAGAAATTTATCCTGGGGAAAGAGGGCTTTACATATGAAAAAATTTTTGACGGCGGTTATATCGGTTTGTTTGGCGCTTACCGTGCTTTCCGGCACTGTTTTTGCGGCGGACAATAACATAGTTACGGTTTACGTTAACGACGGCGAGATCTCGTTTGATTCCGCTCCTGTTATTCTTGAGGGCAGGGTAATGGTCCCGATGCGCGCCGTTTTTGAAGCGCTGGGAGCGACGGTGAGCTGGGATTCTGGCACAAGGACGGCAATAGGAGTAAAGGACGGGATATCTGTCAGCCTCACAATCGGCAGCAATACCATGTACGTCGGAAGCAAGAGCGTCCCGCTTGACGCGCCGCCGATAATTGACGGAACAAACAGCAGAACGCTTATACCGCTCCGCGCGGTATCTGAGGCGTATGGATTCGACGTTGAATGGGATAATGCCACAAAATCCGCCTACATCGGCGATCATGCCCGTCTTGACAGCCTGAAAAACAGAGTCGCGGCCATGACTCTTGACGAGAAGATATATCAGATGATGATCGTGACTCCCGAAAGCATTACCGGGGTCGATACTGTTGTGTCAGCCGGCGAGACCACTCGGGATGCTCTCGCGGTGTATCCGGTCGGCGGACTTATATATTTCGCGCAGAATATCGAGAGCGCGGAACAGTTTAAACAGATGATCGCGAACACTCAGAGCTACACGAAGATTCCGCTCCTTATCGGTATTGACGAGGAGGGCGGCACTGTAGCGAGACTCGGCAAGGCCGGGATCGGCTTTCCCGAACTTCCTTCAATGAGTGAGATAGGAAGCACGGGCGACCCGCAGAAGGCCGTCGAAGTCGGAACCACTCTCGGAACAAATCTTAAAGAATACGGCGTGAATCTTGATTTCGCGCCGGTCGCGGATGTGAACGTTATCAGAAGCTCGGCGCTGGGCAGCCGCTCGTTCGGTTCTGACGCGAACGTTGTCGCGTCGATGGTTTCAAGCGAGATCGCTGCCATGCAGGCCGCGGGCGTAAGCGCGTGTATGAAGCATTTCCCGGGCATGGGCTCGGCTAGCGGCGACACTCATGACGGATTTGTGATGACGAACAGAACGCTCGAGGATTTTTCGGGAACAGAGTTCCTGCCGTTCCGCGCGGGCGCCGAGGCGGACGCTGATTTTGCGATGATCGGTCATATCTCCGCGCCGAATGTTACCGGTTCGAATATTCCCGCGTCGCTGTCTTCGATGATGGTAGGTCTTTTGAGGAATGATGTGGGATTCAGCGGCGTCGTTATCACCGACGCGCTTAATATGGGCGCGATAAGCAAGATCTACACCACGACCGACGCCTGCGTTTCAGCGGTCCAGGCCGGAGTTGACATTCTGCTTATGCCTTCGGATATAAACGAGGCGCATTATGCGATCGGCACAGCGGTTGCCGACGGCCGTATTTCCGTTGAGCAGATCGATGAAAGCGTAATGAGAATACTTGACGCGAAGATGTCAAGAGAATTGATCACGGTCGATGATTGAAATTAAAAAGGGTTAGGCGGTTGGAACTGGAGGCGCATTCTTGAAGCTGTACGCGCATTATTTCGGAAAATATAAGTATGGTTTTTTCGCGGCGGTGATCTGCGTCGCGCTGGAGGCGCTTTGCGATCTTATGGGCCCGACTCTGATGTCGCACATAATAAACGAGGGGATCGGCGGCGGCTCGGTTCCCGCGGTTTACTATTGGGGACTGCGAATGATATTTATCACCGCTCTCGGCGCGGTGTTTGCCGTTTCGCGCAATATTCTTGCCAGCCGCACCTCGCAGAGTTTCGGCGCGGATCTGCGCTATGATCTTTTTAAAAAAATATTGAATTTAAGACAGGAGAGCTGCGACCGTTTGGAAAGCGGCTCTCTTATTATCCGCATGACAAATGACGTTACGCAGCTTACGCAGTTCGCCAACGGCACCATGCGGATCTTTTTCAAGGCGCCGCTGACCTGCGTCGGAAGTATTGTTTTGGCCTCGATGCTGAATCTCAGAATGAGCGTTATCGTGTATTCTCTGGTGGCTGTTGTGGGAGTGCTGCTTTTTATAAGCATGAGGCTTTCGCATCCCGCTTTCCGCAGACTGCAGAAGTCAATGGATAAACTCAACACAACCGTTGAGGAATATCTTATGGGAGTCCGCCTTGTAAAGGCTTTCGGGACCTATAACGAGGAGCTCGGAAAATTTGAGAATAAAAACGATGATCTTTACAAAAAAGGCGTGCGCGCCCAGATCGTGATAACTCTTATATCTCCGATACTGACGCTCGCGGTAGGCTTCGCGACCGGAGCGGCTTTGCTGCTCGGCAGCCGCCTGTTCGGCCTTGGGCTTGCGCAGCCGGGAGAGATCTCTGCTTTTATCGTTTATATGACGCAGATACTTTCATCGCTTTTGATGATCACCAATATATTTAACACTTTTGTCAGGACCCGCGCCTCGGTCGAGCGCGTCAGCGAGGTTATCGCGGGCGAGGATGATTTTGTGAACGCCGGCCCGGAGCCGAAGCTCAAAGGCGGGATAGAGTTCCGCGGCGTTACGTTCGCGTATCCGGGAGGAAGCGGACTGCCGTCGATCAATAATCTTTCGTTTAAAGTTGAGCCGGGTGAGCGGCTTGCGGTGATCGGGCCCACAGGCTCCGGAAAGTCGACCTTGGCTTGGCTGCTTTTGAGGCTCTACGACGTGACGGACGGAGCCGTTCTGATCGACGGTATCGACATACGAGACATGGCTGTGGGAGCATTAAGGCGCGCGGTCGCGCTCGTGCCGCAGAAGGCGACGCTGTTTTCGGGCACTGTGCGTGAAAACGTCAACTGGAGCGATCCCGACGCTCCGAACGACAAAACCGAAGCCGCGCTCAAAGACGCGGAGGCGGATTTTGTTTTCCGCATGAAGCGCGGCGCGGACAGTCTGCTCGGCAGCGGCGGAGTAAACGTTTCGGGCGGTCAGAAGCAGAGGATCTCTATCGCGAGGGCGCTCATGAAGGACTCGCCTATACTCGTGCTTGACGATGCGACAAGTGCTCTTGACCCGATAACCGAAAAGAAGGTCAAGGCGAACATATCAAAGGAAAAGCGGACGGTGATCCTCATCACGCAGCGATGCTCTGCGGCTATGGACGCGGACAAGATCCTGGTGCTTGACGAGGGAGAGCTTGCGGGCTGGGGAAATCACTTCGAGCTGCTTGAAACATGTCCGATATATCGTGAGATATACGAGTCTCAAACCGTGGAGGTGGTATAGCATGGCTGATATTAACCGAAACAAAAAAATGGAAATGCCGAGAATGGGCGGCCCGAAAGTCGGCGGCGTAGCGAGGTTTTCCAACAACGAGCGCGCCAAGAACCAAAAGGGAACGCTGATACGTTTGACGGCGGTGTATCTCAGGTTCAAAAAGCCTATGCTGACCGCCGTTATACTCACTCTGATGTCATCGGGCATTTCGGTGCTGATCCCGCTCTTTGTCGGAAAGGCATTCAACGCGTTTATTCCGGAGCTTATGCGAGTCGATCTCGGTCTGCTTTACGCGATGACAGCCGTGATCGTCGGCCTTTATCTGAGCAACTGGATAATAAACACGATAAGCTCGGTGACGATACTCAAAATATCTCAGCGGCTTGTTTCGGCGCTGCGTTCCGAATTGTTCGCAAAGCTGCAAAAGCTGCCGCTGTCGTTCTTTGACACCACGCAGAGGGGCGATACAATGAGCCGCCTCACCAACGACACCGACACCATAAGCGGCACGATCGCGCAGTCGGCGACGCAGCTCGCATCGGCGGCGCTGACGCTTATCGGATCGTTTGTGATAATGCTTTCGCTCAGCGTTCCGCTGACTCTGACCGTGCTTGTGTGCGTGCCGATGGTGTTTTTGCTGACCAACGTCATTGCCTCGCGGAGCAGAAGGTATTTTTACAAGCAGCAGCGCGCTCTTGGCGAGCTGGGCGGCGTTATCGAGGAGAGCATATACGGCCTTAAAATGATCAAAACATTCTCAAAAGAGGACGCGAAGCTCAATGAGTTTGCCGAAATAAACGAAAATCTGCGCGCAAGCGGCACGGGCGCGCAGACATGGGCGGGATATATGATGCCGCTGATGAATATTATAAACAACCTGACATTTGCCATAACCGCCACGGTCGGCGGGGTCCTCTGCGCCAAGCACGGCCTGCTTATCGGCACGGCGGTCAGTTTTATGACCTATTCAAAGCAGTTCGCCACGCCGCTTAACTCAATCGCGGGACTTTTCAACAACATTCAGTCGGCCCTCGCGGGAGCCGAGCGCGTCTTCGAGGTGATGGACGAGGCGGAGGAGCCGCCCGACCGCGGCGACGCGCGTTCCATGGACGATATAAAGGGAGGGATCGAGTTTAAAAACGTGTGCTTTTCATATATTCCCGGAAAGCCGGTGCTGAAAAATATCTCGTTCAAGGTGCGTCCGGGCGAGAACGTCGCGCTGGTCGGCGAGACGGGCTCGGGAAAGACCACGATAATTAATCTGTTGACGAGGTTTTATGATGTTGACAGCGGCGAGATCCTGCTCGACGGCGTGAATATACGAGACATACGCCGCGAAAGCCTTGAAAAATGCTTTTCGGTCGTGCTTCAGGATACCTGCCTTTTTACCGGCACAATACTTGAGAACATACGTTATTCGCGCCCCGAGGCGACGGAGGAAGAGGTCAGAAACGCCGCAAAGCTGGCGAGAGCCGACGGGTTCATCCGCCGTTTGCCGAACGGATATAACACCGTTGTTTCGGGAAGCCGCGACAGTCTGAGCGAAGGCCAGCGGCAGCTTATCGCAATAGCCCGCGCGCTGCTCCACAGCAGCCCCGTGCTGATACTCGACGAGGCGACCGGGTC
Source organism: uncultured Monoglobus sp. (assembly GCA_947625055.1). Classification (GTDB taxonomy): domain Bacteria; phylum Bacillota; class Clostridia; order Monoglobales; family Monoglobaceae; genus Monoglobus. The sequence goes on along the minus strand of CANQMT010000030.1, from coordinate 323 downwards.
GGTCGACACCAAAACCGAGAAGGACATTCAGCGCGCGCTGCTCAACCTTATGGAGAACCGAACGGGAATAACGATCGCGCACCGCTTGTCAACGATTCGCGACGCGGACAACATAATCGTGATACATAACGGCGAGATCTGCGAGAGCGGAAACCATGCCGAGCTTATGGCACAAAAAGGCAGATACTACCGCGCCAACATGGCGGCGGGATAACAAAAAAACGCTCCGCTTACAAAAGCGGAGCGTCAGACTGTCGAAAAAGGGAAGAAAAAGCTCAGAAAAGACTGGGCTTTTTCTGTATTTTATGATAAAATATAGGTAA
>CANQMT010000029.1 GCA_947625055.1 uncultured Monoglobus sp. | reverse complement strand
TTTTATTTCCAAGACTTATAGCTTTAAGCTTTTCTGAACCCCCGGACTATCCGGGGGTTTTCTTAATACAAAAAAGCGAGCTTAAAGCCCTGCTCGCCCGTGACAAAGAACTTGACATATTATTCGAGCGCATATATGAGGATAACGTAATGGGCCGAATAACGGATGAGAGGTTCGGAAAGCTGTCGGTGAAATACGACGCCGAGCAGAAAGAACTGACAAAGCGGATAGAGTCGCTCAACTCCGAGATAGCCAAAAGCGAAAGCCGAAACATTTCCACGGATGAGTTTATGTCGGTCGTGATGAAATATACGCGGGCGAGAAAAGTTACACCGAGAATGTTAAATGAGCTGATAGAAAAAATCGAGGTATATCAAGCGGAAATAATCGACGGCAAGAAAGTCCAGCGTCTTAAAATACACTATAACTGCATAGGCTCGATAGAGATACCGAAACTCAAAGCGATACCCGAAAACGAGATAAAAATGAACACCCGAAAAGGAGTAGACATATACTTTTCGGAAAACAACAAAAAAACAGGATAAAAAAATGTTCTCACAGACATAAGTCCTGTAAGAACATTCGTAATGGTCGAGGTGACAGGATTTGAACCTGCGGCCCCTACGTCCCGAACGTAGTACTCTACCAAACTGAGCCACACCTCGATTTGCAACTATATTAGTATAGCACAATTAAAATTCCGTGTCAAGAATTTTTTTCACACATTTTTAAAACAATATTTCTTGACAAATATTTGCGGCGATGTTATACTTTAACTTGTGTTATTTTAAAAATGATTACCGAAAATATAAGGAGAAATGAAATGGACAACAATTTGGACGCAAGAATCAAAGACGTCGCGGAGCGAATTAAGACGCTTCGCGAGATCATCGGCATGAGCGAGGAGACCGCGGCCGAAAAGACCTCGGTCAGCCTTGAGAAGTACCGCATGATCGAAAAGGGCGAAAGCGATTTCAGCTTTTCGTTCATCTGCCTGTGCGCGAGAGTGTTCGGCGTTGACGTTACCGATCTGCTCGAGGGCCAAAGCGCCACGCTTTCGGGCTATGAGCTGACCCGCGCCGGCGAAGGCATGAAGATCGTTCGCCGCAAGGAGTTTGAGTACAACAACCTCGCCCCTTATTTCAAAAACAGAATAGCGGAGCCCTTCCTTGTTACCGCACCTTTTTCCGAGGCCGAGCAGCACAAGGAGATCAAGCTTGCCAAGCACGAGGGACAGGAGCTTGACATAGTTGTCAGCGGAACCCTCAAGATCCAGATAGGCAAGAACATTGAGACCTTAAACGCCGGCGACAGCATTTACTATGACAGCAAAACGCCCCACGGCATGATCGCGGTGGGCGGCGAACCCTGCAAATTCTACGCCATGGTATTCACGGGCGGCAGAGAGACGAACTATATCGAGGACGTTGACATGCCCGCCGTTAAGCCTCTTCCCAAGAGAGAGGAGACCGGACACAGGATATATGACGATTACGTTAAAATGGGCTTTGACGAGAACGGCGTTATAAACTCGATCAAGTTCATTGACGAGGAAAAGTTCAACTTCACATTTGACATAGTTGACAAAATGGCGCAGCGCGACCCCGACAAGCCCGCCATGCTGTGGCTTTCCAAGGACAAAGAGGAGCGCCTTTTCACCTTCTCTGACATGAGCAAGCTTTCGGCTCAGGCCGCGCACTACTTTAAGTCCCTGGGCATCAAGAAGGGCGACAGGGTAATGCTCGTGCTCAAGCGTCACTATCAGTTCTGGATCGCGATACTGGCCCTTCACAGAATAGGCGCGATCGTTATCCCCGCCACCAACCTTCTGGTCGAGCATGACTTTGACTACAGATTTAAGGCAGCGGGCGTCTCGGCGATCGTCTGCACCGCCGACGGCGACACCGCGCATCAGGCGGAGCTCGGCGCAAACAACTGCGACTTTGATATTCTCAAGATCATCGTTAACGGGAACCGCGAAGGCTGGCTGAACTTCGACGAGGGAATAAAGGAATTCAGCGACGTGTTCGAGCGTCCGACCAACCCCGACGAGACGGCCTGCGGCAGCGAGATAATGCTGATGTACTTCACCTCCGGCACGACCGGATATCCCAAGATCGCGGCGCAGAGCCACAAATATCCCCTGGGCCATTTCCTGACCGCCAAGTGCTGGCACAACGTTAACCCGAACCGCAACGGACTGCATTTCACGATCTCCGACACCGGCTGGGGCAAAGCTCTCTGGGGCAAGCTCTATGGCCAGTGGATGAGCGAGGGCGCGACGTTTACATACGACTTTGATAAGTTCCACGCCGAGGATATTCTTCCTCTGTTCGCGAAATATAAGATCACAACGTTCTGCGCACCGCCCACAATGTTCAGATTTTTCATCAAAGAGGATCTGGGCAAGTATGACCTGTCGTCGATCGAGTACGCGACCACGGCAGGCGAGGCGCTTAACCCCGAGGTTTACAACCAGTTCTTCAAGCACACGGGTCTCAGAATAATGGAGGGCTTCGGCCAGACAGAGACGACGCTTGTTCTGGGGAACTTCGTCGGCATGGAGCCCAAGCCCGGCTCAATGGGCAAACCCAGCCCGCTTTATAAGGTTGAGATCCTTCTGCCCGACGGTAAGCCCGCGGGCGTCGGCGAGGTCGGCGAGATCTGCATAAACACGAAGGATGGAGCGCCCTGCGGACTGTTTACCTGCTATTACAACAACGACGAGCTTACGCGCGAGGCATGGCATGACGGCTATTACCACACTGGCGACACCGCATGGAGAGACGAGGACGGCTATTTCTGGTATGTCGGCAGGACCGACGACGTTATCAAGTCCTCGGGCTACCGCATCGGCCCCTTTGAGATCGAGAGCGTTATCATGGAGCTCCCCTACGTTCTGGAGTGCGCGATAACAGCCGCTCCCGACCCGATCCGCGGTCAGGTAGTAAAGGCCACGATCGTTCTCGTCAAGGGCAAACAGGGCAGCGACGAGCTCAAGAAAGAGATCCAAAACTATGTGAAAAAGCACACCGCGCCCTATAAATACCCGAGAATCGTGGAGTTCGTTGACGAGCTTCCCAAGACCATAAGCGGTAAGATAAGACGCGTCGAGATCAGAGAAAACGACAAAGCGTAAAAAGACGAAAAACATGTAAAGATGTCAGGTTATACCAATAATTTGACATCTTTGTTTTTTGCGGGAACTTTTAAGCGATTTAATTCGTCTTATAATCAAAATAAGTGTTGCATGTTTAAAAATATTATAGTATAATATTTTATATAAATTTATTAAAGTTAGGAAGTTAGGAAGATTAATATGAAAAGACTGATCAGTACTGTTTTAAGCATAACAATAATTTTAGGGTTATTTTGCGGGCTGACTATGACCGCCGAAGCGGCGTCGCCGATACAGAATATTTACGTTAACGGAACTCCGCTCCGCTTCAGCGAGGCCGAACGTCCGTTTATCATGGGCGAGGGCGACAACGGCAGAACAATGGTTCCGCTGCGCGCCGTTTCCGAGGCGCTCGGCGCTACTGTTTACTGGATCGATCAGGTCGACGGAAAGCCCGCCAAGAGAATACAGATCGTGAGATACGACACCACGCTCAGGCTTGACATCGGCCTTCCCACCATGTATGTGTATAAAATCGCTTATGACGAGGAAGAGGGCCAGCAGGACCAGAAGCAGACAGACACGGTCGAGCTTGACGCGCCCGCGTTCCAGGGCGACGAGACAAGAGATTACAGAACATTTGTTCCTATCCGCGCCGTGACCGAGGCCTTCGGAGCCGAGATCAACGCCGTGTTCGCCGACAGCGACGAGAGCCGTGTTGACAGGCCCATGAACGTTTATATCGTTGACGCCTATGACGGCTCGAACGAGAACAAAGTAACGATCGCCGAGCTTTACGACAGCGTTGATATCAGCCAGTCGACCCTGATCTCGACGGTCGGAACGATTACGAAAATTGACTCAAAATATTATCTTCAGGACGAGAACGAGTCCTATAAGATGATCGAGCTTAAAAGCATACCTGACATTGAAAATTTCTGGACCCAGCAGCTCGGCGCGCCCAACAACAATCCGGTGGGCATAAAAGTAAAGATCACCGGAATGGTTGACAAGGACAATAACAATAACTATTCAATGGTGCTGCGCCGCGGCTCAACCGGAATGCTGCCGGTGACGACAGCGCAGACAGCCGCTCCCGAGGCATCTTCCGACGAGCCCGCTCCGACGCCGAGAAGAAGCCGCCTCACCGAAAACATTGAGGACGGCGCGACAGAATAAAGCGACATATCAAAAGCCCCGCGGAAAATCCGCGGGGCTTCTACGTGTAGAAAAACTCTGTTTTTCAAAAATTAATAGCCCATGCCCAATTCCGCCCGCCACACCCGGGCGGATTCGTTTCACCCGAAGGGTGAAACGAATTAGGGGACGAAGTCCCCTAACACCCCCCTGAAAATATGCGGTTTGTGCGAGCTAAAAATAGTTTCTTTGCCGTCCGGGCGGGGGCATGACGGAACCGGATCCGGCGATCAAATCAGAGCTATTTTTAGCTCGCAGCTTTATTACAGCTTATTATAAAAACTTTTTCGACAGACAAAAGCCCCGCGGAAATCCGCGGGGCTTGATTTTACGGTCTTATTCTGCCAATATCTCTCGGGAAGGCCGTCACAGTTCTTATGTTGTCGCAGCCCAAAAGCTTCATCGCGAGGCGCTCAAGGCCGATGCCGAGTCCGCCGTGCGGCGGCATGCCGTACTTGTGCATCATCAGGAAATCGCTGAATTCCTCGGCGTCCATTCCGCGTGCGTTTATCTTGTCAAGCTGCATCTGATAATCGTGTATCCTCTGGCCGCCGGTCGTAACCTCGGCTCCGTTCAGCAGCAAGTCAAAGCTCAGCGTGTACTTCGGGTTCTCCGGATCGTCCATAGCGTAGAACGGACGCTTTTTTGAGGGATAGTGCGTCACAAACACCAGAGGCGAGCCGTATTCTTTCATGCAGTACTCGCCGATGAGCCGCTCCTCCTCGGGGTCAAGATCGTTGGGGTTCCTGAACTCGCGGTTATATTCCTTCGCTATTATCTCTTTGATCTCCATAAACTTAAACACGGGGATCTGCACCTCGCTTATGTCGGGCAGCTCAACGCCCAGAATATTGAGCTCGGGCGCGTATTCCTCTCTCAAATACTTATACATGTATTTCATGAACCGCGCCTCAACGGCCATAATATCCTCAAACGAGTCAATAAAGCCCATTTCAAGATCAAGGCCCTCAAACTCGTTGATATGGCGCGTGGTGCTGTGCTTCTCGGCTCTGAACACCGGAGCCACCGTGAACACTTTTTTGAACACGCCGACCATGATCTGCTTATACATCTGCGGGCTCTGATTGAGCAGCGCCTTGTCGCCGAAATAATCGACCTCGAACATATCCGCACCGCCCTCGGCTCCCGCGGAAACGATTTTAGGCGGCACAAACTCTGTGAAGCCCTCGCCGTGCAGGAAAGTCCTGAATGAGTTGATAATTCCGTCCACGATCTTGATCGCGGCGCGCTCGCGGGGGTTCCTGAGAGACGCCGGTCTGTAGTCGAGCTTAATATCAACATTGCAGTTCAGTTTGCCCTTGTTGATAACAACGGGCAGAGGCGCGGCAGCGCCCGAAAGCTTTTTGATCTCCTCGATATGGATCTCAAATCCGAGCGCGCTGCGCTGATCCTCAACCAATTTTCCGCGCAGTCTAACGCTGTCCTCCTCGTGGAAGTTGTTCACGGAAGTTCCGCCTTCGCCGGGCTCATATACGCACTGAACAAGGCACCTGGCTGTTCTGATCACAAAAAACGCGAATGATTTCATTGAGCGTATTCTGTGGATCATACCCTCGATCTCAACGGTGTCGCCGCTTTTTATCCCGCCTTTTTCAAAGTTCTCGATAACTCCCTCTACATCATACTTGCCCGTGTAACGGGTTAAATCCAGAATTTCCATAATCAAATAACTACCTTTCCGCTATCATTTTGTTTATTTTATCCACCGGTTTAAGCGTCTTTAAAGCGCGCACTAAAACAGACCGGGTATATTCATGCCTCCGGTGAGGCTGCCCATTTGCGCCTCGCTGTCCTTTTCGGCCTTTCTCATGGCCTCGTTTACCGCGGCCAAGATCAGATCCTGAAGCATCTCGATATCGTCCGGGTCAACGACCTCTTCTTTGAGAACTATGTCAAGAAGCTCTTTCTTTCCGTTTACCGTGGCGGAAACAGCGCCGCCGCCCGCGTCAGCGGTAAAAGTCTTTGTCTCCATTTCTTCCTGCATCTTGAGCATCTGCTCCTGCATTTTCTGGGCCTGCTTTATCATCTGGTTCATGTTTCCCATGCCGCCCATTCTTCCGGGGAATCCTTTAGCCATATTTTACTCTCCTTTTACTTTTATTATATCTCCGTAAATTTCCTTTTTATTAACTATATCCATTATTGAAGCAGCGGGCTTATCCCCGCCCTCCTTGCCGAAAACGACCTTCGCGGTCAGAGCCTCGCCCGAAATGTTTGAAAACAGATCAGAGAGGTATTTAAGCCCGTTGACCGTGGCGATCGTCTTGTACGCGAATTCGGTCGCGACCCTGACTGTGACAACGTTCCCGTCTTTGACAGCCTCCGACTTGTGAAGACACATAAACAGCTTTTTGCTGCTCTTTTTAACCGCGTCCATGACCTCGGGCCAGAGGTTCCAGCCGCTTCCCGCGGTTCGCGGTTTTTTGGCGGTATCGGGTTTGTCATAAGCCTCCGGCTTATTGTCAGACTCGGTTTTTTCGGCCGCTGCCGGCGCGCCTTGAGCGTCTGAGTTTGATAACGGGCGCGCGGCGGCCCCGCCGGTCCTGATTATGTTTTCAAGCTTGTCGATCCTCGCCGAAAGCGCCTCAAACTCGCTGCTGTATTCGGGTTTGATAAGCTTGATCAGCGCGATCTCCGCGGCTGTCCTCGGCGCGGACATTGACTTCGCCCGTCCGTGGTACTCGCCCATTACCGTTATTCCGTAAATCAGCCGCTCCGGCGTGAAAAGCTCCGCCTGCTTCTGATAACGCTCGATCATCTCGGGCGACTTTTCGATAACCCGGCCCGGGTCGGCACACTCCTTGCAAAGCAGCAGCGCGCGCAGATGATCGATAAAATCCTCAAAAAATGTGAGCGGATCCTTTCCGGCGTTTAAAAAGCCGTCAAGCTCCGATATTGCCTCTGTCGTTTTTCCCTCCGCCGCGAAGCCCGCGATCGAAAACAGAACGGACTCGTCAACGATACCGACGATCTCGGAAACGTTAGCGCGCCTCAGCTCGCCGCCAAAGGACGAGCAGCGGTCAAGAATGCTCAGCGCGTCGCGCATTGAGCCGTCGCCAAGCTCCGCGATAAGCTCTAAGGCGTCCTCGGTGGCGTTTATATTCTCCGCGGCGGCTATCTTTTTAAGCCTCGCCGCGATCGCGTCATTGCTTATCCGCCTGAAATCATATCTGCGGCAGCGCGACAGAATGGTCTGCGGTATTTTCTGAGGCTCGGTTGTGGCGAGGATAAACAAAGCGTGCTCGGGCGGTTCCTCAAGCGTCTTGAGAAGCGCGTTGAACGCTTGTATAGTGAGCATATGCACCTCGTCGATGATATACACCTTGTATTTGCAGCCCGCGGGGGTATATATTACCTCCTCGCGCAGATTGCGAATCGCCTCAACGCCGTTGTTGCTGGCCGCGTCCATTTCATACACGTCCATGATCCTGCCGTCCAGAATAGAGCGGCATGTCCCGCATTCGTTGCAGGGCTCGCCGTTTACGGGGTTTTCACAGTTGACTGCCCGTGAGAATATCTTGGCGGTCGAGGTTTTTCCGGTGCCGCGCGTTCCGCAGAAAAGATAGGCGTGGCCGACTTTTCCGGACGCGAGCTCATTTTTAAGGGTGGTCGTTATATGCTCCTGCCCTACCACATCATCAAAGGTCATGGGGCGCCACTTTCTGTAAAGCGCTTGATATTTTGCCGCCATAAGCCTTCACCTCTTTAATAACGAATAATTTTAAACAAAAAAGTCATGTGCTTGCGTTCGAAACAGCTCTACAAGCGTTACTCACACAGTTAGCTCGGATTTAGCGCCCTCACGGCACATCGGAGTAACTGCTTATCGCTGCTGCGTTCCCGCCCTGACGAGGTTCACAGGTTCCGATTGCGTAAGACCAAACCGTCAACACCACTTATGCGAGGCAGACCAAACAAAGATGTTCCTCAGACGCAAGTTTTCATCCCCTCTGTAGCGGATTGAGGGTTACAAGGCACCGCTAACGCCCCGATTTAACATGACTTGAATATTTTAACACAAATTTCGGAACGGGTCAATAGTTTTTTATATTTTTTTGAGCAAATCATTTTTACGCGCTTACGCCGCGATAGGCTGCGATTTGGAGCGTTAAATCTGTATTTTTACCCATTTTCCGGCCTTGAACCTTATTGTTGCAAATATGTATCTTGCCACCTGATCGCCGACGACTCCCATCCATATGCCCGCGATCCCCAAGCCGAACGTATATCCGAACAGATACGAGACGGCGGTTCTGATTATCGTGACGCTCACGGTCGAGGCGAGCGCGGTGTAAAGCGTGTCGCCCGCGCCGCGCAGACAGCCCATATATATCACCTGCCTGATCTGGAACAGCACAACGACGATTATTATGTGCATTATTGAAATACCTATGTCCACGATCTCGGGCTCCTTAAAGAACATGCGCATAAGCAGTCCCGCGCCGAAGAAATATATAACGGCCAGAACAACGGAGATCAGGCCGCCTATCATCTGGCACGCGGAGCCGTATTCCTTGGCCTTGTCGGGTTTGTTCTCGCCGAGGCTCCTGCCGATAAGCGCGACGGCAGCGGACTGAAGACCGTCGCCGAATGAAAAAGAGAGGCTCATTATGTTCATGCCCACCTGGTGCGCCGCCATTGCCGCGGTTCCCTGGCCGGCCGCCATGATCGCCGTGGCCATAAAGCCCACGCGCATGAGCATTTGCTCAAAGAACACGCTGTAGCCTACTCTTACCAGGCTTTTCAGCGCGCTGAGCGTCGGACGGATCTTTTTCTTGATTATAAAAAGGATATTCAAAAAGCTTCCGGGTTTGCTGATCGAGATAATGCTCATAACCGCCGCGACGACCGTTCCGAGCACCGTGGCGTAAGCCGCTCCGGCGATACCGAGAGCGGGAAAGCCGAAATGGCCGTTTATCAAAAGATAGTTAAATATTATATTTATTGTGTTTGAAGTGATATTGGTGCGCATGGTTATCTTGGTATTTCCGGCGCCGCGCTGCGCGGAGTTTATGCCCATCTGAATACAGTTAAACACCATACCGCCCATGATTATCCTGTAATATGTAACCGCGCTGTCATGAGTCTCGGGCAGCGAACCGCACAGAGTCATTATCTGCGGCGCAAAAATAACAAGCGCCGTGCTCAGCACCGCGGCCAGAGCTAATATCAAAATAAACGTGGTAAACAAAATCGAATTGGCGTCCTCTCTCCGCTTTTCGCCGAATCTTCTGGCAACCAAGGCGGACACCGAAACATTGATCGCGATAAACACCGAAAGCCCCAAAAATTTCGGCTGGGTGGTAAGGCCGACCGCGGCCACCGCGTTTGCGCCCAGAGAGCTTACCATAAGCGAGTCCACAAGGCCCGCGAACGCGACGAAAAATGACTCAATAATCGCAGGCACCGCGATCGCGAGCGCCGTTGTCACTGTTTTCTTTTCGTAATTAAAGAACTTCAAACTTAAATTCCATCTCTTTTCAGTCAATCTGTAATAATTATAATACAAAAGCGCGGAATTGTCAAACAATTCCGCGCCATGTAAACTACATATCTGCGTATGCGTGAAACATTATTGTTAACTGGCCAATCCGGTAATAACAACATAATGATCGGATAAAGTAATCATAATATATGTTGTTCCGTCATAGAAGAACTCAGTTTCATATCCCGAGTCCGTAGTACTAACATCCACAGGCTCAAAACCTAAGTTGTCAAGGGCGTTGAAATATTTACGCAGATCATCGTCGTCCCTTTCATAAAAATAATAATGCATTCCGTCGTCAAATGTATCCCATTCATAGCACAAAGTACCGGTGATATAATAATAATTCGGGACTCCGCTCGGGTTATAATAATAGTCCGGATCGTATACTATTGATATTTCAAGAATGTCGTTTGATATTCTTTCCACGTACACATATGTATTTAACGAAGACTCATAAACACTCAGATTGGTGGAGCCGTCTATCTTAACAAAGCCTTTCTGCTCAAGAGCGTAAAGATACGCGTTGCAAGTGTTTACGTCATACGGGTACCGATAAGATAATCCGATATCTCCCTCGCCGGACTGCATAATCGCCGGCACTCCGGTTATGTCGGAAAATGTCGGAACATCAGAATAATTATAAGACCCATTGCTTCCATCGCCGTTTGTCGGCAATCTGTCATAAGTGATCGCGACCGTATTCGAATCGCCTAACCAGAGAACTTCAGCTCCGACCGCCTCGGCGATCGCGCGGGCCGGAACAAATGTCCTGCCTATACTCTCATCTTCATACGGGGCAACAGGAATGGGTCTTGCCTCTGCAATCTCTTTAAGATCAGTTCCACCGCTATCTCTGTATTCATCATATTTTTTCATTGAAGACTTATACAATACAGGTTCACCAACATACATATCTATCCTGATATCCGCCTCCCTGTTATAAGCGTAAATCCTCATCCAATCACCGCCTGTTTTAAAGTCCACTATCATTCCAAGCGCCTCAAAAATTGCCCGAAAAGGAAGCATGGTTGTGCCGTCGCCCACAACGCGGGCGGGAGCGTCACCGCAATCAAGAAGCTGTCCGTTAATGTAAACGTCAACATATTGTTCGTCCGCAAACACTATGGTCGACATGCTGCACGAAACAATAAATACGGCAAGCAGCAATGCCAAAATTCGTTTAGTGGTTTTTAAATTTTTCATAATTATCCTCCTTAGTTAAGTTTTTATATATTAATTATTTCCTCATAATTATAAATCATATTTTCCTCCGTCGCTGACAGAATATTTTCCGTCATCCGAGCTTCCGCCCGATGAGGAACCGCCCGATGATGAGCCGCCCGACGAGGAGCCACCCGAGGAAGATCCGCCTGACGATGAGCCGCCACCGCCGGAATATGAGCTTCCGCCGCCCGAGCCGCCGGATGATCTGCCCGATGACGAGCTGCTTGACGATCTACTCGATGAAGAGCTGCTTGACGATGAACTGCTTGACGACGAGCCACTCGACGACGAACTGCTCGAGGCCTCTCTCGCCCTCTGCGCCGCTGCCGCGGCTGCCCTTTCGCTCTCGGCTATCTCTTTGGCTTTTGCGAATGCCGTGTTAAGATTCTGGATCGCGGGTTCAACCTGATTCGTGTAATAATCAGAAACGGGCTGAATATCGGCCGCTCTCGCTATCGTCGGTATCATATCGGCGAAAGCTGTGATCGCGTTTGCAAGAGCCTCTTGTTCAATCGCGAAATTCGCCGGATTTGCCTCGGTAGTGGACGCTATGCTTGAAAGCGTCTGCTGCGAGCTCTGAAGCTTCGCGTTAAGGTCGGCCGACGCTTCATTGATCTGCTGCTGCTCAGCATCGGACATAAGAACGCTCACTTTTATCGTGCCCGTATACACGGTCTTATGCCGTCTGTCAGGCTTATTATCAGCCTCGACCGTGATCTCGGTCTCTCCAATATCAACGCCGCTTACCGGTATATCGGCACCCGTGATGTTATCGGTTTCGGACGATTTTTTGACAGTCGCAACGGCTTCGTTTTGAGATTCAAGCTTCACGCTCCACTCGCCCGCGTTCTGAGGAAGAAGAGACGCGGCATTGGATGTGTCTCCCGCCTTCATTACCATGTCAAGACCGCCGAGCTGTTCATATGTGACATTTTCATGCAGCATGAAATATGACAGTACCGCCGCAATCGCGGCTGCGGCGCAGACGCAGATAACTATGATAGGTATCTTACCGCTTTTTCGCCTATTATCTTTTTTGCCGCCGCTCTTAACGACCGCCGGATTTGTATTTTTCGATTTATTATCGGAACCTTGCGCCTTCTCCGTCCGAGCTGACCTATCGGTCTTAACCGCCGAATTATTCGCGGAACCGTTCTTTGCCTTCTTGCCGTGTTTTTTGTCTTTACGCTTTTTCTTGTCCGCGGCTGACGGCTTATTATCAGTCTTATTGTTTTTCGGCGTGTCGGTTTGCGCCTCAAACGCATTCGGTTCAAAAGATGTTTTTGCTTTTCCCGAAGCTGCTTCCTTTTGCTTCGCGGACGACGCTTCCGAATAATTTCCGTAAGCAAAATTCTCTTCCGAAGCATTTATGCCTTTATCATTCTTTTGGGTATAATACCTTGAATTATAGAGCTCATCTACAAGCTCTTTCATTGTTTGGGTCCTGTCTTCCGGTTTGATTGCGAGACCGTTTCTTAACGCCTCCGTCACGGACTTCGGAAGGGGCTCTTTTAGTTTCACGTCAAACGAAAGAGTGTCGTTATACATTCTGTCTGTCGCGTCCGGAACGGTCTTTCCGCTTATCAGGAAGTATATCGTCGCGCACATGGCATAGACATCGGTCCATGTGCCTATATTGCCGTTTTCAATATACTGCTCCGCGGGACTGAAGCCTTTTTTCGCGACAAGCTGCGAGTTCAGCGAGTTCTCGCTTTTCACATGGTTCAAGTCCTTGGCCGCGCCCAGATCCAGCAGACGCACACTTCCGTCTTTAAGCAGCATTATGTTGTCGGGGCTCAGATCACGGTGTATTATTCCCGCCTCGTGAACCTTTTCAAGGCCTTCCATAAGTGATTTCAGCTTATCCAGACACTCGGAATATTTCATAGTTCCGTTTTTTATCACATAGTCTTTGAGATTCACGCCTTCAACATAATCCATAATTATGTACGCCGTGTCATTTTCTATAAACGTGTCTCGGATACGCACGATCTCGGGAATGGTGTCTATCTTGACCATTTTTCGGGCTTCTTTTAGGAAACTGTCTCGGCCCCGTTCCCATTCGCCGCTCCGGTTTTCGGTGTAGGTCCACCTCACGGTGTTGCTCCGCGAATTGTCGCGGCTGGCGTTCAGACGAGGGAAATATTCTTTTATTGCCACCCTGATCTGGAACAGCAAGTCATAGCCGATATAGGTTATTCCGAATCCGCCCTGACCCAAAATATTTCCGACAAAATACCTGCCGTTAAGCAGGGTCCCCGGACGAAGACCGAAATAATCAGCTATTTCTTTTGAATTGTCATAACCGCATGACGGACAAACGTGGACCCCTTCGCTCAGTTCCTCCATGCAGTTTATACATCTTTTTATTTCCATAATGACCTCCTTTATGTTGGTTCCGAGTTGTCATTTATTTTTTATTCTGCGCAGTGATCCCAAACGTATCACTGAACATAATATATCTGTATGTTTTCGGGATGCTTATCTTCTTCGTTTTTAAAGTCTATTGCCTCCCATTGTTCGGGCGTGCCGTAAAAATATAGATTTAAAATCCTGCCGCCGTCGGAAAACGCGTCCTCGCCAATGCTCGTAACTCCGGCATACATCGATAAGCTTTTAAGATTTCTACAGTCGAGAAACGCTCTTCTTCCTATCACTTGGACCGTATCGGGCAGCGTGACGGATGACAGCTTGCTGTATGAGAAGGCTAACGGTTCTATCGACGTAACGCCGCTTGGCACAACATATTCTCCGGTTTTCGCTAACGGCATACTTATAAGCGTTGTCACGTCGCGGTTAAACAACACGCCGTCAATCGATACGTAATTAGCGTTGTTTTCATCGACGTTTATTTCCGAGATGTTATCAGCGCCGCCAAACACATATTTACCAATAATTGTGACGTTCTTGCCAATATCGACCTTGATCAAGCTGTCGCAGTCCCAAAACGCCCAATCGCCTATGCCGGATACCGAGTCAGGGAACTTGACGTTGATAAGTTTTGAGCAACCGTCAAAAGCGTTATAGCCGATCACGCTCACATCGTTACCAAACTGCACGCTTTTAAGATCATCACAATCATAAAACGCATATGTTCCCACGCTTGTTATACCATCGCTGATAACAATGTCTGTTATATCGTCCGGCCACGGGTATTTTTTAATATTTTCTTCATCCTCCATCTCATAATTATCCATCTCGCCTGAACCGCTAATGAAAAGTGTTCCGTCTTTGACCTTCCATGAAATATTCTCGCCGCATTTATGATGTTTGTTATAGGACGTAACGGAAAAGAACGCGGACACGGCAAGCGCAGCGGCCAATATAACTGCCGCAGCCGCGACAAAAGCCTTTCTTTTGCCTTTTGACAGCCAGCGCTTCACTTTTGAGTCCGAGCTTCCTTCGATATACGCCGAGGGCCCGAATATTTCCTTTATCTTATTTTCAAACGATTTGTCATATTTTGCGTTCTCAATATTGGTCGAAGCGTATAAGCTGTCCATTAATTCCCGCATTGACTTTGTGCGGTCTTTGGCTTTCACGGCAAGGCCCTTGGCCAGCGCGTTCTTCACAGACTTAGGCAGAGGCTCAGTCATTGGAACGTCAAACGTCATTTTGTCATCCATCATTCGCTCGATCGCGTCAGGCAGAACTTTACCGGTGATAAGATAATATATGGTGGAGCACATGGCGTATACATCGGTCCAAGGGCCGATCTCGCCGTGGGCCAGATATTGCTCCGGCGGGCTGAAGCCTTTCTTCGCGACAAGTTCGGATTCTCCGCTGCTGTTCACAACGTTTAAGTCCTTGGCGGCGCCCAGATCAAGCAGGCGCACTCCTCCGTCCTTGAGCAGCATTATATTGTCAGGACTCAGGTCACGATGGATTATGCCCGCGGCATGAGCCTTTTCAAGACCTTCCATCAACGGCTTCATCAGCGAAAGACACACGGAATACTTCATGGGCCCGCCCTTTTTTACGAATTCTTTAAACGTTATTCCGTCCACATAATCCATAACTATATAAGCCGTATCGTTTTCGATAAAATTATCTCGGATGCGCACGATGCCGGGGATCGAGTCGATCTTCACCATTTTACGCGCCTCTTTAAGGAAGCTCTCGCAGCCCCGCAGCCATTCGCTGCGGTTTCCGTCGCTGTAACTCCACCTTACCGTATTGCTCACCGCGTTGTTGCGGCTCGCATTTACGCGCGGATAGTATTCCTTGATCGCGACTTTGATCTCAAAACGCAGATCATAACCAATATAAGTCATACCGAAACCGCCCAGTCCCAAGATATTTCCAACAAGATACCTACCGTACAATATGGTTCCCGGGCGGAGACTGAAATTATATTTGCCCTTTTTTGAATTATCATATCCGCATGACGGGCAGACCCGAACCCCGCCGGTTAATTCCTCCATGCAGCATAAGCATCTATCTATCTCCATAATGACCTCCTATTTTTCCGTTAGTTTATAACGGTCAGAAACTCGTCTTATCTCAATATATTACTCCAATATTGTTTATCAATATTGCACTTCGATTCGGAACAGATCCGCACATTTTATTTATTGAACTGAACTCTGTATTCATGGCTGCCGATGAGGATCTCATCGTTGTTATGAACCTCGCTGCCTTCATTTCCGACGCGGATACCGTTCAGATACGTTCCGTTTGTCGAACCGAGATCCATCACTTTCATAACGCCGTTAAAGTAATAAAATGCGCAGTGTTTGCCGGAAAGCCTTTTATCAAAACCGTCAAGGATGAAATCCGCCTTTCCGTTGCGTCCGATCGAGAACCTTTTACCGGTCGGCACCTTAAACGAAATGGTTTTGTGCGTGCTGCCGATAGCGATCATTTTAACGTCAACCCTGCCCGAAGACGTAGTCGGCTCATATATTTCTATTTCTTCCTTTTTTGAATTCTCTGCGGCTGCGGCGGCATTGAGTTTTTGCCGCTCTTCATTTTCTTTCCGCCTTTCTTCCTCAAGCCTCAGTCTTTCCTGTTCCTCGGCCTCGCGCTTTTCACGCTCTATTCTTTCGGCTTCGAGACGCTTCTTCTTTTTTGAACGCATTATCAGCGCGGCAATTACCGCCGCAAGGATCAGCGCAGCCGCTGCCGCCAGATAAATCAGCCAATACGGAAATTCAGCCGGCGTCGGGTCGTCGTGTTTGATAACAGGCAGATCCGAAGCGTATATCTGCATAGTGTCCTCGGTAAGATTTCCGTTGACCGCCGTTGACTGGACGCGCAAAAGGAATTCGTCTCTTGTTCCTATGCTGATATTTGAGACATCGGTTTGAACAACAAATCCCGAGTTCATGGAAGTTACGATATTCGCGCCGGCGTCAGCGCCGCTTATGCCGTCGATCACCGGTGCAAAAGCAAAACCGCCCGATGACAGCCTCGCCAGTTCTCCGAGCTGCTTTGCGCTGTCGGCCTGTTCCGCTCCTCTCAAAGTGGCGACGGTATAAACCGGAATATTGGAACCGGAAATGGCGCGCACCGCCTCATCGCGGGTATAGCCGCTCACCATATCATCCATTCCGTCCGTGAGGATCACCAGACAGCGAAGGTAATTTACTCCTATCCCGCTTTTCAGCGCCGAAATGCTGTTTACGATCCCCGCATACAGATTTGTGTCTTCATTGCCGGGCGCCAGAGTCGAGATAACATTGTTAAGCGCTTCCTTGTCGGAAGTAAAATCGGTGGGAGTTACAGTGTTCCCGAGCGTTCCGATAACCATATTATCGCCCTGGTCCATAAGCTCGACTATTTTATAAAGCGCGGTTTTTGCCTGATCCATTTGCTGAGAATTCATTGAGCCTGAAACATCGACCAAGCAATAATATGTGACCGGAAGCTCGGACGAGCCCGCTATCCCTTCAGGGGCCAGCTCATAATCGCCAAGCGTGATTTTAAGCTGGCTCGGATCAAGCGTACCCGTGCTGCTTACGCCGTCCGCGCACATAATATAAAGCTTGCTGTTATCATTGCTTATCACACAGTTTTCAATAAATCTGTCCGATGCCGAAACTGCTGTGCAGCCGAACAAAAGGACCGCCGCCAGCAAAAACGCGGCAATTGATCTTGCATTTAATAAAATCTTTTTGTATCTCATAACTACCTCATATGTTGATAAACGCCGCTGCGGCGGTGTTATTATCGTTTTTTTCTTTCAAACGGTTAAACATTCTTTTTCTCAGCGAAATGATCCATTCCTCGGGCGTTTTGATTTTATACAGATCCAAGCGGATTTCCTCGTCGCTCAGATATTCCCAAAACCCGTCGGAACAAACCAGAAAGGCGTGAAAGCCTTTTTCAAGTTCCACCGTTTTAAAATCAGGGTTGATCTCCTCGCCGCCTATAACGCGGAGCACTTTGTTCCGCTCGGGGTGCCACGGAATGTCTTTGCGTTCGATCTCGCCGAGCGCCACCGCAAGCTGCGACACGCTGTGGTCAAGAGTAAAATCCGCGAGTTCCCTGTTATAAAAATGATACAGCCTGGAGTCCCCCGAATGGGCCCAAATTGCGCGTTTGCCGTTAAAATAGAGGCACACGGCTGTCGTTTTCATCTGAAATGTGTTTTCCCTCTCGCTTATAATTCGTGAATCGGCCTCTTTGAGAGCCTCGATGATCTTATTCTCATCGGGCAGCTCGTCGCCCGCGAGCTTGCTCAGGCTCTCGACAACAATATTCGAAGCCGCGCGGCCCTTGCCGTGACCGCCGAGACCGTCAGCGAGGATAATGCTTCCGCATGATTTCGTATTCGTGATATTATAGGAGTCCTCGTTCTCGGGCCTTCCCCCAATATCAGAATATCCGTAAACTTGAATTTTCATAATTTTATATCTCCAAAATTATTGCATATACATGACTTTGAATACCTGGCTCCCGATATGGATAGTGCTGCCGTTGACCAAATACTGCCATCTTCCGGGCTGAAGTCTGTTGCCTCCGACATATGTGCCGAACGTTGAATTTTCATCCCTTATACACGGATTTCCGTTCTTCGCCAATGTAATGGTGCAATGTATATGACTTACTCCGGGAGTCTGAGGCGGATAGCGAACATCGCAGTTTCCCATTCTTCCGATAACCAATTTTTTGTTTTGCGAAAGGCGCCATCTGGCGTTTCGGTAAAGCCCGGAAATGCCGAACAAATTAAATGTTCCGACTGTCGGTCCCGGCACGGGGCCGACGGTCAGACCAAGGGCGCGCTTAAATTCCGACGCCGTTTTAAATCTGTTGCGATAATCATGAGCCATTCCCTTATGGATCGCCGCCACAACATTTGGCGGTACGTCCTGCGCAAGGCGGTCAAGAGGAATGAACGTGTCATTCAGCGCCCTGTCCAAAGCCTTTGGCGGCAGCTTTCCGGTAAGGCAGTAATAAAGCGTCACGCTCAACGCGAAAATATCCGTCCAAGGTCCCTGACTGCCGCTGTCGCGTATCTGCTCGATAGGCGAAAAATTAAATTTCACGAACTGAGTCAGACTCTTTCCGCTCGCGTAGCGTCTGACCGAACCGAAGTCGATCAGCCTCGTCTCGCCGGATTTGCTCAGATAAATGTTATCCGGACTTATGTCGCGGTGTATAAAGTTGTTTTTGTGAAGGAACTCGAGCTGATCCAGCGCCGAGGCGGCGATGGGTTTTAACTCATTCCACGACATTTTTCCGTTTCGCATCAAATGATGCTGCAGATCCTCGCCGTCGATGAATTCCATTGTGTAATAGGCGGTATTGTTGTCCGGGAAAAGATGATAAACATCAACTATTTCCCTGACGTTTTTAAAACGCGACAACAGCTCCGCCTCTTTAAGGAAGCTCTTTTTGATAAGCGCAAACGATTCTTCCTGCCCCTTGATAATGTCAACTCTCTCTCCGTCGGGATTGCGTGTCAAGTCATTTATAAGATACAATTCTTTAAGCGCGACGCGGCGGTCCTTCGCAAGATCCCTTGCCATATATGTAATTCCGAAACCGCCCGCGCCGAGAACTCTTCCGATACAATATCTGTTGTGCAGAATATAGCCGAACGGAAGCGCGTTTGCGTTGCGATTGGGCTGTTCGCGCAACTGCGGCTTACCGCAGTTGCTGCAAACGCCTTCCGCCGTTATGTTTCCGTTCATACAATTCATGCATAGTCCCGTTAGGTTCATGTTATGACACTCCCAAATTCAATTCTGTAGTACTTTTCTTATATTCGGTTCATCTTATATCTCAATGATCACCGAAGTAAAGTTGTCCTGTCCTTTTCTGTCATATTCCTTTATACGTCTTTCAAACTCGTCGGCAATCTCTTGAACATTTCTTGATTTAGCGATTATATTTTCCATCTCAGAAACTTTGAGGGTATTATAAACGCCGTCGCTCATAAGCAGTATCTTGTCGCCTTTCTTTGCCTTGACGGGATACAGGCTTCCATCGACATGCTCGAGTTTACCCATTCCTATAAAGCTTGTGAGGCCCTTGCGTCTTGAGTTTGTCTTAACATCGCTGAACGGGATCTTGCCGTTTATGGCGTCAAGAATAAGATCCGATTCATAGTTGTGCTCGCTGTTAAGCTGAATCAATGTTCCGCCGGTATACAGATATATCCTGCTGTCGCCGACGGAAACCCAATGGAAATAATTTCCGCTCAGGAAAACAGCGATAAGCGTTGAACCGCTGCTGCCCATAGCGCCTCCGAGCATTCTGTTGATCTCGGTATTGGCGGCGCCCGTCATCGGGAACAGATCATTATCCGCTCTCATCGCGGTCAGATTCTCACCGTTTTTCAGCATTGTCATAACTATTCTCTGGCTGACTTTATCGCCGCCCGAAAGACCGCCCATACCGTCAGCCACGACCGCCAACAGTCCGCACTTGAGTTTGGCCGTTCCGAGGCTGTCCTGCTGACTGCTGCGCTTTCCGATATCGTGGACCTTTGCCACCTTTTCAGTCCTTACAACTTCGCTCCTTTTAACGACCGCTGAGGGTCTTACGTTCCGCGACTGCGGGGGATCCGAAGGCTGCGGCGCCACATGTTTGCTGTTTTCGATTATTTCCTCTTCGCCATCCTTTCTTTTTTTCACGATCACGGCCAAGATCAAGAGCAGCGCTATAAGAATGATCGCGATAAGCAGAATATATATCAACTTATTATTGTCTTCCACGTCATCATTATTCTTCGGCTCCGGCGCAAGCCCGGTTGATGAAGGCGAGACACTGCCGGCAGGCAGAACGCCGCCTTCCGGTATATAAGGATGCTCCGTGTCGGCCACGATACCGACGCACTTTCCGTCCGCCATAATGACCCCGGGCAAAGCCGCGGACAGGGCTTCAAGGTCGATGCTTGCAAGATCGGGATTTGAAATATCGGCGATCTCGACTGTTATATACGGAGAAAAGCCGTTTTCGGCCTTGCCGCGCATATACAGCTTGGCCGCGCCGCCATTCGCCGCGCCGGCACCGGCGACGTTAAGAGGACGCTCCGCGGATCCGTTTGCCTTAAACAGTTCAAGATTTGACAACGACATGTCAGCC
The DNA here is from genome assembly GCA_947625055.1 of uncultured Monoglobus sp. Lineage (GTDB taxonomy): Bacteria > Bacillota > Clostridia > Monoglobales > Monoglobaceae > Monoglobus. Next base: position 11,868 of record CANQMT010000029.1, on the reverse strand, counting down.
GATACTTGCTCGTCGATGTTTTCTACGCGGCTGATCTGGATCTCAACGTCGTTAGCGCTCTTAAAGATACACTCATTGGGCTCTCCGTTAAGCTTTTCGCACGAGTACACATAAATACTGCCGTCATCCGTCTTGAGCGCTACCGCGTTGACGTTTTGATTTTCAGCGCCGATTATAACGCCGAATGTGTCGCTGAAACTTTCCTTTTGATTTTTCTCAAGACCGTCAATTTTGTTCTCAGCATCGCTCGGGGCGGGTGTCTCCTCCGCAGGTGGAGTAGTCGGAACGCTCAACACTGTTCCGATCGATTCGGGAGCCGACTGCTCATCCTGCTTCTTTTGACCGCAGCCGGATATCAGCGGCAGCGCCAAAGCCAAAACGAGGCACAGCGCGATCGCGATACACGGCCTCGCGTATTTAAAAATTAATCTTCCTAAACATTTTTTCATAGTTTTGCATCTCCATGTTTATTACCAGGTAAAATTATCACCACACAACGGCACAAACACAAACTTTGTATTTCCTATCGTTATAATGTCATAAGGTTTCAATATCTCCTTGTTGATGACCAGAGCGTCATTTATGTAAACAGTGCTTTGGCCTTCCATAGGACCGAAGAAGAAAACTTTACCCTTATTATCATAAGCGATGACCGCATGGCGTTCTCTGGAGATCGTCTGGTCTCCTTCAATATATATCTGCATGTTTGCGGCTCTGCCGATGTAGTTATAACCCGGCTTTATACGATAATCCTTGCCGCGCATGGGGCCCTCAACGCAGACGAGCCAGCCCGTAACGGGCGAAAATCCCGCAACATTGTTTACATTAGCGGGCATAGTCACGCCGCTTTCGCTGAACGTGGCGCCGTATGTGCTGCCGTAGCCGCCCATGGAAACGTTTGATCCGGGAGGCATCGTCTCGAGTTGGGCGGAATTGATTCCGACAGGCTCGGTCTCGCCGTAAACATCTATCTCGGGATTTTTTCCCACGGTCACAGGATCGCCGGGCATTGTCGCGCTGCCGGGCTGAGTGGGAGAATATCCATCCATTTTGCCGCCGTCTTCAAACGATACCGAGGGGCCGCCGACCGTCGGCGGAACGGCCGAGTCCATGTCCTCGCTGCCAAATTCAACTTCCACACCCTTTTTCTTCGCGCATACCGGGCATTCCGAATACTCGCTGGAATCATAATAATGACCCGCGCTGCATAATTTAACATCCATTTTAATTCCTCCTAAAATAAATTATTTTTTTCGGCGTTTAAACAGCCGATAATTAGTTTTTATATTATTTTTAAATTATTTTCGTCAACAGATGAAAAATCTGTTGTCTATGTCTCCCAACATAAACACGTCGCTCTTTCTGAGCGGAACCGGCTGATTGGGAGTGAGCCGGTTTTCTCCCAAATAAGTTCCGAAGGTCGAACCGCAGTCAACAATCACAAACTGACCGTTGTGCATCATAAGCTTGCAGTGACGCTTGCTTACGCCCTTTGTGTCGGGCGGGAAACAAATATCGGATCCCGCCAGCCTGCCGACAGTCATTTCGGCTCCGGTGAATGTGTATTCATTCCCCTCAAGCGGTCCGCTGAGACACCTTATCGTGATCCCTCCGACGCCCGTATCCTTCGGATGCTCGATATTCGTTTCCGCAACATCGTCATCTACCTCGATTTCCGGCGTGTCGTCGATCTCCGTTTCCGGAGCGTCCGGGAGATTCTCGATATTCGGCTGCGTAGGAGCGATAGGAACGTCCACGCCTCCTCCGACGGCGGCCGGCATGCCCTCTTTCGCTTTTCGTTTTGAATTCCTTCTGAGCAAAAGTATGATCAATATAAGCGCTATCAGAACGATCGCCGCGCCGACAACAACCAAAATCTTCATATCTTTGTCCATGCCGTTGTCGGTGTTTTCGCTGTCGGTGCTTTCGCTGTCGGATGCGTTGTCCGAGTTGACCGTGCTCTCGTTTGCCCAACCGACAGAGACCCCGTTTTCATTAATTATTCCGACCATCTGGCCGTTTTCATCGACAACGGCTCCGTAACCATATATATCATCGGGCACTTGGCCGAAGGAAAAAGTGCACACACTATCCTCAAACTTAATATCATTCAGAACCACACTCGTCGATTTATAATTGATTTCGTCGTTATAGTAATAGAAAGTGTAGGTCTTATTTTTCTCGGGGTATTTAGTCTTTTTGCAAAACGCAATATCTCCGTCAATGGTCTCGCAGCAATAATTACCGTCACTGTAAGTTATCGGAAGAAGATTTTCTCCCGTATAAAAGTATGTATTGGATGTGTCCTCCGACTTCGGAGCGTCGCTTATCAGCACCATCATGTCATTCAATTTTCCAGCAACAACAGCGGGGTACGCGGAGTCCAACTGGGGATCATCGCCGTTCGGAATTACCGTTGCGATCAAACCCACGTACCGGCTTTCCGCCGAAACGGTTAAGGGACAGATCATCAGCACAGTGAAACATATTATCAACGCGGCAGATAAAATCAGCTTTTTCATTTTGACCTCCTTATCTTTCATAAAAATGAACTTTAAAAACATTATGCTTGTCGCCAACAATAAATTTATCTCCGTCATGAAGCTTTACGGGATTTTGAACCGCCAGCTTTACGGCCTGGCTCTGCGGCAGACCGGTTTTCCTTACCACATATGTGCCGTAAGTAGATCCTAAATCGGTCAGCATCAGATCGCCGTTAACTACTCTGAGCTCACAATGCGTTCTGCTGACGCCCCTGGCGTCCGCCGGGAAACGAATACCGGATGATTCAAGACGGCCTATTGTCATTGATTTTCCGCTTAACTTATATGTCAGGCCGTTATTCACCCCGCCAATGCCGGTTATTGTGATACCCGGCTTAGGCCTGTCGTACGCGACATTCGGGCCGACCTCGGTCTCTCGGCTTGTGGGCTCGAAATATCCGTCGTCCGGTTCGAATGATTCTGAAAACTCAACCTCGTTGACTTCTCCCTGATTGTAATTGCCGCTTCCTCCATAATTTTCGGTCGATTTTTTACCTTTAAGCATGTAAAACAGGATAAGCAGCAGCACCGCCGCGCCGCCAACGGCTAAAATTATCTTACTTGAGCTGCTCGAGCCTCCCGAGCCTCCCGAACCGCCTGAGCCTTCTGAACCGCCCGGGCCGCCCGAGCCTCCCGAACCGCCTGAGCCTCCGGATCCGCCTGAGCCGCCCGAGCCTCCCGAACCGCCTGAGCCTCCGGATCCGCCTGAGCCTCCCGAACCTCCCGAACCTCCCGAACCGCCATTGTACCAGATCGAAAGGCCCTTCTGATCGTCACAAACACCAATACAGCCGCCGGAGCTGTCGAGCAAGGCTCCATAGGGGATCACATCGCTCGGAATATTGTCAATCGTAAATACTGCATTATTATCTTCCGTCTCTATGTCCCGGAGCGTCACGACCTCCGTGGTGTATTTGGAAGTTTGTGAACTGAAATAGCAAAGCAGGTACTCCTCTCCTATGGAAGCAGACGTCTTCGGGGTGAGAAATTCAGGCTCATTTGAATTAAATGAGACATAAATTGCTCCTTCCTCGATCCGGACCGGATACTCATTCGTGTTTGTAACGAAAGTCAACGAGTCAAAATCCACATTGACGTTCCCAATATTAGATAAGATCAGCGCCGTGCCCTGGTCAATAACTACCGCGACCGCCGGTATATTTCCGATCACTTCGTCGCTGCTGTCATATAAGCACAATAAACCGACATATTTGCTTTCGGCGCTAACGGTGTGCGTGTTCGAGGCGCCGAACGGCGCAGCCGTAAGTAATATCGCCATAAATACAGTAAATAATACTTTTTTCATAAGCCCCCTCCTTTAATCGATCATGACCTTAAAGACGTTTTTGCGGTCTGCAAGGTAAATTGTGTCATCAGAGTTCAGATAATAGCTTTTGTCCGGATTGACGCGGTGATTATTAAGAAATGTTCCGCATGACGAGTTCATATCTTTAAGCTTCCACCGGTCCCCGCTGAAATATATAACGCAGTGGTTGCGGCTGACGGAGCTCGCCGAATCCGGCAAACGCACAATGCTTGAACTGCTTCTTCCAAGTGTGAGCTTACCTTCCGCAGCCCGCCAACTGTGTCCTTTGAGCGGCCCGTTAACGCAGACGACCTTGAGTTTGCCGGTCTTTGGCTTAACAAAGCTCACTCCGACGTCCGACGGCGATACGCCGCCCATGACGCGGTTATCGTAGCCTCCGACCGGGAGCGCGCCGCCGTGTCCCGAGCCCGGTACATATCTGCCTATGCTCACAACTTGATTAAGGCATTTTCTGAGCATCCAAAGCAGCATTGCCCAAAGTATGACAATAACAAGTATTTCTGTAATTATGCCCGGTATGTTCAGGCCAAAATAGAACTGCATGCCGTAATTCCAAATAAAATGCATAGCGCACGAAATAATAAACGCAAAAATCAAATCGGTATTCAAAAACGAGTTCACGCTGAATTTATTGTTTTTCATATTAAGCGCGATCGCGGCGCCGTAAGGCGCGGCAAATAAAGTATGTCCGCCCAACGCAAAAACGCCTCTCATAACTTGATGTAAAATTATACTAATATCGTTACCGCCCTCTAACCAATCCTTCAAGGAATATCCCGCGCTTTCAAAAGCGCCGAAGCCGGCTCCGACACACGCGCCTATTATTAAACCGGTTATTCCGTATATTTTGCGGTTTCTTTTCGCAAAAATCAATAGTAATACTATTGCAACCAATTTGGCCGGTTCTTCAAAGACCGGAGCGCGATAAGGGGTAGATTCACCACTTATATAACCAAATTGAGCGCCGATACTTTTAAATACAACGTCGAGAACCAGCGACAATATCGCGCCGATCAGCCAGAAGGCTATACATTCATAAATAGACATATTTTTCGGAATGTTCATTTCCCATAAAAATATCAAAATTACAAGCGGCATGACCAACGGCGGAATCATATTAAATAACACCGATGTCCCCGTGTAAAATACTAGATCCGGAAAAGTCATCCCCAAAATCACGACAAGCACATAAAAAGCACCAACGAAGCCAACCGCCGCTTTAAAGAATTTGAACCAGATCCACGGCTTATCCCATTTTTGGAGCATATTCGCCTCGGTCGCAGTATTGTGGACGGTTCCCGCCGCAAGCGCGTGTTGATATTCGGACTTGCTGTGGCTTTTAAAGCTTTCGGAAAAAATTTCTTTCCACGTTAAGCTGCTCGGATCTTGCTTTGCTTTACGATAAAAAAATGTATTACCCATACTTTACCTCCCTCTCAAACGTTTTATTGTTTAAATCTCATATTTCAACGTTAAATCGTTAGTCAATAAACATATATCACAAAAATAATATATATTTTCAATAAGTATAACATATAAATTATGATTTTGCAACATTTTTATACAAAAAATATTCAAAAACTTGTAAATTTACATATCCTTATATTGTTGTACCGAAAACACGGCGATTATTATTATTATTATTATTATTATTATTATTATTATTATTATTATATCGTATATATTAATATAATAAAAACCATGCCGATATGAAGCATGGTTCAGTCTGTCGAAAAAATGTTATTAATATCTAAAATAAAGCTGCGAGCTAAAAACAGTTCTGATATGATCGCCGGGCCCGGTTCCGTCATGCCCCGCCCGGACGGCAAAGAAACTGTTTTCAGCTCGCAGAAGCCATGCCGATATGAAGCATGGTTTTTTGTTACTGTTTTATTTTCTTTTTGGTATAATATTCTTCCAGAACTCGGGAGCGAGCAAAATCAGCATGGGATACAGCTCAAGTCTGCCCGCAAGCATGTCAAAAATCATAATGTATTTCGGAAACGCGGAAAACAGCGAAAAGCATTCGGAAGGGCCCGCCTTTCCCAATCCGGGGCCGATATTGTTTATCGTGGCGGCGATCGCGGAGAAATTCGTCGTGAAGTCATAGCCGTCAACCGAGATAAGCAGCACCGACGCCGCGAACAAAAAGATATAGGCGCAGATAAACACGTTTATCGAGCGTATAGTCTCGGGGGCCACCGTTTTGCCCTCGCTTTTTATATTGACCACGCGTTTTGCGTGGAAGAACAAAGTTATCTCTTTGCGGACCGTACGGAACAGCGTCATGAACCGAGAGACCTTTATTCCGCCGCCCGTGCTTCCGGCGCAGGCGCCCATGAACATCAGGCCAAGCAGTATAAGCACGGCAAACTGCGGCCAGAGGGTCTCGTAATCAATAGTGGAAAAACCGGTAGTTGTTATTATTGAAGCGACCTGGAAGAACACATGCCGCACCTTATCGGCAAGGCCCATTTCGGGCATCGAACCCGTTATATACAGAGACGCGGTTATGACCGCGGTCGCGATCGCGATTATAATAAGATAGTATCTCGCCTCCTCATGAGACGCGGCAGCGCGGAATTTACGCCGATACAGCAGAAAATACACCGCGAAGTTAACGCCGAACAGCATCATAAACACGCCGACTACCCATTGAATGTATGGCGAATAGCTTGCCATGCTGTCGGCCTTTATGCCGAATCCGCCCGTTCCCGCCGTGCCGACAGCGGTCGTCACCGCGTCAAATACCGGCATGCGGCCGATTATCAGGAACAAAAACTCGGCGATCGTCAGCGATATATAGATCGCGTAAAGGACAAACGCGGTCTCCCTTACTTTGGGAAGCAGCTTGCTTACCGTCGGGCCGGGGCTCTCCGCTTTCATTATATTCATATGCGAGCCGCCGGTCATCGGAAGAAGCGCGAGCAGGAACACCAAAACGCCCATTCCGCCTATCCAGTGCGTGAAGCTGCGCCAAAACAGCGAAGCATGGGACAGCGCCTCAACATCGTCAAGAATACTGGCTCCGGTGGTTGTAAATCCCGAAACCGTCTCAAACAGCGCATTTGTAAAGTTCGGTATATCGCCGTTTATCACAAACGGAATACATCCGAAAAGACTCATAACGATCCATGTCAGCGCCGTGACCGCGAAGCCCTCGCGAGTGTAAAACGTCAGATTTTTAGGCTTTTTAAATATGGATATCCCTCCGATAGCCACGCACACAACAGCCATTATCAAAAACGAATACGCCTGAGGCTCGCCGTAGATCAGCCCCACACAGAACGGCAAAAGCAGCAGCGCGCCTTCAATGTTAAGGATCCAGCCCAGAATATATGTAACAGCCTTAAAATTCAATTTCAGTCCTCCCAACGTAGTGATTAGCGATTAGCGAACAGATAATACGCGGATATAAGCCGGAAATCAGTATCGGGCCTTCCGCCCGCGCTCATTGTTAAGCCTTTCTCATCACTCAAAAATTTCCTCTATGCTGCTCAGTCCCCTGTGAGTGGTTACGATCGTCACCGCGTCGCCGGGACACAGCATGTCGTTTCCGCCGGGAATAAACGCCCTTCCGTCGCGATAAATGCACGCCACAAGCAGATTGTTCTTGAGTTTAAGGTCCTTGAGCGGCTTGCCGGTATGCTTCAGCTCGTCATGAACGTCAAACTCTATGGCTTCCACTCTGTCGTTCGCGAGATGATAGAGGGTGATAATATCGCTGCCTAAAGAATTCTTTTTGGCGCGGACATATTTGATTATCGTCTCCGCGGTCATGCGCCTCGGATAAACCACGCTGCCCAGCTCAAGTTCATTGATAACGCTTGAAAAGTTGATGTGGTTGACCTTGGTGATCGCCTTGATGCCCGGCGAGACCTTCATGCCGTAAAGCGAAAGCAGCACATTTTCCTCATCAATTCCGGTAAGCGGGATAAGCGCGCCCGCATGAGCGAGATCCTCCTGACTGAGCAGCGCCTCATCGGTTCCGTTTCCGTTAACTATCACAACATCGTCGGGAAGCAGCGTGCTCAGTTCCTCGCAGCGGTCCGGATCGATCTCGATGATTTTGACCTGCATTCCGGCATGCGACAGCAGCCGCGCCAGATAATACGAGGTCTTTCCTCCGCCGATGATCATCGCAGAATTGACGTCTCTCGTCTCAACGTTGATCTTCTTGAAAAACGCAAACGCGTCATGCGGCGTCGCGATAAACGATATAATGTCGCCGGAACGCAGCTCAAATTCGCCGTTGGGTATGGCGATCATGTCGCCTCTTTCAACAACGCATATCAGAATGTTGAAGTCCTTGTTGTTCTGAAAGCTCATCAGTTTCATGCCGTCAAGATAATTTCCCGCGGGTATTTTAAATCTGATAAGCTCCGCCGAACCCTTGGCAAACGAGTTCACCGAGATCGCCAGCGGGAAATGCAGTATTCTCGAGATCTCACGCGCCGCCTCAAGCTCGGGATTGATTATGATAGATATCCCCAGCTTGTCGCGCAGATACGCGAGCTCATCGCTGTAGTCAGGGTCGCGGACCCTGGCGACCGCCGTGCAGTCGCCCACCTTTTTGGCCAGGGTGCAGCACAGCAGATTAAGCTCGTCGCTGTCGGTCACGGCTATTATAAGATCTGCGTTCTCGACACCCGCCTCGATCAGCGTTCCGTAGCTGGATCCGTTGCCCACAACGCCCATAATATCATAGGTCTCGGCAAGCTTTTCAACAACCTCGCGGTTTTTGTCCACAACGGTGACATCGCAGCCCTCATCGGTCAGCTTGCCGGCGATCGTCGAGCCTACCTTGCCCGTGCCGACAATGATGATCTTTAAAGTTTTTGACTTATTTCCTCTGAATTTGTTGAGAATAGACATAAAACATTCCTCCCAAAACGCCGCAGTTATAATGTCATTATTTTTATTTTACCATATATTGTTTTAAATATCAACAATTTATTTTTAAAAAAGAAAATAAGTCCTGATATTATACAAAAATTATCTTTTAACTCAAAAATTTTTACTTGACAACCCTTTTAAAATAGTATATAATACCAAAGTTGTATAAATTCTTTTATGTACAATTCCTTACTCCCGACCGAGATCGGGGGTCAAAGTCCAGAAGGAGGTGACAAAATGGCAGAACACATTAACAAGTACGAGACGATCATGGTTTTGGACGCGTCCAAAACCGAAGAGGAAACCGCGGCTCTGCTTGGAAAGTTCACGTCATTGATCGAAAAGCACGGCGAGCTCGAAAGCGTCGACGAGTGGGGCAAGCGCAAGCTGGCCTATCCGATCAATTTCATGAACGAGGGCTACTATGTGCTGGTTAACTTCACGTCGGATCCCGAGTTCCCGAAGGAGCTTGAGCGTGTTTACAAGATCACCGACGGAGTTATGAGAAGCATCGTCGTTAGACGTGAGGAGGACTGATTATGATTAACAAAGCAATTATAATGGGAAGACTCACTCGTGATCCCGAGGTCAGAACAACAAACTCGGGCAAATCCGTATGCAGCTTCACCGTGGCTGTTGACAACGGTTACGGCGAGAACAGACAGACCGAATTCATCAACTGCGTCGCGTGGCAGAGCCAGGCAGACTTTGTCGGCAGATACTTCGCGAAGGGCATGATGATAATTGTTATCGGCCGTATCTCGACCAGAAGCTGGGAAGGTCAGGACGGACGCAAAAACTACACGACCGAGATTATCGCAAGCGAAGTAAGCTTCGGCGAAAGCAAAAAGGCGAGAGAGGCGAACGGCGGTTATGCCCCCGCGCAGCAAAATTACTCTCAGCCCTATTCCGCTCCGCAGCAGCAGTATGCTCCTCAGCAGCAATATGCTCCCGCGCAGCAGCCGGCAATGCCCGATAACCTCGATGACGACGAGTTCCTGCCGATTTCCGAGGTCGATGACGACCTTCCGTTTTAAAATTTTGAATAAGGAGAATTTATAATGGCTGAAGAAAGAAGAAACGACAGACCCCGCAGCAGACGTCCCAAGAGAAAAGTCTGCTCGTTCTGTGTCGATAAGGTTGACCATATCGACTATAAGGATGTGGCTAAGCTCAGAAGATACGTGACAGAGCGCGCAAAAATTCTTCCCAGAAGAATAAGCGGCTGCTGCGCCAAGCATCAGAGACAGCTTACGGTGGCTATCAAGAGAGCGAGACAGATCGCCCTCATGCCCTACACATCAGACTAATATGCATTTTGCGCCCCGATCTCGGGGCGTTTTTGCTGAATTTTTATAAATTAAGCAACTAATTTCAAATTTTGTCTGAAAAAAGCTTGTGTTTTTGAAATATATGTGTTACAATATTTCAGATATGTAAAAATTTATCAGGAGGTTTAACATGACTCAACAAAACATCTGTATTATGATCTCCATAATCCTGTACATGATAATTGTTCTCGGTATCGGAGTATGGTTTTCAAGAAGAAACAAAACCGCCGACGACTTCTATCTCGGCGGCAGAAAGCTCGGTCCTTTCGTAACCGCGATGAGCGCCGAGGCGTCCGACATGAGCAGCTATCTGCTTATGGGCGTGCCGGGACTCGCGTATCTGACCGGTCTCGCGGACGCGTCGTGGACGGCTATCGGACTTATAGTCGGTACATATTTGAACTGGCTGATCGTCGCCAAGAGACTGCGCCACTATTCGAGCCGCATAGGCGCGGCTACGATCCCCGCGTTTTTCTCCGAGAGGTTTAAGGACAAATCGAGAATGCTCAGCGTTATAGCGGCGATCGTTATCATCATCTTCTTCGTTCCTTACACCGCTTCGGGCTTCGCGGCCTGCGGCAAGCTGTTCAACTCGCTGTTCGGCGTAAGCTATATTGGCGCGATGATCGTCTGCGCGGCAATAATCATTATCTACACAATGCTCGGCGGATTTCTTGCGGCCAGCACCAGCGACTTTTTGCAGGCTGTGATAATGTCTATCGCGCTTATCGTTGTTTTGATTTTCGGAACCGTTCAGGCCGGCGGCCTCGGACAGGTTATCGAAAACGCCAAGCAGATCCCGGGCTATCTGAGTCTTACCAATATATACGTTCCCGAAACGGGCGGATCCGAGGTTTACGGCTGGTTCCGGAGCTGCTCAATGCTGGCGTGGGGCCTCGGCTACTTCGGTATGCCACACATCCTGCTTAGATTTATGGCGATCGAGGACGCGAAAAAGCTCAAGCTTTCAAGACGCGTCGCCTCGATCTGGGTGGTTATCTCTCTGGGCGTTGCCGTATTCATCGGTATCATAGGCATGGGTCTCGTATCAAACGGCGTTATCGCTCCGCTTGCCGACTCCGAGCGCGTTATCATCGAGATATCAAAGCTTCTGAGCGGATTCGGCGTTATACCCGCTCTCGTCGCGGGAGTTATCCTCGCCGGAATCCTGGCGGCCACAATGTCCACCGCGGACTCTCAGCTTCTGGCCGCTTCCTCATCTGTTTCGCAGAATATAGTTAAGGAAAAACTGTTCCCCAAGATGAGCGAGGAAACAACAATGATCATCGCAAGATTTACGCTTGTCGCTATCGCTATCGTCGCGGCGTTTCTCGCGCGCGATCCCGAAAGCTCGGTATTCGGCATCGTGTCCTTCGCTTGGGCGGGCTTCGGCGCGTCATTCGGCCCGGTCATGCTGGCCTCGCTGTTCTGGAAGAGAACGACCAAATGGGGCGCGCTTGCGGGCATGATCGCGGGCGGCGCTATGGTGTTCATCTGGAAGTACGGCATTGCAAAGCTCGGCGGACTGTTCGCGATCTATGAGCTGCTTCCGGCCTTCATCACAGGCCTTCTTGCTATCATAATTGTAAGCCTTCTCACCAAGGCCCCCGAAAAGGAGATCATTGACGACTTTGAAGCCGTCTCCGAAATGAACGACTAAGAAACCACAAAACGCTCCGCTTTTGTAAGCGGAGCGCAGTCTGTCGAAAAAGGCCGGTCAAGCGAGAGCTTGGCGGGCCTTTTGAAATAGAAATGAGAAAAATTGTAAAAT
>CANQMT010000028.1 GCA_947625055.1 uncultured Monoglobus sp. | reverse complement strand
GAGTTTACTTTATGCTTGACAATATTCATACTCTTGCGCCGGACGGTGAATTGCGCCTGACTATTATGGCTTCACTTGCTCAGGAAGAAAGCCGAAAAACATCGGAACGAGTAAAGTGGGGACAGAAGCGGCAAATGGAAAAAGGTGTTGTCTTTGGCCGTAATATGCTTGGATATGACGTTCATGACGGAAAACTATACATAAATGAGGACGGCGCTAAAATCGTCCGCTTAATTTTTCATAAATTTGTTAATGAACGAAAAGGAACTTCAACAATTGCAAGAGAACTTCGCGAGGAAGGCTATAAGACTGTTACAGGCAATGTGATGTGGACAAACACGGTAATACTTCGAGCGCTAAGAAACGAAAAATATTGTGGAGATTTAATTCAGAAAAAGACATACACACCCGATTATCTGACACACGAAAAGAAATATAATCGCGGTATTGAAGATCTTGTTATAATCAGAGATCATCATGAGCCCATAATCTCAAGAGAATTGTGGGACATGGCACAAGCCGAACTAAAAAAGAAAGAACCAACCGCTGAAATAAAGAGTAAACACAGCAATCGTTATACGCTTTCGGGAAAACTTATATGCGGCTGCTGCGGAAACAGATTTGTATCACGAAGCAAAAAACGCAAAGACGGAAGCAAATACAAATCATGGAGATGTTACAATGCTATGATGTATGGCGGAGTGAAGACGGATAAGGCGGGGAACAAAATAGGTTGTGATCTTCATGCCGGTATTCGAGATGAGGATTTTATGATTATAATACAAAAAGTTATTGAACATCTTGAAGTGAATAAGCCTAAAATTATTAACGGCATATCCGAAGCGCTCAGGCCGATTTTTATAAGAGATCGTGAGAAAACAGTAAGTGAAACAGACATAAGGAAAAATATATCTGATCTGAACTCAAAAAAAGAAAAATTGCTCGACCTGTACTTAAATGACATTTTGTCAAAAGAGGAGTACAGACTAAAAAAGGAGACATATGAAAATGAAATAACAAAGCTTGAAAAACTATTGTCAAAGTTATCAGGAAAATCGCAAGACAGCTATGATATCGACAGTGCGATAAAAGATATTGAAGTTCATATAAATAAAATGCTTTATGGAACAGAAAGAAATGAAACATTTTACAGAAATTTAATTGAGAAAATAGTTATATATGACAGAGATCATTACGATGTTTATGTGAATTTGCTGCCGCATAAGTGGCAGGTGATAGTAGGTGATATGTTGGATAAGAAAAAAGACACTAACATGATGAAAAACGGCGAAAACAGCGCAAAAACCGAAGCAGGAGAAGATAGCCTCATTTTAAATCAAAAGAGCCTATGTCGGTGAGCAGCGCCTTGGCCTCATCGGTCGGCATCGCATACCTCTGAGACAAATATCTCAGAGACGCGCTGATCTCACCGTTAGGACCGCCTGATTGCGTTTGACGATAAAAATTAAAAGTACGTGATCTCGAGGGTTTTTGAGGCTTTTATAAATGTGATTTTGGATATGAATTGTTTTAGGGCTTTGTTTTTGTCCTCGACAGAGTTGTTTTCGTCTTGGATAAACTCGATCGCGTGTTTTATATTTTCGGCAAGTTCTTTCGGGTCTGTGGGTTTTTGTCTGTTCTGCTCCTTGAGCAGTTTTTTGCTTTTTTCGATCTCATCTTGTATGCGTGTTTTGTTTTCACCGTATTCTTCGAGCGTGTCGACTCCGGCGATGTAGGCGTCTTTGGCGCGCTGCAAGGATTTTTCAAGGCGGGCGATCGCTTCGGTGTATGTTTTGGCCTCGTCGGTGTTTTTTATTTTCCGCGCGCCGCTTTCAAGACTGACGCTCATGATGTTATTATAATCCGCTTCAAGCTGCTTCAAAACAAGCTGTTCGGCGCGGGCGACCGGGATCGAGTGCGAGACGCTGCACAGCGATTTTGAATATCCGCCGCATTGTAAATACTTCCCGCTGCGGCTCAGGGTCTTGCCGCACTTGTCGCAGACCAAAAGACCCGACAGCCAGTATGAAACGCCATCAAAATCCTTTAAATATTTTCTGGAGTTGAGCAGGAGCTTGTTTCTTTTTTCCTGCGCGGCGTCCCAAACCTCACGCGTGACAAGAGGCTCGTGCTGGTTTTCAAGAAAAATCGTCTCGGGCCTCGGAGCGTTGCGCTCAACTTTGCCCGACGGAGTCCAGCGCAACGTTCCGATATACACGGGGTTGCCGATTATATACTGGATCGTGCGCTGCTCAAATTTGTTTCCGCGGTGCGTCTTTATGCCTCGGGCGTTCATTCGGCGGGCTATGCTGCCATAGCCCTCGCCTCCGACAAAGCTCTCGAATATTTCTTTGATATACGGCGCCTCGGTCTCATCGGGGACAAACTTATTGTTTTCAACGCGATAACCGAAAGAGGCTTTTGTCTGAACGCCGCCTTTTTTTGCTTTCTCGCTCATGCCCTTTTTGACCTCATCGGACAAATTCAGAGAATAGTATTCCGCCATGCTCTCAAGCATGGATTCCATGATAACGCTCATCTTATCATCGCCGATATTCTCAGTGACCGACACGACCTGAATACCCAGCTCGGAGCGGAGCATTGATTTATATACAACGCTGTCCTCGCGGGAGCGGGCGAAGCGGTCGAACTTATGAACGAGGATCACATCAAAGGGTTTCGGCTTTGTCTTGGCCGTTTTTATCATGTTCTGAAAGGCGGGACGCTTTTTGGCGGAGCGGCCGCTTATGCCCTCGTCGATAAATATAAACTCTTTGGGGAGCAGGAGATCGTTGTCGCTGCAATATTTTTTCATCGCCCGAAGCTGAGCATCGGGAGAATATTCAACCTGATCTTCGGTCGAAACACGTATATAACAAGCCGCTGTTTTCATGAATTTACCTCCGTTATTTATATATGCAAACACAGCGTGCAACTTGTTTGAAAAAATGCGGCGCAGAGGCGTGCGGGAATGAACGCGTATATTCGATTTGAATATGATGTAGCGAGGTGATTTATATGGCAAACAAGCGGAAGAGGACGCCCGAGGAAATCGAGGAGATGCGGAAGTGGAGAAAAATGCCGTGGAAAACGACATCGGTTGTTATGCAGACTGACGGAACGACAAGGCCGTATGATCCGGAGCGTGATCTTGTTGAGCATATAGTTCAGCCGCTTTGCGATTATTGGTCGGGCGGGATGATCAAGGCTTCGTGGAGCTCGGAACATTTGGCAATGCTTACCGAGAAGGACAAGGCGGCAGCGACGCGGTAAAGCGCCCGCCGCACATGTCGGACAAGCCTTTCAAAGTTGAAAAAAATATTCCGGTCTTATTTGATTTTTTTAAACAACATTCTCACCGAATTCAAAATGCACAGGAATGCGACTCCGGTGTCGGCGAAAACTGCCAGCCACATATTGGAGTAAATTCCGGTAATGCCCAAAATCATTACCGCGATTTTGATCGCAAGAGCGAATATGACGTTCTCTTTAGCGATCGCGGCAGTGTTTTTGGAAACGGAGATCGATTCGGGGATCGACTCAAGATTTGAATTCATAAATACCACATCCGCGGCCTCGATTGCCGCGTCGGCTCCGCTTCCCATCGCCGCACCGACATCCGCGCCGGCCAGCACGGGAGCGTCATTGATGCCGTCGCCGACGAACATTACCGCTCCGTTTTCTTTTCGTATCGAGGCGAGTTTTTCGACCTTGTCCTGAGGCAGCAGTCCGGCGTAAACGCTGTCAATACCCGCGATTTCGGCGGCGGCTTTGGCCGCTGATTCGTTGTCGCCGGTCAGCATGGCGGTCCTGACGCCGCGTTTTTTAATATCCGCGACCGCCTTTGCCGCGCCGTTCTTGACCGCGTCCGCAACGGTTATAAGGCCCGAGTAGTTTCCGTTGATCGCAATATGGACCTCGGTGCCTGCGCTTGTCTTTTGTTCCGCCGCATCTATCCCGTTATCTTTAAGGAAAGCCGCGCTTCCCGCGAGGATTTCGGCGCCGTCAACGACCGCTTTTACTCCTTTGCCGGAGATCTCGGCGACAGAGGAGGGACGCGAAAGTTCCAGCCCGCGCATTTCCGCTTCTGCAACAATGCTGCCGCCTATAGGGTGAGTGGAGTCGAGCTCGGCCGAGGCAGCGCATCTCAAAAGCTCATTGTCGTCGATCGCGCTTTTGATTTCGCGCACCGCGAATTTTCCTTCTGTGACAGTGCCGGTTTTGTCCATAACGACCGCTTTGATCCCCGCGAGCTGCTCCATTACGATCCCGCCTTTAAAAAGTATTCCGGAAGCGGACGCTTTGCCGATGCCGCAGAAAAATGCCAGAGGAACGCTGAGCACCAGCGCGCAGGGACAGCTCATAACAAGAAAACTGAGGGCGGTGTAAATCCAGGGATAGAAGTCCTGATGAGTCAAAAGCGGTATAACGACCGCGGTTATTGCAGCGACAGCCACTACGATCGGAGTATAAACGGAAGCGAAACGGGTTATAAACGTGTCTATCTTCGGCTTGCTTGCCGCCGCATTTTCAACCGATTCAAGTATTCTCGAAACCATCGAGTCCTTGAGCGCGCTGTCTACACGTACTTTAAGAGCGCCGGAGGTGTTGACGCAGCCCGAGATGATCTTGTCGCCGACCGCCGCTCTGATAGGAACGGGCTCGCCGGTAACGGCGGAGGTGTCTATACGGCTCTCGCCCTCGATGATCGTGCCGTCCAGCGGGATACGGTCGCCCGGGCGGATAAGTATGATGCTGCCGGGACTCGCAAGTTCCGCCGCAGCCGATATTATCTTATCGCCGTTTATCAGATTGACCGTCTCGGGGCGCATGTCGACAGCTTGCATTATCTTTCCGCGGCTGCGCTTGACCGCTATGTCCTCAAACAGCTCGCCGATCCTGAAAAACAGCATAACGCCGACAGCCTCGGGATATTCTTTAATGATGAAGGCTCCGACGGTGGCGATCGCCATAAGAAAATTTTCGTCAAAAATTTTGCCCTTGGGAATGTTTTTTAAGGCCGTGAGCAAAACTCCGCCGCCCAAAAGAATGTAGGAAACGGCGAGCATGGCGATAAGACCCGCAGAATAGTCTCCTCCGATCATCGCGTGTATGATGAGAGTGATGATATAGAGTGCGCCTCCAGAGATGAGAGTGAACCTTTCAAATTTTTCGTTTCCCTCAACTTCAGGACTTTCGTCATCTTCCGCTTTAAAAGTTATCTCATCCTCAACGGTTCGCGCGGTCTTGATTATTTCGGGAAGCAGCGCGTCCGGATTTTCGGCGCTGACGGTGAGCCGCATCGTCGGGAACGATAACGCCGCCTCGCTCACGCCGTCCATCTCGCCTATGAGCTTTTCTATCTTCGCGCCGCAGTGAGCGCAGTCAAGATTTTCGATCTTATATTTTTTCGTTTTCAAAATTAACACCCCTTTACATCTAAACATATGAACAAATGTTCAAGCGTTATAATTATAATACCACCGTATTATATGTTTGTCAATAGGAAAATGAAATTTTTTTAAAATATTTTAAAATTATTGTGCGCGGGACGGCGGAGCCGACGATATTGTGTTTTCGGATCAAAAAACGCCCGCCGCGCATTACGCGCGGCAAGCGTTTTGGGCAAACTTAGTAACGGTCATTTACAGTATGCAGTATTTTTCCATGTAGGATTCCATGTTTTTAAGCACCGAGGCGTATTCGCCGGACTGCTTCAGATATTCGTGTATGTCGCGGACGGTCACTATCGCGTGGACGTTTATCCCGAAGTCCTCCATGACCTCCATAACGGCGGTTTTTCCCGGGGTTTGTCCGACCTCGCAGCGATCGACCGAGATGAACATGTGCGGGATCTTCACGTCCGCGGCGGCGGTCAGGATCGGGACCGTCTCGCGTATGGCGGTGCCCGCCGTGATAACATCCTCAATAATGATCACGCGGTCGCCGTCCTGCGGCTTATATCCGACCAGAGAGCCGCCCTCGCCGTGATCCTTTTCCTCCTTGCGGTTAAAGAAATACGGCTTGTCGATTCCGTGCTCGTTATACAGCGCGGCGGCCGCGGCGGCCGCGAGCGGAATACCCTTGTAGGCCGGGCCGAACATGCAGTCAAAATCATCGCCGCATTCGTTTTTGATCAGCGCGGCGTAGAACTTCGCGAGCGTCGCGATCTGTTTTCCCGTTCTGTAGTTGCCGGTGTTGACGAAGTAGGGCGTATTCCTGCCGCTCTTTGTCACAAAGTCGCCGAAGCGGAGCACGTCCGCGCTCATCATAAATTCAATAAATTCTTTTTTAGATTGTTCAAGCATATAAAATCCTCCAGTGTTCACTTGTGTTTCAATTATTATATAATATTTTATTATTCGTGTCAAACGCGGCTATATAAGCAGCGAGCCTATCTGATATATCAGAAGCGAGACGATATAGGCGAAAACCGTTTGATAGCACAAAGCGAAGGCGGTCCATTTTTTGCTGCTCATTTCGCGGGCGATAGCGGCCATTGCGGCCACGCACGGCGCGCACAAAAGATTGAACACCAGAAACGCGAAGGCCGAAACCGGCGTGAATGCGCCGAGCAAAGCCGAACCGAAATCCGCGCCGGGATAGAGCACGGCGAGGGTGCTGACAACGTTTTCTTTGGCGATAAGGCCCGAGAGCACGGCCACCGCGGCCTCGCGCGTTCCGAAGCCGAGCGGCCTGAACAGCCATGCGAAGGCTCCGCCGATGTATGACAGGATAGACACCGAAAAGTCGTCGGTAAATCCGATATGTCCGCCGCTAATTCCGATGTTTGAGAGCAGCCATATCACGATCGCCGAGAGCAGGATAACGGTGCCCGCCTTTTTCACAAACGAAGATACTCTGTTCCACATGCTTTTAAACACGTTTTTCGGGATCGGCAGATGATACGGCGGAAGCTCCATGATAAACGGCGTTGAGTCGCCTTTAAACAGCCTGAGCCGCTTTAAAATTATTCCCGATATGATTATCGCCAGCGCCCCGATGAGATACGCGGCGGGAGCGGCCCACCACGCGCCGCCGAGAAAAACGCCCGAAAACAGAGCGATCATCGGCAGCTTGGCGCTGCAAGGGATAAACGTTGTCGTGATTATCGTCAGACGGCGCTCGGCCGCGTTCTCGATCGTGCGCGAGGCCATGATCCCCGGAACGCCGCAGCCGGTGCCGATTATTATCGGTATGAACGACTTGCCCGAAAGCCCGATCTTTCTGAAAATTCCGTCCATGATAAACGCCACGCGGGACATATATCCGCAGTCCTCAAGAAACGCCATGAAAATGAACAGGATCATTATCTGCGGCACAAAACTCAGCACCGAGCCGACGCCGGCTATTATACCGTCGATTATCAGCGAGATAAGTTTTTCATGAGTGCCTATCGCTGTCAGAAACGCTCTGACGGCGGCGGGGACGATCCCCGAATCACCGAAAATGTTGTCCTCTATTATGCCAGAGAACATCGCGCCGAGTGACGTTACCGAAACATAGTACATAACGAACATGACCACTGCGAATATCGGGATCGCGGCCCAGCGGTTTGTCAGCACGCTGTCGATCTTTTCGGAAAGTGCGTCGCCGACCGCGCGGTTTATGTAGCTTTTTTTGATTATTGAGGTTATCTTCGCGTAGCGCTCGGTGGTTATTATGCTCTCGCCGTCATCGCCGAGCTTTTTTTCGGTTCTTTTGATTATCTCTTCGATCCTGTCTGATTCGGGGAGATCTCCGATAAGCTCCGAAAGCCTTTCATCGCGCTCAAAGACTTTAACCGCAAAGAAGCGAAGCTGCTCTTTTCGTTCGCATACGGGCGATATTATTTTTTGTATCTCAAGCACGGTTTCCTCGACAGGGGCCGAGAAGCCGACGGGTTTTGTGTTGGAACTCTTCCCCGCCGCCTCGACAGCCGCGTCGACCGCGTATCTGAGCCCGCCGCCTTTCAAGGCCGAAGCTTCAAAGACCGGACAGCCGCCGAGTGCCTTTGAAAATTTATTAAGGTCGATCACGTCGCCCCGCTTTTCGAGCACGTCGGCCATGTTGATTATAACGACCATGGGAATTCCGAGTTCCGTGAGCTGGGTGGTGAGATATAGATTGCGTTCGATATTCGTTCCGTCGAGAATGTTCAGAATAACATCCGGCGGCGAGGAGACAAGGTAGTTTCTCGCCACGACCTCCTCGGGAGTGTATGGCGAGAGCGAGTAAATGCCGGGCAGATCGGCGATCGTAACTTCGGGGTCGGAAACGAGCCGCCCTTCTTTTTTCTCAACGGTGACGCCGGGCCAGTTGCCGACATACTGCTCCGAGCCGGTGAGAGCGTTGAATATTGTAGTTTTGCCGCAGTTAGGGTTCCCCGCGAGGGCTATGGTAACAGACATAAATTTCTCCCGTTATAAATTTTTTGCTGAATTTCCGGAACAAATCCGCCGTTTTGGTCGTCATATAAAATATAAAGGCAAATTTGAAAGGATGATCATATGAAAACGCACACCAAAACGGATATTGCAGCGGCATTAAAGTTAGCCGCCGTTATCTCTATTATACTGTTTATGCTGAGCTTGTCAAGTATATGTTTCGCTGAAGAAGTAAAACCGGCGGAGCTTTATTTTGAGCCGGTCGGCGGCGGAAAGTTTATTTACTGCAACAACACCGAGGGCATATTCAGGGAATATTTGGCGGATCCGTCGAACCCGAATTCGAGATACACCATGTCAAACCCGGATCTGGGCCCCGACAGATATTATATATATCTGACTCATATCAACTACACTTACGGATATGACGAAAACTATAACCCTTCGGGGCTCGGCTTTGACGTGGAGCTTGACCTTGAGATAACCGCGAAGGAGGACTCGGTGCTGAGGATAAACAGAGCGGCGTTTGAGACCCCAAAGGTCCGCAGATACATTGACGGGAGCGGGAACATGAAATACGAGTACCCCACATGGGGAGCCGAGGACGCGGTCGCCACAATGCTCGGCAGCGACATATATATGCTGAATTCCGACGTCGTGTTTAAAAACGGCGGTTATTCGCCCAAGACCGTGACGATAAAAAAGGGTGAGACAGTGTGGCTGAGCAGCTATGTTGACAATTATTCGGCCTGCGGAATGATCCTGCCGGTGTTTATGGCGGCGGACACCGAGCTGCTTTCGGGAAAGGTCGACATGAATGTGGTCGAGCTCCGTTCAAAGGACGGAAAGCTCGGCGACCGCTCCGATTTTGACCGAAACAAGACCGCTTTCGGCTCATATCTGCGCGACAGATGCTTAAAGGGCGTAGCCGACAGTCTGCCGGAGGTCGAGGCGGATCTTGAGTATGTGATCGACGACGGCGTTTCGGACGGCAGCTATCTTCCGGTCACTTTCAAAAATCAGTACACGCCCGAGGCCGTCACGGTCGAAAGCTGGGTCACAAATTTAAATCCGCAGGACGATATCTGGTCAAAGTACATAACCGCCGAGTCCGACATGCTCGCGCTTAAATATTATGACCCGTCAAAGCTTGATTATTACGGCAAAAACGTGCCGCAAAGCAAGCGTGACAGCGTGTGGGTGTTTGACACGCATCACAGCGACACAAAGGAATATATCCCCGAAAGCGGCATGACAGCCGACAATTATTCGCCGAATTTCGAGCTTGACGTGAGCCGGGACAATCACGGATACGGATGCAGCATGGGCAATTACGGAGTGACCGAGCGCTATAACATAAGCATAACCAACAACGGCGACAGGACAAGGTATTTTAACTATGACGCGTCGACCTCGGCGGGAATTATAGTCACGATGAGGAACAGGGACGGCAGCCTGCGGAGCGGCACGGAGCATCCGATCATCTCAAAGGGAGGGCACGGCACGAACATTGTCACCGACACCTGCGCCTTCGCGGAGCTTCCGCCGCATAAGACCACGGAGTTCTCGCTTGAGACGCTGCTACCCGTGAACTATCTCGGCGGCCTTAAAAACGCGTTCAGGATTTCCGACGAAAAGCCGGAGCTGACATTCCTGACATCCGAGAAAACGCCGCTTCCCGATTATGACACCATATACAACAAATATTATGATCGGTATATGAGCGGCGCGGACGCCGAAACAAAAGAGCTGCTCGCGGGCAACCTTGACAATTTTGAGGTCACAGAGACGGGCAAGGGATATATGCTGCGCTTTAAGGCGTGGGACGCCAATCCGAATTTTCAGGGAAATTTCCAAAACTTATGCAGCGACATATATTTCCTGGACAATGATTTCTGTTATATGGGAAAAAGCCATTTCGACGCGCTGCCCTCAAAAGCGGCATGCAGCGGCGGAAAATATATAGTGACGCTGCGAAACGGCCAACGGCTGTTCAGCGCCGACGAGGGAAAGACGTGGAGCGAACCGTTCTGGCCCGCGTCCGAGGACGGAAATCTTGACAAAATTCTGGTAAGCTTAAACGGCGAGTTCCTTGATTTTGACGTTGACCCCATTCTGCTCAATGACAGAACGCTGGTGCCGATGCGGAAAATTTTTGAGGCGCTGGGCATGACGGTGAGCTGGAACGACAGCGCGCAGACCGCGACCGCGGCGAATAAAGACACGGTGATCTCGTTCACGGTCGGCAGCAATATCGCGAGGGTGAACGTCTCGGATTTTGAAATGGACACCTATCCTGTGCTGAGAGGAGACAGAACCATGATACCTCTGCGCTTTCTGAGTGAAAGTCTCGGCTACCGCGTGAGCTGGAACGACTTTTCCGAGACCGCGTATATTGACGACTATCCCGAAATGCCGTCAGATGGCAGAAAATACTACGCGATATACCGCGAAGGCTACCGCGGCGGCAGGATAGAGCTTGTTCGGTTCAACACAAATGCCGCGGATCCGGTGCTCGTGTGGGACGGAGCGGTGACGGTGGACGGAGACGGCTCCGAGGTGCTGAGCGACCGCAAATATTATCTTGACGAGGAAAGCAACACATGGGTGCTTTTTGAAGAAGATTTCGGCACAATAAGCAATAACGCGTCCGCTGTGCTCAAGTCAAACCTTCCCGTAAAACATGTTGTTTCGGAACAACAGAACACAGGGGCAAAAACGGGGTTTTAGGGATTTCTCCCAAACCCATTCCTCCTTTTGACGGAGCGGCATCGGATCGCATTCGCCGGGCGGGCTTATTCAAAAAACGATGATTTTTATACGCTGCGCGCCGATCCCGAAACGGGAACGGCGCTTTGCCGCAGTTATATGATGACCCTGTAATACTGTCAAAATTTCTCTTGATAATTATTGACTAATGTAGTATAATATATAGATACTAAAAATTTCAAACTGGAGAGGTATGCATGAAAGTACTTTTTATGGGCACTCCGGACTTTGCCGTGCCGTCGCTCGAGGCGATAGCGGCAGCGGGACACGAGATCGTCGCGGCGGTTTCTCAGCCCGACAGACCGAAGGGCAGGGGCCACAAGCTTAAACCGACCGAGGTCAAGGCCGCGGCCGAGAGGCTGGGCATTCCGGTGTATCAGCCCGAAACCCTTAAAAACAACACGTTTCTTGATAAATTAAACGAGCTTGCTCCGGATATAATTATAGTGGCGGCCTACGGCAAAATACTGCCCGGCTATATACTTGACTATCCGAGATACGGCTGCGTTAACGTCCACGGTTCGCTGCTTCCCAAATACCGCGGTGCCGCGCCCATTCAGCGCTGCGTCATAAACGGCGACAGCGTGACGGGTGTGACCACGATGTATATGGACAGGACTCTCGACACCGGCGACATGATCTTCACCGAGGAGACCGAGATAGGAAAGAACGAGACGGCCGGAGAGCTGTTTGACCGCCTGGCGGCGCTGGGCGGAGAGCTTATCGTCAGGACGATAAGAGCCATTGAGAACGGGACCGCGCCGAGAATCAAACAGGACGAGTCAGAGGCGACATACGCGTCGATGCTCGACAAAAGCACCGGACGGATCGACTGGACAAGATCGCCGGTCGAGATAATTAATCTGATCCGCGGCACAAATCCGTGGCCGCTCGCGCACTCGGAGTATAAGGGCGAGATCATGAAGATTTTCGTCGCCGAAGCGGGAAGCGGATCGGGCGAGCCGGGTGAGATCCTGGGCGTTCAAGGAAAGAAGCTTGAGATCGCATGCGGAGACGGCAGCGTGCTCGTCGGCGAGATCCAAATGAAGGGCGGCAAGCGCATGAGCGTCGCAAGCTATCTGAACGGCCACGAAATCGAAACAGGCGAGATCATGAAATAAAAATTCAAACATTTCGCGCGCAAACGGTTCGCGGGAACAACACAAAGAATTTGTGATTTTTATATACGCGTATTCGCTGTTCGCTAATCACTAATCACTAATCACTATGTTAGGAGGATTTTTATGTATTTAGGTTATTTTGACCCGACGGTTATTTTGCTCATTCCGGCGATCATATTCGGAATGTGGGCGCAGGCCAAGGTGTCAAGCACGTTCAATAAATATTCAAAAGTAATAAACGCACGCGGGCTGACGGGTGCGGACGCGGCGCGGCTGATCCTCGACCGCAACGGCCTTCGGAACGTGCGCGTTCAGCATATTTCGGGCAGTCTCACCGACAATTTTGACCCGAGAACAAACGTTGTCAGCCTTTCGGACGCGACCTTCGCGAGCAACAGCATCGGCGCGATAGGCGTTGCGGCCCACGAGTGCGGCCACGCCGTGCAGTACGCCATGGGCTACGCGCCGATCCGCGTCAGGAACGGCATATACCCTGTTGTTAATGTATGCAGCAAGCTGTCGATGCCGATCATTTTGATCGGATTTATAATGACGGCGTTCGCGGGCTTCGCGCCGGTTATCATAGATTTTGGTATCCTGCTCTATTGCGGAGTTGTTATTTTTCAGCTTATAACCCTGCCGGTCGAGTTTAACGCCAGCAATCGGGCGCTTAAAACGCTCGAGTCCTACGACATGCTTTCGGGGGACGAGCTGACGGGCGCCAAAAAGGTTCTGTCCGCGGCTGCCATGACATATGTCGCGGCGGCTCTCAGCGCGCTGCTGTCGCTGCTGCGTCTGATTTTGATCTCGCGCAGCACAAGGGACGACTGATGGGATCGGGAGCAAGAGAGGCGGCGTTTAAGGCGCTGCTCGGATTTGACAGAGACGGCGCGTATATAAACAGCGCGCTAAGCGGCGCGATGCGCGGACTTGACGGCCGCGACAGGGCTTTTGCGACGGAACTGTGTTACGGATGCCTTAAGAACCGAACGCTGCTTGATTATATAATTTCCCGTTTCTCAAAGATCGGGATAAAAAAGATGTCACGTCAGGTGCGGATCATTCTGGAGCTCGGAGCCTATCAGATAATGATGACTGACAGGGTCCCCGACTCCGCCGCATGCGACGAGAGCGTGAAGCTCGCGAAAAAGTACGCCAATCGCTCGCGCGGGTTTGTGAACGGTGTGCTGCGCGGTCTGTGCCGCGGAAAGGAAAGCATAGCCTATCCCGAGCGCGGCGACGGCGAGGCGGAATATCTTTCGGTCATGTTCTCGTTCCCGATGTGGATGGTAAAACGGCTTATCAACGATTACGGCGCGGAGGAGTGCGAGAAAATTCTCGCCGCCGCAGGCCGCGCTTATCCGCCGTATATCAGGGAAAACCGACTAAAAAAAACCGACCGTTTTGTTAAGGCTCTTGAAGATGACGGAATAAAAGCCGAGCCGGACGGAATTATCGAGGGATGCTATAAGATAATCGGCGCTCTTGACGTTTCGGCGTCGGATACATACAAAAACGGACTGTTCACGCTTCAGAACCGCAGTTCTCAGCTTGCGGCCGCAACGCTTGATCCGAAGCCCGGAATGTTCGCGATAGACATGTGCGCCGCGCCGGGCGGCAAGACCACGCACATGGCGGAGCTTATGGAAAACCGCGGCGAGATACGCGCGTTTGATATCCACGAGCATAAGATAGCGCTGATCAACGCGGCGGCAAAACGTCTGGGAATTGATATAATAAAGGCCGAGGCGAGAGACGCCTCTGAGCCGGTCGGAGAACTTATCGGAAAGGCGGACCGCGTGCTGCTGGACGCGCCCTGCTCGGGGTTGGGGGTTATGCATTCAAAGCCAGATATCCGCTGGCGGCGGAAAGAGGAGGACGTCGCGGAGCTTGCAGAGATCCAGCGCGGGCTTTTAAGCGCAGCGGCGCTTTATGTGAAGCCGGGCGGAGTTTTAGTTTACAGCACATGCACACTGCTCAAGGCCGAAAACGGTGAGCAGATCCGGGATTTTCTCAAAACCCGCGGCGATTTTGAACTCGTGTCCGAGCGTACTCTTTTGACGCATGAGACCGGAGGCAGCGGATTTTATATAGCAAAGCTTTTAAGAAAGTGATTTTTTATGGAAAAGATTAAGCTTAAGGATTTTTCAAAGACGGAGCTTGAAAAATATATTGTCTCGTTGGGCGAGCCGAAGTTCAGAGCCGCGCAGATTTATAAATGGCTGTATGAAAAAATTTCGGATTTTGACGAAATGACAAACATCCCAAAGGCTCTGCGCGAAAGGCTCAAAGACGAGTGCGTGATAAATTCGTTAATTATTGAAAAAAGATTTGTTTCAAGTCTTGACGGGACGCGCAGATATTTGTTAAAATTAGGTGACGGCAATTATATTGAATCTGTGCTGATGAAATACAGGCACGGATACTCGATATGCGTGTCAAGCCAGGTCGGCTGCGCAATGGGTTGCAGATTCTGCGCTTCGACTATAGGCGGAAAACTCCGCGATCTCACCCCGGGCGAGATAATCGATCAGATAATAGCTGTGGAGCGGGATCTGGGAGAGCGGATCTCCAACATAGTGATGATGGGCGTGGGAGAGCCTCTTGATAATTTCGATAACGTCACGGCGTTTATTAAAAATGTGAACGACCCGGACGGTATGAACATAGGCCAAAGGCACATTACGCTTTCAACTTGCGGTATAGTGCCGCGCATATACGAGCTCGCGGATATGCAGCTTCAGATAACCTTGGCGGTCTCGCTGCACGAGGCGGAAAATGAGGCGCGGAGCAGCATTATGCCGATAAACAGGAAATATAATATAGATGAACTGATGAAGGTGTGCAGATATTACACCGGAAAAACGGGCAGGCGGATAACGTTTGAATACACTTTGATCAAGGGAGTGACCGACGGAACAGAGGCCGCGGAAAAGCTTGCCGCGCTGCTTCGGGGAATGCTTTGCCACGTTAATCTGATACCGGTGAACGCCGTTGAGGGCACGGGATTTTCGCCCTCCGGAAGCGCCGGTGCGAAAGAGTTTTTAAACAGACTGAACGCGCGCGGGATATCCGCCACTGTTCGGCGCGAAATGGGAAGTGATATTTCGGCGGCCTGCGGGCAGCTTCGCGCGTCGCGGAGCGCGCATTACCCCAACTGAACATCCTTGCGGTAAGACAGAGAATATATTCGTAATATATTAAGGACAGGAGGAGAATGGACATTGAAATTTGACGTTTACGGAGTAACCGACATAGGCTGCGCCAGGCAGATCAATGAGGACTCCTATTCGGTGCGCGGTTTTAAGGACGGCAGTGAGCCGGGTTTTTGCGTTGTCGCAGACGGAATGGGCGGCCACAACGCGGGAGAGGTTGCGAGCAGGCTTGCGGTGGATTTTATCACAAAGTCTCTTGACGACATCCTCAGCGGCGACGGCGACCCGGATATTCCGCGGCGGATAAACGACGCCCTGACCAGCGCAAACAGCAGTATTTTTCAGATGGCGCGCGAGGACATCAGCCGAAGCGGGATGGGCACAACGGCTGTCGTCTGCGCCTTTTCCGGCGGCGAGGGGTATATCGCCAATGTCGGCGACAGCCGCGTTTACGCGTGCCGCGAAAGTGAGATATATCAGATAACCGTTGACCATTCGGTGGTTGAGGAAATGGTGGCAAACGGAACTATCACAAGAGAAGAAGCGAGGTTCCATCCCCAGAAAAATATAATCACGCGGGCGGTCGGCAGCGAGGAAGATATCAAGGCGGATATATTTGAATATGAATATAAGCCGGGCGACAGTATAGTAATGTGCAGCGACGGGCTATCCGGAATGATCGAGGATAACGTGATACTCGAAACGGTCAGAAAGGGAAAGAACTCAAAAGAGACCGCGGAAAATCTTGTAGAGCTTGCTAAGGAAAGCGGCGGGCTTGACAACGTCACGGTTATTGTTATACGAATTGTTGAGGAGGAAAGCGCCAAATGAATATGATTGGAAAACTGATAGACGGAAGATATGAAATAATTGAGGAGATAGGAAAGGGCGGAATGGCCCGCGTTTATAAATCACGCGACAAAGCCCTTAACAGATATGTGGCCGTTAAGATACTCAAGGAGGATTATAAGGACGACAAGGAGTTCGTGCGCAGATTTAACACCGAGGCGCAGGCGGCGGCAAGCCTTTCAAATCCGCACATAGTTTCTATCTATGACGTGGGCTGCGAGGACGGTATGTATTATATCGTTATGGAATATATCGAGGGCGTGACCTTAAAGACGTATATCGACAAGGTCGGCGTTATTCAGTGGCGCAAAGCCGCGGAATTCTCGCTTCAGATCTGCGAGGGCATCGAGGAGGCGCACAACAACTCTGTTATCCACAGAGACATAAAGCCGCAGAACATAATAATGACGCCCGACGGAGTGCTGAAGATCACCGACTTCGGCATCGCCCGGGCCGCGACGCAGACAACGACCACCATGGCCAGCAACAACACCATAGGCACGGCTCATTATCTCTCGCCCGAACAGGCGCGCGGCGGATATACGGATGAGCGCACGGACATTTATTCAATGGGCGTGGTTATGTATGAGATGCTGACAGGCGTCCTGCCGTTTGACGACAGCACGGCGGTCGCTATCGCCTTAAAGCATATTCAGGAGACGGCGACGCCGATAACCGAGATCAATCCCGATGTTCCGAAATCTCTGGAAAGGATCGTCATGAAGGCGATGACCAAAGAGCAGAACAGCAGATACTCGTCTATAACCGACATGATATCGGATATCAACAAGGTTCTGATCGATCCCAACCTTGAAGTTGGTGATCCGAGACGGAACAGAACGATCTCGGTGGACGGCGGCACAAACACGATCAAGCTTCCTAAGATCGAGGACGAAAAAAGCTTCGCAAGAAGAAACTCGGGTATCGACATTGACGATTTTGACGAGCAGGAAGCGGAATATGAAGCTATGGAAAGACTTAATGAAAAGCGGGCAAGACGGATTAAAAAGAAAAAAGAGCGCAAAGTGGCGTTTGTGGCCTTTCTGTCGGCGCTGGCCGTGCTGGCCGCAGGCATTGCCGTCGCTTTCGCAGTGACCGACGGATTTGGAATATTCGGCACTTCCGAGGACACGGTCAAGATCCCGTCGCTTGTCGGAACAACGCTTAAAGACGCGCAGAAGGCATACGGCCAGACGTTCAGCATTCTCGAGCAGAGCAAGACGGACAGCACACAGCCCGTCGGCACCATTTTGGAGCAGACTCCGGCGGGAGGAACCGTTATGACCAATCGCGATAATATTATTATCCGTGTTATAACCAGTTCCGGCAGCTCGTCGATCACGCTTAAAGATTATTCCGGAATGAGTTATGACGACGCGAAGGCTGAGATCGAGATGCTTGGCCTTACGTGCGGACGCATTGAAAAGGTAAATCCTGAGGTCGCGGCTAATATCGTGTTCGAGCAGTCTCCCGCTCCCGGAAGCGCGGTCGCTGCCGGAGATATGATCAATCTTACGGTCAGCGCCGGTCCGGAAAAGAGTCCCGAGCCCACAAAAGCGAAGGACGAAAGCAGTCGGGACAATTCCGGAAACACCACAACAACCAGCGGAAACGAAAGCGGTGCGGCAGATCGTGAAGAAACTCACAGCAGCGAAAGAAATACCGATACAGACAGAAGATCCGAAACGGAGACGCATACCGAGTCGGGTTCCGGCGGCGGCTCGAATGATAATGAATCGGGCGGAGGCGAAACGGAAAGCTCCGGAGGCGGCTCCGATAGTGAGTCGGACGGCGGTTCGGACAGCATAACCGCCGAGGGGCTTGAGGACTGAGCCGGATGATAATTCAAGGCAGAATAATTAAGGGCGTCGGAGGGTTTTACTATATAAAGCCTTCCGGCTCCGACACTGTTTTCGAATGCCGCGCGCGGGGCAGATTTCGCAAGGAAGGCATAACGCCCCTTGTCGGCGATGTCGTAAACTGCAATATTGACTCGGCTTCGGGAACCGGGCTTATAAGCGAGATCCTGCCGCGGACCAATTCGCTCATAAGGCCGCCTGTGGCCAATGTGACGAGGATCGCGATCGTGTTTTCGGTCGCGTTCCCAAAGCCTAATCTGTTTACGGTGGACAAGCTTATTACCTCCGCAATGTACGCGGGTATACGGCCTATAATATGCGTAAACAAGACCGATCTGCAAAACGGCGGCGAGTATTTTGACATATACAGCGCAGCGGGATTTGATACCTTGTGCGTGAGCGCGGAGACCGGCGACAACACGGACAGGCTCTCAGAACTGCTTCGCGGCGAGCTGACTGTTTTTGCCGGTAACTCGGGCGTCGGAAAATCCAGTCTCCTCAACAGGATATTAAAAAACGCCGATCTTGCCACCGGAGAGGTCAGCGGCAGGGTGGAGCGCGGCAGACACACCACGCGCCACAGCGAGCTTATGCCGCTTGACGACGGCGGAGGATATATAATCGACACGCCGGGATTCAGTTCGTTTTCTGTGGCGGATATGGATGAAAAGGAGCTGTGCCGACTGTTTCCGGAATTTGAACCATACATTGACAAGTGCGGATTTGCGGACTGCAGCCACACCGTTGAAAAGGGATGCGCCGTGCTTGAAGCGCTAAATGACGGGAAAATAAGCAAATCGCGGCACGAGAGCTACAAAGCGCAGTACAAAGAGATCCTTGAGAACAAAACATATTAGATAACGCTTAATTTGTAACGCCTGATTGATCAAGCGGGCTATGAAAGGACTTTCCAATGCCATATATTAAAATTTCACCGTCGATCCTTGCGGCGGACCCCGCCAATCTCGAGCGGGACGTGAAAAGAGTCGAGGCGGCGGGCGCCGACTATCTGCATATTGATATCATGGACGGGCATTTTGTCCCTAATTTGAGTTATTCCTCATCAGTGGTGAGAGCGCTCAGGGACAAAACGGCTCTTGTGTTCGACGTGCATCTTATGGTGACTGATCCCGAGGAGTTTATTGACGACTTCGCGGCCGCGGGCGCGGATATAATAACCGTGCATCAAGAGGCCGTGCGCGATCTGCGCGGAACTCTTGAGTATATAAAGCGGCTCGGGATCAAAGCGGGCGTCAGCATAAAGCCCGAGACCGACGTCAGTGAAATAACCGATGTTCTTGACGTTGCCGACCAGGTGCTGCTTATGACGGTCGAACCGGGTTTCGGCGGCCAGCATTATATGTGCTCGGTCGACGGGAAGATCTCCGAGCTTTACAGTATAATAAAAGAGCGGGGCCTCAGCGTTGATATCGAGGTCGACGGCGGAATAACCGAGGACAACATCGACGAGGCAACGGGCGCCGGAGCGAATGTTATCGTATCGGGATCATCAATTTTTCATTCCGATAATTACAGAGACACCATACATAATATGCGGTTCCGCGCGGTGCAGGGGGTTGAGAAGCGTGAAGGCGATAATATTTAGCAGCGCGGCGATCGCGGATTACCGCTATCTTGAAGGCCGCGATCTCGGAGGAGATATTGTGATCTGCGCCGATGCGGGCTATAAGCATGCGCTGCGGCTCGGCGTTGTTCCCGATATTTTCCTTGGCGACAACGATTCATTCGCCGCGGAGATCCCGCCCGGCGTGGAACGCGTTATCTATCCGCCCGAGAAAGATAAGACCGACACAAACATAGCGGTCGATTACGCGATCGGGCGCGGAGCGGACGAGATCGTGCTGATAGGCGGGATCGGCGGCAGGATAGATCAGGAATTTACACACTTTTGCCTTATGAAATACGCTTTAAAGCGCGGCGTGAGACTTAAAATGATAGATGATATAAACGAGATATGGATGGAGAACAGACCGTTTACGCTGAAAAAAACGGACTGTCGAAAGAAATACGTCTCGTTTTTTGCGTACGGCGGAAGCGTTAAAAATTTTTCAGTGAAAGGCCTTAAATATGAGACCGAAGGCATGAGCCTCGATTCGGGGCTCGTTCAGGCCTCCAGCAACGAGTTTGCCGAGGCGGACACGGCGGAAATAAGTTTTGACTCGGGCACGGTGCTTGTTATGCTGTGCGATGACAGGGAGAGATCATGAGAAAGATTTTAAAAAATTTTGCGTTGATTTTATCGGCTCTTATATGCGCGGCCATGCTTTTTGGCTGCGGTAATGAGCCGTCTCCGACGCGGACGGAATATTCCCCCGAAGTGTCGTTTGCAGATGTGTTTTACGAGTTCGGAGATATCCGCGCCGCGGCGGACAAAATGCTTGACGCGGAGCTTAACGGCAATTGGTGGCAGGTGTTTGATTCCGTAAGTCCAAACGTTGAGGCGGCGTATTATGCCAATAAAAAAATGGTCGGCTCCGAAAGCCTTAATGAGACCGACAGAGCGCTCAGCGCCGTGCTTGACGAGGTCCTTGCCGCTTACCGCGGAGCCTTTGAGATCATGTCAGCATCGCGGGGCAGCGCGGATCCCGAGATAGCGGCCTTCGCGTATAACGATTTTACCTCGAAGATAGCCGCTGCCGACGTTAAGTGGGACAACGCGCTTTCAGGCGCCGCCCAGCAGTCTCCCAATCAGCAGCAGTGACGGGTAAATGATCGGTTGGTGGAGTATGTAAATTATCAGGGAATGTCTGCCGAGAAAGCCGACCACCGGAACGTTCGGTTTTTTAAGAATGCGGAGCAGCCCGCGGTTTTTCATAATTCCGTAAGCGAAATATCCGACGAGATACAGGAAGTACCACGGCAGCAAAGAAAAATAGTCTGCCGAGAAAAAACCGTTGAACGGAAACCCGAAAAACGCGGTTATATAATTCGCGTAAAGCCGCGTCGGCAGCGGGAACGACAGAATGTAACCTTTGTTTATGTTATATGTGACGGCAAAGAGAACTAAAGCGGAAATCAGCCCGAAAGCCGGACTGATTTTTTTAAATATCGGGCCGAAAAGCGCGGTCAGTATCGCCGCGCAGCCCATAAAAGTGAGTATCCCGAATATTATTTTATCGCGAGGGAAAAACAGCGCGGTCACGGCTGTGATGACGCCGCCCCACAGAAGCAGAATAATTCCGTTTTTCACGGGTCGGCCGCTCATCGGGAAGCAGAACCCGGAAACAAGTATAAAAGTGAAACATATGCTGCGCTGCCAGACAATGCAGGCGGGGGAGAGGGTCATGTTGACCGGAAGCATGCCGAAGCTTGACAGATCGCGGCAGAAGTGATATATGATCATGCTTATAAGCGCCGCGCCCCGAGCCGCATCGATCGCGCAAAGACGTGTTTTGCCGCTTGTCATTTTATTTCACCGCGATGACCTCGACCTCGACCAGCGCGCCTTTGGGCAGCGATTTTACCGCCACGCAGGAGCGGGCCGGCTTTGAGGAAAAATACTCGCCGTATATCGCGTTGAATTCGGCGAAGTCGTTGATGTCGGCCAAAAAGCATGTGGTCTTGACCGCGTTGGCGCAAGAGCTTCCTGCGGCCTCAAGAACCGCGCTCAGATTTTCCATGACCTGCTTGGTCTGGCCCTTGATGTCCGCGGCCTCGATCTCGCCGCTTTTGGGATTTATCGCGATCTGTCCCGAGGTGTAGACCGTTCCGCCGGTCTCGACCGCCTGCGAATAAGGGCCGATCGCCTCGGGAGCGTTGTTTGTGTGTATCTTGTTCATAAATATTACCTCCGATTGATTTATTATCTTAATTTAAAACCGCTCTTTGTCAGGGCGTTGATTATTTCGTTAAGATGCTCGCGGTTCCTTGTCTCGATAGAGATGCGCAGAATGCAGTCGTTGATGTCTATGTGCCTGTCGCCGCGGTTGTGGTCGAGCTCCACAACGTTCGCTCCGTATGATGAAATTATTTCCGAAACTGTCAGAAGCTGGCCCGGCTTGTCGGTCAGCTCAATGACAAGCTCGGTCAGGCGGCCTGTCATCTGAAGGCCGCGGTTTATCACCCTTGAGAGGATAGTAACGTCAATGTTTCCGCCCGAGACAAGTGCAACAACGTTCTTGCCCTTGACCGGCAGCTTGTCAAACATTATTGCCGCGACCGAGGCAGCGCCCGCGCCCTCGGCGATAACCTTCTCGCGTTCGATAAGCTCAAGAATGGCGGTTGATATCTCATCGTCGGTCACGGTCACAATATCATCAACATAATTTTTGCATATCTCAAATGTGTGCTCGCCGGGGGTCTTTACAGCAATACCGTCGGCGATCGTGTGAACGCCGCTCAGAGTCTCGATCTTATCGTCCTTTATCGCGTCGCGCATCGAGGGAGCTCCCGCCGCCTGTACGCCGTAGACCTTGATCTTCGGATCGAGGGATTTTAACGTGAAAGCGACGCCCGATATAAGGCCTCCGCCGCCCACCGGGACAACGACAGCGTCAACATTTTCAAGCTGATCAATGATCTCAAGGCCTATCGAACCCTGCCCGGCGATGACAAGCTCATCGTCAAACGGGTGGATGAACGTTGCGCCGGTTTCCTCGACCAGTTTAAGAGCGTGCTCGTAGGCGTCGTCATAAACGCCTTTTACCAGAACGACGTCCGCGCCGTAGCTTTTGGTGGCCTCGACTTTTGAGATCGGCGCGCCGTCGGGAATACAGATCGTGGCCTTGATGCCGTTCATTGAGGCGGCCAACGCGACTCCCTGCGCGTGATTGCCGGCTGAACATGCGATAACGCCCTTTTTGCGCTCCTCCTCACTGAGCTGTGAGATCTTGTAATACGCGCCTCTGACCTTAAACGAGCCCGTGACCTGAAGGTTCTCGTTTTTAAGATACAGATTGCAGTCGGGGCACATCCTCGCCGCTCTGATGAGCTCGGTCGGACGCAGGACCTGTTTCAGAACGTGAGCGCCGTGATAGATTTTGTCAAGTGAAATCATTGTTTTCTCCTTATGTGAAAATATTATCCCTATAATTATAATAGCTTTTCACGGTAATTGCAAGTTAAAAATATACAAAAATACTTATATATAGGTCAGTAATTTGTTGTTGAAATAACGGAATATATGTGATAAAATTTATGCATATGTTTAAGATAACAGATTTAGAGAGAGGATGAGAAAAATGACAATAACCTACGAGCTTGGAAGCTCGCTTTATGTTAATATGACAAACCGCTGCTCAAACGCGTGCGAATTCTGTGTGCGGACCAAGCATGACAACGTGAACGGCCGGGACGATCTGTGGCTTGACCGCGAGCCGACGATTGACGAGATCATGGCCGACTTTGAAAAGCGTGATCTCTCAAAATATGACGCGGTGGTGTTCTGCGGCTACGGCGAGCCGACCGAGCGTTTTGACGATATGATCGAGATCGCGAAGCGGCTTAAAGCGGATCATGATATCACGATCCGCGTCAACACCAATGGACAGGCAAATCTGATAAACGGGCGCGACGTGACGCCCGAGCTTGAAGGCGCGATAGACGTAGTTTCGATCAGCCTCAACGCCCCGAGCGCCGAGGCCTATCAGGCGGTCTGCCACAGCAGATATGGCGAAAAAGCCTTTGAGGCGATCAAAGATTTTGCGGCGAAAGCAAAGCCGTATGTTAAAGAAGTCGTTTTCAGCGTGGTCGACAAAACAATGCCGCCCGAGGATATCGAGCGCTGCCGCGGGATCGCAGAGAATTGCGGCGTGAGCTTCAGAGTGCGGGAGTATATTGATTAATAAAACAGAATTAAAATCGATTTGGACGGATATAAATTACGGAAATAAATTATAAAAACGGAAGGAGTATGCATATGGATTTTTTGGAGCTTGCAAAAAAGAGATATTCTGTCAGAAAATATAAGGATAAGCCTGTCGAGGAGGAAAAGATCATGCGTATCCTTGAGGCGGGGCGGGTGGCTCCCACCGGCTGCAACGCCCAGCCGCAGCGCATTTTTGTGCTGCGCGAGAAGGAGAGCATAGAAAAGCTGAACCAGGGCACCCGAACCTTCGGCGCGCCGCTGGTGTTTGTCATATGCGTTGAAAAGGATCTGTGCTGGGTGCGTAAATACGACCAAAAATGCATATCGGATATCGACGCGGCGATCGTCACCGACCACATGATGCTGGCCGCGACCGACGAGGGGCTCGGCTCGTGCTGGATATGCTATTTCAGGCCGAATGTGGTAAAAGAGGTGCTTAACCTCCCCGAGGGTGTTGAGCCCGTGAACATTCTGGCTGTGGGATACGCCGACGAGGAACCGCTGCCATCCGACAGGCACGACAGCATGAATTTGAGAAAACCGCTTGATGATCTGGTTTTTTACGAGAAATTTGAATAATTCGGGAACTTTTTCGGATCTTTTTCGTCTAAAAAGTATAAAGTATTTTTTAGGAGGATAGACTTATGAAAAAATTTAAACTTGTTTCCGCGGCGCTTGCCGCCGTTATGCTGCTCGGATCGGCCTCCGGCGCTTTCGCCGCAAGCGGCGACGTTGTCGGAAGTATTTACTCGACCGACATTCTGGCGTACGTCAACAACCGCCCGATCCCGTCCTATAATATTGACGGCAAAACCGCCGTTTTGGTCGAGGATCTTGACGTGGGCGGGACCGACGCGGACGCGCACTACGGCTTTAATTGGTGGTACGACGACAACACCCGCACGCTTACCGCGAACTCGGACGGCTCCTCGGGCTACGGCGAGCCGCTTAATATAGAGCGCGGAACGGTCGGCAGGGTCGTTGACAATATATATGAGACCGACATAAAAGTCATATTCAACGGACTTGAGGCACCGAGTTTCGCGATAAACGGCAGGACAGCGGTCTGCATTGAGGACCTGGGAACCGTCGCCGCGGACAGCCCCAACGCCGATTACGGCTATTCAAAATATATGTGTAACTTCACATGGGATAACGACAAGCGAGAGGTGCGGCTCTATACCTATCAGACTAACGATCTGCACGATATTCCGCTTCACAAAATGGAATACTCGCTCAATGACAATATTCTTTCCGTGTCGTTTGATCAGCTTAATTTTTACATGAACACGGTCTCTTTCGACTGTTCGGAAGGTTTTGCAGCCGACTTCAATCACATAAAGCCGGTGCTGCTGGACGGCGAGACGGTCGGCGCAATGTATGTCGATCAAGGCGGAGTGCCGAGATATAACGTTGACGCCGAGAAGATCTTTAACATGAAAAAAGATCTGGAAGTCGTTTTGAGCTATGACGAGGCGGTGAAATTTATCACCGATAATTACGAGGTGTATGACAGCCGCGAGATCGACGGCGCGACCGTGTACCTCGCGAAGGATAAGGACGGAAACAGATACTTGTTCTACGCCTTAAAGCAGGGCGGGCTGGTGCTTGAGTCGGAATTTGAAAACTCATACACGACCGTGGAATTCTCGGATGACGAGGACGGCCTGTGCATAAAGGTCTACCCCTTCGGCGGCCCTCACGGCACCACAACCATGCGCCAAAGAGTCACCGCGGACACATATATCAAATAATATTTTGTCTTTTCGATTTCGCGGCGGCGGGCATAGGCCTGCCGCCGCGTTTTAAAAATAAAATTTTTATAAACTTTTACCGCCCGCGGTTGACATAGTTTTTGTTAAAATATATAATTTAATAAAAATATGACACGGAGTCGGAACTATGAAAAAATTACTTTTGGTTGAAGATGATTTGAGCTTAATAAACGGACTGTCTTTTGCGATAAAAAAGCAGGGCTGCGATTTGGACACCGCGCGGACAAGCCGCGAGGCTGACGCTGTTTTTGCGGACGGAAAATACGATTTGGTTATTCTGGACGTGTCGCTCCCCGACGGCAGCGGGTTTGACATTTGCAGAAAGATCCGTGAAGCGTCAAATGTGCCGATCATATTTCTCACCGCCGCTGACGAGGAAACGGACATTATAATGGGCCTTGATATCGGCGGCGACGACTATATCACAAAGCCGTTTAAGTTGTCGGTTCTGATGTCGAGAATAAACGCGATACTGCGCAGGAGCGGAGGCTTTAAAAACGACGCGGAGCTTTGCTCAAACGGAATAACGGTGAAGCTGCTCGCGGGCGAAGTATACAAAAACGGCGAACGGATCAATTTGACGGCGGGCGAATATAAGCTGCTTTGCATGTTTATGGAAAATCCCGACATTGTCCTTTCCACGGATCGAATACTCGGAAGGCTCTGGGACTGCGACGGAAAATTTGTTGATAACAGCACGCTCACGGTGTATGTTCGCCGTCTGCGCGCAAAAATAGAGGACGATCCCGGCGAGCCGAAAATGATCGTTACCGTTCGCGGCATGGGATATAAGTGGAGCGTGTGACATGAGAATATTTACCGACAGAAAAATAAAATCCCTTTTTGCCGTGATATTGTTTTGTGTTTTTATATTCGCGCTTGTTTCCGCGTTTTTGATGATTTACAATGTCAAAAACGCGGCGGCGTATATTTTTATTGCGGCGTTTTGCGCGTTTGCCGCTGTGCTTGCGGCCGTATACGGTTATTTCCGCGAGCAGAACAAAACCATAGAAGCCGCCGAAGAGCAGATTACGGATTATATTTCCGGCAGCCGCGGCGCGCGTATCGAATGTGACGACGAGGGAGAGCTTAATAAGCTGTTTCATAAGGTCAATTCGCTCGCTTCCGTTCTGAACGCTCACGCGGAAAATGAGGCAAGGTCAAAGGAGTTTTTGAAAAACACCATATCGGACATCTCGCATCAGCTTAAAACGCCGCTCGCGGCGCTCAATATCTACAACGGCATTATGCGTGACAAGGCGGAAAACCCCGAAATGAAGGAGTTTACAGCGCTTACCGAGCAGGAGCTTGACCGCATTGAAACGCTTGTGCAAAATCTTTTAAAGATAACAAAGCTTGACGCGGGAACGATACGGATCGAGAAAAAAGAGGAAAACGTGTCCGAGATGATGAACGATATAAAAAATCATTTTCTGTTCCGCGCAAAGCGGGAGCGAAAGCAGATCAGCTTATCGGGAAACGGCACAATTATTTTTTTATGTGACAAAAGCTGGCTTGTTCAGGCGCTCGAAAATATCGTAAAAAACGCGCTCGACCACACCGAAAAAGGCGGGCGGATAAATATCGAATGGAAGCTGCTCCCGTCTGTTTTGCAAATTATCGTGAAGGATAACGGCAGCGGCATTCACCCCGAGGATCTGCCTCACATTTTCAAGCGCTTCTATCGCAGCCGTTTCTCAAAGGACACGCATGGAATAGGGCTCGGACTTCCGCTCGCGAAAGCGATCATCGAAGCGCATGACGGCAGCATAGAGGTCGACAGTGCGGCCCGAAAGGGAACAATGTTTATTATAAATTTTTTAATTCCTACAAAATTGTAGGCTTACTGTAAGGCCGCGGTAGGCTTTATATGCTATTCTGTTATTAAACAATAACAGAAAGAGGTGTTTTACATGAACTTACTTGAGGTGCGATCCGTTTCAAAAACCTACGGCAGCGGCGAGGCTGCGGTCGAAGCGCTCAAAAACGTCAGCTTTACCGTGCCGAAGGGCGAGTTTGTCGCGGTAGTCGGTGAGTCGGGGAGCGGGAAATCCACGCTGCTCAATATGATAGGCGCGCTCGACACCCCAACGAGCGGCAAGGTTTTCATAGACGGCAAAGACACGTTCGCGATGAAAGAAAAAAATCTGACGATTTTCCGTCGCAGAAATATCGGTTTTATTTTTCAGTCGTTTAATTTGATCCCCG
Source organism: uncultured Monoglobus sp. (assembly GCA_947625055.1). GTDB lineage: Bacteria > Bacillota > Clostridia > Monoglobales > Monoglobaceae > Monoglobus. The sequence continues at coordinate 5,782 of CANQMT010000028.1, read as the reverse complement.
AACTCACGGCAGAGCAAAACATAATATTCCCCGTCCTGCTCGACTATCAGAAGCCGGACAAGCGGTATTTGGAGGAACTGTTGACGGTGCTGGGCCTTAAAGACCGCCGCAACTATTTGCCGGGTCAATTATCGGGCGGACAGCAGCAAAGAGTCGCGATAGGCCGTGCGCTCATTACCCGTCCGGCGCTGATACTCGCTGACGAGCCGACAGGGAACCTGGACACGCAAAACAGCAGCGAGGTGATCTCGCTTTTAAAGGAAGCGTCCAAAAAATATGAGCAGACGATCATAATGATCACCCATAACCGCGCGATCTCCGCCTCAGCCGATCGGGTGCTTCGGGTGTCCGACGGCGTGCTGACCGATTTCGGGAGGTGCATGGAATGAGACGCGAAATGAAAAGCTATCTCGATTTAATTCCGATTTCAGCGCGGGTGAATAAAAGACAGAATAAAATGACGATCATATGTATCGCCCTTGCCGTCTTTCTCGTGACGGCCGTGTTTTCTATGGCGGATATGGGTATTCGTATGGAGGAGGCAAGCGCCAAGCAAAAGCACGGGAATTGGCATATTATGCTCAGTAATATTTCCGCCGCCGATGCGCGGAAAATTGCGGCACGTCCGGATGTCGCGGCGTTTTCCGAATATGACGCGATCAATTATAAGATCGATGAGGAGTATTATGTCGGCAACAAAAAAGCCGCCGCCATCGGTATGGACAAAACATGGCTCACCGACACGTTTGATTATATGACGGAGGGCGAATTTCCGAAAAGCGAAAACGAGGTCGTACTTTCTGAAAACGCAAAGGATATATGGAACATAAATATAGGCGACACGGTGAAGCTGACCACGCCCGCGGGAGATTTTGAATATGCCGTGTCAGGCTTTGAGCAGGACGGCGACTCGGCAAGATATGACGCGGTTATTCTCTGCATGGATATGACGGCGTTTGAAAAGGTGCGCGCCGCGAACGGCAAGCCGCCCGAGACGACGTATTACTATCGGTTCAATAAGTATATTAACGTACGCAGGACAATCAACGAGATTAAGGAGCAGTTTAATATTGCCGATGATAATATCAGCGAAAACCTTGTGATGATAGGCTTGACGGGATTCAGCGAAAACAATGTCTTGCAGGGAATGTACGCCACCGCCGCATTTCTGTTTCTGCTGATATTGATCGCCGGCGTGCTGATGATCGCGAGCAGCATGAACAGCAATATTGCCGGGCGCACAAGATTTTTCGGCATGATGCGATGCACGGGAGCAAGCAAAAAGCAAATCAAGCGGTTTGTGCGCCTGGAGGCGCTGAACCGGTGCAAAACAGCCGTGCCGACAGGCGTTGCTCTCGGAATGGTAATAACATGGGCGTTGTGCGCGGCGCTTAGGTTTGGCGTGGGCGGAGAGTTTTCAGAAATGCCGCTTTTCGGAATAAGCGCGGTCGGTATCGTCTGCGGCGTTTTGGTCGGAATTGTAACGGTTCTTATCGCGGCGCAGTCTCCGGCGAAGCGCGCTGCAAGGGTGCCGCCGGCTTCGGCGGTATCAAACGCCACGCAAACAAAAATTCGCCGCGCCGCAAATACAAAGCTCTTGAAAATTGAAACGGCGCTCGGCGTTCGCCACGCGGCAATGCCCAAGAAAAATCTGCTGCTTATGACAGGCTCATTCGCGCTCAGCATAATTCTCTTTTTGGGATTTTCCGCGATCCACGATTGGACGCGTCATGCACTGAACGGCTTGCAGCCCCATACGCCCGATCTGTCCATAGCAAGCGCCGACCGTTCCTGCACGATTACGCGCGGGTTGACCGATAAAATCGGTTCTATGTCGGGAGTAAAGAACGTTTTCGGGCGCAGCTTCAAAGGAGATTTCCCGACGCAATCCGATAAAGGAGTGACGGCGGTTGACCTCGTTTCGCTCGACGATCTGCAGTTTAACTGGGCTGACGAGGAAAAATGGACAGAGGATAAAATCGATCTTGAGCGCGCCTATAAAGAGGACGGCTGCGTGATGACGGTTTATGACAAGGATAATCCGCTTGAAAAAGGCGATAAAATTACGGTAAACGGTGAAGCGTTTGAAATCGCCTGCGTGCTGACCGACAGTCCAATAGGCGGCGGTGGAAACCCGACAATAATCTGCACCGAAGAAACATTCGGGCGGCTGACAGATGAAACGGGATACGCCGTTGTTGACATTCAGCTCGCCAAGGACGCAACAGACAGCGATATACGCGCCATTCGCGGCGAAACGGAGGCAAACGGCTTTTTGCTGTCGGATAGACGCGAAAGCAACCGCGGGGTGGTCGGGACCTATTGGGCGTTCACGTTGCTGGTATACGGATTTTTGTCGCTGATCGCCTTAATTTCCGTGTTCAGCATAATGAACAGTATTTCCATGAGCGTGTCCGCGCGGATGAAGCAGTACGGTGCAATGCGCAGCGTGGGCATGAGCGCGGGTCAGCTTACAAAAATGATATGTGCCGAAACGGTAACATACACTTTATGCGGACTGATTTGCGGCCTGGCGGCGGGCCTGCCGATCCACAAGTGCTTTTACGAGAGCTTTGTTACGGCGTATTTCGGTGAGGCTTGGGAGCCGCCGGTCTTAGCGGTAATCGTGATCGCGGCGTTCATCACAATCGCGTCAGCCGCCGCGGTGTATGCGCCTTCGAGGCGAATAAAAAATATGTCTGTGTCCGACACGATCAGGGCCGAATAAAATTCGTAATTCGCATTTAATAATTCGCAATTATTTCTGAGCGGAGCGTATCCGCTCTTTTTATATGTAAAATTTTCATAAAATATATTGAGACTTCCACGGTTTCGGCGAGCCCGAGCTTGATATTAAGGACTGGGTGCGTGTAAATAATAACGGTAAGGGAATAATAAACATTATGGACTGCGTTAAGCTCTCAAACGAGCCGCTGCTTTATTCAACGTTTCTGCTCTGGATGATGACCGAGCTTTACGAGATGTTCCTCGAGGCGGGCGATCCGGACAAGCCAAGAATGGTGTCTTTTCTCGATGAGGAGGGCACGCCGAGTATGGTCCAGCGCGCGTTTATTCTGCCGCCCGAAAGCCTCATGGCGCCATGCTCGGATGATATAAGGTCAAGGATCATGAACGGCTCCGATTTGTTCCTTATCGGTCGCGAGGTGAGCCGGAACCTCATAAGGGGCATTTTCGGAAATTTTAAGCGTTGGTAAAAATAATTACTAATTTATAAAATATATTTTTCAAAGGGGGTTAAATCAATGGATTTTAACAAATTAAAAGACGCGGTTGAAAAGCTGACAAAGGATCAGGCGACTCAGGACGCTTTCAAAAAGGATCCAATCAAGACGATCGAGGAGACGATCGGCGTTGATCTGCCCGATGAGCAGGTCAAGGCTATCATCAAGGTCGTTGAGGAAAAGATAGCGGGCAACGGCGATATTCTTGACAAGATCAAGGATGAGGCCGATGATCTGCTTGAAAAGGCGGAAGGTTCCGACATTCTTGATAAGATCAAGGACGGCCTCGGCGGTCTGTTCGGACACAAGGGTTGATAATATGCTGACCGATGGCGCGGCGCGGAATGTGCCGCGCCGTTTTTGCGCCCGGATTGTCGAATAATGAGGATTTATCTCTTATTAACTTTTTATGAATATTTTGAATTTTGATTGACTGTTTTTGGAAAAAAAGGTATAATTCTATTATGTGAATTAATACGTTTAAGAACAGGAGGATCAATATGAAGCGCATATCTCAGATTTCCCCCGATGTTTATGAGCTTGCGGAAAAGTGCGTGTCAAACTCGAAAATTGACCCGTCGCTTTACGCTAAATACGATGTAAAACGCGGCCTTCGCGATGTTGACGGCAAAGGCGTGCTCACGGGTCTTACCGATATTTCGGAGATCATCTCGAATAAAATTATTGACGGTAAAAAGGTCCAGTGCGACGGCGAGCTCTATTACAGAGGCTATAATATTATAGATATAGTTAAGAATCTTAACGGCCGCAGATTCGGTTTTGAGGAGACAGCCTATCTGCTGCTTTTCGGCGAACTTCCGAATGAGGATGAGCTTAAAAAGCTGCTTGGGCTTTTGTCCGAGTACCGCAAGCTCCCGACAAGCTTTGTGCGCGACATTATATTAAAGGCGCCCAGCAGCGATATGATGAACACGCTTCAGCGCAGTGTGCTCACCCTGTTCGCTTATGACCAAAAGGCCAATGACACGTCGATCCCGAATGTGCTGCGCCAGTGCCTGCAGCTTATCGCTCTGTTCCCGCTTTTTTCGGTTTACGGCTATCAGGCCTATAACCATTACTATGCGGGCAACAGTCTGTTCATTCATCAGCCTGTTTCGAGCTATTCCACCGCGGAAAACATCCTGCACTGTTTAAGGCCCGACGGCAAATTCAAGCAGATCGAGGCGAAGATCCTTGATATAGCGCTTATCCTGCATGCCGAGCACGGCGGCGGCAACAACTCCACCTTCACGGATCATGTTGTCACCAGTTCGGGCACAGATACATACTCGGTCATCGCGGCGGCTCTCGGCTCGCTCAAGGGGCCGAAGCACGGCGGCGCAAACATTAAGGTCGTCGAGATGTTTGAAAATATTAAAGAAAACATTTCGGATTGGACCGATGAGGACGAGATCAAGACGTATCTCGCGAGAATGCTCGACGGCGAAGTTAACGACAAAAGCGGTCTGATATACGGAATGGGACATGCGGTTTACTCGGTTTCGGATCCGAGAGCCAAGGTTTTCAGCGCTTTTGTAAAACGGCTTTCCGAGGAAAAAGGCCGAACCGAGGAATACGGGCTCTATGCCCTTATCGAGCGTCTCGCACCCGAGGTCATATCGGAAAAACGCAGGATCTATAAGGGCGTCAGCGCTAATGTGGACTTCTACAGCGGCTTTGTATACAACATGCTTGATTTGCCGACCGAGCTTTTCACCCCGCTGTTTGCGATCGCGAGGATCGCGGGCTGGAGCGCCCACAGACTTGAGGAGCTTATAAACATGGGCAAAATAATAAGGCCCGCGTATAAAAATATAGCGGAGCATCGCGAATATGTGGAATTTGACAAGCGCTGAACCGATATAAATTTTAAAATTTCGCTTGACAAAGCGCTGTTTGAGATATTATAATAAATGGGAAAACTTTGAAGAAAAATTAATTTAAAATACATTTTTATTATGGAGGTAATGACTTATGAAAAAATGGGTATGCGGAGTATGCGGATATATTTATGAAGGCGAGACTCCACCCGAGCAATGTCCTCAGTGCAAGGCTCCGGCGAGCGCTTTTAAGGAGCAGGAAGGCGGCCTTTCATGGGCTTGCGAGCACGTTATCGGCATCGCGAAGGACGTTGACCCCAGAGTTATAGAGGGCCTCAAGGCAAACTTCACCGGCGAGTGCACAGAGGTCGGCATGTATCTTGCTATGGCAAGACAGGCTATACGCGAGGGTTATCCCGAGATCGGCGCTTTCTATCAGCAGGCCGCTTATGAGGAAGCCGAGCATGCCGCGAAGTTCGCGGAGCTTTTGGGCGAGGTCGTATATCCCGACACAAAGAAGAATCTGCAGCTCAGAGCCGAGGCCGAGTGCGGCGCGACGGCCGGCAAGCTGGAACTCGCGAAGCTCGCGAAAGAGCTGAACTATGACGCGATCCACGACACCGTTCATGAAATGGCAAAGGACGAAGCAAGACATGGAAAGGGCTTTGAAGGCTTACTCAAGAGGTATTTTGGTTAATCGTAGATACACAAAGATACGAT
>CANQMT010000027.1 GCA_947625055.1 uncultured Monoglobus sp. | reverse complement strand
GATAGGTCGGAGGTGTAAGTATGGCAACATATTAAGCTGACCGATACTAATAGGTCGAGGGCTTGACCTCAACGTAGGGACTAGGGACTAGGGAACTAGGAACTAGGCCTTACGAAGAAATATGTGTGAGTAAAGTTATCTTACTCAAACTCTATTCAATTAGAAAACAACGTAGGGACTAGAGAATAGTAACTAGGAACTAGGCCTTACAGGGCTCCCGCAAAACGCCAACGGAGAGCGTTTTGTGTGAAAGAGGAGCTGTTCCGCAGCGATGAGGAAAATCTGCATGCAGATTTTACGATAAGCGAAGGAGACAGCGACGACGATCCGGTTGCGATAGCGAGAAGGACACACCTGTTCCCATCCCGAACACAGTAGTTAAGCTTCTCAGCGCCGAAAATACTTGGCGGGCAACTGCCCGGGAACATAGGACGCTGCCGGAACAAATCAAAACCTCAACCTTACGGTTGGGGTTTTAATTTTTCATTTAAAAATTAAGGTAATGCTGCCGGAACACTATATTTTCAGTCAAACGGTTGGGGTTTTGATTTTTTATACTTGTATATTATATATTTCTGTGATATAATATAAATAAGGCGGTGAGGTTTGTGGGTGATAAAATTCTCGAACTGATTTTATCTCGTAGGCATGACTCAAATATTCGTTTTGCTGATTTGCAGGCATTATTAAAACGCTTGGGATTTGAATATCGTGTTAAGGGAGATCATTTTATATATTACAGCAATGATTTTCCGGAAATCATAAATATACAGCCGGACGGAAACAAGGCGAAGGCTTATCAGGTAAAGCAGATAAGAAATATTGTTTATAAATATCATTTAGGAGGTGTTGATGATGCCCAAATATGAAGTTATAATATATTGGAGCGAACAGGATAATACATTTATAGCTGAAGTTCCCGAGCTTCCGGGATGTATGGCAGACGGAAAAACATATCAGGATGTGATAAAAAATACGGAAATAATAATTGATGAATGGATCGAGACGGCTAAGGAACTAGGCCGAGATATTCCACAGCCTAAGGGTCGTCTTATGTACGCATAATCGGATTTTATAAGACATAGACTTTATCGGAAAACCTCAACCTTACGGTTGGGGTTTTTAGTTTGTTGAGAAAGTGTTATTAATATAGCTGTGATAAAGCTGCGAGCTAAAAACAGCTTTAATATGATTACCCGGTTCAGTCATGCCCCCGTCCGGACGGAAATGAAACTGTTTTTAGCTCGCGCAGACCTCTCCCGAGGGGAGAGGCAAAGCATTGCCGATAACGTGCGGTGCATGTTTTGTTACTAATCGCCGTGTTGTCCGCAACGGCTGAGGCGTTATCCGCCAAATTCTATTGACTTTGTTATGAATGCGTTGTATATTACCCATTGAAAGCGACAGATTATGACATTTTTTGCAGCTTACACATGAGCTGACGGGTTTTTGTTTTCATTCAAGTTTTTATGCCGGAAGTTAACGGCGATATCCGGCTCTGCCCGAGAGGGTAATGTTTTTTCGCGGACTTTCCATGTTTCGCACTTTATTTTGGCGAAGCCGCGGGGGCTTCGCCGTTTTCTTTTGCATAAATTACGACTCAAAAAATAATTTTTGAAATAAAGCTCAATTTTTGTCAATTATAATATTGAAAAATTTCCCATATTGTGATATAATATCGATAAATTCGGCAAAAGAGGGGGACATTATGCATATCGCTGTATGTGACGACGACAAGATTTTTATAGATGAAATAATCACTTATATACCCAAAAATAAAGATTATGTCATTGACACATTTTCCTTGTCAAAGGATCTGTATGAGCGCGGGGATAAATATGACTTGGCGTTTCTTGACATCAGAATGAATAATTATGACGGTCTTGCTTTGGCGGACAGGCTGTGCGAGATCAATCCGAAATGCGTTATAGTTTTGTTTACAGCGTTTACCCAATATGCGATAGACGGATATAAACATCACACATTTGATTATATCCTCAAGAGCGACAACAAGCTTGTCAAAAAGCTGGCGGTTGAGAAAGCTTTGATAGAGGCCGACGAACGCATGAACTTCGGCACTTCCGGCGCAAACCTTTTGCGCCTTAACACAAAAGGCGGCGAAGTTAAATTTAATCCGCTGTATATAATTTATATTGAGGCCGCCAACAATGACATCAAAGTCTATACCGACAGAGAAACCTATTATTGCAGATGCACAATGCGTGAAATAGAGAGCAGACTTGATAGTAAACTTTTCAAAAGATGCCACCGCAGTTATATTGTTAACACAAAATATGTTAAATCAATAAAACGCGGGAATATCGTATTAACAAACAATTATGAGGTGCCGATCGGCAGGACATACAAGAAGGAGATTTTGTTATGATAGAGATTGGATTAAATATTTTTGGGACAGTTTTGGAGATACTTACTATTGTATTCTTTGGGCATCTGTTTTTACAAAAACGAAATCATTCAAATATAATTAATATAGTATTTATTATAGTTGTTATTATTTTTGACTATTTTTTAGATTTTGTGGATATGCCATATTATTTTGCGATAATAATAAGTTGTGCTGAGTTTTTCGTTTTGATTTTTACAATATATAAAATAACACTTATCAATACACTCTTTTTCACATGGATATATAGTGTTATTATTGCTATTTCGGATATAATTATTATATCTTTATTGACATATATTTTTGGCAGTAGATATGGAAGTATAGATACGGAAAACGTGGCATTTTATGTAGGCGCATATTTGAGTATTATACTTGTTTTTTCTTTTTTGTGTTTTACAGCTTTTTTAGCAAAAAAGAAATTGAGAAAACTTCCTAAAAAGTATAGTATTATGATCATCATATATCCGGCATTTTGTTATACTATTATGGATATAATTGACAGCCTTATGATTAAAGCTAATGTGAAAAATCCATTATTTGTATTTTTGCCAATATTATGCTTAATGTATATCATTTTTATGGTGTTTAATTTTTTTGATGGATATTCTAAAACGATTGAGGTTGAGTCACTTAATAAAATATCGGCTGAAAGAGAGGCAAATTACCGAACTCTTAAAGAGTCCAACGAGCAGATCAGAATTATGCGGCATGATATGAACAAACACTTAAAAGTCTTAACCGACTTGATCGCAAAGGATAAAACCGATGAGGCGCGGAAATATATTGACGCGTTGAATGATGAAAACAAAAATTTCAGCAGCTATGTTTATACCAACAACGAGGCGTTTGACACGGCGATGAATATAGAATGTCAAAAGGCGAAGGCGTCGGGAGTTGACTTTAAATCATTTGTCGGCGTTAACGGTGAAATAAAAATGGATGATACCGACATTACAAAGCTTTTCTGCAACCTTTTGGACAACGCGGTTGAGGCGGCGGAAAAGACAAAGGAAAAGTTCGTTTCGATATATGTCACTCAAAAGGGCGGCGATTTGGTCGTGAGCGTCAAAAACTCTTCCGGCGAAGTCGATGTGTCCGATCTTAGGACAACCAAATCCGATGAAGCTAATCACGGCTACGGGCTGAAAAGCATTGACTCGGTGCTTGAAAAATATGACATCAGTATAAATCGATCATATAAAGACGGGCTATTTGAGACCGACATTGTGTTAAAAAACGGCTGCGCCTAACAATTTGACCTCTCCCAAACAGGAGAGGTTTTTTTGGCGCACATATTGTCGTTTACCACGCGTGAGATGTCGTTTGCCAAAATTTGTTGACACCGAAAAATATACGTTATATAGTTAAAACGGAGGTGTTAAATTATGACAAAATTTTCAAACAAAATCGCAGGATTTTTCGGAAAAAACGGAATTATTGACAAAAAGTACGAAAATCTGTGTGCTATTGGCTGTGAGACCGTTATTTCGGAAGTGTTGAGCGCGGTTGTTTTGCTGGCTCTGGCGTTGGCTTACAACATGCTGATCGAGGGACTAGTGTTCTTTGCCGCTTACGGAATAATCCGTTCAACCGCTGGCGGATGGCACGCAAAGACAAAGATCATGTGCAATGTGCTTTACACTGCAATGTTTGCCACAGTTCTGACGGTTGTTAAGGCGGCTCAGTATGTAAATATTGAGAATGCTTATCACTTTTTCGCTCAGGCGGCGATCTGTCTGTGGTCGGTTCTGGTATTAATTACCAATGCACCAATAACAAACAAAAAAGTTTCTTTTTCTGATGCTTACATAAAAAAGAGTTACAGAAAGATGCTGTTCGGCATTTTCGCGATAATCGCGGTCATGATCGTAATGGCGGTGAGCGGAAGCGCGGTTTGCCTCGGAGTAAACTACACGCTGACTTTCGCCCTGCTTATCAACGCCGTTTCGGTAAGCGTTGCCAAAAAGAGTGCAAAGGCCTCGTCGCTCGCTGTTAAGAAAGACGACGTTAAGCTGACCTTTAGGGACGTTATGTCTTACATAAAGGGCAGAAAGCTTGACAAGGCGGCTCTGGTTTGCGCGGGATATATGTGCTGCTTTATGATAATAGCAGGCGTTCAGTCAACAACACAGATTTGCAGGCGCAGATTATACGAGCCCGAGGTTCCCGCAAACTTAGCGGATTTCGCAAGCGAGATCAAAAACGCTTAAAATTTATCAACAATATTTAAAATTTCTGCCGATCAGCCGAATGGTTATCGGACAATATTTATCTTATCTTAACGAGTATCGCGTAAAACGCATAATTTAGTTTAACATCTTAAATCACGTTAGTTTTGTATGGCGGAGCCGTTCGGCTCCGCCAATGTCTTTTTTCGGATGTGTTCCTCAGTCACAAAAATGCGCGTCTTTTTACCGCTTGTTTTGTGTAAAATTTTTGTTGACAATTTTTTTATATGGTGTTATACTATATAAACCGAACAAAGGCGTTCGTCTGCTCTGCGGAGCGGCGAACGCCAATTTTTTTGCTCGGAATACGAGCGGTCCGGGATCTGCCCGGTCGCTGTGTCGGAAGGAGAAAGAGCTATGCTATTAAGAGAAGGCGAAAACGGCAACAGGATTCCCGCGGGATGCGCCATATCCGGTATTTTCTCAAAAAGCGGAACGAGAATTAACGGCAAACAGATAATCGACTCGATATCTGTTATGCACGACCGCTCAAACGGTTTGGGCGGCGGTTTTGCAGGATACGGAATTTATCCCGAATACAAAAATCAGTATGCCTTCCACGTTTTCTACGAAACAAACGAGGCGAAGGAGATCTGCGAGAGGTACCTTGACCGTCATTTTGACGTTATCAACCTTTCAAAGATCCCGATAACGCGAATTCCCGAGATCAAGGATGAGCCCTTGATCTGGAGATATTTTGTCGATCCTCTGCGCACCCGTCTCGCCGCGTCGCAGCTTGACGAGAAGGAATATGTTGTGCGCTGCGTCAACAGGATCAACACCAAGCTTGACGGTTGCTATGTGTTCTCATGCGGAAAGAACATGGGCGTTTTCAAGGCCGTGGGCTTCCCCGAGGACGTTGGCAAATTTTACAGATTAAACGAGTATGACGGATATTGCTGGACGGCGCACGGACGCTATCCGACGAACACCCCCGGCTGGTGGGGCGGCGCGCACCCGTTTGCGATGCTTGACTATTCGATCGTGCACAACGGCGAGATCTCGTCATATGACGCCAACCGCCGCTTTATTGAGATGTACGGTTACAAGTGCAACCTTTTGACCGATACCGAGGTCATAACATACATAACCGATTATCTGCTCCGCAAGAAGAAGCTGACGCTTGAGGAAATGGCCGCGGTCGTTGCGGCGCCGTTCTGGTCAACGATCGACCACATGGAGGAGCCCGAGCGCAGCCGCTACAAGTTCCTGCGCAACACGTTCAGCAGTCTGCTTATCACCGGCCCGTTTTCGATCCTGCTGGGCTTCACCGGCGGCATGATGGCCTTAAACGACAGGCTCAAGCTGCGCAGCATGGTTGTCGGAGAGAAGGACGACATGGTTTACATCGCCAGCGAGGAATGCGCAATGCGCGTTATCGAGCCCAATCTTGACAACATCTGGTCGCCGCGCGGCGGCGAGCCGGTCATCGTGCGCCTTTACGACGAGGCGATGGAAGAAATCGGAGGTGACGAATAATGATACGCGACTATTTATACCCCGAATATGAGGCGGTGCGCAATCCCGATCTGTGCATAGGCTGCCGCGCCTGCGAGCGCCAGTGCTCAAACGAGGTTCACCGCTATGACGCCGATCTCGGCAAAATGGTGAGCGACAGCACAAGCTGCGTCGACTGCCAAAGATGCGTCTGCCTCTGCCCGACGCATGCTCTTAAAATAGTCAAGAGTGACCACACATTCAAGATCAACGCCAACTGGACGAGCGAGGTCATAAGCGACGTTATCCGTCAGGCGGGCACCGGAGCGGTGCTGCTCTCGGCGATGGGAAATCCGAAGGAATATCCGGTATACTGGGACAAAATGCTTATCAACGCGTCTCAGGTGACGAACCCCTCGATCGACCCCCTGCGCGAGCCTATGGAGACAAAAACCTACCTCGGCAAAAAATCGTCCGAGATAATAAGAGACAGGAACGGCAACATTGTTCCCGAGACATCGCCTCAGCTCGAGCTTGAGACGCCGATAATGTTCTCGGCCATGTCCTACGGCTCGATAAGCTACAACGCCCACAAGAGCCTCGCCACGGCTGCCGAGGAGCTGGGAATTTTATACAACACCGGCGAGGGCGGCCTGCATGAGGATTTTTATCAGTACGGCCCGAACACGATCGTTCAGGTCGCGTCCGGACGTTTCGGCGTACATGAGGATTACCTGAACGCGGGCGCCGCGATCGAGATCAAAATGGGTCAGGGCGCAAAGCCCGGAATAGGCGGACACCTGCCCGGCGAAAAAATCGTTGACGACATTTCAAAAACAAGAATGATCCCCGAGGGCACCGACGCCATATCCCCGGCGCCCCACCATGACATATATTCGATCGAGGATCTGCGCCAGTTGGTATTCTCGCTGAAAGAGGCCAGCGACTACAAAAAGCCGGTCATCGTCAAGATAGCGGCAGTGCACAACGTCGCGGCGATCGCCAGCGGCATTGCCAGAAGCGGCGCGGACATAATCGCGATCGACGGTTATCGCGGCGGAACCGGAGCGGCTCCGAAGCGCATCCGCGACAATGTCGGAATTCCGATCGAGCTGGCGCTCGCCAGCGTTGACCAGCGCCTGCGCGACGAGGGCATCCGCGACGCGGTTTCGGTCGTTGTCGGCGGAAGCATAAGAAGCAGCGCCGACGTGGTAAAGGCGATCGCCTTGGGCGCCGACGCGGTGTATATCGCGACCTCGGCTCTTATAGCCTTGGGCTGCCATCTTTGCAGAAGCTGTCAGGCCGGCAAGTGCAACTGGGGCATAGCGACTCAGGTGCCCGAGCTTGTTAAGCGTCTGAACCCCGCGGACGGCAAAGAGCGGCTCGTGAACCTTGTTCACGCGTGGACGCACGAGATCAAAGAAATGATGGGCGGCATGGGCATCAACTCTATCGAGGCCCTGCGCGGCAACCGGCTTATGCTGAGAGGAATAGGGCTCACCGATAAAGAGCTTCAGATCCTCGGCATCAAGCACGCGGGCGAATAAGGAGGGCTGAGCGATATGAAAAGAATTTACGTTAATGAGGAATGGTGCCTCGGCTGCCATTTGTGCGAATATCAATGCGCTTTTGCAAACTCGGGCATAAGCGACATGGTAAAGGCCTTGAAAGGCAAAACAATTCACCCGAGAATTCAGGTCGAGGGCGACAACAGCGTGAGCTTCGCGGTCAACTGCCGCCACTGCAGCGACGCCCGCTGCGTGAAGGGCTGCATATCGGGCGCGCTGTCGCGCGATAAGGACGGAGTTGTGGTGATAGACACCGACAAATGCGTGGGCTGCTTCACCTGCATACTGTCCTGCCCTTACGGCGCGATAATGCCGTCAAGCGACCACTCGGTCGTTCAAAAGTGCCAGCTTTGCATGGATAACCGGGCAGGAGAGCCCGCCTGCGTGAAGGGCTGCCCCAACAGAGCGATAGTGTATGAGGAAAGGATTTAGGGTGATATTATTATGAAATATGATTACTTGATAATCGGTAACTCGATCGCCGCTGTCGGCTGCATAGAGGGCATACGCGAAAATGACGGCGAGGGCAGCATCTGCGTCGTTACCGATGAGAATTACAGAGTTTACGGACGGCCGCTTATCTCATACTATCTGTGGAACAAGACCACCGAGAAAAAGATGCTGGGTTACAGGCCGGATAACTTTTATAAAAAGAATGACGTTGAGCTTATTCTCGGCGTCCGCGCCGAGAAGATCGACCCGGACAGGAAAACCGTCAGCCTCGCCGACGGACGGGAAATAGGCTACGGAAAGCTGCTGGTCGCCACGGGCTCGTCGCCGTTCGTGCCGCCCATGAAGGGGCTTGACGGCGTGGAGAAGCGGTTCAGCTTTATGACGCTTGACGACGCGAAAGCTCTGGCTGAGGCGATAGACAAGGACAGCCGCGTGCTGATCGTGGGCGCGGGCCTTATCGGCCTCAAGTGCGCCGAGGGAATAAGTGACAGAGTCGGCAGCCTTACAGTGGTAGATCTGGCCGACAGGATACTGCCGAGTATTCTTGACGCGAAGGGCTCGGCGATAGTTAAAAAGCATATCGAGGGCCATGGAGTCAAATTTTATTTAAACGACAGCGTGGCGGAGTTTAAGGACGGAACGGCGACGCTCTCAAGCGGCAAAAAGATAAAGTATGACGCGGTTGTGATCGCGGTCGGCGTGAGGCCGAACGTCTCGCTTGTTTCCGAAGCGGGCGGCAAGGTCAACCGCGGGATCGCCACCGACCTAAAGTGCGCGACAACGCTTCCCGATGTGTACGCCGCGGGCGACTGCGCCGAGAGCCTGAACAGCGTGACCGGTCAAAATCAGGTGCTCGCTCTGCTGCCAAACGCCTATATGATGGGCCACGCGGCGGGCGTCAACATGAGCGGCGGCGAGGAGCTTTACGACGACGCGATACCGATGAACGCGATCGGCTTCTGGGGCCTGCACATAATAACCGCGGGCGACTATGAGGGCGAGGCTTACGTCAAGCGCAGCGGAACGAAATACAAAAAGCTCGTCACGTCGGGTGATACCCTGAGAGGCTTCATATTGATCGACGAGATCGAGAGAGCGGGAATTTACACACGCCTTGTGCGTGAGAAAACCCCGCTCAGCGAGATAGACTTTGAGGCGATAAAGGAGCGGCCGCAGGAAATGGCGTTTTCAAGAGCGGTCAGGAAGGATGACTTAGGAGGTGTCAAGTAATGAAGATCAACGCGGGTCTCACTTATTACGACGAGATCAACAAGAAAATCCGCGCCACCCGCGACAAAAAAGTCGAGGTTGACAACTGCCTGGGTCAGCGCTATATCGGCTGCGGGATCTCCGGCAAGGAGCTTATCGTGAACGGCACACCCGGCAACGCCTTGGGAGCGTATCTGAACGGCGGCACCGTGACGGTTTACGGAAACGCGCAGGACGCCACCGGCGACACGATGAACGACGGCGTGATCTCGATCCACGGTTCCTCGGGCGACGCAACGGGCTACGCGATGCGCGGAGGAAAGATTTTCGTTGAGGGCGACGCGGGCTACCGCGCGGGAATTCACATGAAGGCCTATAAGGAAAAGGTGCCGGTGCTGGTGATCGGCGGCAAGGCCGGAAGCTTTCTCGGCGAGTACCAAGCGGGCGGCTATATAATCGTTCTCGGCCTCGGCCACGACGACAGGAAAACGGTTGTGGAGCGGTTCTGCGCGACCGGAATGCACGGCGGCAAGATCTACCTTCGCTGCGAGGAGCTGCCGTTTGATCTTCCGCCGCAGGTCAACGCCCGCAAGGCCGACAGAGACGACCTTGCCGAGATCGAGGAATATATCGACGAGTATATCGAGATGTTCGGCGGCGACAAGACGATAATCATGAAGAAGAATTTCTTCGTGCTTACCCCCGACAGCAAAAATCAGTATAAGCAGATATACACTGCTTGCTGACGGGAGCGGAAAACACGTTTTGACGGTTGAAGAGCGCATCGGCGGAACGGTGCGCTCTTTTTTAGTCCGCGCGGCTTAATTCCACAAAAATTCCACAAAGGCAACATATTCGCCACACAATCGCCGCTTATAATGGAACCGTGATCAGGAGATCGCAAAAAACAGAAAGGAGCTGTTAAATATGAACGGCAAAGTTAAAAAAATATGCGCGGTTTTATCGGCGGCAGCGATTGTCGCGGCAATGGGCACGGCGTTTGCGGCGGAGGATGAAACGGCGGATTACGGTTTCAGGAAGGGCAAGGCGAACCATTACGGCACAGGCGGCGAGCAGACGTTTACGTATTCGCAGCAAACCGACGCGGAAAACGAGTCGGCGGACACGGCCGAATTCAGTTACAGACAGGGCAAGGCCCATAGGGGCGGCGAGGATAAAAGCCATATTGACAGCGAGGCGCTCGTTGAAGCCGGCATAATCGACCAGGCGACCGCCGACGCCATATCCGAATACGCGGCGAAAAAGCATGAGGAAATAAGCGCCGTGTATGAAAATACGGACGGTATGACTCCCGAGGAGCGTCACGCGGCGTTTGAGGAAAGAAAAGCGGCCCGCGCGGACGGACTTGACGAGCTCGTCGGCGCCGGAGTCATAACGGCGGAGCAGGCGGAAGCGATCAGGAATTACACTTCCGCGGAGTAAGTTTACCGAATGTCGGAGGCGCGGCGGAAAACGCGCCTCTTTTTCGATTTTGATTGAAAAAATTATCGGATCGTGATATAATATTTTTCGGAAGGAGCGGTGAATGTGGCAAAAATGCTTATAGTTGACGATGAGCCCGATATACGCGCGCTTGTGCGCCGATACGCCGAGCGCGAGGGCTATGAGACAGCCGAGGCGGAAAACGGCATAGAGGCTGTCTCGATCTGCCGCGAGGCGGATTTTGACGTTATAATCATGGACGCGATGATGCCCGAACTTGACGGTTTTTCGGCGTGTAAGGAAATTCGCGCCATGAAGGATATCCCGGTCATAATGCTCTCCGCGCGCGGCGAGGAATACGACAAGCTGTTCGGCTTTGAGACCGGAGCGGACGATTATGTGGTAAAGCCGTTTTCCCCGCGCGAACTGATGGCGCGCGTTAAGGTCGTGACGGGGCGGCACGGCGGCGCGTCGGAGAAAAATATAACAACGGCGGGAAAGATCGCGATCGACACTCTCGGCAGGATTGTCTGCATAGACGGCGCGGAAACGGAGCTTACGGCGAAGGAATACGATCTGCTTTTATATCTCGTGAAAAACGAGGGCGCCGTCCTAACGCGCGAGAGGATTTTGGACGCTGTCTGGGGGTATGAGTATTACCCGGCCGACAGGACGGTCGACTGGCAGATAAAGCAGCTCCGCGCGCATTTGGGAGAATGCAGGGATTATATTGTCACGGTCAGAGGGGTGGGATATAAATTTGAAGCTCGATACTAAATCAATAGGTTTTAAGCTGTGGATATATTTCACCGTGTTCGCGGCGGTCATACTCGCTGTTTTGTGGCTGCTGCAAACGGTGTTTTTGCAGAGCTTGTATACCTCCATGCAGAAGCATCAGATAAACAAAATCGCGGATGAGATCTGCAGCGCGGAAAACACCGCAGCCGCTGTCGACGAGCTCGCGGCCGACAATTCCGTGCTGATACTGCTCACAGACAGCAGCGGAAACATTATATACAGCGCCGACGAGTACAGTCCGTCATACAGAACGGAAGCGCGCGGCCACGGCGGCGGGCAGAATCCGTACCGGGCCGGCGAGGAGCAGAACTGGCAGGAAGAGGCGTACCGCCGCCTGCCCGAGCACTATGAGGATTTTCTTGAAAAGTTAGGCGCGGACGACGGCGTTTGTTATGCGATCGACCGCGGCGACGGCGGCTCGCTTGTTTGCGGTCGGCGGCTTTCGGACGGAAATATTTTGTATATCAACACGACCCTCGGCGCGGTGGGGCAGGCCGTCTCGATACTGCGGCTGCAGCTTTGCGCCGTCACGTTTCTTGCGCTTCTTCTCGGGCTTTTTATCGCGGTGTGGATAGCGAGGCGGTTTTCAAAGCCCGTTTCCGAGCTTTCCGAACAGTCGCTCAAAATGGCAAGCGGCGACTTCGGCCTGAAATTCAACAAAGGCTTTTGCTCCGAGACCGACAGGCTCGCCTCGTCTCTCGAATACGCCGCCGCGAAGATCGCCGAAACGGATAAGCTGCGCCGCGAGCTGCTCGCGAATGTGTCGCACGATCTGCGCACGCCGCTCACCATGATCAAGGGCTACGCGGAGCTTATACGCGACCTTGACGGCAGCGCGGACGCGGGCAAAGACGCGAAAATCATTATCCGCGAATCGGACAGGCTCTCGCTTCTCGTAAACGACATTCTCGATTATTCAAAGCTCCAGTCGGGCGCGGCGGCGTTTGAATTTGAGAGCGTCGATCTGAGCGCCGTTGCGGAAAGAACTGCGGAGCAATTCTCGGCGGTGTGCAAATCGGACGGCATTGAAATAATCACCGGGATCGAGCCTGAAAAATATGTCCGCGCGGACGCGCGCAGAATCGAGCAGGTGTTTTATAACCTTATCTCAAACGCAGCCGCGCATGTCGGCGATGATAAGCGCGTTTATGTTTCGGTCGCGGAAAAGAACGGAGCCGTCCGCGCGGAGATCCGCGACAACGGCTCCGGAATAAGCGCCGACGAGCTTGCGCATATATGGGACAGATACTTCACATCGAAAAAGCGCGGCTCGAACGGGCTGGGGCTGTCGATAGTAAAGGAGATCCTGACCGCTCACGACGCGCGCTTCGGCGCGCAGAGCGAAACGGGCAAAGGCAGCGTGTTCTGGTTTGAATTGGCGAAGGCGCGGCCAAATTTGCCGTGACCGTTATTGTAAATTGAATGTAAATAAATATGTTAAAAATATAACGTTCCCCTTGACAAGAGGGGAACGTTAATATAAAATATTTAAGAGAGATTTTAAACAACAAAGAACAGGAGATGATGTAATGGGCTTGACACTTACAGAAAAGATCTTGCGGAACCACATTGTCGAGGGCGAGCCTGTCAAGGGCAGCGAGATCGGCATCCGCATCGACCAGACTCTGACTCAGGACGCTACGGGAACAATGGCATACCTTGAGTTTGAGGCTATGGGCGTGCCCAGAGTCAAGACAGAAAAATCGGTGGCCTATATTGACCACAACACGCTGCAGAGCGGCTTTGAAAACGCAGACGATCATAGGTTTATCGGCAGCGTATGCAAAAAACACGGAATTTATTTCTCCCGTCCCGGCAACGGAATTTGCCATCAGGTTCATCTGGAGCGCTTCGGCATTCCGGGCAAGACCCTGATCGGTTCCGACAGCCACACTCCCACGGGCGGCGGCATAGGCATGATCGCCATAGGCGCCGGCGGAATGGACGTGGCGGTCGCGATGGGCGGCGGAACTTATTATATTACATATCCGAAGATAGTTAAGGTGGAGCTTTCGGGCAAACTGAGCCCGTGGGTCGCCGCCAAGGACGTTATTTTGGAAGTGCTGCGCATTATGTCTGTAAAGGGCGGCGTCGGCAAGGTCATTGAGTATTGCGGCGAGGGCGTTAAGACCCTTTCGGTCCCCGAGCGCGCGACGATAACCAACATGGGCGCCGAACTTGGCGCGACGACCTCGATCTTCCCCTCCGACGAGACTACAAGAGAGTTCTTAAAGGCTCAGGGCAGAGAGCAGGATTATACCGAGCTTAAAGCCGACGATGACGCGGAATACGACGAGATAATAAAGATCGACCTGAGCGAGCTCGAGCCGATGGCGGCCTGCCCCCATTCGCCCGACAACGTTAAGAAGATCTCGGAGCTCGCGGGCATGAAGATCGATCAGGTCTGCATTGGCTCGTGCACAAACTCGTCGCTGCTTGACATGCTCAAGGTGGCGTATATTCTGGACGGCAAGACGGTCGATCCCGGCGTTTCGCTGGCGATCGCGCCCGGCTCCAAGCAGGTTCTCAACATGATCGCCGAAAACGGGGCCCTCGGCAAGATGATCGACGCGGGCGCGCGAATTTTAGAGAGCGCTTGCGGCCCCTGCATAGGCATGGGCCAGTCCCCCAACTCGGGCGGAATTTCGCTGAGGACGTTCAACAGGAATTTTGAGGGCAGAAGCGGCACCAAGGACGGACAGATCTATCTCGTGTCTCCCGAGGTCGCGGCGGTTTCGGCCTTGGCCGGAGTTATGACCGACCCGAGAACCTTGGGCGACATGCCGGAGTTCACCCTGCCCGAGGTGTTCACTATAAACGACAACATGGTCGTTCCCCCGATCGAGGCGGACAGAATGGACGAGGTCGAGGTTCTCCGCGGCCCCAACATCAAGCCGTTCCCGGTTTCCGAGCCGCTGCTCGACACGATCGACGCGAAGTGCGGCCTCAAGGTGGGCGACAATATCACAACCGATCACATTATGCCCGCGGGAGCCAAGATACTGCCTCTGCGCTCAAACATTCCGAAGATCTCGGAATACTGCTTCGCGGTGTGCGACGAGGAGTTCCCCAAGAGGGCTCTGGAGCTTAAACGCAGCATAGTTGTGGGTGGAAGCAACTACGGTCAGGGCTCGTCGAGAGAGCATGCGGCGCTCGCACCGCTCTATCTGGGAGTCAAGGCCGTGCTTGTCAAGTCGTTCGCGAGAATTCATATGGCGAATTTGATAAACGCGGGAATTATCCCCATGACGTTCGCGAACGAGGCGGATTACGACAGGATCGACCAGATGGACGATCTGCTTATCGAGAATGTGCGCGCTCAGATCGAGAGCAGCGACAGGCTTAAGATCAAGGACGTTACCAAGGACTTTGAGTTCGAGGCGAAGATAGATCTGTCGGAGCGCCAGCGGAAAATGCTGCTCGCGGGCGGACTTTTGAATTATACAAAAAACAACGCATGATGTTTATTTAGGGACGTCGAGGGCGCCGTCCCCTACGAATTTGGTGAAACAACGCGTAACACGTAGGGGCGGATATTATCCGCCTGTCAGCCTCGCCCTCCGGGGAGGGAGAGGTGCCCGCTTTGCGGGCGGAGAGGGAGGCGAACGAACGTAGGGATATAACTCCCTCTCAGTCTGCTTCGCAGACAGCTCTCCCCAAGGGGAGAGCCGGCCCCGGCCGCAAATATAGGCGGATATTATCCGCCCGTGAAAAAATCAATAAAAACTCAAGGAGGAAAAAACATGCCGTATACAGCGCAGATAGAGGATGCGAAGAAAAAATTTGAGGCCGTTCTTGAGGAACAGCTTAAAAGAGTTGAAAAAATGAAGGCCGAAAAGGAGTTTATCGACTATGACAAACTCGATCAGATAATCATCGGAGTGGTAGGCGGAGACGGAATAGGCCCCGCTATCACCGAGCAGGCCGAGAGAATATTGAAGTTCCTGCTCAAGGACGAGGTTGACGCGGGCAAGGTCGCGTTCAAGGAGATCACCGGCTGCACGATCGAGCACAGAGCCGAGGTGGGAAAAGCCCTGCCCGACGATGTTCTTGACGAGCTCAAGCAGTGCCATGTTATCTTAAAGGGCCCCACGACCACTCCCCGTCAGGGCGATCCGTGGCCCAATATCGAGAGCGCCAACGTTGCCATGCGCAAGGAGCTTGACCTGTTCGCGAACGTAAGACCCGTCAAGGTTCCCGCCGAGGGCATCGACTGGACGTTCTACCGCGAGAACACCGAGGGCGGCTACGCGGTCGGCTCAAAGGGCGTGAACGTGACCGACGATCTGGCGATCGACTTTGTTGTTCAGACCCACGAGGGCACCGAGAGAATAGCGAGAGCCGCTTTTGAATATGCTAAAAAGGCGGGCAAGACCCGCGTTACATGCGTCACAAAGGCCAACGTTATAAAGACCACCGACGGAAACTTCCTGAGCGTCTGCAAAGAGGTCGCTAAGGACTATCCGGGCATCGAGCTTGACGACTGGTACATCGACATCATGACCGCGAAGCTGGTTGACCCCAAGAGAAGGACGCAGTTCCAGGTTCTGGTCCTGCCCAACCTCTACGGAGACATCCTCACCGATGAGGCCGCGGAGTTCCAGGGCGGCGTAGGCACGGCGGGCAGCGCCAACATCGGAAAGCGCTACGCCATGTTCGAGGCTATTCACGGCAGCGCGCCCAGAATGGTTCAAGAAGGCAGAGACAAATACGCCGACCCGTGCAGCATCATCAGAGCGGCGGTCATGCTGCTTGAGCACATCGGCTACGTCGACAAGGCCAAGGCTCTTGAAAAGGCCCTCGACGAGTGCATGTATACCGAGAAAAAGCTTGTTATAACGGGCCGCGACACGGGCGCCACCTCGGCGGAGTTCGCGGATTACGTTATGTCAAAGCTGAAATAAGCGCAGATCAGACCCGGCGGAAGCCGGATATGACACGGTTCCGCCCGCGGTTGGTAATTGTCGCGGGCGGCGCGCGTGATTATTTACAAACGACAAAACAGGAGAAAAACACAGGAGAAAAGCAATGGAAAAGAAAGTATCGGGCTCGGTGATAAACCGTCTGCCCAGATATTACAGGCATTTGACCGATCTTTATGACAGCGGGATCGAGCGTATTTCGTCAAAGGAGCTCAGCCGCCGCATGGACGTGACCGCCTCGCAGATCAGGCAGGACCTTAACTGCTTCGGCGGTTTCGGCCAGCAGGGCTACGGCTATAATGTGGAGTTCCTCAAAACCGAGATCGCCAACATTCTCGGCCTTAACCGAGGTTATACGGCGGTTATGGTCGGCGCGGGGAACATGGGCAGGACCTTTGCCACCAACACCAAGTTCGAGAGCAGAGGCTTCAAGCTCATCGGTATCTTTGACTCCGACCCGGCGGTTGTGGGAAGCGATATACACGGAATAAAAGTCTCGGCTTATTCCGAGATCGGGGATTTCATAAAGGAGAACAAGCCCTGCATGGCGATCCTCACCGTTCCAAAGGAGGCCACAAAGAGCGTGGCGGAGGAGCTTATCGGCTACGGGATCAAGGCGTTTATGAACTTCTCATATTCCGAGCTACGACAGATGGAGGGAATAATAGTCGAGAATGTTCATCTGGGCGACAGTCTGATGCGGCTCTCGTACAAAATCTCCGAGAAAGACGAGAGCGGCGAGAGGTAAGGCATATGAAGGTTTACGCCCTTGTGGGAAAGTCCGGCACGGGCAAATCGCATCACAGCATGTGGGTTGCCCGCGAGAATAATATTGATTATATCGTTGACGACGGCCTGCTTGTCTCAGACAACAAAATTATCGCGGGCAGGAGCGCCAAGCGCGAGCCTACCAAGATCGCCTCGGTGCGCACCGCGATATTCAGCGATCCCGAGCACAGCGGGGCCGTGCGGCGCGCGATAAAAAAGAACAATATCGACTCGCTGCTGATCATCGGCACGAGCGACAAAATGGTAAACAGAATAGCGGACGCGCTCGACGTCGCGCCCATACAAAAGACGATATATATCGAGGAGGTGTCGACTCCCGAGGAGATCGAGATCGCCCGCGAGATGCGCACAAAGCAGGGAAAGCATGTTATCCCCGTTCCGACGTTTGAGGTCAAAAAGCAGTTTTCGGGCTATTTCACCGACCCTATGGTGCAGCTCTTCAAACGCAAGAACAAGACCATATCCGAGGAAAAAACGGTCATGCGCCCCACCTACAGCTATCTCGGCGACTTTAAGATCTCGCCCAAGGCGATAGTGGACATCTGCACCTACGAGGCCGGAAAATTCGCCTGCGTTTACAAGCTGCTCAGGATAAAGAGCGGTACAAACAAAGACAACCGCCTCACTCTCGACATCGAGCTTTCGCTGAGGTACCCCTGCAGCGTGGCGGCCGAGGCGGATAGGATCGCGGCGCAGATAAAGGAGTCGATAGAGATGCACACCTCGATCACGGTGAAGGCGGTCAATATTTTTGTCCGTACTCTCCATGTTTCAAGAATATACGCAAGACAGTTGGAAAGACAAAAAAATGATTTACTTAACTCGGAATTTTAACGATGTTCACACATTTGAATGCGGCCAGTGCTTCCGCTGGAACCGAAAGGACGGCGTCTACACGGGCGTCGCGGGCGGAAGGGTCTGCCGCGTAAAGGACGGGGTCGTAAACTGCCCCGACAGCGACAACGGCTTCTGGGAGAGATACTTCGCGTCGGGCGACGATTATGACGCGATAAAGAGAGAGCTTTCAAGGCGCGACCCGGAGCTTATAAAATGTATCGAGTACGGCGGGGGAATAAGGATCCTGCGCCAGGAGCTCTGGGAGACGATAGTCTCGTTTATCATCTCGGCAAACAACAACATACCGAGGATAAAAAAGATAATCGAAACTCTGTGCGCGGCCTTCGGCGAGGAGATAGAGGACGGATATTACTCGTTCCCCGCGCCCGAGAGGATAGCCGCGCTCAAACTTGAGGATCTCGCCTGCCTGCGCGCGGGCTACCGCGACAAATACATAATCGACGCGGCTCAGAAGGTTTCGTCGGGCGAGGTGGATATAGCCGCGATACCCGAAATGACCACCGCGGATGCTGGGCGCGAGCTTATGAAGATCAAGGGCGTGGGCGGCAAGGTGGCCGACTGCATACTGCTGTTTTCGTGCGGCAGATATGAGACATTCCCTAAGGATGTGTGGATAAAGCGGGTCGTCACCGAGCTCTACGGTGTGCCCGAAAAGGAGATCGACGGCTTCATCGCCGAAAAATACGGAGATCTGGCGGGCTTTGCGCAGCAGTACCTCTATTTTTGGGCGAGGGACAACAAGATCGGGACAAAATAAATTGTTTTATATAAATTTTAAGGAGGAATGAAAAAATGTTAGTTTCAGCGACAGACATGTTAAACAAGGCGGTTGCCGGCAAATACGCGGTGGGTCAGTTTAACATCAACAACCTTGAGTGGACCAGGTCTATTCTGGCTACGGCGGAGGAGTGCAAGTCACCGGTTATTTTAGGAGTGTCCGAGGGCGCCGGAAAGTACATGACCGGCTTTAAGACGGTGGCCGCGATGGTAAAGGCCATGATCGAGGAAATGGGGATCACCGTTCCCGTTGCCCTGCATCTTGACCACGGCACATACGAGGGCTGCTACAAGTGCATAAAGGCGGGATTTTCGTCGATCATGTTCGACGGCTCGCACTTCCCGATCGACGAGAACGTAGCCAAGACAAAAGAGCTCGTGACGGTCGCTCACGCTATGGGCATGTCGATCGAGGCCGAGGTCGGCTCGATCGGCGGCGAGGAGGACGGAGTTGTCGGAGCGGGCGAGATCGCCGATCCCAACGAGTGCAAGAGGATCGCGGACCTCGGAGTTGACTTTCTGGCCGCGGGCATAGGAAACATTCACGGCAAGTATCCCGAAAACTGGAAGGGTCTTGACTTTGACGCTCTGGCCAAGACAAAAGAGCTGATCGGCGATCTGCCTCTGGTTCTTCACGGCGGCACGGGCATTCCCGAGGATATGATAAAGAAAGCTATATCGCTCGGCGTTGCCAAGATAAACGTTAACACCGAGTGCCAGCTCTATTTCCAGGAGGCCACCAGAAAGTATATCGAGGCCGGCGAGGACTTAAAGGGCAAGGGCTATGACCCGAGAAAGCTTCTGGCTCCCGGCGCCGAGGCTATTAAGGTCGTGGTAAAAGAGAAAATGGAGCTGTTCGGCTCGATCGGTAAGGCGTAAGTTATTATCCCTGTACCAAAATGCGGAAATTAATTTAAATTGGATTAAATTATATGGTTGACAAACCTAAAAAAATCTGTTATTATATAACTGTGTAAATAATTTTATTGCACTTTTAATCACGCAAAAAAAATTAATTTCCTATTATGACACATAGGTGTTGATTTTTTTAAAACCAAAAAACAGCCGTTGACCAAAGAACGGCTGTTTTTTTTATTTATCATCTTGACATTGTTTAAAATATAAAGTATAATATTTCTATATGCGCAAGGGAGAGTAAATTATGGATATTTCGTCGGCCCGCAATTCGGGAGGGACTTCTCTCAATCGGGATTACATAGGTATGCTTGAAGACGGCGGCGTGGGCTGCTTTGCCGTGTGTGACGGCTCCCCGGGTTCGGCGGAGGCGGTCGACACGGCCGAGACCGTGATAGACTCGTTTATGGATGACTTTAAGGCCACCTCGGATGTGACGCGCGAGACTGTCGCGGAGTATTTCAGAAACGCCGATGAGAAGCTCTGGAGCATTTCCCGGGACCCGAACGCCGGGGGCGAGCACAGGGCGTCCGCCGCTTTGGTGCTGACCGACGGAAATATTGTGATAAGCGGCCATTTGGGAAACTGCCGCATGTATTATTTAAGCGAAAATTTTCTGCAGTATATCACCCCGGATCACTCATTGGCCTACAAGGCCCATGCCGAGGGAAAATTCAGGTTCCCGAGGATCCGCAAGAGCCGCGACCGGCGCAAGCTCACCGCCTATATGGGCGCCGACCCCATGTGCGCGGCGGATGTTATAGAGCCGCTGGCCGTACATAAGGGCGACGCGGTGCTTATCTGCACCGACGGCTTTTGGGAAAAAGTAACCGAGCGCCAGGTGGAGCGGACCTTAAAACGCTCAAGATCGTCTTCCGAGTGGCTGCGCCGAATGCTTAAAATAGTCAAAAAGCGCGTTCCCGAGGATAACTACAGCGCTGTCACCATAATATTTTAGAACGGAGTGATTATATGAATATTTTATATCAAATACTGCTTGCGGCGGGCGTGATCTTCGCGTTTTCAATGCTGTTCATATGCCTCGGTCTGTTTAAAAAGCCGAAGCAAAAAAAGAAGCCCGAATTTGATGAGGCGGATTACCGCGTCGGTTCGGGCGCACATTCCGGACGGAGCCTTGACGCTGCGGGCGGCGCGGCTGATGATGACTATGCCGAGGAGGGCTACGACGAGGACGGATCCGCCGAGGATGAGGATGTATCGGATGAAAACGCCGAGAGCGCCGAGGATGATGAGCCCGAGGCCGACAGTGACGGCGCGGGCGAAAAGCCCGAAAGCGGAGCGGACCGCGGCGGCATAAAGGTTTCGGTCACGGTCATCGAGACCAACAAAACACACGAGATCGTTGTTGCCAAAGAGGCGCTTATCGGCAGAAATCCAGGCTGTGACGTGGTCGTGCCGAAGCCGATGGTCTCGTCCGTGCATTGTATTCTGACCAAAGACAACGACAAGCTTATGGTCGAGGACAACAACTCCACCAACGGTACGTTTTTAAACGGCAAGCCGCTCAAGCATGTGGTCGAGGTAAAGAACAACGACATGCTCACCTTGGGGGACCGACAGATAAGAATTAATTTATAACCGACTGACAGCCGCTATGAAGCGGCTGTAAATTTTGGAGGCAATAATGGCAAAATCTTTGACGAACGATATGACTTCTGGCAGCGCGATCAAACATATTATAAGATTTACGATACCGCTGCTCATCGGCAATATTTTTCAGGTTCTGTATAACATGGTCGATACCGTGATAGTGGGCCGCACGATAAGCGTCGAGGCACTCGCGGCGGTTGGCGCCGCGGGCGCGATAACGTTTCTTATCGTCGGATTTGCGCTGGGATTTACAAACGGCCTTTCGATCATAGTCGCCCAGCGTTTCGGAGCGGGCGATCCAAACGGAGTCCGCCGCAGCGCGGCAATGGGAATATATTTGTCGCTTGCCGCCTCGGCGGTCCTGACGGTGATCAGCACTTTGTCGGCGCGGTCGTTTCTTGAGATGATGAACACGCCTGACAATATAATCGACGACGCTTACAGCTACATAATCGTTATCTATTCCGGCATCACGTTCCAACTGTTTTATAACTACATATCCTGCGTTATACGCGCTCTGGGCGACAGCAAAACGCCGCTTTATTTCCTGCTTATCTCCTGCGTGATAAACATAATTCTGGATCTGACGTTTATTATCAACTTCAAAATGGGCGTCGCGGGGGCGGGCTTTGCGACAATAATCGCGCAGGCTCTTTCCGGGATCATGTGTCTGTTTTATGTCGCGAAAAAATTTCCGCAGCTCCGTCTTTCCAAAAAGGATTTTAAGTGGGACACAAAATTTGCTCTGCGCCACTTGAGTCTGGCGGTCCCTATGGCGTTCCAGATGTCGGTGACGGCGATCGGAGTCATGGTCGTCCAGGGAGTGCTGAACACCTTCGGTTCTACCGTGATCGCGGGATATACCGCCGCCAACAAGATCGAGCAGTTGATAAGCCAGCCGCAGATCTCGTTCGGTCTCGCAATGGCTACGTTTGTGGGACAGAATTACGGCGCGATGAAGGAAAAACGCATCCGCGAAGGCGTGCGCAAATGCGTGGTCGTGGTGCTGCTTTTTACTCTGGTAACTGTGGGTACGGTGCTGATATTCTCAAATCAGATAGCGGGGATATTTATTGATTCGGGAACCGACCCGACGCTCAAGACCAACGTTATTTTCTACACGCGCACCTATCTCAAAATAGCCGGAGTGTTTTATTTTTTCCTGTCGCTGCTGTTCGTGTTCCGAAACAGTCTGCAGGGAATGGGATATTCGGGCATAGTCCTGTGCGGAAGCGCGGTGGAACTGATCGCGAGGATCATACTTTCGCTTTTGCTGGCAAAGGTGCTGACATCGCTTTACGGCGAGTTTTACGGATATTTGGGCGTATGCGCGGCAGGCCCCATAGCGTGGCTTTCGGCGTGCACGCTTTTCACGGTCTCGTACTTTGTTAAGATAAGAAAGCTGCCGAAAATTTTCGGAAAACAAAGGGAATTCAACGAGCTCGACGCCGCGGCTCATCTTCAATAGAGCGGAAAAGCGTTATTAAAATAGCTGTTGCGAGCTGAAAATGCCGTAACCGGGCTTGGGCGAATATATTTTTTAAAACGGAGTTTTTCCACACGCAGAAACGCCCCGAGGGGCGTTTTTTTCATGCATAAAACCGCGCCGCCGCGCATATTATCAGACAGAACATTTCAGCGGGAGGCGAAAATATTGAGCAGCGGAACGGAAAACAGGGAAGCGGCCGCGAAGCACAGCGTGGTGATCGAGGACAGGAGCCGCATAAAGATCAACTGCGTTGATGATGTTGAGAGCTTTAATGAGGAAAAGGCCGTGGTTTATACCTCAATGGGAGTGATGATCATAACAGGGTATAATTTTAAGGTCAGCCGCCTTAACGTTGACGACGGCCGGCTTGAGATCGAGGGCGAGATCGACAAGCTTGAATATACCGAGGCGGCGGACAGCCGGGAAAACAGCGGAGGCTTTTTCGGAAGGCTGTTCAAATAGCAGCGGAATTACTTAAAAAGAAAACTTATACAAAGATACGGAGGACAAACATATGGACAGATTTGCTCAGGTGAACGAGCTTAAATATTTTTTGCTTTCAATGCTGTGCGGCGCGCTGGCGGCGGCCGCTTATGATTTTTTGAGGGCGAGGCGGCGCGAAAAAAACGTGCGCGCCGTTTTCGTGTATATCGAGGACGTTCTGAGTCTGATCGTTTTGGGGCTTTTGGCCTACGCGCTGGCCTTCAGCGAAAACGCGGGAGTCATCAGGTGGTACAGCCTTTTCGGCATCGCTCTCGGCGCGCTTATCCTGAAGCTCGTTTTGGGCGACAGATTGATGAGGCTTTTCAGAAAAATTTACGGCATGTTTGTGCGTGTCTTCTGCCTTATCGTAAAAATAGTTTTAGCGCCGCTGAGATTTATATCAAAGCTCATAAGGCGGCCGATAGGCGTGGTTGTGTGGCATTCCAGAGAGGGCTCAAAGCAGATCGCCGATATATTGAAGGTGCTTAAAATCAGGATCTCAAACAGACTGCGCTCTTAGCAAAAATCTGTTAAATTACAGCAAAATTTTTGTTAATTTTCATTGACAAAGCTATGACGTTATTATATAATATAAGCTGTGATAATTTTGTACATGCTGTATATTAAGTATCGCATAAATATGTTGTGGCAGGTGTCTTAAAATGAGCAGAAGGAGAGACAAAAACGCGTATCCGCGCCGTAAAAGCGGCTCGGGCGTCAGGGACAGAGCGGTGAAAACGATAAAAAAGACCGGCAGAGTTAAGATAAACCTTAAAAG
Source organism: uncultured Monoglobus sp. (assembly GCA_947625055.1). Lineage (GTDB taxonomy): Bacteria > Bacillota > Clostridia > Monoglobales > Monoglobaceae > Monoglobus. The sequence goes on along the minus strand of CANQMT010000027.1, from coordinate 10,840 downwards.
ATTTCTCGGAAGCCTGGCTGTTTTCGCGTTCACGGTGTATTTTATCTGCGCGGTGATCGGTCAGCAAGCCGTGCTGAACCGCAAAAATGATGAGATCGCGTCGCTCGGCGAAAGCATCGAGGCGGCAAACCGCGAGACGGAGCGCCTTAATAAGGAGCTTGAGGATGTTAACGATCCCGAGTACATGGAGCGAATGGCGCGTGAGAAACTCGGCATGGTAACGCCGAATGAGCGCGTTTATATTGACTTGAGCGGCAGCAATTAATTTCGCAAATTATTAATTTATTATAAGCGGGGGCTGTGCGCCTCAGGAGGGAACTTTACAAAGTATGCAGATTGAAGCAGGAACGGTGCTTGACGCGAAAATAACGGGGATCACATCCTTCGGCGCGTTTGCGGAACTCAAGGGAGGAAAATCGGGGCTTATACATATATCCGAGATCTCGGAGGAATATGTTGAGGATGTCAGCGCGCATCTGAAAAAAGGTCAAAAGGTCAAAGTCAAGGTCATATCCGTCCAGGGCGATAAGATCAGTCTTTCGATTAAGCGCGCTCTCCACGATGAAAAGAGATCCCGCCGTGAAAACAAGAGCAGGCCGGAAACAAAGGCGGCTCCGAAAAGCGCGGGCCCGCCCGAGGTGTTTGAGTTTGCGGGCAAGCATGACCGCGGCGATCTCAGCTTTGACGACATGCTGCAAAAGTTTAAACGCGACAGCGACGAGAAGTTTCAGGATCTGAAGCGCAGTAACGACAGCAAGCGCAGCGGCGGCTATAAGAGAACGTATTAAATTTTCAATATCGGGACATGCTATAATCAGCGGAATGAGGTTGATATTATGACAAGCGCCTGTATTTTCTGGATTATTGCGGCGGTGGTTTTCGGTGTTATCGAAGGCGCGACCGTGGCGCTTATCACGATTTGGTTCGCTCTCGGGGCGATAGCGGCGGCGGTCGCGGCTCAGTTGGGCGCATCTATTCCGACACAGGTCGGGATCTTCGTGATCGTCGCGGCGCTGTTTTTATGTCTGACGAGACCCGCGCTTAAAAAAATTGCGGTCAAAAAACCGCAGAGGACCAATGCCGACAGATTTATTGGAGAAGAAGGGATCGTCCTTGAGCCGATCGACCCAATAAACGCGTCGGGCAGCGTAAAGGTCGGAGGACAGATCTGGTCAGCCGTTTCAAGCGGCGGAGGACAGATCGAAAAAGGCGAAAGAGTTGAAGTCCTCGATATTTCGGGCGTGAAGCTTGTGGTAAAACCGATAGGATCCGATTAGCTTTATTATATTTTGAAAGAAGGATAAATATGGGAATATTTTTAATAGTCCTTATCGCTCTCGCGGTCCTGCTTGTGGCGGCGAACATAAAGATCGTTCCCCAGGCGAAGGCTTATGTTATAGAGCGTCTGGGCGCTTACAGCGCCACATGGGGCACCGGTCTTCATATAAAGATACCGCTCATTGAAAGGATCGCCAACCGCGTGACCTTAAAGGAGCAGGTCGTTGACTTCCCGCCTCAGCCGGTGATCACCAAGGACAACGTGACCATGCAGATAGACACGGTGGTTTACTATCAGATCACCGACCCTAAGCTCTATACCTACGGTGTCGAGCTTCCTATGGCAGCCATAGAAAACCTGACGGCCACGACGCTTCGAAATATCATCGGCGATATGGAGCTTGACGAAAGCTTGACATCCCGTGATATAATAAATACAAAAATGCGTTCTATTCTTGACGAGGCGACCGACCCTTGGGGAATAAAGGTTAACCGCGTCGAGCTTAAGAATATAATTCCGCCCGCGGGCATACGCGAGGCTATGGAGAAGCAGATGAAGGCGGAGCGCGAGCGCCGCGAGGCGATTCTTCGAGCCGAGGGCGAGAAAAAGTCGGCCATACTTGTTGCAGAGGGCGAGAAGGAGTCGAGGATCCTTGAGGCCGAAGCCGAAAAGGCGTCTCAGATCCTCCGCGCAGAGGCTGACAAGGAGGCGGCGATCCGCATCGCGGAAGGCGAGGCGGAGGCGATACGCAACGTTCAGCAGGCGACAGCGGACGGCATCAGAATGCTCAACGAGTCGGATCCGTCAAAGCAGGTTCTGACCATAAAGAGCCTTGAGGCATTCGCGAAAGCCGCGGACGGCAGGGCGACCAAGATAATCCTGCCCTCGGAGATCCAGGGCATAGCGGGTCTCGCGGTGTCGCTTAAAGAGCTGCTGACCGACAGCGAGGCGGACAAAACAAAAAAGAACTAAAGAAACAGGAGGAAGTAATACATGTCGGGACATTCAAAATGGGCAACGATCAAAAGAAAGAAGGGCGCGATCGACGCCAAAAGAGGAAAGATATTCACCAAGATAGGCCGTGAGCTTATGGTGGCGGTCAAGGAAGGCGGACCCGATCCGGCGACGAATTCCAGACTGCGCGACGTTGTGGCCAAGGCAAAGGCCAACAATATGCCCAATGACACCATTCAGAGGAGCATCAAAAAAGCCGCGGGCGAGGGCAGCGGCGACAATTACATGAATATGATATACGAGGGCTACGGCCCAAGCGGTATCGCGGTAATGGTCGAGACGCTGAGCGACAACAAAAACAGAACCGCGGCCGATCTGCGTCATTATTTTGACAAAAACGGCGGAAACCTGGGTCAGAACGGCTGCGTGAGCTTTATGTTCGACCACAAGGGCCTGATCGTGATAGAAAAGGCTGACAACATTGATGAGGACGAGCTGATGATGGACGCGCTTGACGCGGGAGCGGAGGACTTCAACGTTGAGGAAGAATGTTATGAGATCCTCACGGCTCCGGAGGCGCTGGGCTCGACCCGCGACGCGCTTGAGGCCAAAGGCTACGCCTTTGCGCAGGCCGAGGTGAATTACATACCTCAGACAACAACCGAGCTTACGGATCCCGAGGACATTGCGAAAATGGAGAAGCTGATTGACATGCTTGAGGAAAACGACGACGTTCAGAACGTGTATCACAACTGGGATATGCCCGATGAGGATTAGTTGAATTAAGCGACCGCGGTTTGCAGGGAGACGGCTCTTTGTTTTCTGCGGTCTTGTTTTATGGAGGAGAAAATGGCGAGAATTCTGCACATAGCCGATCTGCATCTCGACGCGCCATTGACGTCGAACTTTACGGTGAGCGAGGCGGCTGTCCGCAGGAGCGAACAGCTTGAGACGTTTTCGCGGATAATGAGCGCGGCAGGGGACGTCGATGTCGTGTTGATCGCGGGCGATCTGTTTGACGGCGAAAACGTCAGCCGCGAGACGCTGAGCGTGCTTGCGCGCGAATTCGAGTCGCTGGGCGGAATTCCCGTTTTTATAAGCCCCGGCAACCATGACCCGTACCCGGTGTACGAGAGGCTTGATCTCGGCGAGAATGTGCGCGTTTTTCCTCCGACAGGCGGGGTATTCGATATTGACGAATGTCGGCTGAGGATATGCGGCGCGGGTTTCGGGGCGCGTAATTCAGCACCGAAGATCGGCCCGTCCGAATTTGAAAAGCATGAAGAATACACAAATATTCTGCTGCTTCACGGCGACATAAGCGGAGCGCCGGGCAGCGAGAGATACAATCCGCTTACCGCGGCGGATTTTAACGGATTTGATTACGCGGCTCTCGGACATATCCACCGCCACGACGGAATAAATGAAGGAATCGGCGGCGCCTTGTGGGCCTATCCCGGGATTCCCGAGCCGAGAGGATTTGACGAGGGCGAGGGCGGCGGATATATAATCGGCGGCGTAAGCCGCGGCAAGGCAAGCCTTGAGCATGTTCCCGCGGCGAAAAGGGGCTGCCGCGTATACGAATTGTCGCAGGACGGGCCCGTTTCGGACAACGAGAGCCTGATCAGTCTTGCCTCAAGCCGCGTTATGAGCGGCGGCGCGGGCGGCATTGTCAGAATAATCCTGAAAGGCAGGACAAAAAGCGGGTTCAGACCCGACGCCGCTCTGATAAAAGATAGACTGCGCGGCTTGTGCTTCAGCGTTGAAGTCAGAGACGAGACAGTGCCCGAGCTTGACCTGACCGCCGATGAAAACGACGGCAGTCTTAGAGCGGTTTACATAAAAGCGATGAGAAAAAAGGCGCTGGCTTTCCCCGTGGGCAGCCGCGAGAGGAAAATAGCCGAAAGAGCCCTGCGGCTCGGAGTCGAGGCAATGGAGAGCGAAAAAGGCGCATGATAAAAATAACAAAATTGGAGCTGATAAGCTTCGGGAAATTTAAAAATACGGTGATCACACCCGCTGACGGGCTCAACGTGATCCACGGCCCGAACGAGGCGGGAAAGTCCACGATCCAGCTTTTTATAAAATCAATGCTGTACGGCGTATCAACCTCCCGCGGCAAGGGGCCGCGGCCAAGAGAGCGTATTATTCCGTGGGGCGAGACCCGCGCGATAGGGAAGATGGAGCTTGTCAGAGACGGGATCGAGGTTGAAATATACCGCGAATTCGGCGCCCGCCCCGCGGACGATATAACAAAGGTCATACGGGCGGCGGACGGCGAGGAGATATTAAGCGGCCCGGGCAGCGTCGGCGAAAAATTGTTGGGCATGAGCGAGAATCTGTTCGAGCGCACTGTCTGGATCGCGCAGGACGGCGCGGCGATAAGCGGCAGCGACGAGATCGCCGGGCGGCTGATGAATATATTGACAAGCGGCGCTCAGAATGTCTCAGCGGCGGCTGCCGAAGCGTCGCTCAAAAGACAGATCGCGTCGTTAAAAGCGAAAGACCGCAGAAGCGCGCCCGGAGAGATAGACAGGCTCGAGGCGGAAAAGACCGCGCTGCTCGCCGAGCTCGAAAGGCAGAAAAAGCTGCGTGATGAGCTTGCGGCCGTTCGCCGCGAAACGGAGGAGCTTGAAAGGGAAACAGAGGCTGCCGAGAGCGAGAAAAAGAAACTCCGCGCTCTTATGGCGTCGGAGCGCGCGAAGGAAAAAACCGAGCGGCTCAGACGGCTTGACGCCTGTCTGGCGCGGGAGATGCAGCTTGGCAACAGCCGAATGTTTCAGTTGTTTAAGCATAAATTAAAGGACGGCACCGCCGAACGCCTGCACGGGCTTTCGGATGAGATAGACAGGACCGAGGCGGGCTCGTACCGCCTGAGCGATGAGAGGTCGGGATATGAGCGGCAGGCCGAAAAGCTTGCCAAGCGAAAAAGACTGTGTTTAATTATCGGGATCGTTTTGGCGGTGATCGGAGTTTGCTGCGCGGTCTTAGGAACGGTGTTTAAAACTGCGGATCTGCTTTCGGGCGGAATTCTGATAATTTGCGCGCCGGTGCCCTTTTTGATAATGTGGCGCAAACATGGAAAGTTGCTTGCGCTGCTCGGCGAAACCGACAAAAAGATAGGCGATACCCGCGAATATGTCGCGGGTCTCGAGACTGAGCTCAGCGCCGCTCTTAATGAGCTTGGATGCGACACTTTGAGGGATTTTGACAAAAAATACGAGACGTACCGCGAAACCGAGGCTAAGATCGCCGCTGCGAAAGAGGCGTATGAAAATATGCTTGGCGGCGAGGATTATTCCGAGATAAAAAAAGAGGCTGACGAGGCGCGGGAGCATATAGTAAACCAGGAGCCGCCCGAGGGCATGGATCTTGAAGCCGAGGTCGAGGCCGCGGAACAAAGGCGGAGCGCCGCGGTCGAGAGACGGGCGGAACTCAGGGCGGATCGGCCAAGAGACACGGTCCCCATAAGCGACATTGAGAATAATATAAAACTGGTAGATGAAAAGCTTTCCGAAAATCGGGATGAGCTTGACGCTCTGAAGCTGGCGCTTGAAGGGCTGAATGATGCTGAGATACGCGTCCGCTCGGATTATACGCCGCTTCTGAACAAACGAGCGGGAGAGATCCTTTCAGAGCTGACACGCGGGAAACACGGCGACATGCGCGTGGCGGCGGATTTTTCGGTTAAGCTTAAAGACGCCGCTGCTGCCGATCCGAAGCGCGCGGAACTTTTCAGCTCGGGTACATACAGCCAGATGTATCTGGCGTTGAGGCTCGCCATAGCCGAGCTTATACGCGGTCCCGAGGACACGATAGTATTTTTGGACGACGCTCTGACAAGCTTTGACGACGAGCGCGCGGAAAACGCGGTGCGCCTGCTCAAGGAGCGCTGCGGGGAGGGCAGACAGATGCTTCTCTTTACATGTCACGGACGGGAGACCGTGAACGCCGAAAAAATCGGCGGGATCAACTTGATTGAAATTACAGATCAAAATATTACGGATTAAAATATTACGGAGGTAGAAAGATGAGCGGAAAATTTGACAGTTCAAAGGGAAGCGTGAGGATCGCGAACAACGTTATCGCGAAAATCGCGGGTTACGCCGCCACAAGCTGCTACGGTGTTGTCGGCATGGCGGTCAGAAACAGCAAAGACGGCATTGCGCGTATGCTCAAACGGGAGCAGATGGATAAGGGCGTTAAGATAAGAGTCGCCGGGAAGGGAATTGAGATCTCGCTGTATATTATCGCGGAATACGGCACAAACATAGGCACGATAGGCGAGCTTATCAGAAACAACGTGAAATATCAGGTGGAACAGATGACCGGCATCAATGTGACGGCGGTAGACGTTAACATTGAGGGAATCCGGGTCGAATAGTACCGCATAAGGAGAGAACTATGGATAATAACAGCGTAATAAAAACAATAAGCGGCAATGATTTAAAGCTTATGATCCGGTCCGCCTCTAACAATATTTTGACCCGCGCGGGCGAAGTCAATGACATGAACGTGTTTCCTGTGCCGGACGGCGACACGGGAACAAACATGAGCCTGACCTTCAGCGCGGCCGCGGAAAGCGTTGTCGGACTTGACGATGACGCGTCCGAAGCGGATATTCTTGAGACCTTGGCGCGGACCGCGCTCAGAAACGCGCGCGGCAACTCGGGCGTTATACTGTCGCAGATTTTAAGAGGAATAAAGGTGGGCCTTGGCGGTAATGACAGCATAGACGTTTCGACGGTAAAGCGCATGGCGTGTTCCGCCAGAGACACCGCCTATCGGGCGGTCATGAAGCCGACCGAGGGCACGATCCTGACCGTGATCCGCGAGATGGCGGAGTTTGCCGAGCAGCATTTCCCCGAATATGATGACGTGAGAGAGTTTTTAAAAGCCGTATTGAGCGCCGGCGAAAAGAGCCTTGACCATACTCCTGAAATTTTGCCCGTGCTCAAACAGGCGGGAGTCGTTGACGCGGGCGGCTGCGGAGTTATAGTTCTGCTCAGCGGCGCGGTGACTGCGCTTGAAACAGGCGAGGCGATAGCTCTTGACGAGAGCAAAAAGGCCGAGACGGCGAAAGGCGCCGAGGTCGAGGATATTGACACCGCTAATATAAAATACAGCTACTGCACCGAGTTCATTATCAACAAGAGCGCGGCGCGCAGCGTGACACAGTTCAAAGCCTCGATCAAGCCCAAGGGCGACTGCATGCTTGTGATAGATGACGACGAGGTCGTGAAGGTGCACATTCACACCAATCATCCGGGCTTTGTGATCGAGCAGGCACTAAAGCTCGGCGAGCTTACCAACCTCAAGATCGACAACATGAAATATCAGCATAACGAGATAATCGGCGGCGCCGCAAAACCCGCGGCTGAGCCCCCGAAGAAATACGGCTTTGTGGCGGTCTGCAGCGGAAGCGGCATGAACGAGCTGTTCGAGAGCTTAAACTGCGATGTTATTGTGCAGGGCGGCCAGACAATGAACCCAAGCACCCAGGAGCTGCTTGACGCGGCCGAGACGATCAACGCGGAGAACATATTCATTCTGCCCAACAACAAGAACATAATAATGGCCGCGGAGCAGGTGGACGGACTGACGGACAAGCATGTTATCGTCATTCCCACGCGCAACATTCCACAGGGAATAACCGCGCTCGCGTCATTTGACGATGGAAGCTCTCCCGAGGAAAATGAAGTGATCATGACCGAGACCGCCGAAATGGTCAAGTGCGGCCAGATAACCTACGCGGCCCGCGATTCCGAGGCCGACGGTCTTGACATTTCCGAGGGCGACATTATGGGCGTTATCGAGGGCAAGGTAAAGGTGTGCGGCTCGGATATGAGCGACGTTTTTGAAAGCACCGCCGCCGAGCTTGTTGACGATGACTGCGGAGTGATCTCGGTGTATTACGGCCTTGACGCCGATAAGGACGAGGCGGAACGTCTCGCGGCGGCGCTTGAGAAAAAATACCCCGATCTTGATGTGAACCTTAATTACGGCGGCCAGAGCGTCTACTTCTACATAATATCCGCCGAGTAAAATTTTAAGCGCGCGGACGCGGACGGACAAACTGTTTATGAAACTGAACGACAATATTCAATACTTAAAAGGAATAGGTGAAAAACGAGCCGAGTTATTTCATAAACTCGGCATTTTCACGTTGGGCGATCTGCTCTATCACCTCCCGCGCGGCTTTGAAGACCGCACCAACACCCGAAACATATCCGACCTGATCGACGGCGAGACCGTGTGCGTCAAGGGCTTTCTGGCCTCGGCCCCACGCAAGTTCCGCGCCCGACGCGGCAGGGGCTGGGTTGTGCAGACAACGCTGTCTGACGGCACCGGAATAATGCGCCTGACATGGTTCAACGCGTCGTATATCGACAAAAGCCTCTCCGACCCGGAGGCGGAATACATGTTCTACGGGAAGGTAGGGTACCGCAATATGGCGGCGGAAATGATAAATCCCGTGATCGAAAAGCTCGAGGCCGAGGGCGGCGGATCCAAAAAAATGGGTATGATTGTGCCGATCTATCCGGCCACGGCGGGGCTTAACCAGCGCGGAATCCGCGACGCGGTAAAGCGGGCGCTTGAGAGCCTCACCGAGAGCATTCCGGAAATTTTGCCCGAGAGCGTGAGGGTACGCAACGATCTTGTCGGGATAAACGAGGCGATAAGGCGCGTTCACGAGCCCGAGGATTTTGACGAATTCTACAAAGCGCGCCGCCGTCTGGTCTTTGAGGAATTTTTAAAGCTGCAGCTTGGCGTGTCCACCGTTAAAAGTGCCAAAAAGGCGCGGAAGGCCGCGGTGATAGAGGACGTGAAGTGCATTGCCGAGTTCGCACGCGGACTTAGCTTTGACCTGACCCGCGCCCAGAAAAAAGTGATAAACGAGATTGCCGCCGATTTAAAAAGCGGCGTGCCGATGAACCGCCTTGTGCAGGGCGACGTGGGCTCGGGAAAGACGATCGTCGCGGCGGCTGCTATGTTCGCCGTGTCACGCGGCGGCTTTCAGTCTGCCATGATGGCGCCGACCGAGATATTGGCCGAGCAGCATTATAAGACCCTAAAGGCCTGCTTTGATCCGTGGGGAATTAAGGTAGCTTTCCTCAGCGGCGGCCAGAGCGCCAAGGAGCGGGCGGCGAATATCGAGCTTATCGAGAGTGGCGAGGCGGCGGTCACGGTCGGAACTCACGCGGTTATAACCGACAAAGTGAATTTCAAGAACCTTGTTTTGTCGATAACCGACGAGCAGCACCGATTCGGCGTCGGCCAGCGCAGCAAGCTCATATCCAAAGGAATGAACGTCCACACGCTGGTAATGACCGCGACGCCCATTCCCAGGACTTTGTCGCTTGTGATTTACGGCGACCTTGATATCTCGATTATTGACGAGCTCCCGCCGGGAAGAAAGCCGGTCAGGACCCTCGCGTTGACCGAGGCGCAAAGACCGAGGCTTTATGATTTCGTGCTGCGCGAGCTTAATCGCGGCAGACAGGCGTACTTCGTGTGCGCCTTGGTCGAGGACTCTGACGCGGTCGAGGCGAAGGCCGCCTCGGAATATGTGAAAAAGCTGAGCCGCGGAGTGCTCGCCGGCAGATCGGTCGGCCTGCTCCACGGCAGAATGAAAACGAGCGAGAAAGAGGACGTAATGCGCCGCTTCGCAGCGGGCGAGATCGAGGCGCTCGTGGCGACCACGGTCATCGAGGTCGGGGTCGATGTGCCGAACGCGACGATCATGGTTATCGAGAACGCCGAGCGCTTCGGACTCTCGCAGCTTCATCAGCTTCGCGGCCGCGTGGGGCGCGGCGCAGATCAGGCGTACTGCGTGATGTTCGGCAATACCAAAAGCGGCGTGGCAAAGGAGCGCATGCAGGTCATGTGCGAGACAAACGACGGCTTTAAGATCTCGGAAAAGGATCTTGAGATCCGCGGCCCGGGCGAGTTCTTCGGCACGCGCCAGCACGGCCTGCCCGAAATGAAAATAGGCAACTTTTTCACCGATATGGAGATCTTAAAAGAGACCCAAAGCGAGGCCGCCGAAATATTGAAAAGCGACCCGTTCCTCTCCGCCCCCGAGCACAAGCTCCTTCTTGACAGCATAACAAAAACCTTCGCCAAAGCCGGCGATATATTAAATTAAAAAACAGCGGTTTCCCGCTGTTTTTTATTGGTTTGTGCGGCAAAGTGCAATACAGTTGTTAATAATTGCCTCAATATATATCAGTTGTTCCTGCGGCAGAGTTGCAAGATTTTTATACAGTGTATCCTCATGTTCGGCTTCTTTTCCTGTCAGTAAATAGTCGGCACTCATATTAAGCGCTTCGCATATTTTTATTATGTTTTCGGGTCTCATGGCCTTTTTGCCGGTTTCGGCGTAAGAAATCATTTGAGGCGTTACGTCGATTTTTTCCGCAAGAGTCTCCTGTGTCAATCCGAGCTGTTTTCGTTTCGCCGCGATCCGCAGCCCCATAAACTTTAAAATATCATTTGATTTCATTAATTGAGCCTCCTTATATGATATGGTAATGTCAAGCAGACATCCCTAATTTTATTTTAAATTTAATTTAAATATCTATTTTTGCGAAGTTTTTGCTTTTT
>CANQMT010000026.1 GCA_947625055.1 uncultured Monoglobus sp. | reverse complement strand
CTCTCGATGGTCTGTTTGCTATACTCTCTTTATCCTGTATTATATACATTGTCTTTTGTTTTTTGTTTCAACCTTTACCTCCCTCTGTATACAAACTTTTAGAATATGGTCGAATCAATTACATTTATAATAATCCGCATTATTCATTGATAAGTGAATAAACAATTTCCTCATGCCATTTCACATCAGTAATTTGCGGCACTTTAGAAAAAGAATTTTTTGTCGCCTTAACTATATCTTTATAATATATGTTCTTTTCAAGGAACTTCAATATTTCTTTATTGGTGAATGGCATTATTACTACGCCATCAACTATTGTATGTGAATTAGTCGATTCTAAAGAAACAGCCGCAATCGCTCTCCAGATGTTAATTGTATTATAATCAAGCTCGTCTGCAACAAAAAATGTTATAGTATCTTTGGGTTCGCTTGCAGCCTTAAGATTAAGGGAATGGCGTAAAACGGGTTCCCATTCTCCTCGTTTTTGCGCTTGTTTATTCATTAATGTTACTTCAAGCATAATAACTACTTCTTCATAAGAAATAACAATATCACCATCACCACCACCTGCGTGAATAATAGGTTCAAAGTCAGCATTTAATGTCAAATTTAAGCTATGATACAAATCAAACTCCTCATTAGAAATATAATACCAAGCTATACCTATGATATATTCGTATATTGTCGGAACAGTCGCAGAATCGTTAACTTCTTTCTTAATTTGAGCATCTTTCCTTCTATCAGAAAACAACGGAAGAAGTTCAATGATTTTTTCTTTGGGATATTTATTATTGATATGTTTAATAAACTCAATATTTTTCTGCTCTTGAAGTAATCTTTTAGCATCTTCAGCTGTACTAACTCCAAGTTGCCTTTTGATTTTTTCAGTTATTCCCGACACATCTGTGTATGAATAATTAAAGATATTTGAAATGGAAACACTCTTTCCATAGTAGCAATTTGCGTTTACTTCATATTGTGCATATTCTTCTTCGGTCATTTCGCCGAAGATACATTCTCTAAGATGTTCCACGTCAAAAATCAAAGATAAAATTTCTTTATATGAAAGTTCAGGCAAATTTTTAAATTTAAATAAACCCGTTGCGCTCAACAAGCGAGTTGTTGTATCTGAATATTCTCTTATTCCATCAACCCATTTAGATTTATAATAAGCCGCATAGAACTCACTAACATAATCATTGGTTGCCAATAAGGGATGATTTGAGTTCTTTTCTATAAATTTTTCGATACTATACCTGCTACCCTTATTCCCAATGGCAAAAACACTTTTTCCATATCCAAAAGCTTTGTTCAAAGAGGTTGAATTTTCTTCGTCAAAACATTTAATTAAATCAGCATAAGCTTTATCAGTTTTATTATCCCTAAAGTTTTTAAGGGCACAAAAGAAATTGTAATAAATTTTAGAAATTAAAGCATTATTCTTAGAGCCTTTAAAAATATTTTGAAACTTATCATACTCAATATCATTTTCTCCACCTAACTCATCCGGAATCACAACATCAATATCTCTAATAGCTTCTTCCAATTCATCAATTTTGATTGAATTACTACGAACAGCCTCTTTTATTTCTTCACTACTGTAAGGAGTAAGCCCCTGAACTATACTTTCAAAAGTATGTACATCAATAGTCTCTCCACTTAAAAGTAATACAAGTGCCATAATAAACGGTGAATAATATTGTCTCTTTCCATCTTTGGGAGTAGTAAAGATTTTAAGTTTTGCAAGTTGTCGAAAAAGTGCAATATTAACGCTATCGAGGGGTAATATTTCTTCCAAATCATCTCTGACAACGGAACCCTTCAGATAATCATAGCCTGCTTCTGTAATACTTCTATTAGCATTAGTAAAGCCCATTTTAACAAGATTGCTTGTGTAATGGCGAGCTCTTTTTTCAATGGCTTCATCCAACACTCTTGCAAATTTAGAAATATTATTTTCTACCCAATCATTATCTCTTTCAATAAAAGTTTGATAGTTATCCCCTAATTCGTTTATAAATTTATCATAATTACTGTGCTTTTTAAAAACATCTTTTGACTTTTCTAATGCCTTTTCATAAAACAAAAATTGAGAAAGACTATTGGGATATGTACCCCAACTTTCGGTTGGATAAAACTCTTTCAATTCTTCGAGTATTTCTAAATAAACTTTTAAAGCATTCAAAACATCTTTTCGTCTTCCATTTGTATCCATCAAATTAAATATTTGTTTTTCCCCAACGATCATTTTTCGCCCTCCTCAATAATTTATTACCAAAACCTCTTCACTGTTAGCCGTTTTGTCTTTTGTCTGATAATTTGAATTTGAATAATTATAATCCAAGTTAATTGCCTTATATTTTTCTTTATTTTCACTAAGCCATTCAAGCAATATCGTATTCTCTTTTCCCTTGCTGCGCAAAACATTCGATAAAGCAAATCTTAATTTTTTCTCATGTAGCTTATTCAAAAATGTAAGCAAATCCCTTTCATCAGTTTCAGACCAACCACCTTGCTCGTTATATGTGGCGCAAGTTATCAAATACGGCGGATCAACATATACGAAATCGTCATTTTCAAGAATTTCAACATCAAATTCCCGAAAGTCAAGACAAGTAAATTTACAATCCTGTTCCTTTATCTTATCAATAAAATCTGATAATTTTTGTTGCATTTTTTTATTAAAATCCCGCTTGCCGACGGGAAGATTAAACTCTCCATTACTATTGAATCTTATTTGGTTGTTAAACGCATAAACTATGATTACATATAACATTACATAGTAATAATAATCATAATTTCCTCTTTTCTTTTTTTCATTGAAATCCGTCCGCAGCTTAAGGAATTTTTCTTTATTATAGCTTCCCAACCCCTTGCTGCTTTCGCATTTATAGTAGTTATAGCCATTTTTACTTACAAGAGACAACTCGTATTCATCAATAATATCATATATCCATTCAAAGACCGACCGCTTGTCCAAGTTCTTAAAAGTGTTATATAAGTATAAAAGATTTTCATCCACATCATTGTATATAACGCTTTTACTTTCTACATTTATTCCTACGTTACAACCGCCGCAAAACAAATCAACGAATGTGTTAATATTGTTTGGGAAAAGGGGTAATATTTGAGGCAACAGCTTGAATTTGCCGCCGGTATAATTCAACGGTGACTGTATCATTGTTTTACTCCTTACTTTGTTACCGTACATAAAAACAGGCGTTCCTTATTCTCGGAAATATCTGATTTTCCCGTTGTAAATGGTTTGTAACTTTCTGCGAAGACCTTTACAACACCTTTTCTCCCCAAAATACGCATTATATCTTCGTCTGATATTTTTGCATTGGAACGATCATTCCCCTTGTCAGCCATATTGTTATATGAGAGTAATATATATTTAGCTTTAATATTTTCAATTAGCTCCTCAAATGCCGTTGCTGCGCTTCGCGTACAATACTTACTTTTTAATTTTGTTCTGTCCATTTTTCTGGCTACACCAAAAACCTCTGGTTTCTCCCAACGTGCAACATTTTCGAGCAAGTGATACGCGTCACAATATTGTCTTGAATTATAAGGTGGATCTATATAAATCAAATCCGCAGTAACTCTTTTGACTAATTCATTTGCATCCTCGTTGTAACATTGATTGTCTAGATTATTGTGAACCTCTGCTAACGGGACTAACAACTCAAGAGGCTTATCAAATTCGGCACCTTTTCTATATGCGTCATAGTGTCCGCAAGTTTTTGCTATTTTGTCCATTGCATACAGCAGGGAAGTAATTAAAATCGCTCTTTCTCTGCCATTGATATTCTTCATTTTATAATTCTTTTCAATATCTTCTCTGATAAATCCGATTTTAGCGCAATCGTCACGGCTAAAATAGGTGTCTGAAAAGTTTTCCGTCATATAATTATCTTGTATATCAGAAAGAGCGTTATAATATACAACATAATCTATGACTATCTGTTTATTATATACTTCACTTCCAAACCAGGCATAATTGCAAATATAATTACTATACATTAGGTCATTTGTTATTATAATTTTATCTGTAAATGCAGAGGACACAGCTCCTGTTCCCGCGAATATATCAGCAAAGGATTTCACTCCTTTACATTCTTTTTCAACTACATCCGTGATAAACGGCAGCAATTTATATTTGTTACCTAAATATCTGCGATTATTTATAAAAGATGTCTTATACTCATTTGGTTTTACAGTCAAAGAATTATTCAATACAGACACCTCCTCAAATTTATTTCATAATTATAGTGTTATATCCCTAAAAACATATCGGCTAATGACACACCTAACCCTTGTGCTATCTTTTCAAGATTTATGATAGATATATTCCTTTTCCCCAATTCAACGCTTGCATAATAAGTCCTGTCCATGCCAATTTTTGCTGCAAATTTTTCTTGGCTCAGCCCTGTTTCTTTGCGCAACTCTCTGATGCGTTTGCCGATTTTTTCGGTAATCATATATCTATTCCTCTCTGCTTTTATTACACCTAATCATACACAATATATAGTAG
This sequence comes from uncultured Monoglobus sp., assembly GCA_947625055.1. Taxonomy (GTDB): domain Bacteria; phylum Bacillota; class Clostridia; order Monoglobales; family Monoglobaceae; genus Monoglobus. The sequence continues at coordinate 30,993 of CANQMT010000026.1, read as the reverse complement.
CACAAATCCGCAAATAAGTCAACAGTTTTTAAGCCACATTTCTATTTTTCACCTACCCACGCAGAAATGTTTTGCATTTCTGTGTGGGTGAGCAATATTTATGATTGTTTATCTCGATACATCGACCGTTTTCTTTTGCCTTGACTTACCAACTGTTTTCAAAATCTCTTTTACCTTATCAATCCCAATATGTTCCTTCAACCTGTCAAAATCACGAACTTGAACCTTTAGTCGACTGTTCTCCATATTCAAATCCCATACTCTTGATTTTAGTTTACTGTTCTCGTCTGTCAGCCTTGCAATTTCGGAAACAGACTGTTTTGCTTCTTTTTCTGCCCGAAAACATCTTCGGGCGAGGTCTTTGGCAATTTTAATCAGTTTCTTTATGAACGGTTCGGCATATTTTGTCTTATACGTTTTGGCGGACATCAAGGGCGTTGGCTCCGGCATTTTTAGGGATTCATCTTCCAACTTTTTAGCGGTGGCAAGTGCAAAGTCCTCCGCTTTTTTATATTTGGAAATATCGTCTATACAATCTTGTTTTTTGTCTTCAAGAGTTTCAACTTCCTCGGCCAGCTTATCACGCTTAAACTCGCTGACGGATTTATGTTTTTCGTGCGTACCTTTTTTATCCCACTCAATATCATGTTCAAGCATAATTTGAGATAAGGCTTCTTTTTCGGACTCAACCCACCTGTTCCATTCCGTATCGCTCCTGCCCGTTCCCACAAAGCCTTGACTCTCAAGAGCCTTTTTAAGTGACACTCTTGTTTCAAGTCCCCGCTTGCTTCCTGTGGTAAACGGAACAAAATCTATGTGCAGATGCGGCGTGGCTTCGTCCATGTGCAAGTGAGCCGAGAATACATAAAGGTTTGGATTGCGGTCTTGAAATCCTTTCATATACTCGTCAAGAATTTTCTTTGCAAGCTGCCCATTTTCGGTTTCCGCTCCCATATTGTCCTTGTCGCCTATTTGAAGTATAATCTCGCAAAACGGCTTTTCCTGCTTACCCGTTCGGATTTTCTCGTAGTAGTCGCCAATCATTCTGTCCTTGCGTGTCTGTTTAGCGTTATATTTTACAAGCGCTTCATCGAATAATTTGTGATAAACTGCTTTGATGTTTTCATTGCAATATGTGATGTCGTTTTGAATACGTTCCTTGTCTACATTTTCGGCAACAAAATCTCTGTTGTTGTGTGTCAGCGAACCTTTTCCCATCATAACGCTTATAGTTCTTTTCATGGAATTTCACCTCGTTTCAACTTGTTTTGGTTCTGTTACTCTTGTCAAGAGTAACGCAAAAGCACTTTCGTCAGCGGAGCCGACAAAAGTACCGGCAGTCTGTGACTGTTTGCGCTCTGCGAGGCTTTATTGCGTAAGCGCTGCTTCCGCTTCCGTGTGCAAGTACAGCCCTCACACACGGAACATATACTCAATACCGATACGGGACTGAGTATGTGTACGGCGAACATTCCGTTCACCGTTTGGAAGGCTTCGTCACTTCGCTTGCCGCCTTTTCCGTGACGGTGGTGACGATGGTGACGGTCTTTTACATACCGCCAAAACATCGTCACGACCGTCACCATCGTCACGCGCTTTCCCGCAGCAATGATATTTTTCGTCCCTCATGGGAGCGCGTGTTTTCATACTTAATGCCGTACTCGTCATATAAACGCCCAGCATTGACATTGAGTTTCAGCGTCATGGTATTGGGCTTCATATCCGCACTTAAGGCTTCACACAGTTCTGTCGGCGTACCCGTCCATTCAGCTTTATCTGCGGTCAACAACTGTGACACCTTTTCAATAAGCGGATCGGGCAGCTGTTTTCAAAGCTCAGTTTCTACGCTGTCAAGCTCCCATACAAGACTATTTGTATTCCTTGTCAGTTTCAGACGCATATCCTGCTGATCCCTGCCTGTAATATCAAGGACTGCCTCATTATCGGTTCGGTGCTTCTTGCTTAAAACAAACGCTCCATCTGCCGCTCCGAGCAGTCCGTTTGTGCCGGAAATCATATCAAATTTATCGCTTGACGGCAGTTTTCTTGTGTGATGCACAATCAGCATGGACACTTTTCGTTTATCGGCTATTGCTTTTAGCTTTGCCACACTGTCATAATCGCCCGCATAGCTGCACTCGTTAGAGCCGTCTCTGACACGTTTCAATGTGTCTATGATAATCAAACCTGTTTTCGGGTGAGCATTGATAAATCCCTCGATTTGCGTTTCAAGCCCATCGCCAAGTTTTTTGCTCTGCGTTGCAAAATGTAAATCCTCCGCTTCATTTGTCCCAAACATCTGATACAATCTCTGTTGGAGCCGCGGATAATCATCCTCAAGAGCAAAGTACAGCACGGGCGCTTTGTGTACCTTGTAATCCCAAAGCGGCGTCCCGGTACTGATATGATAGCCGAGCTGTGCCATCATAAAACTTTTCCCGACCTTCGGAGAACCTACAAATAAGTAGGTTCCCCTCGGTAGCAATCCTTCAATCAAGCCCGACTGCCTTTCATACACAGTGTTGTATAAATCCTGCATTGTTACGGTTTCAAGATATGTCGGATCTATTTGACGCAGCATTTCACGCCGATACAAATCATAATCTTCATCAAAAGACTTGATTTTGCCGCTGTTTTCGGTTATAATATTATCAGGTTGTGATGACTGCTGTGCTTCTGTTGCCTCAGAAGCGTTTACGGCAGTCATTTCTTTTTCTTTGTTCATTCTCGCCCCTCCTTCATCCCATTAAGAGTAACCGCAATCAAGTTCAGCGTTTCGAGCATTTCAGCCGAAATATCCTTGCCGTCACAAATATGGTGCAATTTTTCGTAAATTTTCGCCATTTGTGTTTTGAGAGCCTTATACACTTTCGGGTTTCCCTGTACTACCACATCACGGTTCATACAACGACGATAGCAGTATTCCTGCTTTGGCAAGCCGGATAGCGCCACCGCTGCATTTAGCACCTCGTTTTCTTCAGGCGATACTCTGAATCCCACCGTAATGCTTCTGTAACGGTTGTGCTTGTCTACACTTTTAGCTGACATAATCAAAATCCCTCTCTTCCCAATAAATCTAATTTATTTGCCATCTCTGTTTGTTTAGTCGGAAATAAATGAGCATATCTATATGTTACTTCTATGCTTTCGTGCCCAAGTCTGTCCGCTATGGCAAGCGCGGTAAAACCCATCTCAATCAGCAGTGAAACGTGACTGTGACGAATATCGTGAATCCGTATGCGTTTTACACCCGCAGCTTTTGAGCCTCTGTCCATTTCGTGATGCAAATAGCTTTTTGAAACAGGAAATATCCTGTCGTTTTCCACATCGCTGTAAAACATATTCAGATAATCCTGCATTTCTTCGCATAAAAACTTCGGCATTTTTATTGTACGGTTACTCTTCTTTGTTTTCGGAGACGTGATAACATCACGCCCCTTTAGACGCTGATACGATTTGTTGATGGTTAGCGTTTCCGCCCCAAAGTCAAAATCTTTCGGCGTAAGCGCAAGCATTTCCCCTTCTCGTATGCCACACCAGTAGAGCATTTCAAAAGCGTAGAACGATAAAGGCTTGTCCATGATCGTCTCAGAGAATTTTTTGTATTCATCCAGTGTCCAAAACGACATCTCTTTTCGTTCCTCGCTGCCCATATTTCCAGCAATAGAAGCAGGATTTGACCTTAAACCGTAATATCTTACGGCGTGATTAAACATCGCACTGAGTTGATTATGGACTGTTTTTAGATACGTTGAGGAATAATTTCTGCCCCTTTTATCTTTCAATCCTCTAATCTCGTTCTGCCAATCCATCACATCTTTCGCCGCAATGTCGCACAAGCTGAGCTTACCGAAGTAGGGAATTATCTTTTTCTTGATAATGTTTTCTTTCGTAAGCCAAGTGTTTTCTTTTAATTTAGGTTTAATGTCCCTTTCGTAAAGCTCTGAAAACGCTTCAAAGCTCATTGTAACGTCAGCCTTTTTCCTCATTAAAAAGTTGCTTTCCCACTCTTGTGCCTCACGTTTGGTCTTAAATCCTCGCTTAAACTTTTGTTGACGCTCACCTTTCCAATCCGTATAACGGAACTGAACGTACCATGTGTTATTTTTTTCGTTCTTAAATGCACCCATAATCAGTTACTCCTTCCTTCATTTGGATTTGTTTTTGTTGAATAAATTCTTTCGTGGAAAAATTTTCTGTCAATTCTTCCGGGGATACAGATGCAACCCGTCTCTTTCAGCTCTTTATTGAGCTTGCGGACGAGCTTGTACGCATAGGAAACGGATACGCCCATCTCCTCTGCAACTTCTTCAACTCGCAAAAACATTTTTTCCTTCATATATAGCACCTCGCCTTCCTTTGTTAAACTAAAATGTTTATATTATCTCTATTATATTAAACTATTATGTTTATGTCAAGAGGTTTTATATAAAAATATTAAACAAATTTATTTATTATATCTTGACATTTCTTAAACATTTATGATATACTATATCCATAACATATTTAGGAGTTGAATTATTATGGCAATAGGCGAAAGAATACGTTTTATCCGCAATCTGCGCGGTATGACGCAGAAGTGGCTCGGTATTGCTGTCGGTTTTCCCGAAAAGTCCGCCGATATACGCATGGCGCAGTATGAATGTTCCACGAGAACGCCGAAAGAAAACGTAGTGAAATCCCTTGCGAACATTCTTGACGTTTCTCCTCTTGCATTAGCGGTTCCCGACATAGACAGCGACTTTGGCTTAATGCACACCTTCTTTGCGATTGAGGATATACACGGCATTAAAGCATCGCTCGAAAACGGTGAAGTAACGCTGCATTTCACCAATACCAAAACGCTCAATCCCGAATTGCTTCAAATGGTTTATCAATGGGCGGAGCAATCGGAGAAATATAACGCAGGTGAAATATCCAAAGAAGAATACGACAAATGGCGTTATCATTATCCGGATTTCGCCAACCTACAAGGCTATGTTAAAGTAACCCCGTCACAGAAGTTAAGCGATATGCTTGTAGACGATTTTCATAAATCGAGAAACAACGGTAAGAGGAATAACAGATGAATTTATGCAAATGTCATCATATCCCGCCGGAAGGTGTGTTTGTCCAAGGCAATACCTATTGTTGGGAATACATTATAGACGGTATTGTAGTGTCCGATGAAAACAATAATAAAATAGTTTTCGACGACATAACCTATCTATGGTATTTTACTAAAAAAGCACAAAAGAGCTAACCGATTTTTAAAAATCAGTCAGCTCTTTTATAATGAATAATCAAAATGTTGCCAAAGTGTTGCCATTTTTGTTATCACGGTTTCAAAAATGGCTCAGCAATGCGGTTTCTAAGGCTCGGAATATTACTCCCATTCGATCGTGGCGGGGGGTTTGGAGGTTATGTCGTAGACTATGCGGTTTACGTGGGGGACCTCATTGACTATGCGTTTACTTACGGTATCGAGGACTTCATACGGTATTCTGGCCCACTCGCCGGTCATGAAATCGGTGGTGGTCACGCCGCGGAGCGCAACCGTGTAATCGTAGGTGCGTTCGTCGCCCATTACGCCGACGCTGCGCATATCGGTTATCACCGCGAAATACTGGTTGATATCGCGCTCAAGGCCCGCGTTCGCGATCTCCTCACGGAAAATAGCATCCGCCTCTTTTAAGATTTCAAGTCTTGCCTCGGTGATCTCGCCAATGCATCTTATCGCGAGTCCCGGACCCGGGAAGGGCTGACGCCATACAAGATTTTCCGGGATTCCCAATTCAATTCCGAGCTGGCGAACCTCGTCTTTGAACAAATTCCGCAGCGGCTCGATTATCTCCTTGAAATCCACATAATCCGGCAGTCCGCCGACATTGTGATGACTTTTGATCACTGCCGCGTCGCCTGTTCCGCTTTCAATAACGTCGGGATAGATCGTGCCCTGAACAAGGTAGTCAACGGCTCCGATCTTCTTCGCCTCTTTCTCAAAAACGCGGATAAACTCCTCGCCTATTATTTTTCGCTTGGTTTCGGGCTCCGTCACGCCCTTGAGCTTGCCTAAGAACACATCGCCGCAGTTGACGCGTATCAGATTTATGTCGAACTGCTTTGTGAAAACCTCCTCAACCTGATCGCCCTCGTCTTTTCTGAGCAGGCCGTGATCGACGAAAATACACGTAAGATTTTTGCCCACCGCCTTATAGAGAAGCACGGCGGCAACGCTGCTGTCAACGCCGCCCGAAAGGGCGCAGAGCACCTTTTTATCGCCTATTTTATTTTTCGCAAACTCTATGTAATTCTTGGCGTAGTCCGACATTGTCCAGTCTCCGGACAGACCGCACACGTCATACAAGAAATTTTTGATCATTTCCCTACCGAATGGCGTGTGATTAACTTCAGGATGGAACTGAACGCCGAAGAACTTTTTCTCGGCGTTTTCAAACGCCGCCATCGGACAGTCGGCTGTCGTCGCGACAACCTTAAAGCCCTCGGGCAGGCCCTCGACCTTGTCGGTATGGCTCATAAGGCACTGATTTTTGGCCGACAGACCTTTGAACAAAGTCGCATCGGTGTCAAGCTCGATCTCGGTCACGCCGTACTCGCGCGTGTCCGCGTGATGAACAACGCCTCCAAGCGCCATGCTCATAAGCTGGGCTCCGTAGCATATACCGAGCACCGGCACACCGAGGTTAAAGACCTCAAAATCGGGTTTGGGCGCTTTTTCGTCAAACACGCTGTTGGGCCCGCCTGTGAAAATTATGCCTTTGGGCTCCATAGCTTTTATCTCTTCGATCGATTTTGAATACGGCACAACCTCGCAATACACATTCGCCTCGCGCACGCGGCGGGCGATGAGCTGGTTGTACTGGCCGCCAAAGTCGATCACCACAACTGTTTCGTTTTTCATGTGATACTCCTTTGAGATTTTATTTGTATATTAGGTTATGTCCGCCTCCCTCTCCGCCGCCTTCGACGTCACCTCTCCCTCCCCGGAGGGCGAGGCAGAAACCAGCGTTATCGGTTTTCTTCCTGCGGGACGCGGACGGGGTATTTGCCTGTGAAGCAGGCGTAGCATCTTGAACATTTTGAGCCCTCCGCGATCTTTTCAACCGCTGACAGTGACAAATACGCCAGAGAGTCGGCTCCTATATGCCTGCATGTTTCCTCGACCGACATCCGGCACGCGATCAGCGAGTCTCTGTCGGCGACGTCAATTCCGAAATAACAGGGGTTTTTAAACGGCGGTGAGGAAATTCTGACATGCACCTCTTTGGCTCCCGCGTCGCGCAGGAGCTGAACAATTCTGCCGCTTGTGGTTCCGCGTACGATCGAATCGTCTATCATGATCACTCGCTTGCCGCTGACCGCCTCGCGCATGGCGTTAAGCTTTATCCTGAGCGCCGATTCGCGCTCCTCCTGAGTGGGCTGAATAAAAGTTCTGCCGATATATTTGTTTTTAATAAATCCCACGCCGTATGGTATGCCCGATTCCTGAGAATACCCCAAGGCCGCGTCAAGACCCGAATCGGGTACGCCGATAACCACGTCGGCGTCAACCGGGCTTTCCTTTGCAAGGAACCTCCCCGCCTTCAGTCTGGCGGCATGAACGCTCACACCGTCAATAACGCTGTCCGGGCGGGCGACGTAAACATATTCAAACACGCAAAGTGCGGTTTTTGCGCCGCATCTGTCTTTGTAAGAATGTAATCCGTCCTTATCAACAACAATGACCTCGCCGGGTTCAACATCGCGAACGAACTCTGCCCCTATCGAGTCAAGAGCGCAGGTCTCGGACGCGAACACGTACGAATTTTTGATCATTCCCATGCACAACGGCCTGAATCCCTGGGGATCCCGAACCACGACCATGCGTTTCGGCGTCATTATTATCATTGAATACGCGCCGCTTATCTCTCCCATAAGCCGCAGAACCGCCTCGGCGGTCGAATCGGTTTTTATCCGTTCTTTCGCCAGCAAATGCGCTATGATCTCGCTGTCGTTTGTGGTCTGGAATATGGCGCCCTCATCTTTAAGGTTGCGGCGCATCGTGTCAACATCCACAAGATTACCGTTGTGGACCAAAGCAAATGTTCCCTTCTGGTACCTTGAGACGAGGGGTTGAGCATTTTCACGGCGGCTGCCTCCCGCTGTGGTGTAGCGCACATGACCGACCGATGCGCGGCCTTTGAGCTCATTGAGCACAAGATTATTGAAAACCTCCTGCACCAATCCCATATCTTTATACTGGAGAATTTGTATCTTATCGTTCTCGTCTATACTGTTCACCGCGATACCGGCGCTTTCCTGGCCCCGGTGCTGCAAAGCGTAGAGGCCGTAGTATGTCAGCCTTGCAACGTCAAGGCCGTCGCCCATATCGTAAATACCTATAACTCCGCATTCCTCATGGAGAGAGTCGGAGAAAATCTCGTCATACCTACTCAAAACAAACCTCCTTTTGGTTAAATATATTAAACCGTTTCACCCATAAGACGCTTCATAATTTCCTCATAGGCATCCTCAACGTTGCCCATATCGCGTCTGAATCTGTCTTTGTCAAGCTTTTCGTTGGTGTCCTTATCCCAGAAACGGCATGTATCGGGCGAGATCTCGTCAGCAAGCACGATCGTGCCGTCGCTTGTTTTTCCGAACTCGAGCTTAAAGTCTATAAGCTTAATGCCGAGACCGAGCAGGTACTCTTTTAATATATCATTTACCTTAAAGGCATATTGCGTGATCGTGTCAATATCTTCTTTTGTCGCAAGTCCGAGAGCGAGCACGTGATAAGAGTTGATCAGCGGATCGCCGAGATCGTCATCCTTATAGCTGAACTCAAGAGTGGGCGACAGAAGTTCTTTGCCTTCCTCAACGCCGTATCTCTTTGAAAACGAGCCCGCAGCGACATTTCTAATTATCACCTCAAGCGGCACGATCGTCACCTTTTTAACTAATGTCTCTCTGTCTGAAACCTCTTTGATAAGGTGGGTAGGGATACCCTTCTTCTCAAGCATTTTCATCAGATGATTGGTCACGCGGTTGTTGATAATGCCTTTGGACTCGATCGTACCCTTCTTTTCACCGTTAAAGGCAGTCGCATCATCCTTGTAATCAACCATTAAAACTTCCGGATCATCGGTTTTGAAAACCTTTTTGGCTTTTCCCTCATAGAGCTGTTCAAGCTTTTTCATAGCAAATTCCTCCAATAAATTTTAAGCTGAAAATACAGTATTATTGTATTACATTAAATGACAAATTGCAAGCGTTAAATAAAATAAATATTTATAAAATTACGGTATTTTCAGGCACAGTTTTATGCACCACACACAAGCAAAAAACGCGCGCCGCACTCGATGACCGGTACGGAAAAAGCGGCCCGGAAAATCCGGACCGCTTTATAATTCAAGTTATTACTCGGTAACAACGCTGTTATAAAGTCTCATAACAACTGTCGCAACCTCGCCTCTTGTAGCGTCAGCCTGAGGATCGAACGCGCCGTCGCCAACACCGTTCATGAGGCCGGCCTCTGTGCAGAAGCTTACAGCCGGTACAGCGTAGTCGGAGATAGCAGCGCTGTCGCTGTACTGAGCAACACTTGCGCCTGTGTCGATACCCTTGAATGTAGCATAACGATACATAAGAGCAGCCATCTGCTCACGCAGGATCAGACCGTTGGGAGCGTACTCTGTGTCGGAATATCCTGTTACGATTCCGTTAGCCTCGCACCATGCAACCGCATTGCTGTAATACTCGCCTGCGGGAACATCTGTGAATGTTGATGTGGGCTCAACCGCGGGCTCGCCTTCGATTCTGTAAACGATCGTAGCGAACATAGCGCGGTCAACGGGAGCGTTAGGCTCAAACTCGTCAGCGGATGTGCCGTTCATAAGACCCTTCTCGTATACGAACGCAACAGCATCAGCATACCAGTCTGTGGGAGCAACGTCAGCAAAGGGAACCTCGCCGGATACTACCGGACCGGGCTCAACCTGGCCGGGAGCTGCTGTAACGCCGGGCTCTGCTGTAGCGTTGGGATCAGCCGTTGCGCCGGGAGCCGCTGTAGCACCGGGAGCCGCTGTGGGGCTTGTGCTCGAACCTGTGTTAAAGGTACCGCCGCCGCCACCGCTTACGACACTGCCGCCGCTGCTGCTGCGAACTGTAGCCATAACTTGGATGGGCTCCTCTGCCGAGCCGGCAAAGATGTTAACATCCTCATTATATGTAGCGCTTTCATATACTACCTGAGTGCTTACGTTGCCTTCAACATATCCTTTTACAGTGTAAGAACCTGTATTCGCAACTGTTACGCCCTCGCAGGTCAGAGTAAGATCGCTCAGATAATCATTAATATTATCATAGAGCTCCTTGGCGGTAACGTCTTTCTTAACGCTGATCGTGATCGTAAGAGTCGAATCCTCGAGCTTTCTTTCATCCTCAACATAAAAACCTTTGTCAATCGCTGTGCCGGAGAATCCGTTCAGGTTTTTCGTGTCTTCCACAAAAGCAGCGGGAAGTGTCATGCCGCTGGGAACATTGATAACAACCGTAAACTTACCGGTGATGTTAGCACCCTCAACGTTAGCTGCGGGAACTTTGAGATTATCGGCTGTTGCAAGAGCATTATCATAGTTCTCTTTGTAAGCGCTGCGCGCGTTTGTCAGATCCAACGTTGCCTTATAATCAAATCCCTTATAAGTTGTGGTAACACCACTGCTCTTATAATCCTCTTCTGAATTTGAATTTCCGGGACGAACATTAATAGATCCGCCCACATTAACATCGGCTGCCATAACTGCGAAAGACTGCAGGATCATAAGTGAAGCTACAAGAATTCCGATTAACTTTTTCATTTTAACCTCTCCTTTTTATATATTATTTTATTTTTTTCTTATGTTTAGCGGGTGAGCAAAGCGGAAATTTGTTGCATCATACAGACGTATGAATGAACTAATTTATGCCCAACTCAATATCATTATACCATTTTATTATTATTTGTCAAGTAAAATCATAATAAAAATCTAATTATTTTTTATGAAAATTATAGAAATTATTATTCTGTACAATAATTTGCTAATCCGAAAATCTTGAGATCAATTCGGCCTTTTTCAAGCTCTTTTCATTTTCGTAAGCGCTTCTCACTTCCGCCACGGTGCCCGCGTCGGCTCCCGCCGCTTCGAGCTCTCCCAAAAGACCCTCCATGCGCGCGTCGCAGCTACTCTCGAGAGAGGCCGCCAGCGATGAGTATTTTCTCATCAATTCGCTACGCGACATGGATCCGGCTTCGGATCTTGCCTGGTCTATCAGCGATTCGACCGAGCCGGTGAACTCTGACTGGAGCAAATATATCTTTCCGAGGATCGTGCTGATATTGCCGCTTGAATTGCTTGAGGATGCTGCGGAATTCGATGAGCCCGAATCGCTGCCGCCGCTTTCCGAAGCTGCCGTTTCCTCGGAAGAACCATTATCGGAGCTTACGGCTTCACCTGATGCGGATCCGTCTTCGCCCGCTCCGGCCTGTTCCTCCGCGGGCGGAACATATTCTCCGCTTTGGATCTCCTCAAGCGTCGCTTCGCCTGTCACGAGCGCGATCGCTTCTTCCTCGGTGATCTCTCCGTCGGCGAGAAGCTTTGACTCCTCCTCGGTCAGCGGGCGCATGGAAGCTCCGGCGATCTCGCTCATCCTTTCTTGGTTCTCGCGCTCCTGTCTGCGGATCTCGTCGTTGATCTCATCACTGCTCTTGCCCGCCGCGTACCGAACGGCGTCTATGTTGCCTTTCTGAGCGTTATAGAGCACAACTCCGCCGACAGCGAGACACACGATGACGCAGGCTATCACAACGGTCACAATGATTCCTGTTTTTTTCTTTTTTCTTTTTTTATTGGGATCATAAGCCTTATAGCTCATAAATTCACCTCTATTTTATTCTGTATTATTATAATTTAAGGTCTTTTTTCTTTTGTTTAAACAGCCCTTTATAAGCATTACGATCAGGAAGCCCGCTGCGTATCCGCATATGTCGAACATAACATCCCTGACAGCCGGGCCCCTGCCCGTGAATATCTGAATGGTCTCGTCGATCACCGCCACAGGCACGACCGCCGCTAAAACCAAAATACAGTTCAGCGGCTTGAGTCTGCCGAAAAACGATGTCAGCAGCACGCCCAGCACAAAGTATTCAAACACATGGGCCGCTTTCCGCACAAAGTGGTCGGAAAGCGCGTCGGCGCCGCCGGCAAGATTGAACAGACGACTCAGTATCTCACGGAACGATGTGCTTATTTGGTGCGAATGTTCCTGGCTGAAAACCGAATTGCCCCAGATAAACACAAGATTTAACAAAATGATTATAACGGGCAAAAAATACCTTTTTCGCATTTTTCCTCAAATCCTGTTTTAAATTTATTTCGCTTACAGCGAGGCTGTTTTCAGTATATTCGCGGCGTTTATGTAAAATATCTCGTCCGTCATGCGCGGGAATTTATTTTTTGAAATGTTCCGCGCCTCAAGCATACAGGGCGGGCGCGTGTCCGTGTTGTGCATATCGCTGCTCACCACGAATTTTCCGCCGCCGGCGAATATTTTCTTGAGCCGTCTTCTTGACGAAAAATTCAGGAACGACTCCGCGTTCACCTGAAATATAATGTCAAGATCCCATATGCCTATTTCGTCAAGCTCATCGCTGTCTGCCCGCTCAACATGAGCGAGTATCGGGCTCATACCTTTAACCGTTAAATTAAATATAAGCTCGGTAATTCTCTTGTCGAGCCGCCTCCTGGGGAGCTCAACAAGAATATAATCGGTTCCGCTGAAACAAAGACGCTCTATTCCGTCATAGTTTTTCAGAATGTTATTGTCAAGATATACTTCTCCGCCCAAAAAAATCTCCGGAATATCGCTGTCCCCCGCGGCGGCCTTAATTCTTTCGAAAGCATTGCCTCGATTCAAAAGGAACCGCTCCAAATCATCGGGTCTGTGCAAGGTGCAATGCGGGGTGGCAACGCAGGCCTTTACCCCCTGTCTTTTGCTTTCTGTCAGCATGTTCAGACTCTCCTCAACGCTGCCGGAACCGTCATCGATCTCCGGCAGGAAATGAGAGTGCAGATCAATCATCGGCTCCGTAAGAGTCGTATGATGAGTACGACGCGTAGTAGCCGTACTTTCCGTAATAGCTGTACTTGCCATAGTAACCATATCTCTTCCTTTGTCTTTCGTTGGTAAGCATTATAAATCCCATTATATGCGCGTTCGCTTTTTTTAGGTTGCTCACCGCAACGTCAAGTCTGTCAAGATTTGTAAAATCCTCTCTCACGACGACCGCCACGCCGGCGCAGTGGCCCGCGATAAGAGCCGCGTCGGTAACTACCGACACCGGCGGTGTGTCAAGGAATATATAATCATATTTGGTGCTGAGCGCCGCCAGAAGGTTTCCCATCTCGGGCGATGAGAGCATCTGCGTGGGATTTGGCGGAATTTCGCCAACCGTCAGAACGTCAACGCCCTTGAACACATTTCGGTGTATCGAGCTCGCGATGTCATTATATCCGCACAGAACGTTGGTTAAGCCGACGCTGCCGTCAAGCTTAAGATAGCGGTGGATCGTGGATTTTCTCAAATCGCAGTCAATGAGCAGGACCCTCGCGCCCGACTGCGCGAAAGTTATCGCGGTGTTTATACTGGTCGTGGTCTTGCCCTCGCCCGGCACCGAGCTTGTGATAAGGATTATCTTTCCCTTGTTGGTTTTGGTCAGAGAAAACATTATGTTGGTCCTGAGGCCGTTATATGACTCGATAACGCCGAACCGCGAGTTCTCGTTGATCAGATGATTTCCGTCCAGGCCTCCGCCTTTATGCTTGCTTTTCTTTTTTGATCTCTTCTTTTTTGATAAAAAGTTAATTGCCATTGTAATACCTCAAATCAAAATTCCTATTCATTCATGATATTGCCGAGCATCGGTATTTCGTATCTGCCCTGAAGATCGGTGTCGATGTGTACCTGCTTGTCAAACATCGCCAGCAGGAACGCCAGCAGCACGCCCAGCACAAATCCGATCGCAAATCCGATCGCGGTCTTTTTGATAACGCCTTTGCTGTTGGGAATGTCGGGATACACCGCCTCGTCTATGATCTCAATGGTTCCGCTGGTGAAAATGGTTCCAAGCTGAGACGGAGCCTTGTCGATTATCGCTTTGCAGATATCGTATGAGTCATCCGCGCTCTCGCTCGTAACGCTGATCGAAAGCAGCTCGGTCTCATTGACCGAGTTTATGCTTATCATCCGCGCTATTTCCTCCCAGTCGTACTTGCCGCCGGTGACATCACTGACATACGACAGATACGTTCTGGTGTTAAGCAGCTCCATACAGGTGGATGCCATTATTCTCGCGGACTCAATGTCCTGAAGCTCTACCGAATAATTGCTCGACACCATGCCCTGCATGTGGTTGCTCACATACAGAACGCCGGTTGACGTGAACTCGTCATCGGTGAAGAACACGGTCTTCACAAAGAACCCAAGCGAGAACACAACAACGCAGATCACGATCAGCCATTTATACGGCAAAAGCATCCGCAGGGTATCAATGATAGATAATTCTCTTTCGTTTTCGCCCATTATTCATCTCTCCATAATCAGTTGTATTAATCGTATCAGTCGTAAAGCTTTCTGAGGTTGATCTTTCCGTTTGGCAGTATCTCGGTTACTTCGACCTTGATCACGTCGCCTTCGTGAACAACGTCCGTGACCTTGTTGACTCTGCCCTTTGCCAGCTTTGAAATGTGGACCAGGCCGTCTGTGCCGGGCAGGATCTCGACAAACGCGCCAAAGTCCATGATCTTTACTACCTTGCCTTCGTATATCTCGCCAACCTCGGGCTCTTTGATAATATTTTCTATCATTTGCTTCGCCATGAGTCCGGAAGCCGGGTCAACCGCGGCAATGAACACGCGGCCGTCCTCCTCGATGTCGATCTTTGCTCCGGTATCGGCGACGATGCCCTGAATAACCTTGCCGCCGCTGCCTATTACGTCGCGGATCTTGTCTACCGGGATCGTCATGTTGATGATCTTGGGAGCGTACTGTGATATCTCCGCGCGCGGCTTGTCTATTGCTTTAAGCATTACCTCGTCCAAAATATAGTATCTGGCGTTTCTGGTCTGCTCAAGAGCGGTCCTGATGATCGCCGGGGTCAGACCGTCGACCTTCAGATCCATCTGAATGGCCGTGATGCCTTTCTTTGTTCCGGCAACCTTAAAGTCCATGTCGCCGAAGAAGTCCTCAAGACCCTGTATGTCGACCATTGTCAGGAAGTTGTCGTCATTCTCGGGATCCGTGATAAGTCCCACCGAAATTCCGGCGACCGGAGCCGAGATCGGAACTCCCGCATCCATAAGCGCCAAAGTCGAACCGCAGATGCTGCCCTGAGACGTGGAGCCGTTTGAGCTTAACACTTCGGAGACAACGCGGATCGCGTACGGGAAGTCGTCAACGCTCGGCAGCACCGGAAGCAGCGCGCGCTCCGCGAGAGCACCGTGGCCGATCTCACGTCTGCCCGGGCCCCTTGAGGGGCGCGTCTCGCCGACGCTGAATGACGGGAAGTTATAGTGGTGCATGTATCTCTTGCTGTCCTCAAGGCCGAGTCCGTCTATTATCTGGGCCTCGCTGACCGGAGCCAGCGTCGCCGCGGACAAACACTGCGTCTGGCCTCTCGTGAACAGTCCGCTTCCGTGAGCTCTGGGCAGAAGCGCCACTTCCGCCGAAAGCGGGCGAAGCTCTAAAATTCCTCTGCCGTCAACGCGCTTTTTATCATACATGAGCCAGTTTCTGACAACTGTCTTCTGCAGCTTGTAAAGCGCCTCGTCTATCTGTTCTTTATATTCCTCCTGAGGATATTTTTCCTCAAAATGCATGTAAACATCTTCGTAAACCACCAGCAGTCTCGCGTCTCTGACGGTCTTGTCATCGGTGTCAAGCGCCTGCTTGACATCATCCTCCGCGTAGGCTCTGATATCGCTGAACAATTCCTCGTCAACAACCATGTGCTCGTACTCGAACTTGGGTTTACCGATCTCGCTGATTATTTTGTCAAGAAAAGCGCAAAGCTTTTTGATCTCATCATGAGCGAACATGATCGCGTCATACATCTGTTTCTCGGGCACCTCGTTTGCGCCCGCCTCGATCATTACGACCTTCTTGGCGGAACCCGAAACAATGAGGTTGAGGTCGCTTTTTTCTCTCTGCTCGACCGTGGGGTTGATCACAAATCTTCCGTCGACCAAACCGACGTAAACAGCCGCGATCGGGCCGTTGAACGGTATGTCCGAAACGCATACCGCGATCGACGAGCCTATCATGGCGCAGAACTCGGGCGAGTTATCCTGCTCGACCGAAACGACAGTCGAAACTATCGAAACGTCGTTTCTCAAATCCTTCGGGAACAGGGGGCGCATCGGTCTGTCGATAACTCTCGACGTGAGCACCGCGTGCTCCGAGGGTTTTCCTTCGCGGCGGGTGAATCCGCCGGGGATCTTGCCGACCGAATACATTTTTTCCTCATAATCTATACTGAGCGGGAAAAAATCAATTCCGTCCCTGGGCTTGTCCGAAGCCGTGGCGCATGTGATGACCGCCGTGTCTCCGTAACGCACTATTACCGAGCCGTTCGCCAGCCCCGCCACTTTGCCGAATTCCAGCGAAAGCGGTCTGCCGGCAACTTGTGTTTCATAAATCTTTGACATTTTTGTCCTCCTTTAATAATTTAATATTCTTAAAAGAGAGGCTCGTTTAGCACTTAAAAACAGGCACCGCGTCAGGATGTATGTTTTTAACTGCTAAAGTAAGCGACTCTTTTAATTTTTCAAAATAAAAACGTAAGGCAACCCGGGCCGGAAAAAGGCACGGGCTGCCGTCATTTTTAGTGTCTGAGACCAAGTCTCTCGATAAGCGAACGATATCTGTTGATATCCTTCTTTTCAAGATACTTGAGGAAACTGCGTCTTACACCGACCATCTTAAGCAGACCGCGTCTTGAATGATGATCCTTCTTGTGGGTCTTAAGATGCTCGTTCAGATGATTGATCCTGTAAGTCAAAAGCGCGACCTGTACCTCGGGCGAACCCGTGTCGCCCTCGTGTGTGGCGTACTCGTTAATGATCTGCTGCTTTACGTCCTTATCCATCCCGTTTCACCTCCATGATTTATTAGCCCCTTAAAGCTTAGTAAGGGGTGGTGAAGTATATCCCGCAAACTAAGCGATAGGTTACTAAGCGCTATAATATCATATTACAAAAGTCTTGTCAAGCATTTTTTTAAAATTACATGATTAAGCTTTTTAAAAGTATATGCCCGGTCCCTTTTTGAGACAGAAGAACTTACGTCAGCATATTCATAAGTTCTTCCTCGTCTATCACGGGGATTTCAAGTGAGAGCGCCTTTTGAAGCTTGCTTCCGGCATCCTCGCCCGCCAGCAGCCAGTCTGTTTTTTTGGACACGCTGCCCGTTACCTTTCCGCCGTTTTCCTCTATCAATTTTTTCGCATCACTGCGCTTCATATTCGGCAGCGTTCCCGTTATCACGAAAGTTTTTCCCGTGAGGCGCCCGTCCGCCGCGCGCTTTTTCTCACAGGTCATGTCAACGCCGAATTCCTTGAATCTGCGAACCAGATCCTTTGAAACGTCCTCTCCGAAAAAGTGGACAAGGCTCTGCGCCATTTTCATTCCAACGTCGGGGATCTGCGCCAAAGTCTCTGCGTCCGCGGCCATAACGCTGTCAATATCGCCGAGGTTTTCGGCAATAAGCCGCGCCGCCCGGCTGCCTATCAGGCGTATCCCCAATGCCGCCAGCACTCTCGCGAGGCCCTGCGATTTCGATTTTTCTATCGAATTTATAAGATTTTCGGCCGACTTTTCGCCAAAGCCCTCAAGCGCGCTCAGTTGCTCCGCCCTAAGCTCATACAGATCCGCGCAGTTTGAAACAAGCCCCTCGTCGATCAGTTTTTCGACAATGGCGGGACCTAGACCCTCAATATCCATAGCGTCCTTTGACGCGAAATGGATTATGCTGCGAAGCTGCTGCGCGGGACAATTGGAGTTTGTGCATCGCGTCGCCGCCTCGCCGTCTGTCCTTTCGATCGGCTCGCCGCACACCGGGCAGACGTCGGGCGTTTGATATTCCTTAAGCCCTTCCCTCCGCTTTGACATTACCACGTTAACGACCTCGGGTATAACGTCGCCCGCCTTTTGAACGTTAATATAGTCGCCGATCCTTATGTCCTTAGCGCGGATGTAGTCAATATTGTGCAAAGTCGCCCTCGACACCACCGAGCCCGCCACTTTCACCGGTGCAAACACCGCGTTCGGCGTTACAACTCCGGTTCTGCCGACCTGGAGCACTATGTCCAAAAGCTCTGTCTCTTTCATTTCCGGCGGATATTTATACGCCGTGGCCCAGCGCGGAGTTTTGGTGTTCTCACCCATTATATCGCGCGCCTCAAGGCTGTTGAGCTTAACGACCGCTCCGTCGATGTCAAATCCCAGTTCGCCGCGAAGACTTCCCAGCCTCTCGATCTCGGCGTAGGCCTCCTCGATCCCGTGCTGCACGCGACGCTCGGGGATCACCTTAAACCCGAGCTTTTCCATACGATCCAGGCTCTCCTTATGGCTCGAAAAACTCAACCCTTCGGCCGCCTGCACGTTAAATACGAATATGTCGAGATTCCTTCCGGCCGTCACCGAGCTGTCAAGCTGGCGCAGCGAGCCCGCCGCGGCGTTCCTCGGGTTGGCGAAAAGCGGCTCGCCCTCAAGCTCGCGAAGCTCGTTGAGCTTTAAAAACGCCTTTTTGGGCATAAAGACCTCGCCCCTTACCTCAAGATAAGGCACGGGCTCGGAAAGCCGCAGCGGTATGCTCCTTATTGTTTTTAAATTGTTGGTTATATCCTCGCCCACATCGCCGTTTCCGCGGGTCGAGCCGCGAAAAAACAAGCCGTCTCTGTACTCAAGCGAGACCGAAAGCCCGTCGATCTTAAGCTCGGTCACATACTCGGGGACCTCTACGTCGAGCGCGCTCCTTACGCGGCCGTCAAACTCTATCAGCTCAGCCTTGTCAAAAACGTCGGTCAGGCTCTGCATTTTGACCGCGTGCTCCACGCTCTCGAACCCCTCGAGGACCTCGCCCCCGACCCTGCGCGTCGGCGAGTCGGGCGCGGCAAGCTCCGGATGCGCGGCCTCAAGCTCAATAAGCTCCCGCAGGAGCCTGTCATATTCAAAATCGCTCATCTCCGGCGCGTCAAGCACATAATACGCATAGTTGGCGCGGTTCAGCTCCGCCGTAAGCTCGTTTATTCTTGTTTTAATATCAGTCATTATATCACCCGAAAATTATAATCTCGGAAATATTATAACCTAAACTTCGGATAACATCAAGAAAAATTTTACAGAGCGGGGATTTCGTATTTTACAGAGCGGGGATTTCAACTGTGAACACGGCAAAACCTTCCTCTGTTTTAAGACCTATGCTTCCTTTGTGCAGATCGGTTATCGACTTGGCGATAGCGAGGCCCAGCCCGTAGCCGCCGCTCGATCTTGCGCGGGACTCGTCCGCGCGGTAAAATCTGTCAAACACCTTACGCTCCTCAAGCTCTCCGCTGTAGCTGTTGCTGACGGTAAGGCGCGCCTTTCCGCCGCTCTTTTTCAGCTCGAGCCTGATCTCGCCTTTCTCGCTGACGTATTTCATCGCGTTGTCCAGCAGGATCAGCACAAGCTGCTTTATCTGTCCCTCGTCGCCTTTGATGAATATATCATCCTCGACGTTTTCGGAAAAATTCAGCCTCTTTTCGTAAATTACAGCCTCACTGACGAGTATGACGCTCTCCGCCGCCTGCGAAAACGAGATCTCGGTCAGATCGGTTTTTTCAGCCGCCGAATGATCAAGCCGCGCAAGATAAAGCAGACTGTTGGTCAGCTCAGACATCCGCTCCGCCTCGTCTTTTATATAGCCCAGCCACTTCCGCTCCTCGCCGATCGTGCTTCCGCCGTGCGCCAGAAGCACGTCAACATTGGTGTTGATAGTGGTCAGCGGCGTCTTGAGTTCGTGCGAGGCGTCGGCGATAAAGCGGTTCTGCTTGTCCCACGCCTCCTCTATCGGACGGATCGCGCGGTTCGCGAAAAACAGCGAGATCAAAAACACCGAAAGCAAAGCCGCGATCAGCACAATAAGCAGCGTTATGGCTAAGTTTTTGAGCATATTGATCTGCGCGTCGGCATTGGTGAGATTTAAAAAATAATTCGTCTCGCCAAGCTCGTTTTCGCCCTCGAATATCCGATATTTATAATATCCGTTGTCGGTCCTGATCAGGCGGCTGTCGGTTTTTTCTCTGTCAGCCAATGCCGCTCCCGCGACGTATTCGTAAAACTCGTCGTCGTAATCAAGCTGGGCGCGCTTTTCAAGGATCTCTCCGCCCGGGCCGAGACGCAGAGATATATTCTCGATCGGCTCGGGCCGCTCCGCGTCCTCTTCATATTGACGCGGCTCACCGAAGTTGCCGAAAACATAGTCCGGCCTGCCGTGCATATCCTCCCGCCCGCGCCCGTCAGCCGGGTTTCCGCCGCCGAACACGAATATATTGCGCTGTATGCGGCTGTCAAGCTCTCGGTCGGCGCTGCTGATTGAGACGGCCAGCACCAAAGCAAAGGCCGCGATAAGCAGCACCGAGATCAGCGTCATATTGAGCGCGAGAAATTTGTTGCGAAGTTTTTTAAGCATAAGCCTTGTTCCTTTCGGATAATAAAATTTGTCTGTTGTTCATCGGATAATAATATTTGTCTGTTATTCCAATAAATAGCCGACGCCGCGAACCGTGTTTATCACCGTGCGCGAACCCACGAACTTTAGCTTTTTTCGCAGGAACGAAACATAAACCTCGACATGGTTGGCCTCTGCCGCCGAGTCAAAGCCCCAGAGCTTTTCTATTATCATTTCCTTTGAAAGCACCGCGTTTTTGTTGGCTATAAAATACTCAAGCAGCTCCGACTCCTTTAGCGTCAGATTAATGCTGTTCTCGCCGCAGCTCAGCGTCAGCGTCCGCGTGTCAAGCTCAATATCCCCGAAAGTCATGGCGTTCGGCTGAACTACCTCGCCCCGCCGCCTGCCGAGCGCGCGTATCCGCGCTAGCAGCTCCTCGGTGTTGAAAGGTTTCGCCAGATAGTCGTCCGCGCCGCTGTCAAGGCCGCGGATCTTGTCGCTTATCTCGCCTTTGGCGGTCAGCATGATGACGGGCGTGTCGTTTCCCTCGCGCCGCATATTTTTTATCACATCAAGGCCGCTCATTTTGGGCAGCATAAGATCAAGCACGATAACGTCGTAAATATTGCTCACGGCATAGTCTAATCCGTCCTCGCCGTTATACACCGCGTCAACGGTGTAATTCTGCTTTTTAAGCAGCGTGGCAAGCGCCTCGGCAAGATGTATCTCGTCCTCAACAACAAGTATTCTCATTTTTATCACCCCGCTTACTCATAATAATATCATACTGTAATGATCTTAGCAAACATTTCTTAAATTTTTCTTAAAAACACTTGTTAGTTTTTATCTTTAGTGTTATAATTGGTTTCAGCCGAAAAACTCGGGCATAATATTTAAGTAAACACTAATATTGAAAGGATATTACATATGAAGCTTTATAACACGATGACCAACAAAAAAGAGGAGTTTGTTCCTATTAATAAAGACAAAGTAATGATGTATTCCTGCGGGCCGACAGTCTATAACTACTTCCATATCGGAAACGCGCGGCCCTTCATCATCTTTGACACTCTGCGCCGCTATCTTGAGTACCGCGGCTATAAGGTAAAGTTCGTGCAGAACTTCACCGATATTGACGACAAGATGATCAACAAAGCCAACGACCTCGGCATAACCGTGGGCGAGCTCGCCGACCGATATATCAGGGAATACTTCACCGACGCGGACGGCCTCGGTATTCACAGAGCCACCGTCCACCCCCGCGCCACCGAGAATATCGACTCGATAATAAAAATAATCGAAAAGCTTATCGACAACGGCTACGCCTACAATGTGAACGGAGACGTGTATTATTCCACCAAAAAATTCAAGGAATACGGAAAGCTCTCGCACCAGCCGCTTGAGGATCTCGAGAGCGGCGCGAGGATCGACATAAACGAGGATAAGCGCGACCCGATGGACTTCGCGGTCTGGAAAAAGCAGAAGCCGGGCGAGCCCGTGTGGGACAGCCCGTGGGGCCCGGGCAGGCCGGGCTGGCACATTGAGTGCAGCGCCATGGCCAACAAGTACCTCGCCGACACCATTGATATTCACAGCGGCGGCAGAGACCTCATCTTCCCCCACCACGAGAACGAGATCGCCCAGAGCGAGGCCGCGAACGGCTGCGCCTTCGCCAACTACTGGGTACACAACGGATATATAAATATCGACAACCAAAAGATGTCAAAATCCCTCGGCAACTTTTTCACCGTGCGCGACGTCGCCAAAGAGTTTGACTATGAGGTGATACGCTTCTTCATGCTCTCGGCCCACTACCGCAGCCCGATCAACTTCAGCAAGGACCTGATGGAGTCGTCAAAATCGGCCCTCGACCGCATATACAACTGCCTTGAGACGCTGAAATTCCTGAGCGGAACAGCCGAAAACGCCGGGCTCAAGGACAGCGAGAGAGATTTTATCGACTCCTTGAGCGCGCGCAAAGACGAGTTCATCGCCGCAATGGACGACGACCTCAACACGGCGGACGCGATCTCCGTGCTGTTTGAGATCGTGTCGGACGCGAACGTGAATTTGGCCGCCGACAAAAAGCCATCCAAGCAGGCGGCGAATGCGGCGTACGATCTGCTGAAAGAGCTTGGCGGAGTCCTCGGCCTGCTCGAGCGCGAAAAAGAAGACAAAATACCCGCCGAGGTCGAGGCGCTGCTTGACGAGCGCGCCGCCGCCCGCAAAGCCAAAGACTGGGCGAAGTCGGACGAGATACGCGACAGGCTCGCCGAAATGGGCTACACCGTGAAAGACACAAGACAAGGACAACAATTAATAAAGAAATGATAAATACGATATTGAATGAACTGAACCTAAGCAAAACCCCGCCGGGGGAATATTCGGCGCTGACGCTCGCCTATCTGGGCGACTGCGTCTATGAGCTGTACGTCAGGAGCTATCTTATAAAAGACGGCAACAAAAACGTCAACACTCTTCACAAAGCGGCCACAAAATATGTGTGCTGCCGCGCCCAGGCGGAGCTTTACCGAAAAATCGAGGATAAGCTCACCGATGAAGAAAAAGCGGTTTTCCACCGCGGCAGGAACACAAAATCCCACGTTCCGAAAAATTCTGAAATGAAGGACTATCGCGACGCTACGGGCATTGAGGCGCTTGTCGGCATGCTTTATTTAAAAGGTGAAAAGCAGCGGATCTGCGACTTGCTGAAATACATATTTATCTAAAATAATTTGGAGGAAAAGCTATGCGGATCGAAATTAAGCTCAAGAATATTCTTCTGATACTGCTCGGCGGAGCGATAATGGGCTTCGGCCTTGAATTTTTCCTTGTCCCCGCGAAGATCGCCGCGGGCGGCGTCAGCGGTATCGCCACGGTGCTCTACCATCTGTTTAATCTGCCCGTGGGCATTATGGTGTTTGTGATAAACATCCCGATCTTTATTCTGGGCCTTATGGAGTTTAACTGGCGTTTCCTGCTCACTTCAATAATAGGCACCGCCGCTCTTTCGTTTTCGGCACAGATATTCGAGGCGGATTTCTTCCAGAGCTTTCTGCCGCTCTCGCAGGACATATTCCTTTGCTCGGTGCTGGGAGGCGCGATCTACGGCGCCGGCCTCGGATTGGTCATACTGGCCGGCGGCACCACCGGAGGCACCGATATAGTCTCTTTGGTGCTTAAAAAGAAATTCCCGAATCTCTCGGTGGGCCAGCTTATTATCGCGATAGACGGTTTAATCATATCGATCGCCGGCATAGCGTTCAAAAGCATAGAAACTCTGCTTTATTCGGCCGTTCTGCTGTTCGTCAGCTCCTATGTGCTCGACACGATCCTGGCCGGCGTTGACTTCGCCAAGATCGCCTATATAATCTCCGAGAAAAACGACGAGATCTCAAAAGCGATAAGCGAAAAGATCCGCCGCGGCTCCACATCACTGAACGCCCACTCCTACTACAGCGGAAAATCGCGCGATGTGCTTATGTGCGTCATGCGCAAGTATCAAGTCCCGCCTCTTAAAGAGCTCGTGACCGAGATCGACCCCTCCGCCTTTGTGATAGTGACCGACGCAAAAGAAGTAATAGGCGAGGGCTTCAGATATGATCTTAATTCAAAAGTAAAATAAACGCCCGAAAATATGCGGTTTGTGCGAGCTAAAAATAGTTTCTTTGCTGTCCGGGCGGGGCATGACGGAACCGGGGTCCGGCTATCATATAAAAGCTATTTTTAGTTCGCAGCTTTGACAATTTTTCAACAGTATGCAAGAACGCCTCAGGGCGTTTTTTTTATCTGAACTCAAACAGCTTATCCGCAGAAATACCAAGCGTATCGCATATGTCAAAAATCACATCAAGCGAAACCGCGCAGTCGGCGGTTTCGATCCGGCTCATGTGCGTACGGCTTATGTTTATCATCTCTGCCAATTTTTCCTGAGATAAATTATTAACTTTTCTGTAATACGCTATGTTCAGACCCAAGCGTTTGTAATTGTATATATGTTTCTTTTGCATCTCGCACCCTCCAAAATTATTTTATACGTTTTTTATTATTCGTACTATAACACTAAAAATTATATTTATAACTTGACACGTTACAAAAGTTTTGTTATAATATGTATGATTTCTACACACTTAATGTAAAAATTTCAAAAAATGGAGGAAAAGTTTATGAGAAAAGAAAAATGTATTTTAACACTAATTACGGCGATTTTAATCATGTCAATTATACCGTTATCGGCAGTTTCGGCGGCGGAAATTTTGGACAGCGGAACATACACGATTGAACGATACGGCAATGATCCCATGGACATAACTTATCTTGGCAGCTTTGACTGGAGTATTGATAGTGATTACACGTTGACAGTAAGCGGAACAGGAGCAGACGGCGAGCTATGTTTAAGCAGTCAAGGAGACTATCCTTGGTATAATCATCAAAGTGATATAAAGAAAATCGTAATTAGTGAAGGCGCGGTAAAATTGGGCGATGAATTTATTTGTATTATGCCGAATGTAACCGATGTGTATCTTCCTTCAAGTCTGAAAGAAATAGATGATTATGTATTTTTAGATGCCGGAAAGCTGCAAAATGTATATTTTGCGGGAAGTGAAGCTCAATGGAAGTCAATAAATATCTCACCTTTTGGCAATGACAGTCTCAGTAGTGCGAAGGTTTACTTCGAGGTCGCTGATGTTTCGGGTGATGTCGTTCAAACGCCTGTCGCGCCTGAAATCACTACGCAAAATATCGCAGTTGCTTTAAACGGTTCGCCAATAAGTTTTGACCAGCCTCCCGTTATGCAAAACGACAGAGTGCTGGTACCGATAAGAGCAATATTTGAGGCAATGGGCTACGCGGTCGATTGGAACGAAGCAGTTCAAACAGCGACAGCCGTAAAGGGCGGTGACAGCATAATTGTTCGACTCAATAACGCGGTTATTGATTATACGACCGGCGGCGTCTCCGGCGTGTATCAGTGCGATGTTCCGCCGCAGCTTATTTCAGACAGAATTTTGGTTCCGGTAAGAGCGATAGCCGAAAGCGCCGGCTGCATAGTTGATTGGGACGAAGCCGCCCAAACGGTTATAATTCAAAAATAAAAAACAGGAGGAAAAGTTTATGACAAAACAAAGGTTAATTTCCGCATGTTTGGTTTTGGCAATGGTTATATCAACATTGGTATTTCCCGCGTATGCCGAAAACAAGTATGACAGCTCCTTTTCGGCGGAGCCGGAAGCTGAAATATCACAGCCGATCGATGATACGGGCGAGATTGAAATTACCGAACTATCCGAAGACGGCACCGCTGACGCTGCCGCAAGCACATATTACGATGATTACGGAGTTTATTTTGACAAATCAACAGGAACTATAACCGATGCGGACGAGACTTTCACGTCGTTCAATCTGCCCAAAAGCATTGACGGCGTTGAAATAACGGCTATCGGTTCGTGCGCGTTTCAAAACTGCACGCGCGTAACGCATATCACGCTTCCCGAAAATTTGAAAACGATCGGAAACAGTGCCTTTGAGGGCTGCGTTAATCTTCAAAATGTGGATTTTACTTTAAACAGACTTGAAAGCATCGGCTCTTATGCGTTTCGCAACTGTACCGGGCTGCTTAGCGTCAAAATATCCGGAAATATACTAACGACTATAAGCGATAATGCCTTTGAGGGCTGCTCCAAGCTTGCCGGAGTTGATCTGTCAAATAATATTTCTCTTACCACTATAGGGAGATACGTGTTTTCCGGATGCGAGAATTTAACGGCCGTTAAGCTGCCGCAGGCGCTTACGCAGCTTGGATACAGAGCGTTCAGCGGCTGCGTATCGCTGCCGAGCATAGAGATCCCCGCGAATACTTCAGTTGATGTAAGGTATAGTAATCGCGGAGAATGGATATACGGCTGCACCGCGCTCAAAAAAGTAAAGATAGCCGAGGGCGCGACGTTTATTGCGGATTCCGCGTTTCAAAACTGTACATCATTCACCGAGATAGAGATACCCGATACAGTAAAAAAAATTGGAAATTATGCTTTCCAAAATTGCACGCAGTTCAAAGAAATACCGACAATGAACGGCGTTATGACTATCGGAAACAGCGCTTTTTCGGGATGTACCGGACTTAGTAGTATAGACGCTTTGCCCGAAAATATTACAAGTATAGGCCAATCAGCATTTTCGGACTGCTCAAGTCTCGCTTCTGTTGATCTTTCTTTGAACAGGCTGGAGAGTATAGGCGGAAGTGTTTTTCAAAACTGCATTAACTTAAAATCGGTCAAGCTTGCCTGCAATCTTTTGAAATCGATTGATTCATATGCTTTTAGCGGATGTATTAACTTAACGAGCATGGATTTATCAACAAATCCGATGTTGTCGACCATAGGTCAATACGCGTTTACGGACTGCAAACTCTTAAACAGCGTTAAGCTGCCACAGTCGCTCACGCAGCTTGGATACAGAGCGTTTAACGGCTGCGTGTCGCTGCCGAGCATAGAGATCCCGGCTAATACTTCAGTTGATGTAAGGTATAGTAATCGCGGAGAATGGATATACGGCTGCACCGCGCTCAAAAAAGTAAAGATAGCTGAGGGTGCGGCGTTTATTGCGGATTCCGCGTTTCAAAACTGCACATCATTCACCGAAATAGAGATACCCGACACGGTAAAGACGATAGGGCAGGAAGCTTTTGCGAATTGCACGCAGTTCCGAGAAATACCGACAATGAACGGAGTTACCACAATCGGCTACTCGGCATTCTCCGGCTGCACGGGTCTTGTGAGCATTAACAATCTCGCGAAAGCAAGAGACCTCACAACTATTGAAAACAGCGCGTTTTATAATTGCTCCGCGCTTGCGGGCATTGACACTCTGCCGAGCAGGGTCACAAGTATAGGCCAAGGCGCGTTCTCCGGCTGCACAAGCTTGACCGATATAAGCACTTTGCCGAGCAGACTTGAGACAATAGGCTCAAACGCGTTTTCAAATTGCAAAAGTCTGAACAATATATCATTTGCGTGCAGCAGACTTACAACTATCGGAAACAACGCATTTGAAGGCTGCGTTAATCTGAAAACAGCGGATCTGTCCGGCAATTCGAGGCTGTCGACTATAGGACAATACATGTTTACGGACTGCAAACTCTTAAACAGCGTTAAGCTGCCGCAGGCGCTCACGCAGCTTGGATACAGAGCATTTAACGGCTGCGTGTCGCTGCCGAGCATAGAGATCCCCGCGAATACTTCAGTTGATATAAGGTATAGTAATCGCGGAGAATGGATATACGGCTGCACCGCGCTCAAAAAAGTGAAAATAGCCGAGGGCGCAACGTTTATTGCGGATTCCGCGTTTCAAAACTGTA
Source organism: uncultured Monoglobus sp. (assembly GCA_947625055.1). GTDB lineage: Bacteria > Bacillota > Clostridia > Monoglobales > Monoglobaceae > Monoglobus. The sequence continues at coordinate 2,915 of CANQMT010000026.1, read as the reverse complement.
CATCATTCACCGAGATAGAGATACCCGACACGGTAAAGACAATAGGGCAGGAAGCTTTTGCGAACTGCACGCAGCTCAGAGAGATACCAACAATGAACGGAGTTACCACAATCGGCTACTCGGCATTCTCCGGCTGCACAAGCCTTGAAAGTTTGGATAACCTACCCGATTCGCTTGAGGAGATAGGGCAGTCGGCATTCCAAAACTGCACATATTTGGAGCAGATAAACGTATTGCCGAGCAATTTGACAAAAATAGGTCAAAACGCATTTTACGGCTGCAAATATCTTGAAAGAGTATTGCTGCCGATCGGTTTGACAACAATAGGAAACGGTGCGTTCGCGGATAATTCGTATCTTGAATATATATTTATTCCCGAAACGGTAACGTCAATCGGAAATAACGCCTTTAATAATGATTCTGATCTGACGATCTACGGAATGACCCGAACAACGGCTGAGACATACGCGAATTCAAACAATATTCCCTTTGTGGCGCTGACCGAGCCGCCCGTCGCGGCTATTCCGGTATCGGACGTTAAAGTAAGCAAAACCGAAATAACCCTCGGAATAGGCGGCACCGAGCGATTAACGGCGACTGTTTTGCCCGCTTCCGCTTCAAACAAAAAGATAACGTGGAAAACAAATAACGCTGCCGTTGCGACAGTGAATGACGGACTTGTGACCGGCATATCCGAAGGAACCGCAATAATTACCGTGACAACCGAAGATAAGGGATTTGCCGCAAGCTGTATTGTGACGGTGTCAAAAGACGGACCAAAACCCACACTCGCGCCTACAGCAACACCCGAGCCGACAGCGGCTCCGACTGAAACGCCCGCGCCTACCACGACACCTATGGTTAAACCCACGGCAGCACCCGCGGCAACGGCAACACCCACGCCTATCCCCACGCTTGCGCCGACAAAGGCTCCGGCTAATATTAACGGCATAAGGATCAAGTCGCAGCCGAGTAAGACGACGGTGGTCGAGGGCACGGCGCTTGACACGAGCGGTCTTAAGGTCGAGGCGGTTTACAGCGACGGAAAGGCCGAGGAGATAACCGACTACACTCTGACCGGATATGACATGAACTCCGTAGGTCCGCAGACTATCACTGTTGAGTATTTGGGATTCACCGCGAGCTTTAATATAACGGTCGCGGCAAAGAGCATGATCGGCATTGCTATCACTCAAAAGCCCGACAAGCGGACATATATACAGGGCGAGAGCCTTGACACGACCGGAATGATCGTGACCGCGATCTACAACAACGGTACGAGCGAGGAGATCAGCGGTTACAACGTTTCGGGCTATGATCCCGACTATGTCGGCAATCAGACGATAAGCGTCAGCTACAACGGATATTCGACCGCGTTCACCGTGACTGTCTCGGCCAAGTCCGAAATAAGCGGCACAGTCGAGACCCCGAAGCTGAGCATAAACAGCTTTATCGGCGGAAAGACGGTCATGCTCACCTGCGCGACAGACGGAGCGAGCATATATTACACAACCGACAGCTCGGCTCCCGACGAAAGCTCAACGCTCTATTCGGAGCCGATAACGTTTACCGACACGACCACGATCAAAGCGGTCGCCGTAAAGAGCGGAATGAACCCGAGCAAGACCGCAGGCGGCAAGATAACCGTCGGAAAGACTGCCGATCCGACCTCGAGCCGAGCCTCGGGCCGCGTTGAAGTCGGCACGGTTATCACGCTGCGCTCCGAGACATCGGGCTCGATGATCTATTACACCACCGATGGCAGCGAACCGACGACCGAGAGCCAAAAGTATTCCGGCGGCATAGCGATAACCTCGGATGTGACGATAAAGGCAATAGCCGTGAAAGACGGATACAAAAACAGCGGAATATTTGAGGCGGCGTACACGGTTCCGAAGATAGAGCCGGGAAGCGCGGCGATATCCGTCGGCTCGGTATCGGGAGCCGCGGGAGACACTCTGTCGATACCCATTTATCTCTTCATGGACGGAGAGTCGGGCATAACCGATTACCGCTTCACCTTGAATTACGACGCGTCAAAATTTGAGTACCAGTCCGTAACGCCCGCAGAGGGAGCGCTGGCGAGCGACCTCTTTACCTCGGCAAGCGGAGGCGCGGTGACAGTGCTGTACAGCGGAGCGGCGATAGAGAGCGGCGAGGTCTGCAACATCAACCTCAAGGCGCTTGAGAGCGACGAGGACGGCGAATACCCGATCTCGATCGCAAAAGAGGGCGTAAAGATAGCGACCGAAAGCGGAAACAAGTTCAACGTTGAAATAACCGACGGAATGATAACGCTGATCGGCTCGGTGAACTCAAACCTTGAGCTTAAGTCTGACGTAATGCTGACCGACGCGCAGGGCAACGACATAACGGATAAGAGCAATGTAAAAGGCGAAGTAACGGCGAATGTGACGCTTGAAAATGCCGACGATCGGACAGAGACCCGACCCTTGACCGTAAACATAATCATGGCGGTATACGACCGTGAGGGCTGTCTTGTGAACATGTCGGTAATGGAAGCGGATCTGAGCGATCTTAACTATGTGTTCACAAACACGGTGGATATTCCGGAGGGAGTCGAGGTCGGAAGCATAAAGCTTATGGTATGGAACGGCCTCAGCGACATGACCCCGATGTCCGCCGCGAGCACCATACTTTAAAAATAATTAATTCTTCCCAATTGAATACGCAACAGAACGGGCGGCTATGACCGCCCGTTCTGATTTCTATTTGCTAATCACTATGTTGACCCCTCTCCGCCCGCTGCGCGGGGCAGAATGTCAAGCAAGTGCAACATAAATTTCTTTAGGCGATTTCCAACCGAGACACTTACGCGGTCGGTCATTAATCAGATCAACTACAACATCGAGCTGCGCTTGTGTTAATTGCCGAAAATCGTAACCCTTGGGAAA
>CANQMT010000025.1 GCA_947625055.1 uncultured Monoglobus sp. | reverse complement strand
TTTGTCACCCTTTTTAAGTATATCATGTTTTTGGATTCTTTGGGTTACAATTTTATTTCAAAATTAGATTGACGTGTCAAAACTCAATCTGCACCCATAAAAATTTTAACTATCTGCTACTTTACCCCAAAGCGCTCCGGGCTGTATAATACAATTAATGAATATAATATCGGGGGAATAGATATGAAGAAAAATTTGTGTTTGATTTTGCTACCATTTCTGCTGCTGATGCTGATTCCGTCGAAAATAAGCTCGGCGGCGGACACGGTCTCGATCACCGACGCGGCTGGCAGCTTTGAGGCCGCGTACGCCGAGTGGACCGGCGCGGGCATTGACGGCGTGAATGCGTATATAAAGCCCGAGGGCGGCGAATACGCCCCGATAGACCGCGAGCTTCTGCGGGAATACAAAAGCGGCCTCTGCCGCGTTGACGCGCCCGGCCTCGCGCCGGGGAACTATCGGATAAAAATAGAGTATGACAGCGGCGAAAACGGAACCGCGGCGATCGAAACCGAGCTGCTTACCGTCAGCGCGTATCCCCGCGAGGGTTTCGCCTTCAGCGACCAATCCCCCAACAAAGACGCGAGCGGCGGCTATAAGCCCGACGGCACGCCCAAAGACGGCGCGGACATAATCTACGTCTCAAACGGAAACAAGGACCGCGTTATGATAGACGGGATACCCAAAGACGGCGTGGGACTTGTGAGCATATTCGATTTCCGCGAGCGGAACAAGATCACTACACCTCTGATCGTGCGTCTGATAGGCAGAGTTGACATGCCCGAGGGCATGGAGAAATATCTGCTCGGTATCCGCAGCACAAAAAATGTTACAATAGAAGGCATCGGCGAGGATGCGGCGATCCACGGCTGGGGAATAACGTTTAAGGAGTCATCCGACATCGAGCTGCGCAACTTCGCTATAATGTGGTACGGCGGCGGCACCGACAGCGACGCGACGGCGCTTGACGGAAACAATGACAACATCTGGATCCACAACCTTGAGTATTTCTACGGCGCCCAAGGCCCCGACAAGGATCAGAGCAAAGGCGACGGCAGCATTGACATGAAAAATCAGTCGGACTATGTGACGATCTCATACAATCATTTCTGGGACTCCGGAAAGACCACATTCACCGACAGCCCCGACGCCGCCTCGACAAAAACCCACGTCACTTATCACCACAACCACTTTGACCATTCCGACTCGCGCCACCCGAGATGCGTGGGAAGCGACGTGCATATGTACAACAACTATTACGACGGCGTTTCCAAATACGGCATAGGCGCGGCCAAGGGCTCGTGCATATTCGCCGAGAACAATTATTTCAGATACTGCGCCAGACCTATGATAATCTCAAGCCAGGGCAGCGACGTTTATAACTCGGACAAAAAGAATTACAGCGGCAAGGGAACGCTGTCCGGTCAGTCGGGCGGAATGATAAAAGCCTTCGGCAATCATATGGGAGAATACGAGAGATTTTATACTCAACTTGACACTCCGAGCGACTTGGCTCCGGGTGTGAGCAACGCCGGCCATTTCGATTGTTATCTTGTCTCAAGCCGGGACGAGAAGGTGCCCGGGACCGTCACGGCGCTCAATGGCGGCGCGGCGTATGACAATTTTGACACCGCGGCGGACATGTATGATTATAACGCCGAGCCGGCCGAAAGCGCCGTTGAAAGCGTTAAAAAATACGCGGGCCGCATGAACGGCGGAGATTTTAAATACACCTTCGACAATTCGGTTCAGGACAGCAATTATGACATGATACCCGAGCTTCAGGCTTTGGTTGAAAACTATGACCCGCCGATCGCCAAAGTCGGCGGCGACGCGTCGCTCGTTGTTGAGCAGCCGCCCGAGCCGTCGAGCAGCAGGATCACGCATAATTTTACGACCCAAGACACCGCGAGCAGCGTGTTTGAGATCAAGGGCTCGATAACCGACCTGTTCGGCATAATGCGGTATGACGCGGTCAATCTGACAAAATCCCTCAAATTCGAGGGCAGCTCGTATATAAAATTCACGGCGGTACAGCGAGGCATTATGACTCTGCTCGCCAATCCGTACCGCGGCTCGGTCAACGTCAAGGTAAACAACGAGGTCGTCCGCGGCGACCCGGAAACAGGACTTATACAATTCAACGTCGAGCCGGGCGAGACATACAACATCACCCGCGACAGCGTCTCGTATCTGTTCTATCTGGTTCTGGAATACGACCCGGACAGCCCGACGATAACGCCGCTCCCCACGCAGGCGCCCACAGCCGCGCCCACCGCGAGACCGGGAGAACCGACGCCCAAGCCGGGCGGCGGTTCCGATGTTCCGCCAAGCGGCGGATATATCCACAACTTCACCGAAAGCGACATGCGGAGCGATTTTTACGCCATAAGCGGCGCCACATCAAAGGACAGGGGCTCGATCGAATACGGAGGCATGACGCTGACTAACGCGTTCAAGCTCGGCAGCAGCTCGCGCATAAGCTTCACCGCCCCGGGTGACGGCGAAATGCTGCTGGTTTTCGGCGCGTCGAGCGCGCCGACGGCAAAAATCAACGGCGAGGCTTTGACGGGCAGCGGAAACACGCTGACATTTCCCGTAAACGTCGGCGAGAGCTACGAGATCACCAAAAACAGCGGCGAACAGCTTATCTACTACATGGCGCTGACTCTTGACGCTCCGCCGACCGACGCTCCGCCGACTACCATGGAACCTACGCCTACCATAGAGCCGACGCCGACCGCGGAGCCCGAAGGCGGCGGATATTCGATCAAATCCGCGGAGGATACGGAAAACGGACTCAAAGTGATCGTCGGATACAGCGGCGCGGACGCTCCCGCGGCAAGGCTGCTCGCGGCAAGATATTTAGGCGACGTTCTGACCGGCTTTGACGGCGCTGTCGAAATAAAGGGCGCGGGAGAATATTTTATCGAGAATTTCCGCGCGGAGGAAGGCGAAAGTGTTTCACTTTACATATGGAAGGGAACGGACGCGATCGCGCCGCTCTGTGATAAATTTGAAAAATAATAATTCTTTTTAAGGAGGTACAAATACATGAAGAAAAAGATATGTCTGATTTTGACCGCGGTTATGCTGATGACGCTGGTCCCGGCGGGAATAGGCTCGGCTGCTGACACGGTTACGATCAAAAAGTCAAACGGCTGGCTCGAATCGGCCTACGCCGAGTGGGCGCCGTTTGACGGAGCCGACAGCTACAATGTTTACGCCACAGCGAAGGGCGGCAGCCCGGTTAAGCTGGACGCGCCTCTTATTCGGGAATATCCCGATTATTTCCGCGCCGACGCTCTCGGACTCTCTGCCGGCGAGTATACGCTTAAAATCGTCCCGGTGAATGGCGGCGCGGAGATCGCGGACGCGGCGGCGGAGACCGGAACACTCACGGTCACGGCTCACGACAGAAGCGGATTCGCGTTTTCAAAGAACTCGCCGGTCGGCACCGCGAGCGGAGCCTATAACGACGACGGAACCTTAAAGCAAAACGCCGACGTGATCTATGTCACAAACGGCAACAAGGACACGGTGACGGTAAACGGCGACCCCTCGCAGGGCGTCGGCCTGCCCGAGATCCTGCACTACCGCCAACAGAAAAAGATAACAAAGCCTCTGGCGGTGCGGCTTATCGGCAGGGTCGAGGATCCCGCGGGACTTACGCGGCACACGGTCCAGATACAGGGCTGGGAGCAAAAAACCACGCCCATGGTCGGCCAGAACCTTACGATCGAGGGCGTGGGGGACGACGCCGCGGTTTACGGCTGGCTGATGTGCCTGAAACGCATGGTCAACGTTGAAATACGGAACCTGGCAGTTATGTATGCAGGAGAGGGCGCGGAGGCATCCTCGATAGAAATGGACACCGACAACTTTAACATCTGGGTCCACAACTGCGACTTTTTGTATAACGCGCCCGGAAAAGACTCCGATCAGGCCAAGGGCGACGGCGCGGTCGCGTTCAAGTCGGGCTCGAGCTATGTGACGGTCTCATACAACCACATGTGGGATCTGGGCAAAAACTTTGTCTCGGGCGGCCCGTGGGAAAACAGCAATATGTACAATCCCGAGGCTCACTATTACGCGACATACCATCACAACTGGTTCGACCACGGCGATTCGCGCATGCCCCGCTGCGTGGTCGGCGACAACCACGTTTACAACAATTACTACGACGGCGTGGCCATGTACGGCATAGGCGCGGCAATGAAAGCCTCGGTATTCTCCGAGTGCAACTATTTCCGCCACACAAACCGCCCGATGCTTATCGGCTCTCAGGGAAGCGATGTGTATAACAGCGGCAGAAATGATTATCTGGGCAGCGACGGTAAGGGAAAGGGTACCCTTTCGGGTCAGATGGGCGGCATGATAAAATCATTCGGCGATGTGCCCATAGGTCAGGAAACCTTATGGTTCTACGGCAGCGAAAAAGATACCGGCCAGTTTGACGCCTACAAAGCGGAATCCCGCGATGAGCGCGTGCCGGACAGTGTCAAAGCGCTGAAAGGCGACCCTCAAGGCTTTGGAACATATGACAACTTTGACACCGATCCCAACATTATGTATGAATATACGCCGCAATCCGCGGAGCAGGCGGTTGAGACCGTCAAGAAATATGCGGGCCGCGTCGAGGGCGGAGACTTTGAGTGGACGTTTGACAACGCGGTCGACGACACTCACCACGGCATAAACCAGGCTCTGCTTGAAAAAATAACAAGCTATGCCTCGAAGGTTGTCTCGGTGGGCGGCGGACTTCCGCTGATCCCGCCCGAGCCCGAGCCGACAGCAACACCCGATCCTTTGATCACGGCCGACCCGAACGCCACGCCAAAGCCCACAAGCGCGCCCGCCACGCCTCCCGAGGGAGACGTGAATCCGATACCCGTCGGCGCGGACAGCTTCGCCAAGGACTGGAACGGCGGACAGAGCATGTCGGCGGGCGACATATCCGCAGACGGATATGTGGGCTGCTACAAAGGCAACAACAACGGCTATAAGAACAACAGCTTCAGCGTGGACGGAGTCTCGATGACGAGAGGCTATCAGGCAAAGAGCGTCGACAGCCGCTCGTTCTATATCATTCCCGAAAGCGAATGTATGATCACCGTTTACTTCTATTCAAACGGCACCAACACGCTGGGTCTGCACCTCAGCCCCTCGGCCGAACCCGCGGCGGTCTGCGCTCCCGACCACGGCGGCGGAGATTACGCCTTTACCTATCATTTTAAAGACGTTGGCTCCGCGCTCTATATCGCGGGCCCGATGGGCGACATAAACATTGCCGGAATTTCGGTCCGCGCGGTTCCCGGCAGTGAAACGGCGGCGCCCGAACCCACGGCGACAGCCAAACCCGAACCCACAGCTACGCCCGATATTTCAGAACCCACAACATCGCCCGAGCCCACCGCCACTCCCGATATTTCAGCGCCCACGACGGCGCCCGAGCCGACCGCGGGCCCCGAAAGTGGCGGATATTCGATCAAAAGCGCCGAGGCAAAGGACGGCGGACTCGCGGTCACAATAGCCTACGGCGGCGCGGAGCCCGCTCCCGCGGCAAGGCTTGTCGCGGCAAAATACTTGGGCGGCATTCTGACCGGCTTTAACGCGGAAACCGAGATAAACGGCGCCGGCGAGTACGCGGTAAGCGGCTTTGAAATCGGCGAAGGCGAAACCTTCGCGCTGTTTATCTGGAGCGGCCTTGACGAAATAAAACCTTTAAGCGAAAAATATGAAAAATAAATAAATTTCTTCCCAATTAATCCGGCTCCCCCTTAAAATAAGAGGGAGCCGAAACATTGTGATTAGTATGTTCGTAGGGCCGGATGCCCATATCCGGCCATGGCGGGACGTTGAGGACGCCATCCCCTACAACTATTGTGCGCAAAACACCGTAGGGGCGGATATTATCCGCCCGAATGGCTCCCCTTGGGGGGAGCTGGCTGCGGCTTGTCCGCAGACTGAGAGGGGAACCGCATACGAGCACCCCTCTCCGTCAGGCTTCGCCTGACACCTCTCCCCAAGGGGCGAGGCAGACGGGCGGATAAAATTATCGGGAACACGGCGGGTTTTCGCCGTGTTCCCGATCGTTTTTTAATTCATCGCGTCAGCAGTTTTCGCCGTCTTCGGTCATCGCGTCATAGCCGCTTTCGCCGGTGCGGACCTTAACCACGTTGTCAACGCCGTAGATGAATATCTTTCCGTCGCCGATATGTCCGGTGTAGAGGGCCTTGCTTGCGGCCTTCACAACGTCGTTGACCGGAACTCTGCAAACGACGATCTCGACCTTAATCTTAGGCAACAGCGTCGCCTCGACCGCTACTCCGCGGTAGAACTCGCTCTTGCCCTTCTGCATTCCGCAGCCCAGAACGTGGGACACGGTCATGCCGGTCACGCCGATATTGTTCATCTCGCGCTTTAAGGCCTCGAACTTCGACTCCTTGCAGACTACCGTCACCTTGGTTATCGGGTGGCCGTCGTCGTCTGTCGTCTTGCCGCCCGCGCTCGCCGGAACGTTTACTACCGGAACCGCGATAGGCGTGGGCGCCGCGGCTGCCTCGGTCTCCTCGAGCGCGCCCTCGGCTATGGCAACTCTTGAGGGCATGAAGTCGGCGTAAGCTGAGGACATGCCGTGCTCGTGAACGTCCAGACCCTCGATCTCCTCCTCGGCCGAAACTCTCAAGCCAATCGTCTTTTTGATTATCATAAACGCGATAAACATCGTTACCGCTGTCCAGCCGCAGATCGTGATTATGCCGAGAAGCTGCAGTCCGAGCTGCGAGAAGCCGCCGCCGTGGAACAGGCCGTTGACCTCGCACGCGGGAACGCTTGTCGAGGCGAACAGGCCGACCGCGATCGTGCCCCAAATGCCGTTTAAGAAATGAACCGCTACCGCGCCGACAGGGTCGTCGATGTGCAGAATGTTGTCAAGGAACCATACGCCGAATACAACCAGCAGACCCGCTACCGCGCCGACAACTATCGAGCCCCAGCCGTCAATCATGTCGCAGCCCGCGGTTATCGCAACCAGACCCGCCAGAGACGCGTTCAGACACATCGAAACATCGGGCTTGCCGTACTTGAGCCATGTAAATATCATGCAGACCACCGTCGCGACCGCGGGAGCGATCGTCGTGGCCATGAATATTGACGCGAGCTGATCGCCGGAAGTGGCAGCCGCGCCGTTAAATCCGTACCAGCCGAACCAGAGGATGAAGCAGCCCAGAGCGCCGATAACAATATTATGACCCGGGAACGCGTGGACCTTGGTGTTTCCGTCCTTGTCCTTGGTGAACTTACCTATGCGGGCGCCCAGCAGAGCCGCACCGATAAGCGCGGACAGACCGCCGACCATATGTATAGCCGCCGAACCCGCGAAATCGTGGAAACCGAGCTGAGCCAGCCAACCGCCGCCCCATACCCAGTGGGCCTCTATCGGGTATACAACAAGCGAGATGACCGCCGAATATACGCAATAGGACGAGAACTTGGTCCTTTCGGCCATAGCGCCCGAAACTATCGTAGCTGCCGTGGCGCAGAACACCAAGTTAAACACGAAGTTCGACCAGTCAACGTTGGCGTAGTCGGTGAAAATTCCCAGAGTGGGCATTCCCATAAATCCGCCGAGCGTGTCCTCGCCCAGCATCAGTCCGAAACCGAGAATGATGAACATAACCGTGCCTATGCAGAAGTCCATCAGGTTCTTCATAATAATGTTGCCGGAGTTCTTGGCTCTCGTGAAGCCGGCCTCTACCATAGCGAAGCCCGCCTGCATAAAGAACACCAGCGCCGCTCCTATCAGAAACCAGATGCCGAACATCTCGGAAGTCGCCATTTCAATAATGTTTCCCATAACTTATTCCTCCTTGAAAGCATATAAAATAAATAAAAAGGGTCCGAAAATAACTTTCAGACCCCTTTGTCTTTTTTGAAAATTGAATTTGTTTGGTAATATATATTATGTTTTGTAAATCGATTTTGTGACTACTCCTGGATCGAGAACAGCAGATCGCCGTATGTGGGGAACGGCCAGTATGTCTCGGCTGTGTTTTCCTCCATCTCGTCGGCAACCGCTCTGACGTCGTTCATCTTGGGCAGGATAACGTCCGCAAAGAACTCGGCCTGCTCCTGGCCCTCGGGCATCTCAGCCGCCTTTTTGATCTCGGTTTCAAGAGCCGCGACCGCCTTGCTGAGCTTAAGCTCAAGCTCTGACAGATGATTGATGACGCTCTCCTCGAACTCGGTGGTGATGCCGCCGATCTGCTTCTTGGAAACGACCGTGTCGGCCAGATCCTTGACGTAGCTTGCGACCGCCGGAGCGATGTCGCGCTTGGCCATTTCAACAGTTGTCTTTGCCTCGATGTTTATGGCCTTGCTGTAGTTCTCAAGGTTGATCTCATAGCGAGCGAACATCTCGTCCTTGGTGAGTATGCCGTGCTTTACGAACAGATCAACGTTCTTGTCGGCAACGAACATTTTGAGCGCCGCAGGCGTGTTCTTTAAGTTGCACAGGCCTCTCTTCTCGGCCTCGCCTACCCAGCTTTCCGCGTAGTTGTTGCCGTTGAAGATGATGCGCTTGTGGTTCTTCATGGTGTCGCGCACTATGCTGTAGATCTCGGCGGTCGTGTCGTCGGCGTTTTCAAGCCTCTCGGCGTATCCGTCGAGCACATCCGCGACCGCGGTGTTCAGGATGAAGTTCGGACCGGCGATCGAAAGCGCCGAACCGGGCATTCTGAACTCAAACTTATTGCCCGTGAACGCGAACGGCGAGGTTCTGTTTCTGTCGGTCGTGTCCTTCGCGAAGTCGGGGATCGCGTCGATACCCGAGTTCATGACCTCTTTTTTCTTGTTCTTGAAGTTGCTGTCGTCCTCGATCGAGTCGAGCACCGCCTTGAGGTCGTCGCCCAGGAACATCGAGATGATCGCGGGGGGCGCCTCGTTCGCACCCAGTCTGTGATCGTTGCCCGCTGTCGCAACCGAGCTTCTGAGCAGATCCTGGTACTTGTCGACCGCCTCGATTACCGCGCTCAGGAACAGCAGGAACTTGGGATTGTCGTGCGGGTTCTTGCCGGGCTTTAAGAGATTTTCGCCGGTGTCGGTCGAGATCGACCAGTTGTTGTGCTTGCCGCTGCCGTTGATGCCCTCGAAAGGCTTCTCGTGGAGCAGGCACTTCATACCGTGCTTCTCGGCGACCTTTTTCATGATCTCCATGGTAAGCTGGTTGTGGTCGGTGGCCACGTTCGCCTGACTGAATATCGGGGCCAGCTCATGCTGAGCGGGCGCGACCTCGTTGTGCTTGGTCTTGGCCAGAATACCCAGCTTCCAGAGCTCGCGGTCAAGGTCTTTCATGTACTCCGAAACTCTTCTCTTAACAACGCCGAAATAGTGGTCGTCAAGCTCCTGGCCCTTGGGCGCGGGAGCGCCGAACAGCGTTCTTCCGGTGTATGTAATGTCTTTTCTTTTGAGAGCGACCTTTCTGTCGATCAGGAAATACTCCTGCTCGGGGCCGACTGTGGTGATAACGCGCTTAACGTCGGTGTCGCCGATGATATGCAGCACCTTCACAGCCGACTGGCTGAGCGCCTCCATCGAGCGCATCAGCGGGGTCTTTTTGTCAAGAGCCTCGCCTGTGTAGGAGCCGAAAACCGTGGGTATGCACAAAATTCCGTCCTTGATAAAGGCGTTCGATGTGGGATCCCACGCGGTGTAGCCTCTGGCTTCAAACGTGGAGCGCAGACCTCCCGAGGGGAAGCTTGACGCGTCCGGCTCGCCCTTGATGAGCTCCTTGCCGCTGAACTCCATGATAACATGGTCGATACCGTCGGGCTGAATGAAGCTGTCGTGCTTCTCGGCCGTTACGCCGGTCATGGGCTGGAACCAGTGTGTGAAGTGCGTCACGCCGTTCTCGACCGCCCAGTCCTTCATGGCGTTGGCCACAACGTCCGCTACCTCGCGGGTGAGGGGCGTGCCCTCTTCCTTGGTCTTGCGGAGCTGCTTGTAGATATTATCCGGAAGCCTTACTTTTTGAACCGAGTCCTCAAAGACCGCGCTTCCGAACAGCTCGTTCATCTTGTCCATTTACAAAACATCCTTTCTATTTTCAAAATTATCTTTTTTTCTAAAACAAAACAGGCGCCGCGAGAATAATCTCACAGCGCCTTTGCTGACCTTACTGTGGATTATACTCCCTAAATTTGCGTTTGTCAACATGTTTTGAAGCTTCGCGGGCAATTTTATATGACTTGCCGAAACTGACAATATTTTAACAAATTATTTTGGTAAAAATAACGTAGGGACTAGAGAATAGGGTCTGGGGACTAGTAAACCCCTCTCAGTCACCTTCGGTGACAGCTCCCCCTAGGGGGAGCCTTTTAATTTTGCCTCGCCCCTTGGGGAGAGGTGGATTTCCGCCGCAGGCGGAAAGACGGAGAGGGGTCCCCTACTTCCTATTCCCTAATCCCCGGTCACTACCTCGTACAACCCCGCCGCCTCATCCTTGCGGACGTTGTCCTTGACCGAAAGCACGCGTATCTTGAGCGGCTTCTCGCCGAACATAATCTGTATCTCGTCGCCTTCCTTAACGTCATACGACGCCTTGACGACCCTGCCGCCGACCGACACGCGTCCGCCGTCGCAGGCCTCGTTCGCAACCGTCCGCCGCTTTATAATTCGCGACACCTTTAAAAATTTATCAAGTCTCATTTTTTCTCCTTTTATATCTTATCTACTTTTCAGCAACAAAGAAAAATCTGCGGAACTTAAATATATACTCTCCGTTTTTCTGCTTTGTATAAACCTTGGCGGCACGGTCGGTTATTTCCGCTTCAAGTTTTTTCGCGTTTTCGGCATCCAGAGCATTAATATACGGGCGCAGATTTGTTCCTTTTATCCATTCGACCATTGCCTCCACTGAGGGCATACGATGATAATATACTGTTTCCCATATGTCAAAATCGCTTGCGCATGAGGCGAGTATGTTAAAATATTCCTCAGGCGGCAGGGTGTTAATGGTTCTGATCTCCTTGCCGGCAAAACCCCAGCGCGCCTCGGACAGAACATCGTTTTCAACCACAAACAGCGGCTCTTTATAATTCATCGGTATTTGAACAGCCAGCACACCGCCAGTGTTCAGTTTCCCAAGCAGCGCGGGGATCAGCGTCCTGTGACCTGGCACCCATTGAAGGCAGGCGTTTGAGAATATGACATCATAGCTTTCCAAATTTTCCAGATCCGCCGTAATATCGCATAATCTGAATTCTATATCCGCGCATGACGCTCTTGCTTTTTCTATCATCTCCGGCGAGCTGTCTATTCCGACAATACGCGCTTCAGGAAATGTTTTTTTAAGCACGGACGTACTGTTCCCCGGGCCGCAGCCGATGTCAAGAACGGTGCGCGGATTTTTATCGGCAATTCTTTTTACAAGATCAACAGCGGGCTGTGTGCGCTGCTGTTTAAATTTTAAATATTGCTCCGAACTCCATTCTTTCATACAAATTTCCGCCTTTTCTGTTTACTAATCGCTAATAACTACGTTAACCCCTCTCCGTCTTTCCGCCTACGGCGGAAATCCACCTCTAAGGAAGCTCTTGGTCAAAATTGCAAGCAATTTTGAAAGATAGCTTTGAACCCGCAAGCAAGCTTGCTGATTATCCCCAAGAGGGAGAGGCAAACGGGCGGCCGAGGTCGTCCGCCCCGACGTCCCGGCTCGCCCCTTGGGGAGAGCTGTCTGCGGCTTGTCCGCAGACTGAGAGGGGTCAACACAGCCTCAACTATTCCCTCTCAAATTTTTCAAACTCGTCAATAAATTTGTTCGTGTATTCCCTCAGAGCCAGCTCGGGGTCGGCACCGGCTTTGCGGGCGCGGCGCACAAGTTCGAAAAGCGCCGCACCAAAGTCGTCCTCGGCAGGCTCGCCGATCCCGGGCGAATATCCCGCCTTTTCGGCCTTTTTCTGAATTTTCTCGGCGCGCATCAGCGCGGGCAGATATTCGGACACGCCCCGAAGCTCGTCCGCTATGCTTTGCTGGTGGCGGTCGCCGCGCTTTATCGCGTCCCAGTTTTTAAGCACCTCGCCGCTGCCCGACACGCTTACGTCGCCGAACACGTGCGGATGGCGGTGGATCAGCTTGCGGCATATCGCGTCGGTCACGTCGTTTATGTCGTACTCGCCCGCCTCCTTGCCTATCACCGCGTGGAACACCACCTGCAGCATCAGGTCGCCGCTCTCGTCGGCAATTTTCGCGGGCTTTCCGCCGTCTATCGCCTCGATCAGCTCATAGCCCTCCTCGATCAGATTGCGCTTTATGCTCTCGTGGGTCTGCTCGCGGTCCCAGGGACAGCCCCCGGGCGCGCGCAGCAGCTCGACCACGCGGACCAGATCGTCAAAATCGTATTTCTCATTCTCGTTTTTAAAATTAAAATCCATAATTACTCCTTCTATTTTATCAGTTTAAACCGCGCGAGCAGGCCGGCGATTTTCTCGCCCTTGGGCAGATTCATCAGATCCTCGCGCTTAACGGCGCGGACAACGAATATCATGACCAGGTAAACCACGCCGCAGATCATGATCTCTATCAATGTCATAAGCCGCGACGAAGGCAGAGCTCCCGCGACAAAAAATCCGACCGCGCCCATTACCAAGGCGGCGATAAGCGGTTTTACTATTGTGTCGATCGGCTTAAATTTCATATCGGAGAGGCGCACGATCTGAACGGTGTTGATCACCGCGATTATCAGATAGCACAGGAACGTTCCCATCGGCGCGCCCTCGATTCCGAGGACGGGGATCATGAAATAGTTGAATATCACCTTGGCCGCGCCGCCTATCAGCATATTGATGACCGGATAATAAACCTTGCCGTATGCCTGGAGCATGGCGTTTGTGACCTGAACCACCGATACCGGGATGATCGCGATCGACAGGATCGCCAGAACATTCGCCGCGTTGTTGGTGCTGAACAGCAGATTGAGCACCCCGCCCGACAGCGCCGACATCCCTATCGCGCAGGGAGCGCCGAACAGCAGCGCCAGACGGATCGCGCTTTCGGTTATGTTCCTTGCCTGTATTTTATTCCCCTTTGCCAACGAACCCGAGATCGCGGGGACAACACTGGTTCCCAGCGAGACCACGAGTGTCAGCGGCAGATTAAACATGGTCAGCGCCTTGCCGGTGTACATTCCGTACAGCGACGTGGCCTTCTGGACGTTGATCTGCGCCGCGTTCCAGCCCTCCTGGGCCACCTTTTGCATAAACTCGGCGCTGCCCTCGAACATAAAGGCGTAGCGGTCAAACACGGACGGATTGACCACCAGGCGGCGGCTGATCGTTGACATATCGATCAGGGTCGTGAGACTTGAAACCGACGCGCCTATGGTTATCGGGATCGCGATGAGCACCAGCTCTTTGAGAATTGTCTTTTTGGGTCTAAGCTTTTTCGCCGCTGTCACTGACGGCGCAAGCTTTTCGGCGCGCCGCTTGGCGGCGGTCGAGGTGAATATGTAAATGCAGATAAGCAGGGTCGCCGACAGGAAGGTTCCGGCTGTCACTCCCAAGATAGCGCCCGCCGAGGCATAAACGGTTCTCAGGTGGGCCGAGCTGATGACCCTGCCCGCGAAATCCACCAGATTCGGCATATCGGGGGTTACCGCCATATTCATAAAGAAGCCCGCGGCCAACAGACCGATGACCAGCTTTCCGGTCGACTCGATCACCTCGGAAAACGCGGTGGGATACATGTTCTGTCTGCCCTGAAAATATCCGCGCAGCGCCGAAGCCATGGACACGAAGAATATCGCGGGCGAGATCGCCTTGATGCCGAGTTCCGCGTCCGGCATGCCGACCGCCCTCGCGAACGGGCCCGCGAACGTGAACAGAATAACACTGCCGGCTATTCCGGTGACGAACAGCAGCGAGAACGCGGTCTGAAAGACCCGCTTTGAGTCGCGCTCATCCTCGCGCGCCAGACTCTCGGAAACCATTTTTGATATAGCCACCGGGAAGCCCGCGGTCGCCACGATAAACATAAATGTGTATATCTGATATCCGCCGTTGAACAACCCCATGCCGTCGTCCTTTATGAGGTTGGTCATGGGTATCTTAAAGAAAGCGCCTATAATTTTAACAATTAAACTTGCTATGCCCAGTATCAGCGCGCCCTTAACAAAGCTGCCGCCGGAACTTTTTTTCCTGCTCAAATGTTTCAGCTCCTTGTTTGCATTAAGTGTTATTTTATAATTATATTATAACGCGCAGAAAATTACAATATATATTTTGAAATTTAATCAATTTGAAAACAATTTTGACAGTCACCGCAAAAAAGCGCTTGACAAAAAGGAAATGATAATATATAATAAATATATAAAAGAGAAACGGCAGAGCGTAAAAACGGTCAGCCGCTTCGAATATGTTGAATATCAACCGATCCTCGACCGCTAAACTTTGGATCGGTTGTATTTTTTACTGTACAGAAGCTGCAAAAATCGCAAATTAAGATAGTGTTACAAATCGTTCCCCGGTGCCGAAAAGTAAAAAACCGCTTTGATTTCTCAAAGCGGTCTATATATTACTGTTTGGCAGGCGTCCCATTCTCCTGCATCTCTCAGGGTTTTCACCCTTGTCATACCATCGGCGTGTGGACCGGACGTAATCCTCCACCTCAAACAGCAACTTTATTATATTATTATATTAACATATTTATTCTGATTTGTAAAGGACTTTTTTATTCTTTTTAAGTCTGTTCCACTCTTTTTCGTCAATTTTCATAAATGTTATGACTGAATTTTTATATGTCTTGTCATCACTTGAAGTAATCAATCGAATTACAGTTTTAAATTTTTCGTCAATCTCGGATACATGCTTTAAAACAAGCGCCGTTTTAACTCGATTACCCGAAAAAATATAATCGGGTCTCTCTACAATTTCTTGCAAATAAACGCCATAATTTTTAAAATGCCCGGGATGATTATCTTCTATATGCTCGACGCGCTCGTCGGTAATGATAACCTCGTCGGTGGTTATATCTTCGGTAATGCATTTATATATTTCTCTGTTGATTTTTCCTACAAGTTTCACACAAATTCCCGCCGTTTCAATCTTTTTCTTATATTATACCGCTCCAAACGATTTTGTCAATCTTAGAGCAGCTCTTTTCGGGTTTTATTTGCTTTTGCAAACAATGTCGAAAAAAGCGGAAAAGTTTTTGTTTACACAACGCCGCGGCTGTGATATAATCAAACTTGCCAAACTATTATAATATCTATCAATATGTATGCTTTTTGTTTCGACAAAAATGCATGCTCATATCTGGCGTACATTGCGATAGATAGATTGATAGTTTGGCGACTAAATCCGAGCATAGCGTTTTTGGGCGCGTTGCTCGGCTTCGCGCCTTTTTGTTTTGCGCGGATTTTTCAAATATTTTTTGGAGGTATTGTTATGACAGTTAAAATCGACTCAGTCGGCAGAGTAGTTATCCCGAAGGAATACAGACAAAAATTCAATTTAAAACCGAACACGGAAGCCAATATGCTGCCGCTGCCGGATGACATCGGCGTTTCGCTGTTTCGGCTTGTTCCGCGCTGCGCCAACTGCGGCGAGGAAAAAGGACTTGAAAAATTTGAAAATATCTCGCTCTGCCCGTCTTGCCGCCGCGTTTTGAAATACGCCCTGAAATAAAAAACGCTTTCGGGAAAGCCCGCGCGATAATCAAGCCGCAGGCGGCTGGGTCTTTGACGTTCCCGCCTCGCCTATTGGAGAGAAGCAAAAACTTTTGCAGCTTTGCCGCCCGCGGCTTGGCATGGCGGAATATGGGCTTTGGGCAATCAATTTAAGGCAAAAGTTTTTGCACAGATCCCCCTCTGTGCCGCACTATGCGTTTTGCCAAATAATACACCGCGGCTGCGATCACGGCTGCGGCTGCCGCTCCGCCCAGAATATCGGTCGGAAAGTGGACATAAAGATACATTCGCGAAAACGCAATAAAACACGCCAATATCAGCGCTGCGATATCAATGTATTTTACGCGGTACATCAGCAGCAGGAACGCCGCGGTGAACGATGACAGCGCGTGCCCCGAGGGGAACGAGTAGCCCGAGGGCGGAGGAATAATCAGCATGACGCCGGGGTTTTGGACAAAAGGCCTGGGGCGGCAGACTATGTTTTTTATGCCGAGCGTGCTTATCACAAGGCCCAGCAGCAGCCCCGCGATCACCGAGATCCCGCAGACGCGGTATTTTTTAAAACAACACAAAACAATACCCAGAGCGATCCAGATCATCCCGCCGTTTCCGAGCATTGTGAAAAACTTCATCAGCCCGTCCGCAAATCCGCAGCGCAAATTGTTTTGAATAAAATCAAGCGCCGCAAGATCCGCGCTTGTTATAACTCCCGTCACCGCCTTCGCCTCCTTTTTTATATAATATCACATTATTTTTATATTTACAAATATTTCATTCAAAAGTCTTGATTTTTTTCTTATAATCGGATATAATATTTGTAAGAAATTCTGAAATTCAGAAACACGAAAGGGTGATTGCATGCTGGCAGAAATACGAGGACGCTCACAGGTCACAATTCCCGCCGATATTATAAAAAAGCTCGGCATCAGCGAGGGCGATAAATTTGACATTACCGAAAAAGACGGCGGCATATTCTTATGTCCGGTCGTTGTGTATCCCAAAAATAAAATCGCCAAAATAGCCAAGCTTGTCAAAGACGCCGAGAAAGAGACCTCGAAACAAACCGCTTTTGAAAGCGTAGAGGAAATGTTCGCGGATATGGGAATAGACGCTTAAAATGTATAAGCTGAAATATACAAAGACCTTTGAAAAGCACCTGAAAAGCTTATCGCGCGCCGAACGGACCGCGGTGGCGAATAAGCTTAAATTATTAATTAAAGATCCGTTTTATCCGTCTCTGCGAACCAAAAAAGTCCGGGGTTTTGATGATGTGTTTGAAATGAGCGTTAATATGAACATCAGGATTTTATGGCGGTATGAAAACGGCGTTATTATTCTGTTGTTGGAAGTCGGGCACCACAAAGAAGTACTCGGCATATAAAAAAGCTTGAAACTTTCGTTTCAAGCTTTTTTGGTGGAGGGAGATGGATTCGAACCATCGAAGTCGTTGACAACAGATTTACAGTCTGCCCCCTTTGGCCACTCGGGAACCCCTCCGATTAAATTGTCCGCCGCCCCGCTTCCGCGCTGACGACTTGACTATAATACCACAATCAACCGGGCTTGTCAAGACTTTTTTGAAAAAATTTTATTTATTTCTTGCTAAAGCCGCCGCCTTGTGGTAATATAATCTTAACATATTTTTATGGAGGTAAAACAATGAGCAGCGAAATGAATATAAAAGAGATAATGAACACCATACCGCATCGCTATCCGTTTTTGCTCGTGGACAAAATTATCGAGTTTGAGGAAGGAAAGCGCGCGGTCGGACTTAAAAACGTCACGATGAACGAGCCGTTCTTTCAGGGACACTTCCCCGGCAACCCCATAATGCCGGGTGTGCTTATCTGCGAGGCGCTGGCGCAGGTCGGGGCAGTGGTTATTCTCAGCAAGCCCGAGTTTAAAGACAAGCTGGCGGTGTTCACCGGGATCAACAACTTCAAATTCAAACACCAGGTGGTGCCGGGCGAGACGCTGCGCCTTGAGGTCGAGCTGACAAAGTTCCGCTCGGTCATGGGCAAGGCCGACGTGTGCGCCTATGTTGGCGATGATATCGCCGCCAAAGGCGAAATCTCCTTTGCCCTGATCGAAAAATAAATTTTTCGGCGTTATTTCAAAAAGCATTATATTTGCCGAATACTCAGAGCACTATATTATTAACTTAAACGAAAGGGATGATTTAAAATGTGTTCAAGATCTGAACTTGATAATATACTCCGCGTTTTTGCGGAAAAAATAAAAATTTTGTTCGGCAGCAGCTTGAGAGAGATCATTCTTTTCGGCTCTTATGCGCGCGGAGACTTTGAGGAGACTTCCGATGTTGACATTGCAATAATAGCGGATATACCGCATGATATCGAAAACACTTATAATGACCGCATAATAAAAATACTAGGGGATATTTATGAAGAATTTGATTATTCCGTAACTTTATCTCCGATCGTTATCAGCTCCCAATTCTTTAATGAATGGAAAATCGACCTGCCTTTTTATAAAAATGTTGACACCGAAGGAGTGAGGATAGTTGCCTAACGAAAAAAGTATTATTCTTTCAAAATACAGGCTGGAAAGAGCAAAAGAGTTTTTAAGCAGCGCGCGCAAAAACCTTGAAATCGAAGAATACAAAACCGCTAACAACAGAGCGTATTACAGCATTTTTCACGCTATGCGGGCAGTATTGGCGCTTGATGAGGTTGACTTCAAAAAACACTCCGGCGTTATTTCATATTTCAGGGAACACTATGTCAAGACCCGAATTTTCGGCCGCGAGGTTTCGGATATCATAACCGGCGCAAGTTTAATAAGAAGCAAAAGCGATTATGATGATTTCTATATTGCAAAAAAAGACGAAGCTGCAAAACAAGTTGAAAACGCAGAAAAAGTATATAAAATAACAAAAGAATATTTGCATGACATTTATAGGCAAAATAATTTTTCAACGCTTTAACTAAATAGTTTTAAGAAAATGTTCAAATGAACAATATTAAAATAGCCGGACGGGAAGATCCCGTCCGGCGGTTTTTGTTTTTAGTGCGAAATGATATTCTCGGTGTCCTTGTCGAAGATGTGGATCTTGTTGGGATCCAAAGCAACAGGAACATGATCGCCATGCTTGGTCTTCGAGCGGGGGTTAACTCTCGCCGTGAAGTCGGTGCCGGCTACCTTGAAGTACAGATATGTCTCGGCGCCCATCATCTCAACCAGGTCGATATTAACATCAACACTGCAGCCGGGAACGCTTGAAATAAACGCCTCGTCATCATACATATCTTCGGGTCTGATACCCATAACAACTTCCTTGCCGTTGTATTTCTTAAGTTCGGGTGTAACCTTGCCGTCGGGCAGCTTGATCTTGAACTGACCGCTCTTTAAGTATGTACCGTCGCTCGCGCTGTCAAGCGTTACGTTCAGGAAGTTCATCTGCGGCGAGCCGATGAATCCGGCAACGAACATATTGCAGGGATAGTTGTAGAGGTTTGTCGGCGAGTCAACCTGCTGGATGATACCGTCCTTCATAACAACGATCCTTGTACCCATCGTCATAGCCTCTGTCTGGTCATGCGTAACGTAGATAAACGTTGTCATGAGCTTCTTATGCAGCTTGCCGATCTCGGTTCTCATCTGAACTCTCAGCTTGGCGTCCAGGTTTGAGAGAGGCTCATCCATAAGGAATACCTTAGGCGTACGAACGATAGCGCGGCCCAGCGCAACACGCTGTCTCTGACCGCCGGACAGAGCCTTGGGCTTTCTGTCAAGCAAATGCTCGATACCCAGGATCTGAGCTGCCTCGATAACCTTCTTCTTGATCTCATCCTTCGGAACTTTTCTGAGCTTCAGGCCGAATGCCATATTCTCAAATACCGACATATGCGGATACAGAGCGTAGTTCTGGAAAACCATCGCGATATCTCTGTCCTTGGGAACAACGTCGTTCATCAGCTTGTCGCCGATATAGAGTTCGCCTTCGGAAATTTCCTCAAGACCCGCGATCATTCTCAGAGTTGTCGACTTACCGCAGCCCGAGGGACCAACGAAGATAACGAACTCCTTGTCGGCGATTTCAAGATTGAAATCCTTAACCGCGGTAAAACCGCCCTGATATGTCTTGTAGATATGCCGTAAACTTAAACTTGCCATATTATATGACCTCCTATATTTATTTATATTATAAAGTTTCACTTTAAATACAAATATATTCTAACATACTTATCAAAAGAAAAAAAGAGATTAATTAACCAAAATTAAAAAAAAGATTTTAGGCAATTTGCATAGCAAAATTTGGCTCTTTTTAAAAATTCGGTAATACTGCACAAAATTTAAGCTTAGTCTTGATATATTTTGCCGTTGATAGTATAATAGCCTTGTAATACAGCGAATTAATTGATTTTATGACGGAGTTGATACATAATGATAAAAGTCGGAATTTTGGGCGCCACAGGCTATGCCGGGATCGAAACCGTGCGTCTTATCGTTTCGCACCCCGGTGCCGAACTCGCGCGGGTCGTTTCGCAGAGCTTTGTCGGTCAAAAGATATCGGAGGTCTATCCAAACCTTAAAGGCATCTGCGATATGGAATGCAGCGCCCTTGACGTTGACGACATCGCCGAAAACTGCGACGTGGTTTTCACCGCGCTGCCGCACGGAGCTTCAAAAACCGTTATCCCCGCTTTGTTTGAAAAAGGGCTCAAGGTTATCGACCTGAGCGGCGATTTCAGATATAACGACCCCAAGGTCTATGAAAAATGGTACGGAGAACCCCACTCCGCCCCCGAAATTCTTAAAGAATCGGTCTACGGCCTGTGCGAGCTGCACAGAGACGAGATAAAAAGGCATCGGCTGATCGGCAATCCGGGCTGTTATACCACCTGCTCGATACTGGCCCTGGCGCCTCTTGTGGCGTCAGGATCGGTCGACAACACAAGTCTTATCGCCGACGCCAAGTCCGGCGTGACCGGCGCGGGAAGGAGCGCTGTTCTGCCCAACCTCTACTGTGAGGTCAACGAGTCGCTCAAGGCATATAAAGTCGCGACCCACCGCCACACATCGGAGATCGAACAGGAGCTTTCGCTGCTGGCGGGCGAGGATATCATGCTGTCGTTCACTCCCCACCTGGTACCCATGCAGAGGGGGATTCTGGCGACCTGCTACGCGGACCTCAAAAAACCCATGACCACAGATGAGGCGGTCGGGCTCTACAAGGAATATTACAAGGGCGAGGAATTCGTCCGGATCTACGACGCGGGGACCCTGCCCGAGATCAAGCATGTCGCAGGCTCAAACTACGCGGCGATCGGCGTCGTTGTCGACGAGCGCTTAAACCGCGCAGTTGTTGTCTCGTGCATTGACAACCTTGTGAAAGGCGCGGCGGGACAGGCCGTTCAGAATATGAATCTTATCTGCGGACTTGACGAGGGCACGGGTCTTCGCGCCGCGGGAATGTATCTATAAACAGAAAGGGAAATCAAAATGGCAAAAATGGAGGACTTGATCAGCAGAGCCGAGATCCTTATCGAGGCTCTGCCGTATATGCAAAAGTTCGAGGGGGCGAAGATCGTCGTTAAATACGGCGGAAACGCCATGATAAACGAGGATCTCAAAAACTCGGTCATGGATGATATTATACTGCTCAAATACATCGGCTTAAAGCCTATCGTGGTCCACGGCGGCGGCCCCGATATCTCGGCGGCTCTCAGCAAATCGGGCATTGAGAGCAAATTTATCAACGGTCTCCGCTACACCGACAAGGCCACAATGGATATAGCCCAGCAGGTCCTGATCGGCAAAACCAACAAAGAGATCGTGTCGCTGCTTAACACAAAGGGCGGCAGAGCCGTTGGAATAAGCGGAATCGACGCGAGCTTTATCGAATGTAAGAAACAGACCACCGTTGAAGACGGCGAGGTTAAGGAGCTGGGATATGTGGGCGACATAGTTCATGTCAAGAACTGCATTCTCGATCTGCTTTCGTCCGACCAGTATATCCCCGTTATCGCGCCGATAGGCACAGACGAGCACGGCAACAGCTACAACATCAACGCTGACACGGTCGCCTCGGCGGTCGCCAAGGCTGTCCAGGCCGAGAAGCTGGTGCTGCTGACCGACGTTGAGGGTCTTAAGGACGACGACGGCAACATAATATATGAGGCGCACACCAAGGAGATTGATCAGATGATCGGCACCGGCGTTATCAAAGGCGGCATGATACCCAAGGTCCTGGGCTGCTGCGACGCGATCGACGCGGGCGTTTCGGGCGTTCATATAATCGACGGAAGGATCCCGCACTGTCTGCTGCTTGAGATCTTCACAAAATCCGGCATAGGCACCCTTATCAAGGGCGATAAATACTAACGTAGGGACTAGGGAATAGGGTCTAGGAATAGGAAAAACGCGGAGCCGAACGGCTCCGCGTTTGTTTTGGTTCAAAACCGGTGGATGTTTCATGCTTATTTTACATATAGCGGGAAACATATTTACCTATTTTATCTATGGCGCGCTTCTCGTCGTCGCCTTCCGTAATAAACTTTATCGTATCTCCGGCCTTTATGCCATAGCTGAGCAGTATAAACAGCTTGTCGATATCCGTGATATAGTCACGGCTTTCGACGTATGTGCGGCATTTATGTTCTCCCGCTAATTTTATTATGTCCATCGCCGGTTTTGCGGCCAAATCATACTTGTTTGTGACAGTGTGCGAAAATACTCTCATAAAATCCCCTCCTGTTATCACAATTAATATGACCTGAACGGGCGGAAATCTCTCCGCGCAGCGCGCGGCGGACACTTTCCGCATTTATATTAAACAACATTTCCGCCGAAAAGTCAATCTCAATTATATCCAATAAAACAACGGCTCAAACCGAATTTTTAGCAGTATTTTTCAGACATTTGTTCATTTTGGGGAGGATTATGACGATTATGTTACAAGCCCTTTAAAATATGATGTTCAAAGCAAAACCGCAAAAAAAGCGCAGCCGAAAGGCTGCGCCCGCAAAACGATTTGCTTATTTATTATTTACCAGGTCCTTAAGAGCGCGGCCCGCCTTGAAAGCGGGAACCTTAGCCGCGGGAATATTCATAGGCTCGCCCGTGAGGGGGTTCTTGCCCGATCTCGCTGCTCTTTCTCTTACTTCGAAGCTGCCAAAGCCGATAAGCTGAACCTTATCGCCCTTCTTCAAAGATTCCTGAACTGTCTCGATAAAAGCGGCCAATGCTGCTTCGGAATCCTTCTTTGTTAATCCTGATTTCTCAGAAATAGCTGAAAGTAACTCTTGCTTATTCATTTTTTGTCCTCCTGAAATTATATTATAATTTTAATTTATTTTTCCTTATTTTAATTTGTTTTTCATAGATTTATTTTTCATAATTTAAACGCAACAAATGCAACAACAATACAAGCATACTCAGGTCATCTCGCTAAGATACATTTTCTGCCCATATTGTTAATATGTAATATTATGTCCAAACATCCATTGTAATGATATATTAGCATTTTACTACAACGGACGACAAAATGCTACAATTATTTTTAGATTTATAATATTTTTGTATTTTTTAACAAAAATTCCGTCTTTTTACGTATTTTTTTATTTAAAATAAAGTGTATTTTCGGCTTTTATTTCACTCCGAAAAAAATCTTGTAAATATACACAAAATATTGCCGCCGGGCCGCGTTAATATTTTATGGCGGATCTTTAATATTTCTTTGACAATTCACTTAAATTATGTTACAATTTTACATTAACCAATACAATCATTTTTTAAGTCCGTTATTCTAATTATTATCCGCGCGGAGTCCGGTTATACGCGTATTATTGCCGTATTCGGCGCGGTTTAAAACGAAAAGGAGGAATTTTTATGGCGTACTACTACAAAGAACCATCCCACACATTCAGCGAATATCTGCTCGTTCCCGGATATTCCGACTCAAATTGTATACCCGCGAACGTTTCGCTCCGAACTCCTTTGGTGAAATACAGAAAGGGCGAGGAAGAACCCGCCCTCTCGATGAACACCCCTTTGGTTTCCGCTATCATGCAGTCCGTGTCGGGCGTTGACATGGCGATAGGCCTCGCTAAGGAAGGCGGGATCTCCTTTATCTACGGCTCGCAGCCGATCGAGAAGCAGGCGAAAATGATAAGAAAGGTCAAGGCCTACAAGGCGGGTTTTGTTGAGTCCGACTCAAACATCGCTCCGGACAAGACCATGGCGGACGTGGTCGCGCTTAAAGAGGAAAGGGGCCACGACACCATCGCAGTCACCGAGGACGGAACCAAAAACGGCAGACTGGTGGGCATAGTCACCGGCAGGGATTACAGAGTTACCCGCATGTCGCCCGACGAGAAGGTCAAAAACTTCATGACGCCTCTTGAAAAGCTTATAACGGCCCCCGAGGGCACATCGCTTAAAAAGGCGAACGACATTCTGTGGGAGCACAAGCTGAACTCGCTCCCGATCGTGAACGACAGCGGCAGGCTTGTCGCGTTCGTGTTCCGCAAGGACTATGAGCAGCACAAGGAAAACCCCCACGAGCTGCTTGACTCGCACAAGCGCTACATTGTGGGCGCGGGCATCAACACCCGCGACTATGAGGAGCGCGTCCCGGCCTTGGTCGAGGCGGGCGCGGACGTGCTGTGCATCGACTCCAGCGAGGGCTACACCGAGTGGCAGAAGCTGACTATCGACTATATCAGAAAGACCTACGGCGACAGCGTTAAGGTCGGCGCAGGCAATGTGGTTGACCGCGACGGTTTCAGATTTCTGGCCGAGGCGGGCGCAGACTTCGTGAAGGTCGGCATCGGCGGCGGCAGCATCTGCATAACCCGCGAGACCAAGGGAATAGGCCGCGGACAGGCGACCGCGGTCATTGAGGTCGCCGAGGCGCGCGACGAGTATTTCAAAGAGACCGGGGTTTACGTTCCGATATGCTCGGACGGCGGCATCGTGCTCGACCACCACATCACGCTGGCCCTGGCCATGGGCTGCGACTTCTGCATGCTGGGCAGATACTTCGCCAGATTTGACGAGAGCCCGACGAACAAGGTCATGGTAAACGGCAGCTATATGAAGGAGTACTGGGGCGAGGGCAGCGCGAGAGCGAGGAACTGGCAGCGCTACGATCTCGGCGGCGACAAGAAGCTTTCGTTCGTTGAGGGCGTTGACTGCTATGTGCCGTACGCCGGCTCGCTTCACGACAATATGACGACCACCCTGAGCAAGGTCCGCTCCACCATGTGCAACTGCGGCGCGCTCAGTATTCCCGAGTTCCAGAGCAAGGCCAAGCTGACCCTCGTTAGCAGCGTTTCGATCATCGAGGGCGGCGCGCATGACGTTGTTGTCAAAGACAACGTGAACCACGAGTAAGCATGAGATACAAATACATATTTTTTGATCTGGACGGCACTCTGACCGACTCAAAGGAAGGCATAATAAACTCGATCAAATATGCCCTGACAAGCCTTGATGAGCCGATCCCGGACGATAAAACCCTGCAAAGATTTCTCGGCCCGCCGCTTGTGTACTCGTTCGGCGAGTTCTGCGGCATGAGCGCGGAAAGAGCCGCGCTCGCCGTTGAGAAATACCGCGAGAGATTTTCCGTGACCGGGATTTTTGAGAACCGCGTCTACGACGGGATCGACGCTCTGCTGCAGGAGTTGGTGAACGGGGGCCGCGTTCCGGTCCTCGCCACTTCAAAGCCGAGAGTATACGCCGAGCGGATAATGACAAAATTCGGCCTCCGGCCTTATTTCAAGCTGCTTTGCGGCTCCGAGCTTGACGGCACTCGCAACGCCAAGAGCGAGGTGATCGAGTACGCGATAGAAAAATCCGGCTGCCCGAGGGATAAAATAATAATGGTGGGCGACCGCGAACAGGACATTTCGGGCGCGAAAAAATGCGGCATAGCCTCATGCGGAGTGCGCTACGGATACGCGCTTGACGGCGAGCTCGAAGCCGCCGGCGCCGATTATATTGCCGACAACACCGACGAGCTTTTGACGATACTTATGAAATAAAAAACAGCCTGCGCTTTTAACCGCGCGGGCCGTTTTTTATAAAGCCGATAAAATTCTTAATTAGATTTTATTCTCTTGTATGGTTTGATTTCATTTGTCAAACCCAATATAAAATCGGTTGAGGTTTCGTAAAATTTTGATAATTTTATCAAATACTCAAGCGGTATATTCTGATAACCTCTTTCATAGCGTGAATAAACCGTTTGCTGTATTCCCAGCATTTCAGCAATTTCACTTTGTTTCATGTCTTTATCCTCGCGCAGGTCACGCAGCCGCTGAAAATACATAAAATCACCCCAATAGTATCTATATGTACTATTGACAATAACATACATAATGTGTATAATTATTCTCATAGAACTCATAGGTACTATAGGAGTGATTTTATGTGCGAAAAAGCCTGCGGATTTTGCGGACACAGATTTTTTTCAAATACCGACGGATTTGTTGCGCAAAAAACTCGCGAAACCATGATTGAACTGATCGAAAACGAGGGTGTGACCACCTTTTACAGCGGTCATTCCAAGGGCTATGACAGAGTTTGCGGGAAAATCGTGCGGTCACTGAAAGGACGATACAAACAAATTAAGCTTTGCTGGGCCGTGCCGTTTTACATGCCCTCTCTTGACACAAAGCGCGAATATTATAAAAAGCTTTTTGACGAGATCATCCAACCCGATTTTGGAAATCTGTCCTCAAGAAGAGCAATTTTGGCGCGAAATTTTTGGATCGTGGACCATTCGGACTTTTTGATCTGCCATGACAGCACCTCTCCTATCGAAACAATTAAAATGAAAGAACATGCGGTCGAAAAATCCGATATCCGCGTTATTGAGATCCCGGCTGTTAAAAAAATTATTTATCAATATTATTAATCATAGTTTTCTCCCCTTTTCCGAAAAGCTTATCGAAATTTGTAAAAAGGTTTATTGGCCTATTTTATTGACATTTGGGTATTTTTAATATAAAATAATCATAATGTAATTAATTTGTAATATTTGGAAAGGGTGTGCGAGGGAATGCTCGGACAGGACATTGGAATAGATTTGGGAACATCCACCGTTTTGGTGTATGTAAAAGGCAAAGGCATCGTTGACAGGGAGCCGTCGGTGGTCGCGGCCCAGACCCCGGGCGGAAAGGTTATCGCGATCGGCGCCGAGGCGCAAAAAATGCTCGGCAGGACGCCCGGCAGCATCAAGGCGGTAAAACCTCTTAAAGAGGGGGTCATCTGCGATTATTCGGCGGCGGAAAAAATGCTCCGGCATTTTATCAATAAAGCGGTGGGAAACAGCGTTATCGGCGCGTTTATCAAGCCGAGGATCTATGTCAGCGTTCCGAGCAACATAACCGAGGTCGAGGAAAGGGCGGTCATTGACGCGGGTCTTCAGGCGGGCGCGGGCAAGGTCCAGCTCATTGAGGAGCCGCTCGCAGCGGCTTTGGGGGTCGGGATCGACATTGACGAGGCGCACGGCAACGTTGTTGTCGATATCGGCGGCGGGACCTGCGACATCGCGGTGATCTCGCTCGGCGGCACGGTCATCAGCGACTCTATCAAAATAGCGGGCGACAGCTTTGACGACGCGATAATCAGATATATCAGAAAAAAATACAACGTGCTCATCGGCGAGCGCACAGCGGAGCAGCTTAAAATAAAAATCGGCTGCGTTTACCGCAGGGACAAGCTTTTGGCTATGGAGGCCCGGGGCCGCAGCCTTGTGACCGGACTGCCGAAAACGGTCCAGGTCTCAAGCGACGAGATTTTGGAGGCCTTAAAAGAACCCGCCGGCTCGGTAGTGGACGCGATACGCACCCTGCTCGAAAAAACTCCGCCGGAACTCATCGGCGACATATGCAAAAATGGGATCATACTTACCGGCGGCTGCTCGCAGATATACGGAATAACCAACCTGATACGCCGCGAGCTCGATATGAAGTCGCGCGTGGCCGACACCCCCGAGACATGCGTAGTGACCGGACTCGGCAAAGCGATCGACCATCCCGATCTGTTCAAACGGAAATAAATTTGATCTTCCGTTATTAAAGAGCAATTTACAATTGACCCCATATATTTCCGTGTTTTAGACGGATCGCATGGGGTCAGTTTTTATTGCCGTCAATTTTTTCACTGATATTTATCACATCATTGTTATTTCGGCTCCGGGGGTCAATATTTTTAATATCCTCACGATCACATCTTCGGGCGCGGAAACGCAGCCGAGAGTGTAAGGTTCTCGGGCGCAGTGGAGAAATATCCCGGAGCCCAGGCCGGGAATGTTGTTCATGTTATATCCGATGACCGCGCCGTACTTATATTCGGGATATTCCGACATTTTTTCCGCCGAGCGGAAATCGGGAATGATTTTTCTCACGTCAACGATTTGGTTATAATATTTTGATCCCGGATCATCCACAAGATATGCGTATTTGTTTATATGAATATAAGGCAAAGAAAACCCGGGATCCTCCGCAAATCCAAAAGCGGCGGTTATTTTGAAAATTCCCGCGGGTGTTGCTCCGTCACCCTCGCGCTTTTGTTTTGTTATGCCGTTTTTTCCGACAAAGCACGGAGATTTGAGTGTTATTTTTCCGTTGTTTATAAGCGCGAGCTCATACGGGCCGTTTCCGCTTACGATTATTTTTTGCGTCATAGCACCACCTGTTTATCATATGTTCAAAAACATGTATTGAGATAGGCGTTTTAAAAATTCTCACTTGAATATATAAATTTGTTGTGTTAAAATTAATCTATACGTATCTCAAGGAGTGTGGGATCATGACAAAGAAAATTAAAATAGGTAATACAGAGATCGGCGGAGACGCGCCGGTCAAGATCCAGTCAATGACCAATGTCCCCACAAGCGACACTGAAAGGGTCATTGCCCAGATCAACGATCTCGAGGCGGCGGGATGCGACATTGTCCGCTTTTCGGTGCCCGACAGGGAGAGCGCCGAGAGCATCGATATTATAAAAAGCCGCACGAATATCCCGCTTGTGGCGGATATACATTTTGACTACCGGCTCGCTCTGATGTGTATTGAGCGCGGGATCGACAAGGTAAGGATAAACCCCGGAAACATCGGCGGCGAGGATAAAGCCGCAGCCGTCGCAAAAGCCGCAAAAGCGAAAAATATCCCGATACGCATCGGGGTAAACGGCGGCTCGCTTGAAAAGGGCCTGCTTGAAAAATGCGGAGGCGATCTGCCCCGCGCGATGGTCGAAAGTGCGAAGCGCCATGTCACCATATTAAACAAATTTGACTTTGACGATATTGTGCTGTCGCTTAAAGCCTCGGACGTTCGCACGACCGTTCGGGCCTACCGTCTGGCGAGCGAAACATTTGACTATCCGCTGCATCTTGGCGTGACCGAAGCGGGGACCTCGGAGCAGGGCATTGTTAAGTCATCCATAGGAATAGGCTCTCTGCTGCTCGACGGGATCGGCGATACGATAAGAGTATCTTTGACCGATGATCCGGTCGAGGAGGTCAAGGCGGCGCGGCTTATCCTGCGTTCGCTCGGCATGGGCGACGATTATGTCGAGGTCGTCTCGTGCCCCACCTGCGCCAGAACAAAGATCGATCTTATCCCGATCGCCGCGGCGGTAAACGAAGCTGTCGGCGGGATCAGAAAAAACCTCAAAGTGGCTGTTATGGGCTGCGTTGTGAACGGACCCGGCGAAGCGTCCGGCGCCGATGTGGGCATTGCCGGCGGCGACGGCTGCGCGGTGCTGTTTAAACAGGGAAAAATCGTCAAAAAGGTCAGTGAGAGCGAGATCGTCTCATGCCTGGTTGACGAGATCAAAAAAATGACTGAATAAAAGGAATGATTTGAATGACGCCAAAAGTTCTTGATATATTTGACAAGGTCACTGTGACCGAAAAATATGCATCGGCTCTTGATCAGTTCGATGTTGAATCATGTAATGTGAACATGCGTGAAGGAGCGGTCGAGATCTATCTTAACGGCAGGGGGGCGGATAATTTCCTGTCTCCCGCCGATACGCATACTTTTATAGAACAGGCAAAAAATCTGTATCGCATAAATTCCATTGAAATATTCGCAAAATATCCCGGAACAGATTTCTCCGACGAATATTTTGACTATCTCACGGATGCATATCTTTCGGCCCATGACTCGGGCAGAGCGTTTCTCGGAAACGCCGAGGCTTCATATGAAAACGGGGCTTTGACCGTTACGGGCCTTACCGGAAACGCTGAAATTCTGAGCAATATCGGATTTGAAAGCTTTATGCGCAGACACATGTCATACGCTTTCGGGACCGCCGTGCGTGTAAACATGGTTTTTTCGGATACCGACCGCAGCGAATATCTCAGGCGCCAGGAGGAGCTTGAAAAAAGCATTGAAGCCGATGCCGCCATAGCGGCGAGAAACGCTCCAAAAACCGAAAAAAAGCCGACGGCGGCAAAACAGTTCGGCAAATATATAGACGAGGAACCGATGTCGATCATCAATCTTACAAACGAAACGCAAAACTGCGTCGTTCAGGGGGAAGTGATCGATTGTGAAACACGCGAGGTCGTTAACGGCAACAGAAGGAATCTGTCAATAAAATTCTCTGTCGGAGATGACGAATGGGCCGTGATGTGCAGCACTTACGGCAACGAAACAAAATTGAAACCGCTGTCCTCCATGCTTTCGAGCGGAGCGCTGCTTAAAATAAAGGGAAATTATAAATTCGATAATTTTTTAAATACAAACGTCATTGACGTGACGGCGGCTGCAGCCGTTGAAGCGCCTCCGGTCAGATCCGACAATTATCCGAAAAAACGCGTTGAGCTGCACCTTCACACAAAAATGAGCGCAATGGACGCCATGACGTCTATCGGCGATCTTGTTGACAGAGCCGCATACTGGGGCCATCCCGCCATAGCCATAACCGACCACGGAGTCGTGCAGGGATTTCCCGACGCCGCGGCTGCGGCGGCAAAGCACAAAGGTCTTAAAATGATCTACGGCATGGAGGGATATCTTATTGACGATATCAAGTCCAAAAAGCTTAACGAGATCCGCGAAATAAAAAAGGGCACATATGTGGTCTTTGATCTTGAAACGACCGGCCTTAAAGCCGAAACCGAAGCCATAACCGAGATCGGCGCAGTTAAAATTAAAGACGGACTTATTATTGACAGCTTTTCACAGCTCGTAAACCCCGAAAAGAACATATCCGCCGAAATCACGCAGATCACCGGAATTACCAACGAAATGGTCGAAAATATGCCGACTATCGCCGAGGTCCTGCCGAAATTCCAAAAGTTTTGCGGGAGCGCCGTTATGGTGGCGCACAACACTTCGTTTGACATGAGTTTTATATACGCGGCGGCGAGGCGGCTCAATATGTATTTTCCGAACAAAACAACGGACACTCTTAAAATGTCGCGCAAATTATGGCCGGATGAGGAGGTCCACAAACTTGACGTTATGTGTTCGCGCCTCGGCGTTGAGCTTAAAAATCACCACCGGGCCGTCGCCGACTCCGAGGCCACGGCGCACTGCTTTATAAAAATGATGGAGATGACCGAGTGGAAGCGTGCGGCGGAGCTTGAAAAAAATATATCTGTCATTGAAAAAGACGATCCTTTAATAAAAGAAAAAAAATATCATATAATTCTGCTGGCGCGGAATTATATTGGACTTAAAAATTTATATAAGCTTATTTCCGCGTCCAACCTCGATTATTTCTATCGCCGTCCGGGAATACCAAAAAGTCTGCTCCATAAGCACCGCGAGGGAATAATTATCGGCTCCGCATGCGAGCAGGGTGAGCTTTACAGAGGAATAATCAAAGGGCTGCCCGACGACGAGCTCAGGGAGATCGCAAAATTCTACGATTATCTTGAGATACAGCCGCTCGGCAACAACGCCTTTATGCTCAGAAACAACCAGGTCAAGGATATGGACGAGCTGATTGAAATAAACAAAAAGATCGTGAAGCTGGGCGACAGTGTTGGGATAAAAACGGTCGCGACCTGCGACGTGCATTTTATGGATCCTAAGGACGAGATGTATCGCAGAGTTCTGCAGGGAGCGCAGGGATATGAGGACGCGGAAACCCAGGCCCCTCTTTTCTTCCGCACGACCGATGAAATGATGGACGAGTTCAGCTATCTCGGCGACCGCTGCGAGGAGATCGTTATTGATAACACAATTGAGATAGCGGACATGATCGAAGATATTCAGCCGGTGAAGTCCGGCTCATATCCGCCCGAGATCCCCAACAGCGAAAAGGATCTTGTTGAAATGTGCCGCAAAAAGGCCCATGAGGTATACGGAGACGTTTTGCCGGAAATCGTTGAAAAACGCATGGAAAAAGAGCTTGACTGCATAGTTAAATACGGATATTCGGTTATGTATATGATAGCCCACAAACTGGTTAAAAAATCCAATGAAGCCGGATATTTGGTAGGAAGCCGCGGAAGCGTGGGTTCTTCCTTTGCCGCGTTTTTGTCGGGTATAACCGAGGTCAATGCTCTCTGTCCGCATTACGTGTGTCCCGAATGTAAATACAGCGAGTTTTTTGAGCACGGCGAATATCAGGTTGGAATGGACATGCCCGATAAAATTTGTCCTAAGTGCGGCGCTCCGCTTAAAAAGGACGGACTCAATATTCCGTTTGAGACGTTTCTCGGATTTAAGGGCGACAAAGTTCCCGATATTGACTTAAATTTCTCGGGCGAATATCAGGCCACGGCCCACAAATATGTCGGCGAGCTGTTCGGTGAGGAATATGTTTTCAAGGCCGGAACCATCGGCACGATAGCCGAAAAAACCGCCATAGCTTTAGCGCGGAAATATTATGAGAAAAAAGAGATAAACGCGCCGGAAGCCGAACTCAAGCGTATTTCAAAGGGAATGGTCGAAGTAAAAAGAACCACCGGCCAGCATCCGGGAGGAATTATCGTTTGTCCGAAAACTATGGATATCCACGACTTTACTCCCGTTCAGCACCCGGCGGACAAAAAAGACTCCGACATAATCACTACGCATTTTGATTTTCATTCCATACATGATAATCTTTTAAAGCTTGACATTCTCGGACACGACGATCCTTCAACAATAAGAATGCTTGAAGATCTTACCGGAATAGACGCGCTGAAGATCCCTCTTGACGACCCCGAGACTATGAGCATTTTCAGCGGCACCGAAGCTCTCGGCATTACACCCGAACAGATCGACAGCAAGGTCGGCACCTTCGGAGTTCCCGAATTCGGCACGAATTTCGTGCGCGGCATGCTGGTTGACACAATGCCGAAGACCTTTGTCGAGCTGCTTATAATATCGGGTCTGTCGCACGGCACCGACGTGTGGCTCAACAACGCGCAGGATCTTATCAAAAACAAAATCGCCAATCTTTCCGAGGTCATCGGACTGAGAGACGACATTATGGTGTATCTTATCCAAAAAGGCTTAAAGCCAGACATGGCGTTCCAGATCATGGAATTTGTCAGAAAAGGCAGGGCCGCAAAAGAGGGAATGCCGGAAAATTATGAAAAAGCCATGCGAGAGAATAACGTTCCCGAATGGTACATAAACTCCTGCAAAAAAATCAAATATATGTTCCCGAAGGCCCACGCCGCGGCTTATGTTATGATGGCGTTCAGAATAGCCTATTTTAAAGTTCACTATCCGACCGAGTTTTATATGGCATATTTCACCGTGAGAGCGGATCTGTTTGACGCCTCGATAATGGCGGTGGGAAAAGACAGAGTTATTCAGGAAATGCGCAAGATACGCGCGAAGGGCCCCTCCGCGACCGCGAACGAGAAAAATCTGTTCACTATCCTTGAGGTCTGCCTTGAGATGTACGAGCGCGGGATAGATTTCGCGCCCGTTAATATTTATGAGAGTCACGCCTTTAAGTTCGGGCTTAAAAATAAAAAAATCCTGCCGCCCCTCAACGCGTTTCCGGGAGTAGGAACCGGCGCGGCGCAGGCGATTTACGAGGCGGCCCGCGGCGGGGAATTCATGTCAAAGGACGACCTGAAGCAGCGCTCGGGCGTGACAAAAACCGTGATCGACATTCTCGGTGACAACGGAGTTCTGGGCGATATGCCCGAAAGTTCTCAGATCTCGTTCTGATTTTTAAAATTTCATCTTTCAAGATTCGTTTCGGCTATAACGGCGCCGTACACATGTGCGGCGCCTTTTTTCTTTAGAGCCGCAGCGCACTCGTTGATCGTGGAGCCGGTGGTCTTTACATCGTCTATCACAAGAATATTTTTATTTTTAATTATGCCGCGGTCTATCACGGCTTCAAAAACGCCTTTGAGATTTTCCCTTCTCATTTCTCCGCTTAAAGACGACTGTTTTCCGGTTTCTCTTATTCGGCGCATTGCGTTTTTCTTATATGGAATATCAAGTAACTTTGAAATTTTATCTGCCAAAACATGACACTGATCAAAGCCGGATCTGATCATTCTCTCTTTTCTCGGAGGCACAGCAACAATAAGATCAATATTTTTAAGCGATGATCTTACTATTGGAGCTATTATCCCCGCAAAAGTTGAATATGAGCCGCCCGCGGCTCCCGTTTTAAATTTTAATATCCCGTTTTTTGTGCTTTTGTCATATATGCACGAGGACACGATTTTGTCATAGCTCACTGAGGTCCCGTTTTTCTTCAGAGAAAAACACTCATCGCATATTTTTTTGTCATTGACGATGGGAACGCCGCAAATCGGACAGCATTTCTCATTCACGCAAAATCTTATGCTTTTTAAGCAGTCGCCGCAGATATACACTCCGGTTTTGCTGTAAGGCATCAATTCTCCGCAGAAAGCGCACTTTCCGGGATAAAAGACAAATAATATTTTATCAATAAAACTCATGATTTTACTCCGATAATTTAATATTACTGAAATTATAACACAAATTTTTCGGAAATTCAACTTACGGCAAAAAAGAGCCGCGCTTTAAAGCGCGGCCCGATTTTAAACAAATTCGATTATTTGAGCTCAACCTGAGCGCCAACTTCTTCGAGCTTTGTCTTGATCTCTTCGGCTTCTTCCTTGGAAACGCCTTCCTTAACAGCCTTGGGAGCGCCGTCAACAAGAGCCTTCGCGTCAGCCAGTCCGAGGCTTGTGATCTCGCGAACGACCTTGATAACCTTGATCTTCTGAGCGCCTGCGCCCGTCAGAATAACGTCAAACTCGGTCTGCTCAGCAGCACCGCCGCCGGCTTCACCGGCAGCGCCGGCAACCATAACGGGAGCCGCGGCACTTACGCCGAATTCTTCTTCCAAAGCCTTAACCAGGTCATTAACTTCAACCAATTTTAACTCTTTAATTTCATCAAGAATTTTTGTTATATCAGCCATTTTTTTATCCTCCATTTTTTAAAATTTTAAAGATTACTTTTCAAATATTAATTATTCGGCAGCAGGCGCTTCAGCCGCCTCTTCTGCCGGCGCCTCGGCGGGCGCTTCTTCAGCCTTGGGCTCTTCGTCTGCCTTTGCCTCCTCAGCAGGCGCATCTTCCGAACCGCCGTGGCCGGGAGTTGCTTCCTCGTCCACTATAGCCTGAAGTGTGCGGGCAAGAGCGCCGATAGGCGAAAGCAGCGATCCCAGCATTTTTGAAATAAGAACTTCTTTTGAAGGGATCGAAGCATATTTTTTAACCTCGTCAATCGAGATGACCTCTCCTTCAACGAAACCGCCCTTAAGCTCAAGACTTTCATTGTCTTTTGCAAAATCATAAAGAACCTTCGCGGGTGAAACAACATCATCGACGCTGGTCGCGAGAGCCGTGGGACCTTCCAAAACGCTGTCAAGTCCGTCAAGTCCGGCTTCTTTAACGGCAAAATGAATAATACTGTTTTTAATAACCGTATATTGAACATTGGCTTCGCGGAGTTTGCGGCGAAGCTCTGTGTCCTGCTCGACCGTGAGGCCTCTGTAATCGGCCAGAACACCGGCCTGTGCGTTGTTAAGTCTGTCAGCCAGCTCCTTAACCATAGCCTTTTTGCTTTCCAATATTTTTGCGCTTGGCATTGATCTATTCCTCCTTCCGTAAAAAATCCCTCGCAAACATACGAGGGATATAATTACGCGATAAAATTAATGTAATATATCATCCTCGGCAGGACTTACGGCTGATGCCGCTGATTTCTGCGGCCGCCCCCTGCTGTCTGCGGAATAATTTCAACAAATATTTATTTTAACATAAAAATCAATATTTGTCAATACTAAGCTTCTAATTTATTGCCGGCTATCTTTATGCCGGGGCCCATCGTTGAAGCGATGGTTACGGATCTTAAATACATACCCTTCGCCGCCGCAGGTTTAGCCTTGATGATCGCGCTCATAAGAACCTTAAAGTTTTCGTTAAGCTTCTCGGGACCGAACGATACCTTGCCGATCGGACAGTGAATGATATTAGCCTTGTCAAGTCTGTATTCTATCTTACCGGCCTTAGCCTCCTCAACCGCCTTGGCGACATCCGGAGTAACTGTACCGGCCTTGGGGTTAGGCATAAGACCCTTAGGACCGAGTATTCTTCCTATTCTTCCTACAACTCCCATCATATCGGGACTTGCTATAGCAACGTCAAAATCAAACCAGTTCTCGGTCTGAATTTTCTGGGCCATATCCTCGGCTCCCACATAATCGGCGCCGGCAGCTTTTGCCGCCTCCGCCTTATCGTCGCGGGCAAATACAAGAACTTTAACGTTCTTACCCGTTCCGTTGGGGAGAACAACGGCGCCTCTTACCTGCTGATCGGCGTGTCTTGAGTCAACGCCCAATTTTGCATGGAGCTCGACCGTCTCGTCAAACTTGGCGGAAGCCGTCTTGCAAACAAGCTGAAGCGCTTCGTCGGGATCATAAAGCTTTCCTCTCTCAATGAGTTTTGAAGCTTCCTGATACTTTTTACCTTTCTTCATAAATTAATCCTCCTTCGTGGTTACACAGAATTTAAAATTCCTCCCACTTTTCTTGAATTCCTGAAACTTACTCCTCTACCGTGATACCCATTGAGCGGGCTGTTCCGGCGATCATAGACATCGCTGCCTCCAAAGACGCGGCGTTAAGATCCTGCATCTTCTTTTCGGCTATCTCCTGCAGAGCGGCCTTTGTTATCTGAGCCACCTTTGTCTTGTTCGGAACTCCCGAACCCTTCTCAATGCCGCAGGCCTTTTTGATAAGAACCGGAGCCGGCGGAGTCTTGGTTATAAACGAGAACGATCTGTCCTGATATACCGTGATAACAACGGGTATAATAGTTCCCATATCAGCTCTTGTTTTTTCATTAAACTGCTTTGTAAACTCCATGATATTCACGCCGTGCTGACCGAGAGCAGGACCTACAGGGGGAGCCGGTGTGGCTTGACCCGCGGGAATTTGCAGCTTAATATAACCGGTAATTTTTTGTGCCATGTGAATACACCTCCTCGTACACATTCAGCAGCCGCATATCAAATACCGCTGTCAGCCAATTATTTGATAAGCTGTTGCTTTTGTGGTAATATCGGGCTTACGCCCTCCCACGACCCGTTTAGAACGAGTATATATAAACGGAAAAATCCGTGTGGGTAACAAATTTATGCAATTGATTCTATCTGATTAAATTCAAGATCAACATCCGTGTCTCTTCCGAACATTGATACCTTGACCTTAACCTTTTCCTTCTCAAAGTTAATATCCGTAATAACTCCCAAAAATCCCTCGAGAGCTCCGTATTTAACTCTGATGCTGTCGCCGACTTCAAAATCGATCTTGATCGTCTTGTTTTCAAGACCCATTTTTTCAATTTCCTCATCGGTAAGGGCGACGGGTTTTGAGCCGGGGCCGACAAACCCCGTAACGCCGCGGCAGTTGCGCACAACGTACCAGCTTTGATCATTCATTATCATCTTTACCATAACATAGCTGGGAAATATTTTGCGCTCGGTAATTTTCTTTTTGTTATCCTTGATCTCGATTACCTCTTCCATCGGCACTCTTACATCCTGGATAACATCTTCCATTCCGCGGTTCTCAACTGTCTTTAATATATCGTCCATAACCTTATTCTCATAACCCGAATAAGTATGAGCAACATACCACTTAGCTTTTTTGTCTGCCATAAATAATCACCTTTTATCTGTTAATAATAAATGACATTGCCCATGTAAACAGAGCGTCCAAAATCCAGATAACTATGCCGACAATAAAAACATAGAGCATAACAACAAGAGTGTTTTGTCTTATCTTTTTGAACGAAGGCCAGACTACCTTCTTCATTTCGGACTTAACTTCTCTTACATATTTTGATATTCTCTGAAAAAAGCTCGGTTTTGTTTTTTCCATTTTTTACACCTCAATTATCTCGTTTCTTTGTGAACAGTGTGCTTTCTGCAGAATCTGCAATATTTTTTCATCTCAAGTCTGTCGGGGCAGTTCTGCTTATTCTTTGTCGTGTCGTAATTTCTCTGTTTGCATTCCGTGCAAGCCAGCGTAATCTTTGTTTGCATAATCTCACCTCAAATTCATAACACAAATAAAAGCCCCAAAAGAGGCAATACTTATACTAACACATTTATTTCAAGTTGTCAACATTTTTTTGAAAAATTTTTAAATAATTTTGGCATAAAAAACCAGTCCACCATATATAGTATTATATATATAATAAGATAACAATATACATTATTATGAGGTATAAAATGGATCATTTAAAAATTGTGTTTATATATATGGGTCTCATTATCGGGGCGGGATTTGCCTCCGGAAGAGAAATATGCGAATATTTCAATTTTTGTTCAAATTCAGATTACACGGGAATAATAATCGCTTCTCTTCTTTTTTCATTCGTGTGTTATATAATACTAAAAAAATCCGCCGATCATAATATATACAATATATCGGATTACATAAAAAACACGTTTCCAAATTTAAAAATCATTCAAAAATTCTTTATGTGCCTTATATTCGCCGATCTCGCCGCCGGCCTTATTGTAATGCTTTCATCGGGAGGAGAAATACTGAGTGAAATATTAAACTCGCCTAAAGCAGCGGGATCTCTTATGCTGGCGGTTCTGTGCATTATCGTTTTTATTTTTGATATTAAAGGAATAGCGACCGTTAATATAATATTGGTTCCTATAATCATAATAACTATCACCGTCGTGTGCATATTTTCTATACTCTCAAAAATATACTCGCCCGCCTTTAATCCTGTAAATTTTTTAACCGGCTTTGACAGAAACATGATATTTTTATCAATATGTTATGTCAGCTATAACACTCTGACGGCCGCCGCGGTGCTCTCGCCGCTTGCAAAAACAATAAAAAGCCGAAAGACTATCCTGACAGCCTCCGCAGCGGCCGGAGTTATAACGGGACTTCTAATATTTTTGGTATGGCTGTCCATAAGCCTTAACTTTAAAACACTTTGGTATGAAAGCTTTCCGATGAAAAAACTCGCCGGAATGATAAATTCAAATATTGAAAACATATACTCTGTTTGTCTTCTTTTTTCAATATTCACCACGGCTGTTTCCGAAGGCTACGGACTTCTGTCTTATTTTAAACATGATACCGTATTAAAAAGAGCGGTTCTGTCAATAATTATTTTCGGATGCGCTCTGCCGCTGTCAGAAATAGGATTTTCATATTTAGTGAAAAATTTATATTTTGTAATGGGAACGCTCGGAATGATATGGATGATAGTTATTTTGGCGGATCATATAAAAGACAATAAAAATTAGGAACATTATAAATATTTATAAACTGTGGAAAATATGTGTAAAATTATTTTTAATTTATAAACATGTAGATAATGTTAAATATGAAAAATCGGAATTAATATATTTTCACACCTTAAATTTTAAAGAAAAAACGACCTTCAAAATATATTTTAAACACTTTCCACCGCAACAGCATCATCACCTACAATAAAATAAATAATATATATTATATATATTAAATCTCTCCCATGCTTGACAAGGGAGAGATAAGATGTTATAATAAATTTAACAAAAGGCACCGCTTATGCGGCACAGCCTAATTAATTAAGTATATATAACCGTCTCAGGCTGGAAATTTAGAGGCGGTTATATTGCTTTATAAGGAAAAACTGCAAACAGTATAATGATCAAAAATACTATTAATAGAACTTTGAATATGTTCCTCACAAGCAATACCTCCTTTCATTTATGAATTTCTTCAAAAAACTACATCGGAGAATCACCTCCCCTCTTTAAAAGATGGGAAGGCTGTGCCGCCCTGCATCGCCAAAATTAAAATTATCAAACACCTCTGACTTATAATATCACAATATCTTATTTTTTTCAAATTAAGTTTATATTACATAAGTTAAATTTCTAATATTTAAATATAAAGTTGAAATTTGTCGAAAAAATTTTATTTACAAATTTTTATATTTATGTTATATTAGAATTGCAACTCTTTTTTATATAATACTCAATCACCATTAGTATACCGTTTTGAAAAAACGTGTATGCTTTGGTTTTTTATACTGGTGGTAATTGGGTAAAAAAAGAGTTGCGTCATCCAAGGCTGCGTTTTTATGCGTCGGCTTTGGCCGGCGCATTTTTGTATTAAGAAAACCCCCGGATAGTCCGGGGGTTCAGAAAAGCTTAAAGCTATAAGTCTTGGAAATAAAAACT
>CANQMT010000024.1 GCA_947625055.1 uncultured Monoglobus sp. | reverse complement strand
CCTATATTTTATCATAAAATACAGAAAAAGCCCAGTCTTTTCTGAGCTTTTTCTTCCCTTTTTCGACAGTCTGAGGCTCCCGAGTTTCGGGAGCCGATTTTTTAATTTAAGCCGTTGGGGTTGTTCTTTTGCCAGTTCCATGTGTCGCGGCACATGTCCTCGATTGTGAGCTCGGCCTTCCAACCGAGTTCGCGCTCCGCCTTTGAGGGATCGGAGTAACATTCGGGAATGTCGCCGGGGCGGCGGGGCTGTATCTCGTAATTGAGGTCGATATTGTTCACCTTGATAAAGCTGTTCACTATGTCAAGTACGCTGTAGCCGACGCCGGTGCCTAAGTTGAACGCCTCGGCGCCCTTGTGGGACGCAGCGTAGTCTATGGCCTTTGCGTGGCCCTTGGCGAGATCGACAACGTGAATATAGTCGCGTATGCAGGTGCCGTCGGGAGTGGGATAATCATTGCCGAAAATTCCCAGCTTTGGCAGTTTACCCACGGCCACCTGAGAGATATACGGCATAAGGTTGTTGGGGATGCCGCCCGGGTCCTCGCCTATTCTGCCGCTCTTGTGCGCGCCGATTGGGTTGAAATATCTGAGCAGCACAACGCTCAGCTCGGGGTTTGCCGCGCAAGCGTCGGTCAGTATCTGCTCGATCATCAGCTTTGTCCTGCCGTAGGGGCTGCCGCTGGTGAGAGCCGGCATATCCTCGGTCAGAGGCATTTTGTCGGAGTCGCCGTAGACCGTGGCGGACGAACTGAACACAAAGTTGTTCACGCCGTGCTTTTCCATGGTCTCAAGCAGAGTCAGCGTCGAGTCGATATTGTTCCGGTAATACCTGATAGGGATCCGGCAGCTTTCGCCGACCGCTTTAAGACCCGCAAAGTGGATAACGCAGTCGATCTTGTTTTCGGAAAACAGCTTGTCCATTGCGGCGCCGTCGCAGACGTCGGCCTCATAAAACACAAGATCCTTTCCGGTGATTTCCTTAATTCGGTTCAAGGCCTCCGGCTTGGAGTTTGAAAAATTGTCGGCTATAACCACGCTGTGGCCCATGTCAAGAAGCTCAATGGCGGTGTGCGAGCCGATATATCCCGCCCCGCCCGTAAGCAATACGTTCATGTTGATCATCCTTTCTTTGGTCTAAACATTATACCCTATTTAATAGGGTATGTCAATAGCAAAGGCGCGGTTTGCGCCGCGCCCAAAGCCGAATTAATTTAAAAGAAGTAGTATGATACTATCTCGTCTGCGTCTTTCGAGTTATCGGCTGTTCCGTACATTGAACCGGCGGCGCGGATGATCTCGTCTATCGGAT
Source organism: uncultured Monoglobus sp. (assembly GCA_947625055.1). GTDB lineage: Bacteria > Bacillota > Clostridia > Monoglobales > Monoglobaceae > Monoglobus. The sequence goes on along the minus strand of CANQMT010000024.1, from coordinate 39,709 downwards.
CAGGCTCGATAGCGGAGGGATCGTTGACCGGCTCGGCAGTCACTTTAAGGCCGCATACGGGAAGGGTCAGCAGGAGCTTTCCGTTATCCGCGCTTATGTCCGCGTAAGGGCCCGCTATGACCGATCCGCCGCTGTCGGTCAGATATACGCCGCCGAGGTATTTATCGGTAAATTTGTAATAGGTCTTTCCGCCAAGCTCAACGGTACCGCAGCTTTCGGCGGAAGCCGCATTTAAAATCGGTTCGAGAACAAAATTTCCGTCTTCGTCTATAACGCCTGTTTTGCCGTCTTTCGTTACAAAGGGAAAGGCGATATCGTCATATTCAAATGGCAGGATCTCATCGCCGCTGACACTCATTAAGCCCCATTTGCCGTTTTTGAAAACCTTGATCGTGCCGTTGTTCGCGCTCATCTCGCCCGCGTCGGCGCTGAAAAGCGTTTCGCCGTCGGTGTCGAGCACATCAAAACCCGAAAGATATTCGCCGTTTTCGGTCATGACTCCCTCGCTGCCGCGCCTGCCCGCTATGAATACCGAAGGACGGTTCCCGCCGCCGTTTTGATAGATCAGCGAGTAATAGCCGCCGCCGTCGATTATGACTTTGCCGCTTGAGTCAATGAGCATGTCGCATTCGCCGGCAACGCTTTCGCCGTCATCGGCGTAGACGGCTGCGGAGATCAGGAACCTGTCATCGCGTATCAGTTCGATCCCGCTGGTGCCGTCGAGTTCCAGCAGCAGAGTTCCGTTCCCGTCGTATAGGCGGGATATGAGATCGTCATAATCCGTCACGGTGAAATAGTCGTTGCTGAGTATGTGTATAGCGTCGGTGGTCAGAGGGATCAGTTCCTCTTTGGATGTAAGATCCAGCACGGTGTAGCCGTAATCTCTGCCGACAATGGTGGTCCTGCAGATGTAGCCGCTGTCAAAATCCGCCGTGTTTGAACGCGAGAAGGCCGAAACATAGTCATAGAGCGGCTCAACCAATATATTGCCGAGCTTGTCGGCGTAGCCGTATTTTCCGTTAAAGTCCATTATGCGGATAACGCCGTTGATCTCGCATACCTCGTTGTATTCGGGCTTAATTATGAGTTCTCCGGTCTCCCTGCTGATCGCGCCCCATTTGCCGTCCTTTTTGACCGAGACGGTTGCAGGGTTTGATTCGTAGTCGCCCTGAAGCGCGGTTCTGCCGCCGCTGTCCGGGTTCTCGTCTCCCAAAGATGCGGAAAGTCTGCCGTTTTCGGTGTTGAAACAAATATCGTCCCATACGGGCTCGGCGATCACCGAGCCGTCGATCTCAAGACCGAATCTGCCGTCGCCGCCGCGCGTGAACACGGGCTTTGCCTCCGGCTCGGGCGAGTAGGCCCGTATATCGGTCAGGTTTGTGTTGTTCATGAGTCCGACAACTTTTTCGATACACCTTGCTTCCTCGGTCCCTGCGGATACAGGCGCGGCCGACATCGCGGCGCACAGGGCCGCTGCAGTGATGACCGAGACAAGTTTTTTGATTTTCATATTTTTCAGCTCCGTTCGGATATTCACAAGAATTAATATATAAGCATCCTCGCTTTTGCGGAATTGCTGATCTCCAGCGTGTATTCACATTCGGCGCTCAGACCGTTTATGGTGTATGAGTTGTAGGCCCTCGGAGTCAGGTATATTTTACCGAGAGTGCCGCCCGTGCTGTTCGCGACCCGAAGGCTTATAATGTCCGAGACGGGACTCTCGATGTAAAAATTCGCCGAGCCGTTTTCATCGGCTGTGATCATGACAGTGTTTTTGCCTGCCGGAAGATCGTATTCTTCGGCGTCTTCCTCGTTTTTTGACACATCGTTTATCGTGGTGCCCGGAAGCAGATCGCTGCGGGACGCAAACACGGCGCCGCCGGGAGTGTTTTCAGGCGGCGCGCCTTCCGGAGCGCTCGTCGGAAGGTATGTCGGAGCGGGAGAGGCCGCCGCGTTTGATCCGCCGGACGGAACCGAAGCGGCCATTTCGGCTTGCGGCCGCGAGGCGCTGTCTGCGGTTTGAGACGCGGGCCTCGGCTCGTTTTGCCGCGCGGTATTTTCCGCGGCGGGCGCGTCCGCGTGCGGCTCTTCTGCCGGCTGCGGCGGGGCCGCGGTTTGCGGGTCAAAACTTTCGCCTGCGTCAGCCGCTGCGGCGGCAGATTCATCCGGGACATCCGGGGAAAATCTGCCAGAGTCTCCGAAGTCAAACACCGGCTCGGGAGTCAGAGCATCGGGCAGCTTGGCGTTCGTCAGGCCTGTCACACCCAGGGCGAGTACGGCTGTAACGCCGATCACCCTAAGAGCCGCGCCCGGGCGCTTGAATTTTGAGATCCGCTTGATACGCGCACGAAGATCGCTCTTTTTGTCCGCCATGCCCATAACGGCTCCGATAGCGTATGCGGAAAGTCTCGCCGAGGTGTTTATTATCGCTCTGCCGTAGTCCTTGGTCTCGCCGTCTCCGATGTACATCATTACCTTCTCATCGGTGGCAAGTTCGGCGTCGCGCATCGCGCAGCCGGTGAACAGCCACGCCAGCGGATTGAACCAATTCAGACTGCGGACGATTATCACAATATATTTATATAAAATATCATGCCTCTTGTGGTGGCAAAGCTCATGCATAAGTATGTATTTTATGTCTTCATCGGGAAAGGAACCGACCTCATCGGTAAGAAGTATCTTCGGCCTTATGACGCCGGTCAGAGCCGGGGTGGACAAGCGTGTTTGGAACACGGTTGATACACGGCGGTCCACTTTGAGCCGCCTCAGACAGAGATCAAGTATGCGCGTGATGCGCTCGTCGGTGTCTTTCGGAAGCAGCGACACGCGGATCTGCAAGATGATCTGCGGGACCGCGAACCACAAAAAGACTGCGCAGCAGCCTGCCAGCCATATGTAAGAACAAATCTGAATTAAGCCGCTCCCGCCGCTTGAGACGGAAGATCCCGTTATATTGACAACGGTACGCGCGTCGGACAGAGCCGCGGCTCCGCCGATCCTGTCCGGGAGCAGATTGAAAATGCTCATTCGGCTTTCCGGCGCGAAGGGAAGCAGAAATCTGACGGTCACAATTGCCCAGAACATGAACTTTGCGGACGCGGGGAGCTGTCCGTTAAGCAGTTTTTCGAGCGCGAAAACGACCACGCCCATTATGCTTCCGTACAGAGCGGCCGTCAGACACAGCAAAAAAAGCTGTTTCACGATCATCTTTATTCACCTTCAAGAATTTTTTTCAAATCGTCGATCTCGCTCTTTGAAAGCTTGTTGTCGTTGACAAATCCGGTGAGCATAAGGTTGAGCGATCCGTCATACATCTTTTTTAAGAAATTTTTGGTGGCGCTCGCCTTGTACTCCTTCTCGTCAACCGCGGGATAGTAGCGGAAGGCTCTGCCGTTGATCCTCTCAACGGAGATCGCTTTCTTCGCAACGAGACGGTTAATAAACGTGCGGATCGTCTTGTCGCCCCACTTATTGGTCTTGGAGACAAGCTCTACGATCTCGGTTCCCATCAGGCCGCCGTTCTTCCATAAAACATTCATTACCTCGAGTTCCGCCGAGGATATCTGCGGTAAATTTGCCATAAAATTCGCTCCTTTCAAACCGCGTCTAATTACGGCTGTAAGATATATTATTATATTAAGCGATGTACATTAATTTGTCAAGTATTTTTTTGGAATTTATCCGATTTTTTTACACGGCTGCTGAATTTAAGTAAAAATAACCTAAAAATCCTGTTTTAAACATGGTCCTGTAATTTTAAATTGTAAAAATATTACAAAATTAAATGAAGGTATTGACGGATCAAATTTTTTGGTGTATTATAGTAATGTCAATTTAATTAAATTGACATTACTGTTTAATTTAAGAAACCTTAAATATTAAAATTTTACGGATTGGGGCAATGCCGCCTGGGGGTATTGTCCCTTTTTCTTTAACGGGAAGATTTTTGCGCTGAATAAAAAAGGAGATGTTTGTCATGAGCGAGAGCGCGGTTCTTTTGGCCGAGGCGATCAAAAAATCGGAAAATATGGTTTTCTTCGGCGGCGCGGGCGTTTCCACCGAAAGCGGGATCCCGGATTTCCGCAGCAGCGGCGGAATTTATAACCAGAAATACAAATATCCGCCCGAACAGATAGTGAGCCACACGTTTTTTGTGTACAGCCCCGAGGTTTTTTTCGAGTTTTACAAAGAAAAAATGATATTCACCGACGCGAAGCCAAACAAGGCGCACATCGCGCTGGCGGAGCTTGAAAGAATGGGCAAGCTCAGGGCGGTCATAACCCAGAACATAGACGGCCTTCACCAGGCCGCGGGCAGCAAAAATGTTTACGAGCTCCACGGAAGCATGCATCGGAACTACTGCACCAAATGCGGAACGTTTTACGGCCTTGATGCGGTTGTGAACTCTAAAGAGATCGTGCCAAAGTGTGAAAAATGCGGCGCGATAATAAAGCCCGACGTTGTGCTGTATGAGGAGGGTCTTGACGGCGGCGTTATCGACGGCGCGGTGCGGGCTATCCGCAAGGCCGACACGATGATAATCGGCGGAACATCGCTCAATGTCTATCCGGCAGCGGGGCTTATTCACGATTTTAAGGGACACACTCTTATCCTTATCAACAAGAGCGCCACTCCGGCCGATTCGCGGGCAGACATTGTTATCCGCGAGCCGATAGGCGAGGTAATGGGCGAGGCCATGAAACTGATCTAAAAAGAGAAAAAGTGTTATTAATAAAGCTGCGAGCTAAAAATAGCTCTGATGTAATTGCCGGACCCGGTTCCGTCTCGTCGCCGAGCCCTGCGCTTGGTCGCTTTCGCGCAAGCGCGAAAGGCTCACTTGCTTCGTGTCGGCTCCTCTCAACTCAAAGCACATGGCTTTGAGTTGTATAGGGCTCCCGAAAACGCTTGCGTTTTTGGGAAGAAGGAACAAATTCGCAGCGATGAGCAAAAGCCGCATGCGGCTTTTGTGATAAGCGAAGAAATTTGTGACGCGGCAACCGGACGAGCTGCGGCCGGATCCGTGCAGCGGATTCGCGGCATTAAAGTATTCCGTTTTATCTGACAAACGAGGCCACAACCCATTAACGGTTTCACTTAAAGAGCGGAATTGGACTTGGGCTGTTTAATTTTTGAAAAACAGAGTTTTTTTACATGCAGAACCGCCGCTGGCGGTCTTTTTTTGTTGGTATAAATAGCCAAAAATGAGCAAATATGTTTGGATAGTATCAACAAAAATGATTGTTTATGACTGAGACTGCGTATTTTTTGAGAAATAATGATTGACAATGACTGAAAATGATGATAATATTATATTGTAATCAAAAAACACTTAAATTTATAAAAATAAGACTTAAATTAATTGCGGGGATATAAAATAATATATCGGAGGTGAAGGGATGCTGACACAGGACAGACAGGACAGGATCGTTGAGTATCTGGATGAGATGAATTCGGCGGCGGTGAGCGATCTGGCGGTAATGCTGGACGCTTCGGAATCCACGGTCCGCAGGGATCTGACCGCCCTTGACAGAATGGGGCGGCTGCGCAAAGTTCACGGCGGGGCGACCGCGGTCAAGCGCAAACGCACGGTGTATGAGCATGACGTTCTGACCAAATCCACGATGAATATTGAGGAGAAGATAAAGATCGGCAGAGCGGCGGCGGCTCTTATCACAAACGACGATTTTGTGTTTATCGACGCGGGAACCACCACTTCCGCGATGATCGATCACATAACCGACGGCGTCCGCGCTACTTTTGTGACAAACGGAGTCGTACACGCCAAAAAGCTTATCCAAAAGGGTCTTAGGGCGTATATCGTGGGCGGCCAGATAAGATTGAACACCGAGGCGGTGGTCGGCACCGAGGCGGTCGGGAACCTCAGGAAATACAATTTCACCAAGACGTTTATCGGGGTCAACGGAATTTCCGAGGAGAGCGGGTATACCACTCCGGACGCGGAGGAGGCGGCGATCAAGGCGGAGGCCATGGACCGCGGGCGCAGAAATTACGTTCTGGCAGACCACACAAAGTTTGATACGGTGTGCTCGGTAACATTTGCGGAGCTCAGCGACGGAATAATAATCACCGATGAAGCGGCAGACAATAAATTCAGAAAGCACACGATAATAAAGGAGGCAGAGATATGATATACACAGTGACATTCAATCCCGCTATAGATTATGTTATCCATATGCACGCACTGAACTTCGGCGAGGTGAACCGCAGCGAAAGCGAGGAGATTTTTTACGGCGGAAAGGGTATTAATGTTTCCACGGTGCTTAAAAATTTGGGTCAAGACAGCGTGGCTTTGGGATTTATCGCGGGATTCACGGGAAAGGCCATTGAAGCCGGTCTGAACGATATGGGGATAACCAGCGATTTTATTGAGCTCGGGAGCGGATTTACCAGAGTGAACGTCAAAATTAAAGCGCGGGTCGAGACCGACATCAACGGTCAGGGACCGGATATTGACGAAAAGGCGACTGACGAGCTTTTCGGAAAGCTCGACAAGCTGAAAAGCGGCGATTACCTTATACTCGCCGGAAGCATACCCGCCACCATGCCGGACGATACTTACGAGAGGATCATGGAAAGGCTTGACGGACGCGGAATAAACATTGTGGTCGATGCCACCCGGGATCTGCTGTTGAACGTTTTGAGATACAAGCCGTTTTTGATAAAGCCAAACAATTTTGAACTGGGTGAAATGTTTGACAAAAAGCTCACCACACGCAACGAAATTGTGGAGCATGCCCAGAAGCTCCGTGAAATGGGAGCGCGCAATGTTCTGGTGTCTATGGCGGGAGACGGCGCGGTGCTGATCTCCGAGACGAACGAGGTCGTACGCATGGGCGTTCCGGAGGGCAGGGTTTTAAACTCGGTCGGCGCAGGCGACTCGATGGTTGCCGGATTTGTGCTGGGATACATGAGATCGGGAAATTATCTCGAGGCAATAAAGCTCGGCACCGCATGCGGCAGCGCCACGGCGTTTTCGGAAGGCCTTGCCGAAAAAGATCTGGTCGAAAAATTATATAAAACGCTTTAATATATTTTAAATTTTTATAAAGGAGTGATAGTGATGAAGGTTATTGACTTGTTAAAAGAAAGCGCGATAACGCTGAACATGGCTCCGTCGTCCAAAGAGGAGCTGTATGATAAGCTTATCGACATGCACTGCGGTGCAGGCAACGTCAGTGACAAAGAGGCGTTTAAAAAAGATATCGCAAAGCGCGAGGAGGAAGGCCCCACGGCCATAGGAGACGGCGTGGCTATCCCCCACGCAAAGAGCGAGGCCGTTGCAAAGCCCGGTCTGTCGGCGGCTACGGTGCCTGCGGGAATTGATCTTGACGCAATGGACGGAGCGCCCTCAAACCTTGTGTTTATGATCGCGGCTCCCAAGCAGGGCGGAGACATGCATCTTGAGGTGCTGTCGCGGCTGACGGTCATGCTGATGGACGAGAGTTTCAGAAAGAAGCTGCTCGATTCAAAGACCCCAAAAGAGTTTCTGAAGCACATCGACGAAAAAGAAATCGAGAAATACGGCGCCGAAGACGCTGCCGCGGCTCAAAAGCCTGAGCCGGCCGCGCAGCCTCAAGAGGCGCAGCCCAAAAAGAAGGTCAAGATCGTGGCTGTCACGGCCTGCCCCACGGGAATTGCGCACACGTTTATGGCGGCCGAGGCTCTCGAACAGAAGGCCGCCGAGCTCGGCTATGAGATAAAGGTCGAGACCAACGGCAGCGGCGGCGCGAAAAACGTGCTGACTGCGCGCGACATTGCCGAGGCGGACGGGGTTATTATCGCCGCCGACAAGAATGTTGAGATGGCGAGGTTCGACGGCAAAAAAATGGTGCAGTCCAAGGTGTCGGACGGTATTCATAAGCCGGGCGAGCTGATCGAGAAGATCGCGAGCGGCAGCGCCGGCGTTTATTCGCACAAAGGCGGATCAGCCTCGGAATCAACTGAAGAAGGCGGAGACGGAATAGGCCACTCGATATACAAGCACCTGATGAACGGCGTTTCACACATGCTTCCGTTCGTTGTCGGAGGCGGAATACTTATTGCTTTGGCGTTCCTGTTTGACAATTATGAGATCGATCCTTCAAATTTCGGAATGAACACGCCTTTGGCGGCGTTCTTTAAGACGATAGGCGACACGGCGTTCGGATTTATGCTTCCCATACTTGCGGGATTTATAGCTATGAGCATCGCGGATCGGCCGGGACTTGCGGTCGGATTTGTAGGAGGCGCTCTCGCGGTTGCGGGAACCACGTTCGCGTCTCTTGTTAATCCCGAGGCCAACGTTGTTTCGGCAGGATTTTTGGGCGCTCTGTTCGCGGGATTTGTAGGAGGCTACATTACGCTGGGTCTTGAAAAAATATGCGAAAAACTGCCCGAAGCCCTGGAGGGAATAAAGCCCGTGCTTATCTATCCTCTGATCGGCATACTGCTCATGGGAGTGGTAATGTTCCTGTTTAACCCGATCATCGGAGCTCTTAACACGGCTTTAAACAACGGCTTGAACGCTATGAACGGCGCCAGCAAGATAGTGCTGGGAATTGTTCTGGGCGGAATGATGTCGATAGACATGGGTGGCCCGTTCAACAAGGCGGCTTACGTGTTCGGCACCGCGGCGATCGCCGAGGGCAACTACGACATAATGGCGGCCGTTATGGTCGGAGGAATGGTTCCTCCGCTGGCTATCGCGCTGTGCACCACGTTCTTTAAGAACAGGTTCACGCCCAGCGAGAGAAAGTCGGGTGTTGTAAACTACATCATGGGCCTGTGCTTCATCAGCGAGGGCGCGATACCCTACGCGGCGTCAGATCCTCTGCGCGTTATCCCCTCGTGCATCGTGGGCAGCGCGGTGTCCGGAGCGCTTTCGATGGCGTTCGGCTGCACGCTCATGGCGCCTCACGGCGGAATATTCGTGTTCCCGGTTGTGGGCAACGTTCTGGGATACCTTATCGCTCTGGTTGTCGGCTCGGTTGTCGGCGCGCTGATGCTGGCGCTGCTCAAAAAGCCTCTGGGCGAGAAGGCAGGACTTAAGAAATAAAAAAACGCGGGTCGACCGAGAGGGGTCGCTGATCGGCAAAAGCCCCTCTCCGTCAGGCTTCGCCTGCCACCTCCCCCCAAGGGGAGGCAAATAAAATCATTTTTATAAAAAGGAGAGAAAAATTATGACATCAAAGAAAGTTACCGTAACAAATCCCGAGGGACTGCACATGCGCCCGGCGGGCGTGTTCACAAAGGCCATGTCGGCTTTTGAGTCGAGCATTAACATTAAATTTAACGGTCAGAACTACAACGGAAAGAGCATTATGAATGTGCTGGCCGCCGGAATCAAATGCGGCAGCGAGATCGAAATAGAGTGCGACGGTTCCGATGAGCAGGCCGCGCTTGACAAAGCTGTCGAGATAGTTCAGACCGCGGAGTAGGTGACATTATGTATAAGGGAATTGCCGGCTCTGACGGCATAGGAATAGGAAACGCCGCGCTGATCAAAGAGCAGGAAATAAAATACGAACAAAAATCCGCCCTAAGCGCGAAAGATGAAACCGCCAGATTTGACGCCGCAGTGGATGAGCTGATTAAAAAAACCGACGCTATGGCGGAAGAAATGCGCGCGAACGTGGGCGAGAAAGAGGCCGAGATCTTAATGGGCCATTCCCTGATGCTTAGCGATCCCGCGATGACCGACGAGGTTCGCGGGATCATCGCGGACGGACTCACATCCGAGGCGGCAGCCGAGCAGGTGTTCGAGACTTTCGCCGCCATGTTCGAGGCCACCGGCGACGAGCTGACCATGCAGAGGGCGACGGATCTGAGAGACGTTAAGACCGGAATTATCAAGACCCTGCAGGGTGTAAAGGATATTGACATCAAATCTCTGCCGAAGGGCAGCGTCATCGTCGTGAATGATCTGACACCGTCTATGACGGCGGGAATTAAAAAAGAGAACATCGCGGGAATTGTGACCGAGACCGGAGGACGCACATCTCACTCGGCGATATTGGCGAGAGCTTTGGAGATCCCCGCTGTGCTCAGCGTCGAGGGCGTTACCGGCACGATCGCGGACGAAACGAGGATCATTGTTGACGGAACGCGAGGCGAGGTTATAACGGAGCCCGATGAAAAGACCGAGGCGGAGTACGCGGAGAAAAAGGCCGGGTTTGACAAGCGCAAAAAAGAGCTTGAAAAACTCATCGGAAAGCCGACCGTGACTGCCGACGGAACCAAGGTAGAGCTGGTGTGCAATATCGGAAAGCCCGATGACTGCGCCGCCGTTCTTGAAAAGGACGGCGAGGGCGTGGGGTTGTTCAGGACCGAGTTCCTATATATGGACACTGATGAAAAGCCCGGCGAGGAACAGCAGTTCGAGGCTTACAGAAAGGCGGCCATGACGCTGAAGGGCAAGCCGGTCATCATAAGGACCCTCGATGTGGGCGGAGACAAGGATATTCCCTATCTCGGCCTTGAGAAAGAGGAAAATCCGTTTATGGGCTTCCGCGCGGTGAGATACTGTCTTGAGAACAAAGAGCTGTACCGCGACCAGCTCAGGGCGCTGCTCAGAGCGTCAGCCTTCGGCGACATAAAAATTATGATCCCGCTGGTAACATGCGTTGAAGAAGTGCGGCAGGCGAAGTCGCTGATAAAAGAGATCATGGCCGAGCTTGACCGCGAGGGGATCGAGTATAACAAAAATATTAAAATCGGTATAATGGCCGAGACCTCGGCTGCCGCCGTGATCGCGGATTTGCTGGCCGATGAGGCCGACTTCTTCAGCATAGGCACAAACGACCTGACCGGCTATACAATGGCGGTTGACAGAGGCAACGCCAAGGTGGCGTATCTCTATTCCGCGTATCAGCCGGCGGTGCTTAGGAACATAAAGCGGATAATCGAGTGCGGAAAGCAAAAGGGTATCATGGTCGGCATGTGCGGCGAGGCGGCCTCGGATCCTCTGCTGATACCGCTGCTGATCTCGTTCGGACTTGACGAGTTCAGCGTCAGCCCGACGTCCGTGCTTGCCACGAGAGAAATAATAGGAAAGTGGAGCAAGGCCGAGGCTGACAAGGTCGCCGAAGAGGCGATGAACTGTAAGACCGAAAGCGAGGTAAAGGCTCTGCTTGAGGCGAGAAGAAAATAGGCTCGCGTAAAACGAAAAAGGCGCGTCACGTTTATCGTGCCGCGCCTCAGTCTTTCTAAAAAGTGTTATTTATAAAGCTAAAATAAAGCTGCGAGCTAAAAATAGTTCTGATATGATCGCCGGACCCGGTTCCGTCATGCCCCGCCCGGACGGCAAAGAAACTATTTTTAGCTCGCGCGAACCGCATATTTTCAGGGTTTCAGGACTCCTGAAAACGCGTGCGTTTTTGGGAAGAAAGAACAAATTCGCAGCGATGAGCAAAAGGCGCATGCGGCTTTTGTGATAAGTGAAGAAATTTGTGACGAGACGAGAGCGCGAGGGGCGGAGGGGCTCGCGCAACCGGGTGGGCGAATATTTTTTGAAAAACGGAGTTTTTCTACATGCAAAGGCGCGTCATGATCAACGTGACGTGCCTTTTTGATGCGGGCAAAACCGCGCGGCCTTTCATTTTACACATTTTGGAGCAGACTTCGCGTTATGAAATATCGCGCCGCGCCGCGATAGCTCCGCCCGTTATAGTGAAAAAAGCAATGTATAAAACGCAGATCAATATGAATTGTCCGCAGCCGCTTTGCGCGAGCTCCTGCGGAGCGTTGGCGTTCATGCCGTAGGACATAAGCGAATACGGCCATATGTGGCCCATATTTTTCGCGAGGAACACGAGCCCCGACAGGCCGCCCGCGAACGATATTCCCACGGGCAGCGCGAAGCTTTTCACGTTCATCGAGATCAGAATTTGTATCGAGACCGTGACCATGCCTCCGAGCGTTCCGAACGCGCACCACCGCGCGATCGTGAGCCACGGCGGGTTTGTGAGCCCCGCGATATATCCGCTTATCACGAACAGCGCGCATATCCATATCATGCTGAAAAGCAGCATCAGCGCGGCGGTTATCAGTTTGGCGGAAAATACCGACGAGCGGCGCGCGGGAATGGTGAAAACCTTGTTCCAGTTATTGTTTATATGTTCCGACCGCATTATATACGCGCAGTAAATGCCGAGCATTATCGGCAGAAAGAAATAATCGGTAAACAGTGTGTGCTGCGTCCACAGACTCAGCCATTCGCGCGTTAAAACCTCTTTCTGATACAGATAATTCGCCGTTCCCAAAGCCGCAGGTATGATCGGCATGATCAAAAACGCGAGCCACACGGGTGAGCGTTTGAGCTTCATTCGCTCCGCGCTCAATAATTTCAGCAACATAATTTAAAGCTCCTTTCTCTTGAATATTTCGCGCCCGATTATATACAGAGCGGCGCATATGAAGATCAGCGCGACAAAGTATTTCCAGTCAACGCCGATGACGTCAAAATGCGCGAGTTTATAGCGGTCGTCTTTTGTCCAGTCAAAAAGGCCGACAAAGCTCAGCGCGCCGTAATATCCCCAGATAAGCGAACCGCGGAGCCATGGGAGCTGCGGCAGGAACATCGAAAACGTCCCGAAAAACGTGCCTATCGCACCCGAAAAGAATGTGACCGCCTGATTTTTAAAGCAGAGCGACAGAGTGTGCTGAAAAATATACACCGCGATCGTCGGCGCGGCCGTAAGCAGCAGGTACAAAAGATACAGCCTTATCGGCACGCCGCCGTCAAAGCCCGCGATATAGCCGAACGCGATCGTCATTCCCCAGCTTAAAACCACACAGAACATCATGATCGCTAGCCCGTATAAAAGCTTTGCGTCGTAGATATGCCCGCGCTTTTCGGTGACGGCAAGCTGCTTGAGCATTGCGCCCTTGTGCTCGATGTCGCACAGGCGCGACGATATGATTATCGAGAGCAGCGGCATAAAGATCGAATTTATAAGCGGAAGCTCATATAAGTTCGCCATCCAGCCGAGCCGCAGCAGATCGGCGCTTCGGTTGCGCGGATAGATCCATGCGAGCATCGCCGCGGTTATGACGAGCGCGGTAACAAACACATAGCGGCGGCGCGTTTTCATGTATTCGCACTTTAAAAGCTTTATCATAGGCTCCGCTCCTTTCCGGTAAGATCAAGGAAGATTTCCTCAAGCGACTTTGTCTCGTCCACGCGGTGCAGATCGTCAAGCGCGCCCTGATACATCATTTTTCCGTTTGAGATAATGCCGACGTCCTCGGCTGTCTGGTCGATTTCCGAGAGCAAATGGCTTGACACTATCACGGTCATGCCGTACTCTTTCGGCAGAGATTTGATAAGTTCGCGCATTTCCTGTATTCCCGACGGGTCAAGCCCGTTTGTGGGCTCGTCGAGGATAAGCAGTTTCGGAAACGAAAGGAGCGCGCCCGCGAGGCCGAGCCGCTGCTTCATGCCGAGCGAGTAGGCCGACGCTTTTTTGCCGCGCTGACCGTCGAGCCTGACGATCCGCAGCACCTTGTCGATATTCTTTTTCGGCACGTCCAAAAGCGTTTGCAGGATTTTCAGGTTTTCCTCGCCTGTCAGGTGGCCGTAAAACGACGGCGACTCGATAAGCGAGCCTATACCGCGCAAAATCCCGATGCGGTTTTCCGCGTTCATGCGCCGCCCCATGATCTCGATCCCGCCCGCGGTCGGGCGGACAAGGCTCAGCAGCATTTTGAGCGTCGTCGTTTTTCCCGCGCCGTTAGGGCCGAGAAAGCCGTATATCCGCCCTTCTTTAACGCGCATGTTGAGACCGCTGACCGCCGCCGCGCCTTTGTAGCGTTTTGTAAGGTTTGTTGTTTTTACGATTTCGTTCATAACAGTTCCCCTTTCTTTTTCGGAATGATTTAATGTTAACATGCAAATCTAAAATAAAAATAAACATTATCTAAAATATTTATAAATTCTGTTTGAGATTTGTTTTTTTATGTGATACAATAGATTTGCGAAAGTCGTTCCACCATATTATACGGTTGTGGGTATCATAAAAAGAAAAAACCCGGACAAAGATTGGAGAGAAATATAGTGATAAACAAAGCGCTTAATACTATGCGGGATTTTTTAAATGGTGAATATGACCCTTTGGATTTTTCGTATGATTTTCCGGATTTTCTTGTTGAGTATTACAATGCGATGTATGCAGAAAATCCGGAGATAACAGAAATTCTTAATGACAATATGCCGGAAATATGCACAGAATATGAATTGGACGCGCCTGACGAGGACTTTAAAAAGAAAGTCCGAATTGAATATGAGCGCGCTATAAGGATATTTTAGGGTGATATAAATGACTGAAAAAGATTTGTAGACTTATCAAGCTAAGAATATTCGCGTTATTTGTAATGACGGAGATATTATTGAGGGCTTTTGTTGTACATTTACACAAGCATTAGATAACGAGCCCGAAGTAGCGGAAATAAGTCTTGAAACCGAAAAATACCCAACAGGGTTGATTGGTATTACTTTACCGGAGATTAAATCAATTGAGGTAATAGAATAATTGCCCGTCCGGTTATGCCAATAAAAAGCGTCAGCGAAAAGCGGTTTTGCTTTGAATTCTTGCCCAAAGCCCATATTCCGCCCTGCCAAGCCGCGGGCGGCAAAGTGGCAAAACCGCTTTTTGGGAAAGAGGAAAAATATGAAAATTGGCACGAAGCAGCAGGTGCTTCCTGCGATTTATATGGAGGAATAGAGATGTCATTTATACTTAATCATCCATGTTCAATGTGTAAAAATGCAATCCCGATCTCAGGCAGTTACGGTATGCCGAGATGCAAGGCTTTTCCCGACGAGATACCTTCAAAGTTTTTTGGCGGAAACAGTTGATGTAAGGCAGCTCAAAGAGTGTAATAACGGATATAAATATGAGTATGACGGCTCACCGAGAGTGGAATAAAAATAAGCCCTTTGAAGTAGTCGGTTTGACTTAGCGGGAATAACAGAAGCGCGGGATTTTAATAAAAATATCAGCACATCTTCGGGTGTGCTTTTATTATGCGAAAAATATGGAAAGAGTTGGGGACCCCTCTCCGTCAGGCTTTCGCCTGACACCATTAAGGAAGCGTTTGGTCAAAATCGCAAGCGATTTTGAAAGATCGCTTTGAACCCGCACGCTCCGCGCGCTGATTATCCCCAAGGGGCGAGGCAAACGGGCGGATAATATCCGCCCATACATGGTGTTTTGCATACTTTGGTGTAGGGCGGCATGCCCACATGCCGCCGGCCGGATGTGGGCATCCGGCCCTACGAACGTAGTGATTAGCGAATAGGGATTAGGGAACCCCTCTCCGTCTTTCCGCCTTGCGGCGGAAATCCACCTCCCCCGAGGGAGAGGCAAACGGGCGGCGCCTAGTATCTAGTCCCTATTCCCTAGTCCCTACGTTGTCAGCCCTTGGCACTTTTTTCTTATTATAATTGAATTGTGGCGGGAATCCGCCGCGAAATTATTATATAAGAAAGGAGCATAACAATGCTTGGATTTGGAAACAGACGACAGACGACCGAGGATGAGAGGTACGCACGTCCCTATCCGGTAAGTCAGCCCGCTGAACAGGCTTATTTCCCGGAAGGCGGCGCGGGATACGCTTATCAGCCGCAGCCGGCTGCCCGAGGCGCTGTCCCTGCTCAGGGAATGCCTACGCCCCCGGGAACCGCTCAGACGGCGCAAAACGGTATTGCCGATCCCGCGCTCGGCGCCTATATCGACAGACGCACAGCAGAGATCGACGCTCAGGTAAGGGAGTTTTCGCGCAAAAACCCGGATTTTGACATCAGGCGCGAACTGCGCAACCCTAAGTTCTGCGATTACCTTTGGGGCAACGGACTCAGCGTTGAGGACGCGTATTATCTCACCCATCGCGGCGAGGAGGAAAGACCTGCGCAAGAGCGCAGGATCGCCGAGAACGGAACTTCAAAACCGGGAGGCAGCGGTATGATTAAGAAAAATCCCGAGGATATGAGCGACGACGAGGTCGATGACATAGTCAAACGCGTCCGCAGAGGTGAGAAAATCTCTTTTTAAGCCGGATCGGCCCGGAAAAATCAAATTAATTACGGAGGTATTTTTTTATGAGTATTAATTACAACACACAAACGACTTCAACGAATCGCGTAGGCAACAACGTTACTCCCGAGATGAAGGCGTATTATGACAGACAGATGATCCGCTTCGCCAGCCCCAAGCTGGTCCATGCGCAGTTTGGACAGAGCAAGCCTATTCCAAAGGGCTCCGGCAAGACGATCGAGTTCCGCCGCTTCAGTCCGCTTCCCAAGGCGATGAAGCCGCTGACCGAGGGCGTTACTCCCAAAGGCAACCAGCTCAACGTCACCACGGTCGAATCGACGGTCGATCAGTACGGCGATTATGTGACGCTGTCCGACATGCTGACGCTTTCGGCTATCGACAACGTTATCGTCGAGACTCAGAATGTGCTTGGCGATCAGGCGGGCAGAACGCTTGACACTGTTATCCGCGAGAAGATCAATGCGGGCACCAATGTTCAGTACGGCGACGGCAAGGCAGACAGAAACGTGCTGGTCGGTGGTCGGGAAAGCGGCAACGACTATCTCAGCGTGGCCGCGGTCAAGAGAGCGGTCGCCACTCTCAAGCGCAACAACGCTCAGCCGATCAAGGACGGCTGCTATGTTGCGATCATCCACCCCGATGTGGCAAACGACCTTACCAACGATCCCGAATGGAAGGCCGTTAAACAGAACGTCGACCCCAAGGATTGGTACAACGGCACGATTGGCAAGATCCACGGCGTTGTTTTCGTGGAGTCGACCGAGGCCAAGATCTTCAGGGCCGAGCCCCTGCGCAAAATGGCGAATATCACGATCGGAGATCCCGAATCCCTGACGGTCGGCGCGGTGTCGGGCAAGGTCATCACCGTGAGAGAGGAAATATCCTCTGGCGACGCGACGGCGCTCGGCGGCAGAACCATTCAGATAAACGGCTTTGATTACACGATAGCCTCGGCGGCGGCAGGCGATCCCGGAGCGGCAAAGATCACCGTCAGCGAGACTCTGAGCCCCACGGTGGTTCCCGGTTCGATCATCTATCCCGCGGGCGCGGGCAAGGACGGCAGAGACATCTATTCCACTCTGTTCATAGGTCAGAACGCTTACGGCGTCACCAATATCACGGGCGGCGGCCTTGAGACGATCATCAAGCAGAAGGGCAGCGCCGGAACCGGAGATCCTCTCGACCAGAGAAGCACCGTCGGTTGGAAGGCGACGCAGACCGCGGAGATCCTCTCTCCCGAGTTCATGGTAAGAGTCGAGACCACCTGCAGCTATTAATAAGGAGGCGGTATATATGGCAATGACTAAACAACAGAAGCATGAGGCGGAGCTCGAGTCGTTCTATAACGAGCCGGTGCCGGTCATGCTGGTCAAGGATAACTGGAAGAACAAAGACGACCTCACCGTTACGGTCAACGGGGTCAACTATCAGATCAAGCGCGGCGAAAGCGTCACGGTACCGCGCAAGGTAGCTCTCGCCGTGGAGCGCGCCGACAAGCAGGCGGCAGCCGCCGAAAAATATATTGACAGCCTCAAAGGGGCATAGGGTGGTGAGCTGATTTGAAACTTTTAAAGGCGATAGAGACGGCTGACGCGCTGAGTCCGAACAACTTCGAGTTCGAGGAAAAACTGGGCTGGTGCAACGAAGTCTCGCTGTCTCTGCGCCGTCATGTGAAAAAGTATTACGAGATCATGGAGACCCGCGTGACATGCCCGGGCGAGCTTGAGATGCCTCCCGAAATTTCGATTGACAGAGTCGAGGCGGCGTACCTGAACGGAAGGTTCCTGACGCGGGCCGATCTGCGCAGCCTGCCGTTCATGGCGGGTGACGAGCTGTACCGGCGCTTCGGAGTATCTTTCGCGGCGCCGAAAAGGCTCAGACTCGTTTATCTGACAATGCCCGAGGAGGTCGAGAACATCTGCGTTGAGGGTGAGTTCAACATAAGCGAAAGCAAGATCGAAGGATTCATGCTGCCTTTTAAGAAGGGTGACGAGATCGTTTGCGAAATGCCCGACGATCCCGAGTTTGAGCCGTCGCGGACATATGTTTATGAAAACGACGGCGAGAACCTTTGGCTCACGGATGATATTTTTAAGCCCGAGACGGGAGCGAAGCTTGTTATAAAGCGGATCATATGCGACGAGACCGAGGTCGAAGCGCCGTATGACCGCATGTATGTTGAGTATCTGCTGGCGAAGATCGCTCTTTATCAGCACGATTATGACACATACGCGAGCCACATGATACAGTATAACAATATTTATGACGAGTGCAGAAGAGATTACAAGACCAGAAATCCGCTGAATGATTTGGCGCGTTTCAAAAACTACTGGTAGGAGGGGATGAGAAGTGTATTTGCCATCGGCGGCTCAAAGGAGCGCAAACAAAAAGATCGACATCCTGAGTTTTTTTGGATACGATCAGAGAAATAAAATTGATGACCGGCAGCTCAGCGAGATGCTTAACATGTCATCCGACGCGGCGCCGTGCCTCGCGCCGAGGAAGCCACGACGATACATAGCCTCAGCGGAGGGGATCTCCGCGGTCACTCTTCCCGAGTATTTTCCGGGCGCGCTTGACTCGTTTACCGGAGTCGCGGGAGGCCGGTTCGTCTATAAGGGAAAAGAGATCGCCAATATGAGGCTGACGGACGGCGAAAAGTCGATCGTTGACTTTAGCGGAAATATTTGTATTTTTCCCGATAAGGTGTATTACCGCTATCTGTCCGACCCGGAGACCGGCGCGGCTGTAAATGAGCTGAGGCCCATGGCGAGGCAGATGACGGTCGCCGATCCGGAGCTGAATTCCTACTATGATGAGATCTCCGGAATATACAAGGCCTCAATCCGTAAGATCGGAGCGGGTTTTGACAAGGTGTTCAAAGCGGGAGACAGCATTGTTGTTTCGGGATGCGTCAACGAGGCGAACAACACATTTGTAGCGGACAGCCGAAAAAAATTCGCCTCCGAGACCGCCATTGTGAGCATGGTGGTAAAAGAGACGGACAGCGACAGGGTCTCGCTGCTGATGTACAACAAAAACGGCGGATACGCATTCTTTGACAACTGCGTGAACAGAGGCTCGGTGAAGATCGAAACCTACATTCCCGATATCGTCTGCGCCTGCGTCCACAACAACCGGCTCTTCGGTGCGTCCCGCAGCGGCGAGTATATCTATGCATCAAAGCTGGGAGACTGCTTCAATTTCACGTCCTATCAGGGACTCGGCGATGATAGCTGGTACAGTGAGATAGGAACTCCGGGCGAATTTACGGCGATCGTGAGTTACCGCTCGGCGGTGGTGGCTTTTAAACGGGATTATATACATCATATTTACGGCGACTCGCCGAAGAACTTCTCGATCCCAAAGCAGACATTGAGCGGCGCTCTTGACGGCAAGAGCGTCGCCGAAGTCGGCGGAGTGCTGTATTATATGGCGGCGGACGGGTTTTACGAGTACAGCGGCGGCGAGCCCGAAAGAATAAGCGCCCCGATAAAAACTCTGTTTAAGAGCTGCAAGAGCGGTACCGACGGACGAAGCTATTTCGCCTGCGTTACCGACAGGAATGATAATTCCTCGCTGCTGGTGTACAACCCGGAATACAATCTCTGGCACCGCGAGGACGACACGAAATTTGTGGACTTCGCGCGGCTGGGCGAGCGTCTGTACGGTGTGACGGCGACCGATATGTATATGTTCGGTGATGACGGGAACGAAAGCGGAGAAACAATAAGATGGTGTGTGGTATCCAAAAAATTTACTCTTGATGATTTTGATTTCAAGAGCGTTAATGCTATCTATATCCGCCTTGAACTCGGCTCCGAAACACACATAAAGGTCAGTTTTGCAGCGGACGATGACGACTTCACATTGTGCGGAGAGATCGAGAGCGAGGGTAAGGGCTTTCTCAGCCATCGTATCCCGGTGCGGCTCAAAAAATGCGACAGCTTCCGCGTGATGCTTGAAGGCGAGGGCGGCGCGGTGGTCCATGATATTGAAATGATAACCTACACAGGAGGAAGAACGAATGTCAAACACATCAGATAAAAGAAAAAACGACGGGCGCATTCAGGTCGATGTGCCGCGCCGTCCCGACGGAATGGTCGGGGTCCGCGCCACTCTGAGGAACATGGGCATAGACAACGGCCTTATCGGTTACAACGAGGCAAACAAAACCGTCACATTAGGCGGGCGGGAATTTATGAAGCCTCAATACATCAACGAGCAGGCAGGGATATCATACTCAATGCCCGCCGATATTCAGAGAAGCGTGGTGAAGTTTTACTCAAACACGGACAATCCGGTGGTCAGAGTTTCTGACGCATACAGCGGCTACGCGGGCCAATACGGCCTGTCTGCCGACGCGCTTGGATATTCAAACGGTATTGTAACCGTTGGAGGGAGGCCGATAGACACTCTCTATATCGACGATGAGGGTAAGGCGTGGGCCTTCCAAGACGACGTCGAGGCGGCAGTAGAGGAATATGCCCGCTCGCTGGGCGTTCAGCGGCCCGGCGATATCCTGAAGCAGTATAACGATCAGTATTTGCCGCAGATCCGGGATCTCAGCCAATCGATCATGGATCGCAAGGATTTTTCATACGATCCCGAGAGCGACCCGGTCTACAAGGCATACAGAGAGCAGTATCTTTTGAACGGCAGCCGAGCCGCGCGCGACACTATGGCTGACTATGCAGCTCTGACCGGAGGCTACGCGAATTCGGCGGCAGTTACCGCGGCGGCGCTCACTCAGCAGTATTATATGAGTCAGCTCTCCGCTATGATACCGCAGCTTGCGGCGGACGCCTATCACCGGTATTCGGACGATTTGGACCGCGACGCCGAAATGCTTGACAGCATGACCGAGATTTATGACACGGTCTACGGCAACGCGTATTCGGCAAACAACAAAGCTGTAAGCGCCGCGAATTCATCTCTTGCGAGCAATATCGCCAGAGACGACAGAGCGTATGAGCGCGCGTGGGATGAATTGCTGAAAAACCAGCAGTATGAGTGGACCGAGAGGAAGAACGATCAGGATTATAACTGGACGGACGTACTGAACGGTCAAAAATCGCGTTCAAACATGCTTGACATAGAGAACTCGGCTGCCGAGAACCTGATGCAGAGCATATACGCTGGTTACTACGAAAGTATGCTCCGCGCGCAGCTTGAGGGCGACAGACTGAACAACCGTCTGACGCAGGAGAGGATAAATCAACTGATTCTTCAGAACATGCTGGGATTGTAATAATAAAAACATCACCTGCCGGTCTAAAAGGCGGGTGATATTTTAATTTGACCGAATTATTTACGGCTTTTATTCCGAGATCACTTCGGCTTTTTCGATCACTATCGGGGTCTCGGGCATTCCCTGCGAGTCGCGCGGAATGTTCAGGAAAGCGTCAACAACGTCCATGCCTTCGGTCACTTCTCCGAACACGGCATAGTTGCCGTCAAGGTTGGGCAGATCTTCGTAGCAGATATAGAACTGGCTCGACGCCGAATCGGGATCGGTCGCTCTCGCCATCGCGACGCTGCCGCGCAGATGGGGAAGGGTGTTGTCGGTGAATCCGTTTAACGCGAACTCGCCGGGGATCGTCTCGCCGCTGCCTCCCGTGCCGTTGCCGCTCGGATCGCCGCCCTGAGCCACAAATCCGTCAAGCACGCGGTGGAACGTCAGGCCGTCATAGAAGCCGCTTTTAACCAGATTTAAGAAATTTTCGACCGTTTTGGGAGCGTATTCGGGCGCGCACACGATCGTGAACGTTCCTCCGTCGCTCATGGTGAACTTCACCGCGGGGCCGTCCTCGGGAACCTCGCCGTCAAACGCGAACGTTTCGTTTTCGTTCTTGCCGTCCGAGCTTGAGTCAGCCGTTTTTGAACCGTTCGAGCCGCAGCCCGCAAAAATTCCGATCGCCAGCGCAAGCGCCGCCAGAACGCAGAATAATTTGAACGTCTTGCCAAGTTTCATAAAGTTACCTCCATAATATTTAGTATTGTTGTATCCAGGTATAATTTTACATGAAATTTTTGTTCTTGTCAAGAGCCGGTCCGAGACAGCAATTTTTGTCTTGTTTTATGATTGAGATGACTTTATTTGATCCGTAAATGGTGTTAAAATCAAATTATATTAAACCCGAAAATATTATAACGAAGTATTATATTATATTTAAGGAGGAAGTCTTATGAAAATAAGCAGAATCACAGCGCTCGCGCTTTCAGTTATGATGATTTTTGCCTGTGTTTGCGTTCCGGGCTTTGCCGCGGCTGAAGACACGGCGGCAGCGGCGGCTGCGGATTACGGCACTGTGATCGAGGACAACACAGGCGCGGTCACGCTGAACTTCGGCAATGACTCGATCACCACGAGCGGAGGCGGCTCAATAATCACGGACTCCGCCAACGGAAACGTGAAGCGGCCCGACAATCTTAAGACCAACAAAGACGGCGTCGCGGTGCTCACGCTTCCCGAAGTCGATCTGAGCGGCAAGGGTTACACAAAAGTTGACCTGTACGCCGCCAGCAAGAACGACGCGGCGGTTGTTGTCAAGGTCGGCGACACCGAGGTCGCGAGCTTTGACAACGTGAACAACAGCTCGTGGGATTCGTACCGCGTGAACACCGCCGATCTTGAATCGACTGAAGCAAAGGGCGCGGTCACGCTCAACATCACGCGCGACAACGCCTACTGCGGCAATTATGTTTACGTTAAATTCTACAACCCCGACGCCAAGCCTGCGCTGTTGCCTTATCAGGACGAGAGCCTTTCGTTCGAGGAGAGGGCGGCGGATTTGGTGTCGCGCATGACGCTTGAGGAAAAGGTTTATCAAATGGGAATGATGGCTCCCGCGATCGACAGACTGGGCGTCGCGTCCTATAACTACTGGCGCGAGGGTCTCCATGGCGTCGCCCGTCAGGGCAAGGCCACATCTTTCCCTTCGCCGCTTTCGATATCAAACACATGGAACAGGACTTTGGCGTTTGATATGGGCGACGTTACATCGACCGAGGCGAGAATAAAGAACTCCAGGACCGATCTTTCATACTGGAGTCCGACGATCAACATGGCGCGCGACCCGCGCTGGGGCCGCAACGAGGAGACTATGGGCGAGGACCCGTATCTTACCGGACAGCTTGCGGCTCAGTTTGTTGACGGCATGCAGGGCGACGATGAGAAATATTTGAAGGTCATCGCGACGCTCAAGCATTACGCGGCGAACAACAATGAGAACAACAGAGGCGGCGGCAGCTCGGTAATGACCGAGTTCAACATGAGGAATTATTATGCCAAGGTGTTCCAGAACGTTACCGAGCAGGTAATGCCCGCGTCGGTTATGGCGTCGTATAACGGAACCACCGTCTACAGAAACAACGAGCTTCTCTATAACTTTATTCCGTCGATGGCGAACAAATATCTCTTAAACGACCTTTTGAGGAAAAACTGGGGTTTTGACGGCTATGTGACGACCGACTGCGGAGCGGGAGCCAATCTTGAGGGCAGCAGCCAGTTCAAGCAGGGAATACTCGGTGATTCATCATACGATATGGACAGATATATAGCCGAGGCCGTTAAAAGCGGACTTAACACCGAGTGCAACTTAGGCGACAGATCGGCTCCCTCAAACGACAACAGAACTCAGAGCTACGGCATCGCGGCGGTTGAGAACGGTTATATTACCGAGAACGAGATTGAGCGGGCGGTGTATGAGCTGTTCCTCCAGAGGTTCAGGACCGGAGAGTTCGACAGCGACGTTTCATACAGAAACACAAACGCCGCAGATCTTGAGTCCGACGCGAACGTGGCAAAGGCCGAGGCGGCTGCCGAGGAATCATGGGTGCTTTTGAAGAACGACGACAATGTTCTGCCTCTTGACTCAAACGACAAGAAAATTGTTGTGGCAGGCCCGAGAGCGGCTGAGGTAACTCTGGGCGACTATTCCGGAACGCCGACCAAGAACGTTACTCCGATTGAGGGCATCACCGCGGAGGTCGCGGCGCAGTACCCCGGATCGACGGTGCAACAGGTCGGAGTTGTTGAAAACACCACCGCGCTGATGAATATCAAGAGCATAACGCTGATCGACGAAAAGGGCGGCAAGACGCAGGTTGATCTTTCAAAGGCAGAGGTTATCGGAGGCGGCTCGGTGACAAACGGCGTGATCACGGGAATTACCCGCGTTTCCAAGGTGCAGATCCCTCAGATCAATTTCGGAAAAGCGGCGACGATAACAATGGAAATCTCGACCGGCAGCGCGCCGGGCGGAACGGTCGCGGTGCACTACGGAGAAGGCGGCCCCGAGGGCGCGTATATCAAGTCTCAGGATACGGCGAGCCTTGACACATACGCGGAATGCTCGGGCGAGTATACCGGAGCCGACGGCGGCTACAGCGGCACCGAGCTGATGGAGCTGACTTTTGAGGCAAACACTCCCGAGATAACGGCTGAA
The DNA here is from genome assembly GCA_947625055.1 of uncultured Monoglobus sp. GTDB lineage: Bacteria > Bacillota > Clostridia > Monoglobales > Monoglobaceae > Monoglobus. The sequence goes on along the minus strand of CANQMT010000024.1, from coordinate 15,207 downwards.
AGATATAAGGCCGAGTTTGACGCCGCGGACGTCATCATCGCGTACGCCGGCACAAACACAGGTGACTCTTCCGAGAGCCATGACCGCGCGAATATTGACCTTCCCGCGTCGCAGGCTCACGTTCAGTCGATTTGCGACGCGTATCCCGACAAGACGGTAGTTGTTATGTCAACGGTCGGACAGATCAACGTTGAGCCGTTTATGGATAAGTGCAAGGCCATTCTGTGGACATCTTACAACGGCCAGACGCAGGGTACCGCGCTTGGCAAGGTCCTGACCGGTCAGGTCAACCCCTCGGGAAAGCTGACGACCACATGGTATAAGAATGACGACGTGAAGAAGATGGAGCTCTACGGCGGGAACAAGAAGATAGGCGACATCACCGGCGGCTACACTGATTATAACATTCAGGCCGACGGCTTTAGCCCCGGCCACACTTATCAGTATTACGGCGGAACGCCGATCTATCCGTTCGGCTACGGTTTGAGCTACACAAACTTTGAATATTCGAATATGAAGGTGAGCGGCGGCGAGCCCGCCCCGGACACGAACCCCTACACGATCACCGGAGCGGAATATTCGGGCGGAAAGCTGAACGTCACATACACCAAGAAGGACGGCGCTCCCGAGGCGACGCTCATAGCCGCGGCGTATTCTGATAAGGACGAGAAAAACATGGTTGAGACCGAGAGCGTTAAGATAGACGGCAGCGGCAGCCAGAGCATAGAGATCGCCGAGCCGCAGGGCGGCAAGACGAAGGTTTATATCTGGGAGAACACCGATTCGATCAAGCCTTTAAGCTATACCAAAACGGTAGGCGAGGCGGACTCGGGCGCTCCCGCGTCGGGCGCGGACGCGAACGGCGCGCTGACATTCTCGGTCGACGTTACCAACACCGGAAGCGCCGCGGGAAAAGAGGCTGTTCAGCTCTATGTTTCACATCCGAACGCGGGTGAGGGAACAACTCCCGCAAAGCAGCTCAAGGGATTTGAGAAAATAGAATTGCAGCCCGGCGAGACCAAGACCGTTTCGATTGAGCTTAATATCAGAGACATGTATCTGTTTGACGAGGCGGCTCAGAAGGATATAGTTCCAGAGGGAACGTACACGGCCTATATGGCGTCAAGCTCGGCCGATATATCCAACTCGGCGAAGTTCGAGGTCACGGGAACGCTTGCCTCAACGTTAAAGACGGTAAGAGCAAATCCGGACGGCGTGACCGTTCTGGGCAGAGTCGACGAAAACGGAAACGGCCATGAGACGGTGAACAGCGTTAATTCAAACATCAGCATCGTTATGAGCGACGAAACTGTGGTAGATCCGAGCGAAGCCGATATAACCTATGAGAGCGCTGACAGTGAGATCGCGTCCGTAAGCTCAAGCGGAGTTGTTGTGTCGGGGACAAAGACCGGCGTCACAACGATCACGGCGACGGTTACATACGGGGGCGAGACCAAGACCGCGTCATTCCCGATCGTGAACGAGCTGCAGATCAAGGCGAGCGATGCCGACAAGACGGCGGCGATCGCGCAGCTTACCGAGGTCCGCGACTCGCTGCCCAAGACGGCGTATAAAGCCGAGAGCTGGGCCGAGATCGAGAAGATCTACGCGGACGGAGTGAAGGCGGTAAACGACGCCGTGACAAAGGATGATATAGAGAATATTATTCCCGGCGTTATTTCCGGAATGAAGAACATCACAATGGATAATCTGAGCGAGACCTACACGATCGAGTCAGTAAATCCGCAGTTTATAGTTGACGGAGTTATTGATTACCGCGAGGGCGGAATACCGATGTACGAAAACGGCACGGGAACGGTCAACGAGGCGAACCCCTACACGGGAGAGCTTGTCGCCAAAGACGCTTCCGGAAACAAGGTTGACGCGTCAAAGCTCACATGGCAGATCAAAAAAGTCGATCCTTCGTCGCGCAAGGTGGCGGATATAGATAACGACACCGGAGCGCTGACGGTATACGGCAACGGTATTGTTCAGATAACCGCGGCGGATATCGCGGCGGGAACCTGCGGCAGACTTGTTGTTGAGGTTGAGACCCAGATCGAGGCCGAGACCGCGGACGACGGCGGCAAGGCCAATCTTAAAGACGCTCAGAACGGAGCCAGCGGCGGATTTGACGCGGGCAGCACGGCGAACGAATGGATGCTCTATAAGTCGGTCAACCTTGAATATATCGACAGCTTTATCGCGAGAGTCGCGGGCAGAAACGCGGGAATGATCTATGTAAGCCTTGACAAGAACTCGAAGGCCGAAAATCTGATAGCGTCGGTTCAGGCGGACGCGACAGGCGGCTGGGCGGCATGGACCGAAGTATCGCTTGATATCAATCCGAGCGTTATCGACGCGGCTAAAGCATCGGGCAAGATAGACAAGGACGGCAGAGGCGACATATACATCCAGACAAACGGAGTAAACCTTGATTACTTCAGAATAAATCATTACGTGCCCAACGACGACACCCCGTATATCGTGGGCAGAGCGCTCAACAAGCAGGACGGCGACATAAAAGTCAAGCTGACATACCGCGGCAGCGCGGCTCCGACAGACGCTGTGCTTGCTGTCGAGGTATACGGAGCGGACGGCGCTCTTAAATCGACAAACACAAGCACGACGGTCAAGGGCGGCGGCGATTATGACGTGAATGGACTTAAGGCGTCCGACGGCGACACGCTCAGAATTTATGTGATAAACAACATGTCGGAAAAGAAACATCTCTCCGAAACCGCGGAGCATACTTACGCGGAGCCCGTTCCCAGCGAGATCGAGATTATCACGCTCAACAAGGATTACACAAACTTTGATTACAGCCAGCTCACGTCGGGGACCAACGCCGACAGCACGCCGCTGGATACAACCGTAAACGGCGTGTCGGGCTTCGGCTCATGGAAAGTCGTTGATTCAACCGCGAAATACACTTATAAGGATATTAACGAAACCGAGTACAGCTACGAGTTCACTCAGGCATGGCAGGCGGGCGTAGGAAACACGACCAACAGGAACTTCTATTTCACGCCCAAGAAGGTGCCCTGCAAGGTCTCGGCGGTATTCCAAGGCAGCGCGGCGGACAGAAGCATGAAGATCTGGCAGAGCGAGGACGTTAACGCCGAGATGCCGGGCGGCACCGGAACAGCGGCGGCAAGCCTTGAGATAACCGAAAAGCTGCCGGTATATATCTACGGCGGAAGCTCCAACAAGCAGCTCTACGCGATCATCGTCGAGTATTACGGCGAGGCGAAGGCGGCAGACGCGGCTGATGAACAAGACGAGGAGGCCGAGGATTTTGACAGACCCGTGCAGTACGCAACATGGAACGGAAAGGACGTTACGCTTACGAAAAACGACCGGACAGGCGAGTCTAAAGTCTGGGTAGAGCTTCCCGAAGGCATGCGTCTTCAGCTCCGGACCGACACATTCTACTCATCCGACGTTCCGTACAGCTACGGCGACAGGTATAACATAAACGCGCTCGCCGAATATAACGGCAGGCTGTATGCCGCCTGCGACGGCGGAATGGTCATCATGTTCACCGACTGCGCAAAGTGCTATCAGCTCAAAAAGGTGGCGGATATCGACCTGAAATCAATGAGGATCGAAGACGGCGTTATGATCGCGGGCGACGGCGCGAGCGAGGTAAGAATTCCCATGAGCGAGCTGGGCGGCGACTCGATCGAGCCCGACGAGGCGGATGTCCTGCTCGCGGGCGGAGCCAAATTGATCGACGTGCGCACCGCCGAAGAGTATTCCGAGGATCATGCCGAGGGTTCCGTTAATATCCCGATCGACGAGCTGGAGAGCGGGCTTGAGGCTTACGGCAAAGACGAAACATTGATCTTCTGCTGCGCAAGCGGAGGCAGAGCGGCCAAGGCGGTCGAAACGGCCAAGGCGCTGGGCTATGAAAACGTGTATAATATCGGCAGTTATGAGAGACTTAAATGATTTTTAAAAAATAATTATTCTTCCCAATAATTGATCCGAACAAGGATCCGCGGAATCTGCCGCGGGTCCTTGCTTTTTTTGTATTTATGTGGTATGATAGATTTAGAATATCGAGTGAATATGGCAGCCGTCCCTTACGAACATAGTACGCCAAATGTCGTAGGGGCGGACGACCTCGACCGCCCGTTAGGCTCCCCTTGGGGGATAATCAGCGCGCGAAGCGTGCGGGTTCAAAGCGACCTTTCAAAATCGCTTGCGATTTTGACCAAGCGCTTCCTTAGAGCTGGATTTCCGCCGTCAGGCGGAAAGACTGAGAGGGGTCAACGTAGAGACTAGGAAATAGGTACTAGAGACTAGAAATATCACACGGTGATTTTTTCAATCCTAGTTCCTTGTTACTAATCACTAGTACCTACGTTGGCAGATAAGGAGAAATACTATGACAAAAAGGATTTTATGTTTAATTTTAACGCTCGCGCTGTGTTTCTGCTGTGCGGCGGTCTCGTGCGCGGAGCCGGGCGATGTTGTCGGCGAGGCGGTTTACACCGATATTGTGGCTTACATCAACAACCAGCCGATCCCGTCTTACAATGTGGGCGGTTATACCGTGGTTATCGCCGAGGATCTGCGCAAGTACGGCTTTGACGTGGTCTGGGACAACGGCACACGTTCTCTTTCGATCGCGCCCGCGGATGATCAGGCCTTCGCGGCGGGCACCGGCATTGTGTATAAATACGACGGAACCGGCCTCAAGTTCGCGGACGTTATCCAAACCGACATCATAACCTATTTGCAGGGCGAGCCGATCACCGCGTTCAGCATCGACGGCAGCACCATGATCCCGCTTAACGCGCTCAAAGCCTGCGGCGAGGTGAGCTTCAGTCAGGAGCTGCGCCGCGCCGATGTGAATATCCCGTGGATACCGATAAACGACAATCCAAATCCTGTTGAAGCGAAAAAGGTCTCGCGCGGGGTGATTGTGCTCGATCCGGGCCACGGCGGGCTGTCGGGCGATATGAGCGACGAGCAGAAGACCGCCGACGGCTGGATATACAATTCCGCAAAAGGCGGCTGGGGCGAGTGGCGGCATTGGAAGAGCGGCACGACCTGGCAGGACTGCGGCGGATACGGCTGCTCGGGACGCGTCACCGAGGGCGGAAACTGCTGGTACCCGATCGGCGCGGGCGACCGCGGGCTTGAGCCCGAGATAACCCTGCGCAACTGTATGTTCGCGAAAAAATATCTCGAGGAAATGGGCTACGAGGTGCGCATGACCAGAAACACAAACGACGAGAATCCGTCGATGACCAAGCGGCTCATATATTGTTATCCGAATAACGACACGTCCGCCGCGCCCGACGCCGATCTGTTTGTCTGCATACACTCGAACGCGGGCGGAGGCAGAGGCAGCGCTTATATCGAGCTGTCGGGAGTTTACGATCAGGCGGGGATCCCGTCAAACTACGCGGATCTAAGCAACCGCGCAGGTAAATTCATAAACGATGAGATCGTGGCTGATACAAGTCTTTCGGCGTATATGGGCGGCTGCTATCCTTATATGCCCGAACTGATCCTGTTCTGCAAGAGCCCGATCCCTATCGCCTATATCGAGTGCGGATTTTTTGATAATTCTTCGGATCTCGCGATACTAAGCGGCGAGTATGATCAAATCGGAAAAGCGATAGCAGTCGGAATAGACAAATATATTAATAACTGATAAAATCGGGGTTAAATCGAAGGGAGAATACCGAATGACTGATGCTATGAGAAAAACTGCGTCCACGGCCCGCAAAGCGGCCGCGGAAGGTATTGTTATGCTTGAAAACAAAAACGGCGCTCTGCCTCTTAAAAGGGGTGAAAAGATCGCAATCTTCGGCCGCTGCCAGATCGACTACAACGCCGGCGGGACCGGCTCGGGCGGCAGCGTGCATACCGAGTATCAAAGCGATATTTTGTCGGCTCTTGAAAATTCCGGAGCGAGCGTGAACCGCGCTTTGGCGGATTTCTACAGAAATTGGGTATCGAAAAATCCGCCCTCGGACGGCGGAGGAATGTGGGCGTCGCGCCCGCTGTTCCGGGAGGAGCCCGAGCTTGATGACGGATTTGTGAGAAAAACGGCGGAGTCGTCCGACACGGCGGTCATGGTTATAGGCCGCTCGGCGGGCGAGGAGCAGGACAGCTTTTTCGGCAAAGGCGGCTGGCTGCTGACCGACACCGAGCTTAATACGCTCAAGGCGCTCCGCGGATATTTCAAAAAGGTTATAGTCTTGCTTAACGTGCCCGCGGTCATTGACACAAGCTGGGCGGGAGAGCTTAAAATCGACGCTCTTCTTTATATATGGCAGGGCGGCCAGGAAGGCGGCGAGGCGGTCGCCGACGTGCTCTGCGGAGTTTCGCCGAGCGGACGGCTGACCGACACGATCGCGAAAAATTATTCGGATTATCCGTCGTCCGCGGGCTATGACGAGGGCGATAAAATATATTACAAAGAGGACATATTTGTGGGCTACAGATATTTTGAAAGTTTTTGTCCCGAGAAAGTCCTGTACCCGTTCGGCTTCGGCCTGTCATATACCGAGTTTAAAATAAGCTGCCGTTCGGCGGTCATTTCGGGCGGCGAGATCAGGCTGAAGGCCGCAGTCAGGAATATGGGAAAAATGCCGGGCAAAGAGGTGGTCCAGGTTTACGCCGAGCCGCCCGAGTGTCCGCTGCCGCGGCCGAAGATCACACTTGCGGAGTTTGCCAAGACACATATTCTCAGCCCCGGCGAAGAACAGGAGCTGGAAATAAAGTTTCCGCTTTCGAGACTTTCGTATTATGATGACCGCGACGCGTGCTATCGCGTGGATAAGGGCGTATACAGACTTGTTTTGGCCAAAAATGTGCGCGACAGGAGCGTCGTTGTCAGATTTGAGCTTTATAAGGACGAAGTTTTAAGGCGCTGCAGATCGTTAGCCGCCCCGACAGAGGCGTTTGAGCGCCTTTGCGGATTTGACGAAAACGGTCCGCTTTATGAGAAAACGCCCGTCAAAAAGGCGGAAAGAAGGCGCGAAAATCTGCCGGCGGAAGTCATAAGACCGGGAAAAAAGAAATTTATGCTCCATGATGTGCGCGAGGGAAATATATCGATCAATGAATTTGTCGCGCCTCTTTCAAACAAGGATCTTGCCTGCATCTGCCGCGGCGAGGGCATGAACAGCAAACATGTGCGTCCGGGAACGGGGACCGCGTTCGGCGGTGTTTCGCGGGGGCTCAGTAAGCTTGGTATCCCGGCCGCTGCGGGGACCGACGGCCCCTCGGGACTGCGTTTTGACAACGGCGACAAGGCGACGCTCGTTCCGATAGGAACCATGCTTGCCTGCTCGTGGAACAAAAAGCTCATTTTTGACATATACCGCCGAATAGGCGGCGAGATGCGGGAAAACGGCGTTGATCTGCTGCTGGGCCCGGGGTTCAATATTCACAGGAACCCGCTTTGCGGCAGGAACTTTGAGTATTTTTCCGAGGATCCGTATGTGAGCGGAGCGGCAGCCGCGTCGGCCCTGAACGGACTCAGGACGAAGCATGTCTGCGGCACGCTCAAGCATATCGCGGCCAACAACCGCGAGAAGGGACGCAAGACGTCTGACTCGATCTTATCCGAGAGGGCGCTGAGAGAGATTTATTTAAAACCGCTCGAGTATGCTGTGGAGCTTTCAAAGCCCGAGGCGATAATGACGGCATATAACGCGGTAAACGGCGAGATGTGCGGCTCGAACTACGAAATGCTGACCGGGATAATACGCGGCGAGTACGGTTTCAGCGGCATGATCATGACCGACTGGTGGGCGGGGCTCGGCAGAGCGTCGTCGCCGTCGCGCAGAGACTCCGCGGCGATGCTTCGGGCGGGCTGTGATATTTACATGGTGCATAAAAGTCCCAAAACCAACAGCGGGGCGGACAACACGCTCGCCGCACTGAAGGACGGCAGTCTGACAAGGGGCGAGCTTCAGCAGGCCGCGAAAAATATTCTCCGTCTTGTCATGAAGCTCCCGTGCGTGGAGCGCGGCAAATAGTGCGAAATAATTGACTAAAAATACAAATTATGTTAAAATATTTTATATAAGTTCAGGATGTGATACGGAATATGACGGAAAAACAGCCTATGAGGCTCGGTTATCTGATAAGGCGGTTCGTGCCTTATTTTAAACGCTACAAGTGGATATTGGTTCTTGACCTGTTTTGCGCGTCGCTGTCGACGGTGTGCGAGCTGGTCTTTCCGATGCTGGTCAGATACATAAGCAATCTCGGCCTCAGCGACCCCGCGTCGCTGACCGTGGCGCTGATCCTCAAGGTGGGCCTGTTTTATCTGCTGCTGCGCGTTATTGACGCGGCCGCCAACTTCTATATGGCCGACACGGGCCACATCATGGGCGCGAAAATGGAGACCGACATGCGCCGGGACTTGTTCGACCACTTGGAGCGGCTTTCGCACTCGTATTACTCCGAGCACAAGGTCGGCCAGATCATGGCGAGAATTACATCCGATCTGTTTGACATAACCGAGTTCGCGCACCACTGCCCCGAGGAAATGTTCATCTGCGCTCTTAAAATCGTGGTGTCGTTCGCGATACTCTGCGGAATAAACATTCCGCTGACGGTGATCGTTTTCGCGGCGCTGCCTTTGGTATTGTTTTTTGTCAAGTTTTTCAACACTCGCATGAGGCGGGCGTTCAAGCGGCAGCGTGACCAGATAGGCGAGATCAACTCTCAGGTCGAGGACTCGCTGCTCGGTATACGCGTGGTGAAGTCGTTCGCCAACGAGGATATCGAGGCCGAAAAGTTCGAGCATGGCAACGAGAAGTTCCTTGACACCAAAAAAGAGGGATATTTCTACATGGCGGGCTTTCAGACCTCGAACCGCTTTTTCCAGGGCGTTATGTATCTCGTTGTGACGATCGCCTGCGCTCTGTTTTTGATGGGCGGGAAGATAAACGCCGCGGACTTCACGGCGTATCTGCTTTATGTCAGCACTCTGCTCACGACCATTCAGACGATAATCCAGTTCACCGAGCAGTTCCAGCGCGGCATGACAGGTATTGAGCGTTTCCTTGAGATCATGGACGCGCCAGTTGACATAACCGACGCGCCCGACGCGCGCGAGTTATCTAGCGTGCGCGGCGAGATCCGCTTTGAAAACGTGGGCTTCCATTACAGCGACGACAACACCGACGTGCTCACCGGGATCAATCTTGATATTAAAAAAGGCGGCAACGTCGCGCTCGTGGGCCCGTCGGGCAGCGGAAAGACGACGCTGTGCAGCCTTATCCCGAGGTTCTATGACGTGACCGAGGGCAGGATAATGATCGACGGGAACGATATACGCGGCGTGACGCTGAAGTCGCTGCGCGGCTCGATCGGCGTTGTGCAGCAGGATGTCTATCTGTTCTCGGGAACCGTGTTTGAGAATATCGAGTACGGTCTGCCCGGCGCCTCGCGCGAGGAGGTGATCGAGGCGGCCAAGAGGGCGGGCGCGCATGATTTTATCAAGCTGCTGCCGAGGGGATATAACACCTATGTCGGCGAGCGCGGAGTCAAGCTTTCTGGCGGCCAGAAGCAGCGCATAAGCATTGCGCGCGTCTTTCTCAAAAATCCGCCGATAATCATACTTGACGAGGCCACCTCGGCCCTTGACAACGAGAGCGAGAGGCTTGTGCAGAGATCGCTTGACGAGCTCGCGAAGGGCCGCACAGTGTTTGTGATCGCGCACCGCCTGACCACTATAAGGAACGCGGATCTGATCCTTGTGCTCACCGAAAAAGGAATAGAGGAGCAGGGCACGCACGCCGAGCTCCTCGCAAAGAAAGGAATTTATTATAATCTCTATAACAGTTGATATTTATCTGCCCCGGTATTTTTCCGGGGTGATTTTGTACATGACCACAGCTAAAAATACCGAGATCACCGTGTCGGGAATTTTCACAAGCAGAGTGCCTATGAAGTTTGATAAAAACGGCCCCGTGCCTTTGGAAGCGGCCATTAACGAAAAGTAGTTTTCCCACACATGGTCGGAAATATCGTTGCTCTGCCAGTGTTTGAGAAGGCTTGAAAGCAGCGTCGAGACGATGATGATAAGCAGCGCCGAAACGATCACTCTGCCGAGCTTTATGCGGCCCGACTCGTCGAGCATCAGCGCCGCGAGCAGCGCCACCGCGGCGGACACGCTGTAATATACGAGCGTTGTGGGGCCGTTGATGAAGATCGCTTGGAAGAAGTTGTTGATAAGTCCCACGATAAGACCCGCGGCGGGCTCTAAGATTATTGTCGCCGCGATCGTGCCCGGAACGTCAAGCCAGAGCGGCAAGTTCGCGCGCGTCACGACCTCGGCCAAGATCAGATTGATCATCACGCAGATGAGCATGATTGCCGCGTACCGTTTTTGCTTAAAAGTCATTTGTCCGTAGAGCTTTTTTATTTTACTCATTTTTGTCCACCTCCGCTTCGGCAACAGTTATGTCAGGCGCCTCGGTCTTGTCATTTTCTTCATTCTCATTGACCGTGCTGTTGATCTCCTCCATAAATCCGGCGGTAACGATACCGGCGGGGAGAGCGATGATCGCGATGCCGAAGATCGATGACAGCATGCTTATGAATTTTCCGATATTTGTCACCGGATAGATGTCTCCGTAGCCCACGGCGGTAAGGGTTGTGGTGGCCCAGTATATCGCGTCATAGAACGTGTTGAAGGTTTCGGGCTCGTTGACGAACATAACGAGTGCCGAAATGAATATGTAGCCAAGCGCGATATAGAGCACCGAGAGCAGTGTCTTTTTTTCCCTTTTGAATACGCGGGCAACCATGTCAAAGGTCCGCATATACGGGATCATCCTGAATATTCTGAACATTCGCAGAATTCTGAAGTTCTGATCCAGAAATCCCAGCGACGGCAGCATGCACAGCAGGCTGATGACCGCCATAGGCGTGAACGGATAGACCAGAAACGCCTGCGGCTTGCTGTATCTGCTTCTGAAGTCGTGCACTATCCAGCGCAGGATATAGTCAAGGAACAGTATGTACAGCGTGAAGGTTTCGAGCTTGTCAAAGAACGGGTACCACGTCTTAAACAGCAGCGGAATAATACTGATGAGCGCCGCGGCGCTGACTATGAAGTCGTATATGCGCCCGGTAAGCCCCTGGCTGTCCTTATAAAATATCAGTGAGTATATGGTTTTTCTCATTTGGCTTCCACCTTGCGGATTTTTTATGTTTTATTCTTTTTATCCAAGCCGACTAAGACTTAATTGTTTAAATCCATTATCATATAAATTATATATATAATTAAAAATTTTGTCAATAACTTTCATGCAATTTTCACAAAAATTTTTTTCGGAAAATTTTAAGCCGGGCGCTCAGAATTTTCTAAGCCGATTTTATTATAAAATCACGAAATCGGGTCAAAATAAAAGCGTTCCGAAAACAAAACGGAACCGGAGGTAAAAATGAAAAACGCCGTAATATCAGCATTAATGATCGCGTCAATTCTGACCGCGAAAATATACGTTCCCATTCTTTCTTTTGTCAGCGGAGGGGATGGGCGCGCGCAAAGCACCTCAAGCGTAATGCTGTAAATTAAATTCCCATTGGCCTTTAAGTCCGCCCGCGGCCGAGGGCACGGGAGCGGGCGGACGGAAAGGCAGGATAAATGGCAAGCTACATTATAAACGGCCCGGCGAAAAACTTCGGGGGCAGCGTCAGGATAAGCGGCTCGAAAAACTCGGCGCTGCCGATCATGTCTGCGGCGATGCTCTGTCCCGAAAAAAACGTTTTATATAATCTGCCGCGGCTTTCCGATACCGAGGCCATGGCCGAGATCATGGCCTCGCTCGGCTGCGGAATAGAGCGGCGCGAGGACGGGGCTGTGGAGATCAGCGCGGACATAAAAAAGCCGCGCCGAAAGTGCGGCTATGCTCTGTTTTCAAGGCTGCGTGCCTCGGTGCTTATCATGGCGCCGCTCTTGGCGCGCTTCGGAAAGGCGAAGATCCCGATGCCGGGCGGCTGCAAGATAGGGGCGAGGCCGATCGATCTGCACCTTAAAGGCTTTTCGGCAATGGGCGCGAAGATAAGGCAGGGGCACGGCTTTGTGGACGCGTCGGCTCCGGGAGGTCTTGTCGGATGTCGGATCTATCTCGATTTTCCGAGCGTGGGAGCTACCGAGAACCTTATGACGGCGGCCTGCCTCGCCGAGGGGAGCACCACGATCTTAAACGCCGCGAACGAGCCCGAGATATGCGATCTGGCCGATTTTCTGATCGGCATGGGCGCGAAGATAACGGGCGCGGGCGGCGACACGATAACAGTGGAAGGAGTGGAAGAGCTTCACGGCTGCTCGCATAAAATTATTCCCGACAGGATCGAGGCCGGGACGTTTTTGATATTCGCCGCGGGGCTGGGCGCGGCGCTCAAGGTCGAAAAGACCGAGCCGAGACATTTAAAGCCGCTTATCGCGAAGCTCGGCGAAATGGGTCTCGACTGCGAGGCGGGCGCAGACTTTATCGAGCTTCACCCCTCGGGCAGGCCCAAGGCGGTCGATATAAAGACGATGCCTTATCCCGGCTTCCCGACTGATTTGCAGGCGCAGGCAATGGCGCTGCTTGCCACGGGCGAGGGCAGCGGAATGGTGGTAGAGACGATCTTCGAGAACCGCTTTACCCACATTCCGGAGCTGTGCCGCATGGGAGCGGGAATAAAAACCGAGGGCAACGCGGCGTTCATAAACGGCGTTCGGCATTTAAGCGGAGCCGAGGTGCGCGCCACCGATCTCAGGGCGGGAGCCGCGCTTGTCGCCGCGGCGCTCAAGGCGGGAGGCAAAAGCGTAATTCACAACATAGAGCATATCGAGCGGGGTTATGAGAGCTTTACCGAAAAGCTTAGGAGCCTCGGCGCGGACATAGAAAGAGTGGAGGATAATGTGTAAAAAAACTCCCGCGGCCGTTCGGCCGCGGAAATTTTTTTACTAATTATCTCTTTCACGACCGTCATATTTAGCGAATAGCGATTAGGCCTCCCCCTCAGTCAGCTCCGCACATGTCCGCAAACGCAAATGATTTGTGGCCTCGTTTATCCGAGGAAACGGAATACGATTGTGCCTCGCACCCGCTCCGCGGCTCCGGTCGCAGACGGAGGTGGGAACGTAGAGACTAGGAATATCTCACGGTTTATATTAGGCTCGCCCCTTGGGGAGAGCTGTCACCGTAGGTAACTGAGAGGGGTTCCTAGTTTCCAGTCCCTATTCCCTAGTCCCTATGTTGTTATCCTCGGAACGGGATTGTATTTTTCGAGCGGCGCCACCATTATGCCGTTTATCTCTTTCACGAGCGTCATATTCGACTGTGTGATATTCTTGAACTCGTCGATGACGCCGCCGCATTTTTCGGCGTACTCGGCGGACTTCCGCTCCTTAAACGCTTCCTTTTCGCCCGCGCTGCGCAGCAGCTCTCCGCGAAGCTCGGCGCCGTTTAAATATCCGTACAGCGTGGCGTCCGCGATCTCGTATATTTGAGCTCCGAAACCGCCGATCCCGACGGTCGTTGTGGAAAGCCTTGTGTCAAGAGCGCGGCTTATCACGCAGGCGAGGTCAATTCTTGATATAGCGCCGCCCGAATCAAAGCTGCCGCAGTCGTCGATCAGGCCCAGATCGATGCCGAGCTTTAAAAAGCCCGTGGGGAACCCGCCGTAGTAGTCTGTATGATTTCCGGCGTAACCAAGCAGGGTTATGATAATTTTCAGCGCCTGCTCGTATGTCACGCTTTCCTCGGGCGAAAACAGACCGTCGGCTGTCCCGTCGATCATGCCTTGCTCCGCGAGAGCGCCGATATATCCGGCCGCCCAATGCTCATCGGGAACATCGTCAAATTTCCCCGTTATGTTCGGCTCGATCCTGAGCAGTCTGCATATTATCGCAGCGGTCTCGGCTCTGGTGACGTTGTCATTCGGGCGGAAATTTCCGTCCGAGCCGTTGATTATTCCCATGTCTGTGAGCTGATTTGTCACTGCCGCCTGTCCGTCGGTTATGTCGGAATATTGAGGCTCAGTGCCGATATATTTTGAAAAGCAGTCGGTCGCCTCGCCGAATGTTGTGTCCCGTTTGTAGCTGTCCGTGTCAAGCGAGTCGGGCATTTTTTCGCGCAGTTTCTCGCCGAGCAGAGCTGACACTTTCAGGCTCGTTTCGTCGCGCAGCTCCAAAAATTTTACATAGTCGTCTATTTTGTACGCCTCAAAAGCGTTGATGCTGCCGATGTTTTCGCCTATGTATTCGGCCTCTTTTCCGCTCACGTCGCGAACGGGCACATACATGCATCCGATGTCCGTGGAAACGCTTATTCCCGTTCCGCTCTCGATACAGGCGTCGTCAACCGACTTGCAGCCCGCGTCGACCAAGGCGCCCGCGATCTTGTCATACGCGTTCCCGAAGTCAAAAACGCTCGTGTCGTGCCAGTCAACCCGAAGGCTGCCCGCGGTTTTGCTTGTTTCGCTGAGGTCTCCGTTTTCGTCCGCCGCGTAATAGCTGACGTTTATCTCTTTTGTGACCGCGCCGGTGTATGGGCCTTCGGGCGGATCGTTCAGCGCGGGACTTTTTTGATCGGTGACGATGCAGTACTGATTGTCATGCTCGTTTATGATCTCGTCAAAACTCTTGCCGGACTTGAGCCCTTCCGCAATGACCTCTGCCGAAGGGCCGCAGAGGAACGCCGTCTCAATGCCCGGTATATCGCCCGTTTTTATGGGCGCGGGCCGCTCTTCCGTGATGTCATAGACATACTCGCGCGTGATCGGATCTATCTTGTCTACGTCTTCAAGCGTGAATGTGGTTTTGCCTTCGGCGAACTCATAATCAAGAATTTGCTCCGCGTCAGTCCTGTCGATGAGCTTGCGGCTCTCAGCGAGTTCTTTGAGCCGCGCGGCGGTGATGTTTCCCTCCGCCGAGACGGTGAGGCCCGCAAGGGCGGTCAGCGTGACCGCCGCGGCGATCGCCGCCGATATTATTTTTCTAAATTTTTTCATATAAATCATTCCTTTCAACGTAGTGATTAGCGAACGTAGAGACTAGGGAGTAGGATCTAGGGACTAGGGCCTGGCAGAATGTCAAGCAAGTGCAACATAAATTTCTTTAGGCGATTTCCAACCGAGACACTTACGAGGTCGGTCATTAATCAGATCAACTACAACATCGAGCTGCGCTTGTGTTAATTGCCGAAAATCGTAACCCTTGGGAAA
>CANQMT010000023.1 GCA_947625055.1 uncultured Monoglobus sp. | reverse complement strand
TGTCACCCTTTTTAAGTATATCATGTTTTTGGATTCTTTGGGTTACAATTTTATTTCAAAATTAGATTGACGTGGGTATTTGCACCCAAATATCGCAGGCAGATAATATATGGAAAAATAAAATCGGATATAGGAAAGATATTGCGAGAATTGTGTGACAGAAAGGGAATAGAAATAATAGAAGCAGAATGTTGTCCTGATCATATACACATGTTGGTGAGGATACCGCCCAAATACAGTGTATCAGAAGTGATGGGATATTTGAAAGGAAAAAGTTCGTTGATGATATTTGACAGACATGCGAATTTGAAATACAAATATGGGAACAGACATTTCTGGTGCAGGGGATATTATGTAGATACAGTAGGAAAGAACACTGCGAAGATAAAAGAATATATCCGGCAGCAGTTACAAGAGGATTATACGGCAGACCAAATTTCGTTGAAAGAGTATATGGACCCGTTTACGGGTGAGCCGGTAAAGAATAGCAAATAAAAAAGCTGCTTTAGCAGCAGCGTGAAAAAAGTATGCAGTTGTCGAACAATTCAGTGCGCTCACAAGCGCATGCCAGTAATAGCCCCTTATAGGGGCAGTGCAAGCCACCGGCTAAGCCGGTGGTCTTGACTATGGATTTTGTCACGCGGTTTGCTTTTCCGAATAGAATAATGCAGGAAGGTGATTTTATGAACGGATATTTTAAAGGTGTAAACACAAACGTGAGCGATGATCAATATGATGCCTCGCGTCCCAAAGAGCCGCCGACGCTCAGAATGCAGACCGAGCCGTTTAACGCGCCGAGGTACGCTCTCCCCGAGGCGCCCGAAAGCGTATACGTACCGACGAAGCCGGAAAGACCTCAAACCGAGATCACGGACTCGGATTATTTTGGCGAGGAGGCGAATTTTTCAAATCCGGGAGAGTCGCAGCGCGAATCTTTTGACGAAACGCAGGTGGATGAGATCACTCCGCCGTTTTCCGGTGTGGGCGGCATTGTTGTCCAGACATTCCTGGCTCAGCGCGCGATCCCGCTTGAGAACGTGAAAGTCACGGTCAACTCGGTTGAGGAATCGCCCGTTAAAGTCAGCGAGGTCAGGTATACCGACTCAAGCGGCAGAACAGAGAAGATTTTTCTGCCCGCCCCCGATATGTATTTGTCAATGCAGGCGCAGGACACCATTCAGCCATACGCGATCTATAAAATAAACGCCGAACTTGACGGGTACAGTGTTGAGCCGCGCATGAGCAAAGGTGGCGTGACCGCTTTGGTGTTCGACAATATCTGCTCGATACAGAACGTTGAGATGATCCCGGTGGAAGAGGAACTGCCGGGCTCAGAAACCGTCGGTTAGGGGGTGATGTTTTGGATCTTAGAGTCAGGATCCCTGAAACGATAGTTGTTCATTTGGGCGCTCCCGATGACGAGTCGGCGCAGAATGTCACGGTGTCATTCACGGATTATATAAAAAACGTCGCCTCAAGCGAGATCTATCCCACATGGCCCGAAAACGCCATTATCGCCAATATTCTGGCGCAGATAACCTTCGCGCTGAACCGCGTCACGACCGAGCATTACCGCAGTCAGGGATATAATTTTGATATTACGAATATTGAAGCCTACGATCAGGCGTTTAATTACGGAAGGGACTATTATGAAAATATCGGGCAGATCGTCGATGAGATTTTTAACAGCTACATAGTGAGAGGCGACAACTTTTTCCCGATATTTCCGAGGTACTGCAACGGAACCACATCAACATGCCCGGGAGGACTTTCGCAGTGGGGCACCGTTGATCTTGCGAACCGCGGCTACTCGCCGATCGAAATATTAAGATATTACTACGGCGATGACATTAATCTGGTCGAGAACGCGCCGGTTGAGGATGTCCCCGACACTTACCCGGGCGCGCCGCTTAAAGTTGGCGACCAAGGCTTTAACGTGAAACGTATGCAGATCCAGATAAACCGAATTTCAAGAAATTATCCGGAGATCCCCAAGATCGCCTATCCGGACGGTTTTTTTGACGTGATAACGGAGAACGCGGTCAAGGAATTTCAAAAAATTTTCAATTTGACACCTGACGGAATTATCGGAAACGCCACTTGGTACAGTGTAAACAATATTTACAACGCGGTCAAGCGTCTGTCGGAACTCGACGCCGAGGGACTGACGGTGGACGAGGTGAACCGCCAGTACGCGGGCGTGCTGCAAAACGGCGACCAAGGCCCCGGCGTTCAGCTTATTCAGTATTATTTAAGATTTATTTCAGTGTTTAATGACTATATACCGCGGATCGTCGCCGACGGGATATTCGGACTCGCCACCGAAAACGCGGTCCGCACATTCCAATATGCGTACGGTGTGCCGGTGACGGGCGTGGTGGATGAGGAGACGTGGAATAAGTTGTATTCGATTTATCGTTCGATCGTGATGAGGCTGCCGGAAGATTATGCCGGAACCAATGTTATCCCGTTCCAAGGGAACGTGCTGGTCCGCGGTTCGAGCGAACCGGAGGTGCGGACGCTGCAGACCTATCTGGCGGCAATAGCGGATGTATATAACGAGATCCCAAAACCGGCGGTGACGGGATATTTCGGTTCGGATACAGAGCAGGCGGTTGTCGCGTATCAAAATCTGTTCGGGCTGCCGCCGCGGGGGACGGTGGGACCTATAACATGGGACAGCGCCGCCTCGCTTTACTCGGATATTATAAACGGAAATCAAAGGTCGGTGGGTCAGTATCCCGGCTACGTCATGTCGGAAAATAACGGAGGTTAATATGGGAGCGGGATTTATTTCGATCGAAAACGACAGGAAAAATGTTTTTGAACTTCAGGAAATGCTCAGAGAGATAAGCAAAACAACGGACGGAGTGCGGCTGATCAATCCGGACGGTCTGTTTTTCAGCGAGACCGCCGCGGCGGTGCGCGACATACAAAAACTGCTCGGAATAGCTCAGACCGGCGATGTTGACCTTGAAACATGGATCGGCATAGTCGGATTGGCCCGCGATTCGTGATTATTCTTATAGGGTCTTGCAAAATGCCTTCGGTTGTTATATAATAGACGTAAGAAAAACTTCGCTCCGAGCGGGGCGTTTTGGAGATGATATTATGGATCAAAAGGAGCTCAGAGAGCTGCTTGAGAAGGTTGCGGACGGCGAAATGCCGGTTGACGAGGCCGCGCTGAAATTCCGCCTCAAGCCGTTTGAGGACCTCGGCTTTGCCAAAGTCGATCACCATCGCGCGCTGAGGCAAGGCGCGGCCGAAGTCATATACGGCGCGGGCAAGACTGACGGGCAGATCATAAAAATAACCCGCAACATGCTTGAAAACGGCCAGAAAACCGTGCTTATCACGCGGATCGGTAAAGATACTGCGGACAAGATGAACGCGGAATTCGGCAAAAAATTCATGTATAACGAGGCGGGGAAAATAGCGGTCGCGGGCGAAATGCCCGAGCCCGAGAGGGAGACCTATGTGGTCGTTGCCACAGGGGGCACGAGCGACATTCCCGCGGCGGAGGAAGCGGCCGTTACCGCCGAGGCGCTCGGCAGCAGGGTCGTCCGCCTTTATGACGTGGGCGTGTCGGGCCTGCACCGCCTTTTGAGCCACGCGCGGGAGATCATGAACGCGAAGGCGATCGTGGCGGTCGCGGGAATGGAGGGGGCTCTGCCGAGCGTTATCGGCGGCCTCGCCGACTGTCCGGTCATCGCCGTTCCGACGAGCGTGGGATACGGCGCGGCGTTCGGCGGCGTTGCGGCGCTGCTCTCGATGCTCAATTCCTGCGCCTCGGGCGTCAGCGTTGTAAATATTGACAACGGCTTCGGCGCAGGGTATCTTGCGAATATGATCGAAAGATAGCCGCGGCGCGCTTATAATTCATAAAGGCCGAGGCATGAGAGATTTTCGGCGGATAAAGATCTAAATTTTAATATACCGGAGGAAATGTTATGAAAAAACGATTTTTGAGTCTGGCTCTGATGTTTACATTGTTTGCGGCGCTCACGCAGCCGCTCTCGGCACGGGCGGCGAGTATTGACATAGGCGGCTATGTGCAAATGGGAGCGTACTACGGACAGCCCATCCTTTGGCGGTGCGTGGATATTGACGAAAACGGGCCGCTTATGCTCGCGGACAAAATAATCTGCATAAAACCTTTTGACGCGGATGGCGGCGCGAACACAAGTGCGGGCTCGCACAGCAGGAATGAGGAGAGACAGAGGAGCGGCTCTAACTATTGGACCGACAGCAACATACGTTCGTGGCTTAACTCAAGCGAAGGCGCGGGAAACGTGAATTGGCTCTGCGGAAATCCGCCCGATGAAGCGCATGTGCGTCACGGCGATAACGATTATGACGCCGAGGCCGGATTTTTAACCAACTTCACGCAGGCCGAGCTAAACGCCGTTAAGGAGGTAAACCAGAAGTCGCTTTTGGCTTACCCGGAGGCGGACGCGGGCATGGCGCAAACCGGCAGTGAGATCCATACTTTTTCATATGATAACGGCACAGCCGCCGCGGCAGCGAATTATGACAGCGCTTACGCCGAATATATAACTGATAAAATGTTCCTTCTCGATGTTAAGCAGCTTGACTCGGTGTATGAGAACGGAAATATTTTGGGCGGTGATTATTACATAGGCGAACCGACAGCGGAGTGCGTGTCGGGCAGCGAGTACAAGAACAGGGATTTTGAATACGGAAAGAAATGGTCATACTGGCTCCGCTCTCCGCGCGCCGACTATACCGGCGGCGTTCGTTATGTTTCGGATACAGGCTCTGTCAGCTTCGATCAGTCCGATGATTACAGTGTCGGAGTGCGCCCCGCATTTTATTTAAATATTCAATCTGTCAGCTTTGCCTCGGGTTCGGGAAGTGCGGAATCGCCGTATATCATAGGCGAGCCGAGTGATACAAACGTTACATCATATGGCTCCGAGGTGTCGCAGTGGTCATCTCCGGAAATGGAGGAGGCGTACAGTGCGGGCTTGGTACCCGAAAATCTCGTTGGCGAAGACCTTACCGAGCCTGTGTCGCGCGCGGAATTCGCCGCGATTTCGGTTAAGCTTTATGAATCACTTGTCGGCTCGTCCGTTTTAGGAGTTGAAACTCCTTTTGTTGACATCGGCTCAAACATAAACAAGACCGATATCGAAAAAGCTTACGCCCTTAATATAGCGATAGGGGTATCAGATAACGAGTTTGCGCCCGACGACGGTCTTACGCGCGAGCAGCTTGCGACAATGCTTTGCCGCACGATCAAGAAGTACAAATTTGAAGGCTGGTCGATCGAAACGGATTCGGAGTATTATCTCGATTCGGAAGGCGCGAAAAAATTCGCGGACGACGATTTAATATCGGATTACGCGAAACCGTCGGTTTATTATATGGTAAAAATGGGGATCATAAACGGAATAGATGAAAATCATTTCGCGCCGAGGAACACGACCGGCGAGGAGGAAGCAGAGGGCTATGCATCAGCGACAAGAGAGCAGGCGATAGCGCTGTCGCTGAGAACATATAAATTATCGGACTTGTGGAAATAATCGGCATTATAAACGGGCGGCCATGGCCGCCCGTTTATAATGCTTTGAATTACTTACTGTCAAGATTTATTACTCTTTCTATTATCGTCGCGGCTTCGGCGCGGGTCAGCCTGCCCTCGGGACTGAAAGAACCGTCGTCGTTTCCGGTGATCAATCCGATATTCACGCACGCGCCTATCGGCTCCGCTGCCCACGCGGGGATCGCCGCTGCGTCGGTGAAGCTGAGCGTACCGCCTTTTCCGGGAGCCAGCAGCCTTCCGGTTATCGCGGCGGCCTGCGCTCTGGTTATCGGCTCATCAACGCCGAAATATGTGTCGGTGACGGGAATGTCGCCGCAGATCCCGATATAAACCGCGCGGCTCACATACTGCCTCGCCCATGAGGCGTTCACGTCGCTGTATTGCGTGAAATTGTCGTCGGTGGGCTGACCGGCCGCGGCCATGAGCAGCTTGATATACTCGCCCTTTGTCACGCTGAGCTCGGGCCTGAAAGTGCCGTCCTCGTAACCGTTGATAACGCCGCTTGACACAAGATTATTGATCGTTTTTTCCGCCCAGTGGCCCGAAATGTCGGAAAGTCCGCCGGGCTCGGGAGTTTGTATTTCGGGAGTATAGACCGTGTTGTCATAGACCGAAACGCCGTATCCGCCGAAGCTTATGTATGGCACGGTGAAGTCGGACACGCCCGACTCCTTTATGGTTCCCTCGTCATGGCCCGCGAATCCTATCGTTTCGCTGTCATCCTTGGTGTTAACGCCGTAGGACGAGGTTATCTCGGCGTAGTTCATGCCCGCGAAAGCGCCTGTGTAGCTTCCGTCTTTCGTCTCTATCTCGCCGCGCGCGGCGCAGTTTTTGATCGATGATGAATTGTCGTTCCTGCCGACAAAGCCGCCCGCCGCGCTTGAGCCGCCGAGACGGCAGTCGAGCGCGCAGCAGTTTGTCACGCGGCTGCCCGAGACGCTGCCCGCGAAGCCTCCGCATATCTCGCCGCCCAGCTCGGCCTTGCGCACAACGCAGTCGCTTATGTCGCTGCCGTCTGAGATCTGCAGCGCAAATCCGCCGTTTATCCGAGGCGACTCGGGATTATTTTTTCTGAAAATAACCGCGCATCCGCTCACTGTTGAGCCAGAGATCGTGCTGGCGCATCTGCCGGGGCCTATGAAAACGCATTTTTCGATTTTCGCGTTTTCAATACTGTTAAATCTGCCGTTGACCACAACCGCGTTTCCCCAATATCCGCCTTTGCCCAGATCGGGCAGACTGCTGCCGGTTACGGTGATCCTGTGTCCCGCGCCGTTTATGCTGCCGCTGAACGCTGTGTCGTGATGCAGCTCAAGATAGAGATTATTGCCTAAAACATAATAATTTCTCTCGCCCGAGACGCTTATGCCGTCGTTTGCCTCGGTAAGGTCTTCGTCGCATCTGATTATGTACGGGTTTTCACGTGTTCCCGCGCCGCATAACGAGAGCAGTGCGGGGCCGCATTCCTCGTCGAGCGTCCAAGTGCTTGTAAAATCAAGCCCGGGATAGGAGGCGGGATTATTTATGCTGTCTCCGCTCACGGCTCCGTCGGTGTTTTCGGTGCCGCCTATGGCGTACGGCGCAAAGTCGGTATTGTAATAGCAGTTTTCAACCGTGCCGCTTTCGATTATGCCGCCCGCTATCGCGGATATGTTCGGAAATGACAAGTCATGGCTCTGCCAGTTAGCAAAGCAGCTTCTGATAACGCCGTTATAGAGCCTGCCCGCTATTCCGCCGACCTCGCCGCCATCCGAGCAGACATTGGCGTTATACACCAAGCAGTTTTCGATCGTGCCGCTGCTGTTGTCGCCCGCGATGCCGCTGACGCTGTGATCCTCGCCGATGATTGATGAGTTTTTGACCGCGCACTCGGTTATTGTTCCGAAGCTGTTGTAGCCCGCGATGCCGCCGATTCCCGACTCGGTTCCGCTTATATTGCCCCTGAAGCTTGAGCACTTTATCGTGCCGTTGATGTTTTCGCCGGCGATGCCGCCGAGGTCTTTTGAACCGTTCAGACCGTTGCTTGTGACATGGCAGTTTTCTATCGTGCCGTAGTTAACTTTTGTCACATAGCCGAAAACGTCGGCGTTACTTATTTCGGCGGCTATGATCGTCAGATTTTTTACCGCGCCGGCCGCGTCGATCGCGCCGAGCAGCGGACAGTTGAGCCCTTTTATAACATGGCCGTTTCCGTCGAACACTCCGCTGAAACGATTTTGGTCGTCGCCGACCATGAGGAGGCTGTTGCTTGAAGCGTCCCAGTCACTGTCCATGCGCAGATACACGGGCCCCAAGCCGTTTGTGCCGTTTTTCATCATCGCGTATATTTCGGAATATTGGTACGATTGACCGTGAAGTCTGTATGGCTGCGCCTCGGTGCCGCGTCCGTAGATCGAGATAAGCAGCGGCAATGTTTCGCCCTCAATAATTGTCCATGTATCGCCGAAGCTGAAGGCGGGATAATATGCCGCGCTGAGTTTTGCCGTGTCATCAAGAGCGGTGACGGTGTCGGCTCCGACGCCGATGCCGAAGCTCTCAAGGCCGGAACTCGTATAGCAGCCCGACACCTGTGAGGATGAGCTGTTCCCGGCGAAGTTGCCCTTTTCTGGGGCCGAGCCGTTGACATCAATGTTTGCGTAACACCGCTCGATCACGGCGTTGCTTAGCTTGCCCGCAAAGCCGCCCGCGCAGCCCGAATCCGCAGTGACCGAGCCCTTGAACGAGCAGTCGGATATCTTTCCGCCGTCGACCACGCCGGCCATTCCGCCCGAGGCGAGCGTTGAGCCGCTGACGCTGCCGTATACCGCGCAGCGCTCCATTGTACCCCTGAACACTCCGGCGACAACGCCGCCGTATTCGTTTGAGGCGGGCTCGTCTGTCGCGAAGTATCGTTCCGCGCCGTTCGAGAGTCCGACCACGGACAGATCGGTTATCACCGCGCCGCTTTCAACGGTTTCAAACATGCGGCTTTCGTTTGTCATTATCTGATAACCGTTGCCGTTAAGTCTGCCCGAGAACGTCGGTATCGTGCAAAACTCGGTGCAGTTGATGTCGCACATAAGCTCATAGCTTCCGCCGGGGTTATCGGCTATGTAGTATAAGTCCGCCTCGCTGTAGATCGGGATCGAAGCCTCCGTCGCGCTTGCCGGAATAAACACCGACGGCAGCGCCAAAGCGAGGCTCATAATTAAAATTAATAATTTTTTCATTTGTTAAAACCGCCTTTCGTATAAATCTTTCACACTTATTTAGACGATAAATTTTCAAAAAAGTTCCAATTTTTTTAATTTTTAATCAAAAAATTAATTTCTTGACTGCGAGGGCGCATAATGATATAATATAACAAATAAATTCGGAGGAAAAGAAAATGATGTATCCTTTTATGACACTTGATGACGGCACCGAGATCGTTCATTCCGAAATGAAAGCTGACGGCAGCGTTAAAGTATATATTGAAAAACCGGATGAAAAGGACTGTTTTCATCATGCGGCCTGCTATATTCCCACTTACAAATGGGATGATGTTTTCGGCTTTTCAGAGGACGAAATCGCGGAATTTCAAAAGATCATTGAATCAGCCGCACATTTGATTCTTGAGTTTTCACAAACTGGAGGTTTTGATAATGCCTCAGGTTTTTAGAATAGGCTCATATTGGGTATATTTTTGGTCAAATGAGAATGAGCCGCTTGAGCCGGTCCATGTTCACATATCTCAAGGAAGCCCTCGGGAAAATACCACTAAGGTTTGGCTGACGAAGGCGGGCAAATGTTATTTGTGCAATAATAATTCAAACATACCGCCGCATATTTTAAAAAATATTATGAGAATAATTGAGTCAAGAAGCGATTATGTTATTCAGAAGTGGCGCGAATATTTTGGAGAAATCACCTATTTTTGTTAATAGGTGATTTTTATGTTTATATCATAAACTGATTACCCTCAAAATAAAATGTATTATACTTTGTTTTGAGGTGATAAACATGCGCGAAAATATAAGGAATAACATACGGATCAGGGGCGCGGAAGCGGCGGGGATCGGAACCGATAAAAGAGACTCCGCGGGGAGAGCGGGGCTTTTAAGGTTTTTGAAGCGCTGCGCCGCGGCGGCTCTGCTTATTTGCGTAATACTGCTGATCAACCGCTCAAGTTTCGCGTTTGCGAAAAACTGCGTTGCGGCGCTCGGCAGAGCGGTCACGCACAATTTTGACTGGGCGGGAGTTTTTAATAATATTAGGGATTATTTTATGACTGTCTGGAGGTTCTGGAGTGAAGTTTTTTAAAAGTCTGTGGCTGATACCGATGGGAGAGCGCTTGTCGGTCAGCCCGTTTTTTCTTATTATGGCAGCGGCGGCAATGTTTTTCGGCTATGCCGACATGTTCTTTATCGCGTATCTCTCGGCTTTTTTTCACGAGTGTGCCCACATAGCGGCGGCGAGGTCGCTTCGGGTGGGGATCTCCCGTATCGAGATACTGCCGTTCGGGATCTGCGGAAAGCTCGGCGCGGGCTTTGTCAAGAACCCTTACAAAGAAATACTGATCGCGGCCGCGGGGCCGCTGTGCAGCGGCATTTTGGCATTAAGCCTTTGCTTTGTGTCGCCGAAGGTGCCGGAGCTTAAAGAGCTTTGCGCCTATGCCGTGAACGTTAATCTGGCGCTGCTGCTTATCAATCTTGTGCCCGCGCTTCCGCTTGACGGCGGAAGGATAGTAAAGGGACTTATCTCGATAAACAGCGGCGCGGTGCGGGCCTACAACATAATGCTGAGATTCAGCCGTTTTCCGATCGCCGTTATCGTAGCGGTGTCGGTCATGCTGCTGCTTATGAACGACTTTAATCTGTCGCTCATCATGATCGGAGCCTTCCTTTTGGGCAATTTAAGCTTTGAGCAAAAGAACCTCAGCGTGATCTCGCTGAGGGAAATGCTGTATTACAAGGACGCCCTGCGCCGCGACCGACTGTGTCCGGTAATAAGAATGGCGGCGCACAGCGAGGCTCGTGCCGGGCTGTTTCTGCGCCGCCTTGGAAGCTATAAATATCACATAATCGACGTGATCGACGATAACGGCGAGATCATCAAAACCGTTACCGAGAGCCAGATAATTTCCGCGCTGATAAACCGCAGCGTCCGTCTGACAATGGGCGAGATCTGACTATTTTTTCGTCGCGACGATTATTCTTATCCTTCCGCCGTTTTCGGGAAGCTTGTCGTAATAGGCGATAAAATCGTAGCCGCTGCTTCCGACGATGTCGCTTATCGGGATAAGACTGTATTCCGCCTCAAATCTGCTTTGTTTTTCATAAACCTGAACGTTGGGCGAGATTGCATATGTCTTGCCGCCGCAGATTAAGTTGGTCTGACTTGTCACGCTGACGCTGCCGCGGAGCTCGGTCAGGGACGAAATAGAATGTGGGTTTGCGGCCGAGGTGAGGCGTATTCCCGAACCTCCGCTGATCGAGAATATCGAGTTGCTCGCGGCATAACTGTATTCGGTTCCGTTTACGATATATTCGTAAGTGCCGCTGAGCGAGAGTCCGACGTTCACCTTCTGTACCGATGTGGCCAATCCGAAAGTATATGAGTCGCCCGTAACGTCGTATAATATAAGCTCGTCAATTTCGTCCGCTGCGTTTCTGCGGCAATAGAGCACTTTGTCGGCGCTTATATTCACATTGTCAAGGCGCGCCGGGTATACGGACGCGTAGAGAGGAGGCATGCTGCTGTCGGTGGTTCCCACGTCAAGGATCTTCACGTCATCCGCGACCTTGTTTGTGCCCAATGTCATGCGTCCCTGTCTGAACAGGCCGCCCGCTCCCGATGTCTTTGAGGCGCGGCGGACCTTGGCGGTGCCTTCGTCAATGACAACGCTGACCACGGAGTTTACATAGTCCGCGCAGTCGCGGTCGGTTATATACTCGCGGCTCCCGCCGTCCGGGGTCACGATCGTGATGTAGTTCCCGGAGCGGTTTTTAAGGTCGCCCGAGGAGTACGTTTTGGTTCCGGCCGCTATGGCGTAACCGGTTATATCGGATGATATTCCCGGTGAGGATGTGAGGATGTCTGCCACCTCGTTGTTTTTTCCAAGAAGCAGCGTCACCGTGTCGCCGAAGGCCGCGCCGCCTGACGACGACAGCTTCATAAACGCCTCGGCACTTTCCACTTTATACACCGTTCCCGAGACAGTGATCTCTGTTGGATTGTCTTTGTTGGGCGAGGCGTTTTCATAAACGCCCGTTATTTTGTTTGTGTAGACAAAAGCCATATCCAGCTCGGGAACATAATAGAGTATATCATTTTGGCGTATATCCGATATCGAAGCGGCGCTGCCGCCCCTGCTTATTTTTGTCGATTCGCTCATTCCGGTACCGCTGATGCAGGAGCTGTCGGCCGTTACCGTGTAAGGCCCCAGCATTCCGCCCCTGTTGATCAAGGCGTAATCGACGTTTCCGTTTGTGCGGCGCAGATTAATAATGTCGCCCATCTCAAGGCCGGACTTTAGCGCGCCGAAGGTCGAGCGCTGAGTTCCGTCGTATGCGGTTGTGCCGTCCGGAATGTCAAGGATCTCAAAGCTGCCGCCGCTGTAGGCCACAACATCGTTTCCGAGTATGCTGTAAACCACGTATTTTTCATCCGGAGCGGCGTCTTTATTCGGGAAAAACTCAATTACGGTCCTGTTGTTTTTGAGCGCGATATCGCCTCTCATGCCGACTTTTTCATAGTCAAAGTCGGAGGTTATCTTATAGGTCCCCGCGTCGGTGAAAACCTCGTCGCCGGGGATCGCGCCGTCCTCTCTTGATGTCGAGATAAGCGTTGCGTCTTCGACGAAGTTCACGTCAAATATCGAAATAAGCTCCGCGGAGGAGTCTTTTTTATCGCATCTTAATGTGTTGTAGATCAGAGTCGCCGCGTCGCCTCTGTTCAGCGCGGAGCCGACGGCGGTGTTTGATATATTATCGGTCATGTCAAGGCTGTCTGCCATTCCGAGTTGACCGGTCGGCCATGCTGCTCCGAAATCCTTGTCGGTATAGCCGAGGACGCGAAGCATGATCGTCACGGCTTCCTCGTATGCCACAGTATTGTCGGGTCGGAACGACGCGTCGGGATATCCCGAAACCAGCCCGCCGCTGACGCCGGCGCGGACATACGGCGCAGCCCAGTGTGTGTACGGCGTGTCGTAAAATGGCGAGACCGAAAGGCTTGAAGCCGCGCTGTGCCGGAGGTCGGAGCTTGCGACCGCCATTTTGGTAAATTCGGCGCGCGTCACCGTGTCGTCAAGGCGCAGATCCCCGTCAGGGTCGCCGCTCATGATCTCAAGCTCTCTCAGGAGATTTAAGACTTCGTTTTTATTGGCGCTCGTTTCGTGCGCGCGGCAGGGTAAGAACGCCGAGCACAGCGCGGTCGCCGTTATCAGCGTTAAGCATATCAATTTTTTTGTTTTTGTGATCATATTCATAAGATCGCCTCCGTGTTATTCATGTCTCAGTGCGTCGATCGGATTGAGATTTGCCGCGTTCTTGGCAGGCAGATATCCGAATAATATCCCGATCGCTACAGACACGCCGAAAGCTATTCCTATCGCGGAAAGCGACGGAACTGTTTTAAGGTCGAGCAGTGATCCGAATAAGACGGCCAGTATCGACCCGACTATTATGCCGATAATTCCGCCCACGCCGCTGACCGTGCCCGCCTCGATAACGAACTGCGATTTTATGTCGCGGTTCTTCGCCCCGAGGGATTTGCGTATGCCTATCTCCCTTGTGCGCTCGGTCACAGACACAAGCATGATATTCATTATTCCTATTCCGCCGACCAGCAGCGAAATTCCCGCTATGCACACCAGCAGCGTTTCCATAGTGCCCGTCATGGTGTTTACCATGTCCATGACCTGCTTTACGCTCAGCACCGAGTAATAGTCGCTGTCGCCAATTTTGTTGTCAAGGTACTGTTTGATTTTCGTCACCGTGCCGTCAACGATATCGACGCTTGCCGCCTGAACGATGTATGACGAGATAAATCCGTTCTGCGACATGGTGACCGCTACGGTGTAGGGGATATATATCGCTTCGTCGGCGGAGCCGCTTTCGGAGTCCTCTTCCTCGTTAAGCACGCCGATGACTTTGAAGCTTTTGCCGTTTATTTTAAACGTTTGACCGAGGCCCATGCCCCGACCGAACAGTTCTTTTTCAATATACGTTCCGATCACGCAGACCTTTTGCTTGCGCTCAACGTCGCTGTAATGCAAAAATCTGCCCTGCTCGAGCCCGTTCAGCCTTATTTCGGCGTAGCGCTCGTCGACGCCGTTGACGCTTGTGGTCAGATCGTCGTCGGCAGTCTTTACCGTGGCGGCGGGAATGGTCACATTCGGGCTCACCGCCTTTATATAGTCGGGATTTTCTTCGGCAAACTTGTACATATCATTTTCGTCGACCGTGCGTCTGCCGCCGCGGTCGGTGACGGTTATGTTGATCGAGTCGGTGCCGAGCTTTGAAAACTCGTCGTTCATAAGGCCCATCATGCCGTTCATCAGGCTGATCAGAATGATAACGGCGGCGACGCCGATAATAATTCCGAGCATGGTAAGCAGCGAGCGCATCTTGTCAAACAAAAGATTTTTGAGCGCCAGCGTGAATGATTTTTTCAGTGTCACGCGCTCACCTCCCCGTCGCCTGCGTGGACAACCGAGGCGAATTTGCTGATGTCGGGCTCGCCGTCATAGGTTATCCTGCCGTCCTGAATTCTTATTACCCGTTCGGCCTGGGCCGCGATCGTGTTGTCGTGGGTGATAAGAACAATGGTGTTGCCCTCGGTGTGCAGCTTTTTCAAAAACTCAAGCACATCGCGGCCTGTTTTTGAGTCAAGGGCTCCCGTGGGCTCGTCCGCAAGGATTATAGAGGGGTTCCCGGCTAAGGCCCGCGCGATCGAGACGCGCTGCTGCTGTCCGCCCGAGAGCTGCTGCGGCATGTTTTTTGCCTTGGATCTGAGCCCCACGCGGTCGAGCGACTCAAGAGCGCGCTTTTCCTGCTCCTTTTCCGAGAGGCCCGCGTACATCAGCGGCAGCTCAACGTTTTGCTGCACGTTTATCTTGGGGATAAGGTTGTACTGCTGGAAAATAAAGCCGAGCTCCTTGTTGCGTATCTCGGCCTGCTCGTCGTCCTTCATGGTGCTGACGTCGGTGCCCCTTAAATAATATTTGCCGCTCGTCGGCACGTCAAGACAGCCGATTATGTTCATGCATGTCGATTTTCCGCTGCCCGACTGGCCGACTATGGCGACGAATTCGCCCTTATATATCTTCATGGTTATGCCGTCAAGGGCGTGGACCTCGCTGTCGCCCATGACGTATATCTTATAAATATCGTTAAACTCTATCAGCGGAACGCCGTCGTTTTGAGCGGCCGCTGCTATCGCGCGCGCCGCCATTACGAGCCACCTCCGGTCACGCTGTCAGCCGCCGCGTCGTGGCCTTCCTGCATCGCGTCCATCATGTCATCCATGACGTTGTAATCCTCGGAATATAGCTCGTCGCCCTCGGATAAGCCGCTTAAGATCTGGATATATTCGTCGTCGGCTGCGCCCGTTTTGACGGTGACTGTGTGATAGCCTTCGGGGGCCGCGTCGCCTTCCTCGGTCTTTTCGCCGCGTACATAAACCGTGTTTCCGCGGTTCAGGCAGCCCACGGGTATGGCAAGCGCGTCCTTGACGTTTTTCAGCACGATCGTCGCCTCGATGTTCATGCCGGGCAGCAGATTATCGTCAAAGTCGATTATATCTATAGTCACGGGAAAAGTAGTGACTCCGTTCTGGCCAACGGTTCCGCCGATACCGACTGTATCGACCACGCCGGTATATTCCTTGTCAGTCACGTCGGTCGTTATCGTGACCTTTTGGCCGACATGAACGTTTTTAATATCAAGTTCGTCAACGTTGAGGGTGCATTTGAGACGGCTCATATCATATATGACCGCCATTGCCGAGGAGTCGCCCGCGCTCATTGAAGCCGCTGACATTCCGCCCGCAGAGGCGGAGGAGGCTCCGAGAGAGGAGGCGGATGCAGAACCGGACATTCCCGCAGCGCTGTCGCCCTTCTTTTTGTTTTTTGTGACGACAGTGCCCGAGATCGGAGCCTTTATCGTATAGTCCTCAAGCTGGCGGAGGAGGTTATCCTTGTTCAGCAGCGCGTCCTCATACGCGAGTCTCGCGTTTTCCACCGCGGAGTTTAATCTGTTGTCGCTGATCCCGGTATTCGCGTCGGCAGAGCTGCTTTGGATCTCAGCCCGCTTCAGGGCTTCGCGCGCGTCGTTTAAGTTAAGAAGCGCCGTGTTTACCTGCGAGATGACCGTGTCGGCGTCAAACGTAAGTATTACGTCTCCCTGGCGGACATATGAGTTTTCGGAAATATAAAGTCTGTCTATCTTTCCGCCCGCGGGCGCAGAGATCGTCTCTTCGGTCGCGTTCTCAAACGTGCCGATGTCTCCGCAGGCGACGCTTCCGACAATAGCGGAGGCGGTGTCGCCGCTTTGGACCGCGCCGGGGTTTGCGGCCTCGACAGTCACATAGTTATACATAGTGTAGCCTTCGCCGGCGACGGAACGGGGACTTATATCGGTAACGGTGCCGTAGAGGACCGAGCCGTTTTTTGTCAGAGTTAACACCGCCGGTGAGCCGACGCTGATCATCGGAATGTCAGCGCTGTTAAAAGGAACGTCTATTTTAAGCACGGAACTGTCCGCAATCTCGCAAACAGGCGAGCCCGCGGCCACCGTGTCGCCGGCCGAAACGTGGACCTCTGTCACATATCCGCTGTAATTCGAAACGGTGTTTAAGTCCGCCTCCGCCCTAAGAGCGTCGTCGTATGCCTGCTGCGCCTTTTCAACGGCTATCCTCGCGCTGTTTAATGTGCTGGGTCCTGTGAGGTCATCGCGGACGGTCAGCTCGTTTTCGACAACCGCGTCGTCATACGCCTTTTTTGCCTTTGCGATCGCTATATCCGCGCTTTCAATGTTGTTCCTGATCGTCTCGGAGTCGATGACGTACATGATATCGTCCTTTTTTACGGTGTCGCCTTCCTCAAAATAGTCCTCGATAATGTCGCCCGAGACGTTCGCGGTTATGTAGTATTCGCTGTTTGGTTCGACGACTGTGGTGTCGCTTATGCTCTCCTCGATATCGCGCCTTTCGGCGGTGATTTTAGTCATGTCTCCGTTATCTCCGTCGGAGGTAATACTGTTGATCGCGAACGCTCCAGTAGCAAGCAGCGCGATAATAAGCAGAACAGAAAGAACCTTGTGGCGGGCAAGGAATTTCAGAGCTGATTTAAGCCCGTTCAACACGGCTGTTTTGAAAGATTTTAGCTTAGTTTTCATAATGATCACCGATCCGCTGTTTGGTGTTCCGACGGTGCAGTATTGGAAAAACGCGACGGTTTTGTTTATTTATTAATATTAGTATACATTTTTTAATATTCATCCATAAATTATATCAGATTTGAGCGTTATTGTCAATAGCCGCCGGCTTTGAGTTTCATTGTTTTGTATATTTATCCGCCAGAGTCGGAACGCCGCGCGGCGCGTTCGGAAAATATTGCTCATATCAAAACGCCCGCTGCGTTCAACGGGCGTTTTTTGAAGCGAAAAGTTATTTTGTGCCGGCGGTTTTTATGCGGATTGCTTTAAGCTGGTTTTTTTCTTGTAAACTTGTCGAACAAGAATTCCACAACGATCCTTAGTACTCTGAGCAGCGGGTCGGTCGCAAGAATGAACACCGCTAAAATCATTATGCAGCGCCAGCTCATCAGCGTCATGGCGAAGAGTTGGTGCAGGAATATCGCGCAGCCGAGCCATCCCGCGATCATCACGGACAGCAGAGTGATGTGGAAGGCGTTCATAGGCTTTGATATGTGGAAAAGAACCATAAATCCGACCAGCGACACGAGAATTGTCGAGGCGGTGGATATGCTCACATCGTCCACCCCGAACACCTTGCCGAATACCACAAGCCCGGCGACGACTATAAAATCGGTAAGGCCCGCGGGGATAGATTTTTTGAAAACGTTGGTCAAAAACCTTCCCTTGATAAGATTGTGGTTCGGCTCAAGCGACAGGAAGAACGCCGGCGTGCCTATGGTGAACAGCGCCAGCAGCGACACCTGAGACGGCTCCATGGGATAGCCGCAGGCTACGATCACCGAAAACAGCGCGAGCAGCAGCGAGAATATATTTTTCACAAGGAACATTCCCGCGGTGCGCTGAATGTTGTTTACCACTCTTCTGCCCTCGCTCACGACCGAAGGCATTTTTGAAAAGTCCGAATCGACCAGAACGAGTTGCGACACCTTCGACGCCGCGTCGGTTCCGGACGCCATCGCGATGCTGCAATTGGCCTCCTTGAGCGCGAGAACGTCGTTCACGCCGTCGCCCGTCATGCCGACCGTCTTGCCGAGGGCCTTGAGCGCCAGAACGAACTGACGCTTCTGTTCGGGCGTGACCCTGCCGAAAACATTGTATTCACCGCAGGCGTCAAGGATCGCCTGATCGGACGTGAGCGTCGAGGCGTCGATATACTTGTCCGCGCCTTCGATCCCGGCTTCCTGCGCGACTCTTGAAACCGTCACGGGATTGTCGCCCGAGATGACCTTGACCTGAACGCCCTGGCCCGCGAAATATTCAAACGTTTCCTTCGCGGTTGAGCGAATGGGGTTCTCAAGCAGCACAAAGCCGAGTGCGTCGGCGCGGTCGGTCAGAGCATTTCCGTCCGCCTCGCCGTCGTATTCTGCGAAAACGATCACGCGGTACCCCTGCGACGAGTATTCGTTTACCTTTTCCTTATATTTCTCGAAATTATCGCGCAGCACGAACTCGGGCGCGCCGAGAATGTAGGTTTTGCCGCCAAGCTCGCAGCCGCTGTATTTATATTTTGACGAGAACGAGCATATCTTGTCGGGCTTTGTTCCCGTTGTCTGCGTGAAATACCGCTTGAGAGCGGCCATGGTGATATTGTCGTTATCCATTGCCGAAACCATGCTTCCGAGAACAGCGCGCGCGTTTTCTACGTCGCCGCCGTCCGCGGCCTCAAAGCGGCTGACCTTCATGGTGTTCTCGGTTATCGTTCCGGTCTTGTCCACGCACAGCACGTCAACGCGGGCGAGCGTCTCGATGCACTTCATGCTGCGCACAAGCACCTTCTGCCGCGCGAGCCGCATAATGCTCACGACCATCGCGACGCTTGCCAGAAGATACAGGCCCTCGGGTATCATTCCGATGACCGCGGCGACCATGCCCGTCACGCTGTCACGGAAGCCCGCGTGATCAAAAAACATCTGCTGGACAAACAGCGTCAGACCGATCGGGATTATGATCACGCCGACGATTTTGACAAGCTTGTCAAGAGCGCGGATCATCTCTGATTCTTCTTCCCGCTTGTCATCGGTGGCCTTTTTGGTAAGCTTTGAGACATACGAGTCCTCGCCTACCTTGGTGAGCCGCGCCCTGCACGAGCCCGAAACGATGAAGCTTCCGCTCAGCAGCTCATATCCCGGCTTTTTCACGACCTCGTCGGCCTCGCCGGTTATCAGAGACTCGTTGACATAAGCTGTGCCCGAGATGACAACGGCGTCTGCGGGGACCTGATTGCCCGCGGAGAGCACAACCAGATCGTCAAGCACAAGCTCGTTGACCGGCACGGTCTTTTCCGCCCCGCTTCTTATGACAACGGCCTTCGGGTCGCTTATTATCTTCAGCTTGTCCAGCGCCCGCTTTGAGCGGATCTCCTGAACTATTCCGATTATGGTGTTAAAAAATATAACGATCATAAACGTGAGGTTCCTGAACGAGCCGACAATAATAAGAAGCACGGCAAGGACGGCGAATATTAAGTTAAAATAGGTGAACACGTTGTCCTTAATGATGTCGCTGTAGGTTCGCGTGGCGGTTTTGGCGGCGCTGTTCACCTTGCCTTCTGCCGCGCGCTGCCGAACCTCATCGGGCCCGAGCCCGTTATAATCGCTGCCCGATAACGCGGGCAGATTGTCTTCGTTTTCCATATAATTATCTTCGTTCTCCATATATCTGAAATTTCCTCCGATGTTTAGCTTGGATAGTCTATTCATTATATAATATTTCCCGTAAAAAATCAAGTAAAATGTTCCCAAAGTTTGATTTTTAACAGAATGTTCAAATTTTAATAATTTTTAAAATAGTGTTGTTTTAAAAAAATCGTTATGCTATAATTTTTAATACGCACTTTTAAAAAAACATTTACAAAATATTACAAATTTTTTACAATTTTTCCGACGGCTTCGGCGTTATTGTCCGCAAGCCCTGACACAGCGTTGATCAGAGCGGTTTTAAATTTGTTGAAATTTGTAGCGGATAGGTATTGATTTTTTTGAAATGATGTGTTATTATACTATATATTGTGCCGAATAGTTTTAAACAGGCCTAAATGTTGTGCCGGGTGTGTATTTTGCAGAACCGTGAAAGGTTCTGCGGCACGGCAAAATTTAACCGATACAGGAGTGTGCCATATGATAAAGATTATTAAGAAGGACGGAACGAAAGAAGATTATAATGTTCAAAAAGTTGTAACGGCTGTCACCAAATCCGCGAACCGTGCGCTCATAACGTTCACGACGGAGGACCTTAACAATATCTGTTCGTTTGTGGACAACAGAGTGTACACTATGGGCAAGGATGAGATCCATATTTCCGAGATGCACAATATCGTTGAGGGCGCTCTCGATATGGTCAACCCGATAGTCGCAAAGAGCTACCGAGATTACAGGAACTATAAACAGGACTTTGTCCACATGCTTGACGAGGTTTATCAAAAGAGTCAGGCGATCATGTACATCGGCGATAAGGAGAATTCCAACTCCGACTCGGCACTGGTTTCGACAAAGCGTTCGCTCATATTCAATCAGCTCAACAAAGAACTGTATCAGAAGTTCTTTATGACGGTTGAGGAGCTCCAGGCCTGCCGCGACGGATATATTTACGTTCACGACATGTCTGCGAGACGCGACACGATGAACTGCTGTCTGTTTGACGTGAAAAGCGTGCTGACCGGCGGATTTGAGATGGGCAACCTTTGGTATAACGAGCCCAAGACTCTCGACGTTGCCTTTGACGTTATCGGCGATATAGTGCTGTCGGCCGCGAGCCAGCAGTACGGCGGATTTACCGTACCCGAGGTCGACAAGATCCTCGCGCCCTACGCCGAAAAGACATACAAGAAAAATAAGGAGCGTTACCTCAGCATGGGTGTTCCCGAGGAAGTCGCGGAAAAAGAGACGATGAAAGACGTTCAGCGCGACTTCGAGCAGGGCTTCCAGGGCTGGGAGTATAAGTTCAACACGGTCGCCTCGAGCCGCGGCGATTATCCGTTTATCACCGTGACCGCGGGCCTCGGCACCGCAAGATTTGAGAAAATGGCGACGATCGCTTTGCTGAACGTTCACAAGAACGGCCAGGGCAAAAAAGAATGTAAAAAGCCCGTTCTGTTCCCAAAGATCGTGTTCCTTTACGATGAGGAGCTCCACGGCCCCGGCAAGGAGCTTGAGGACGTGTTCCGCGCGGGCGTTGAGTGCTCGGCCAAGACCATGTATCCCGACTGGCTGTCGCTGACCGGTGAGGGCTATGTCGCAAGCATGTACAAGAAATATAAGAAAGTCATCTCCCCCATGGGCTGCAGAGCGTTCCTCTCGCCGTGGTACGAGAGAGGCGGCATGGAGCCTGCCGACGAGAACGACGTTCCAGTATTTGTCGGTCGCTTCAACATCGGCGCAGTCTCGCTTAATCTGCCCATGATCTACGCCAAAGCCAAGAAAGAGAGCAAGGATTTCTATGAGGTTCTTGACTATTATCTTGAGCTCATCCGCCGTCTGCATATCCGCACCTATGAATATCTCGGCGAGATGCGCGCCTCGACCAATCCGCTGGCGTACTGCGAGGGCGGCTTCTACGGCGGAAACCTCAATTTCCACGACAAAATTAAGCCCCTGCTCAAAAGCGCGACTGCTTCATTCGGCATCACCGCTCTTAACGAGCTTCAGCAGCTCCACAACAAGAAGTCAATGGTCGAGGACGGCACATTCGCTCTTGAGGTTATGGAGCATATAAACAAAAAGGTCGCCGAGTTCAAGGCCGAGGACGGACATCTGTACGCGCTTTACGGCACACCCGCGGAGAGCCTCTGCGGACTCCAGGTGCAGCAGTTCAGAAAGAAATACGGCATTGTTGAGAACGTTTCCGACCGCGAATATGTAACCAACAGCTTCCACTGTCACGTTGCCGAGGACATAAGCCCGATAAAGAAGCAGGATCTTGAAAAGCGCTTCTGGAATCTGATGAACGGCGGAAAGATACAATATGTAAAATATCCTATCGACTACAACAAGAAGGCTATCGAGACGCTTATCCACCGCGCGATGGACATGGGCTTCTATGAGGGAGTCAACCTCTCGCTGGCATACTGCGACGACTGCGGACATCAGGAACTTGAAATGGACGTTTGCCCCAAGTGCGGCAGCAAGAACCTGACCAAGATCGACCGCATGAACGGCTATCTGTCATACTCAAGGGTCAAGGGCGACACGCGCCTCAACGACGCTAAAATGGCCGAAATCAGAGACAGGAGAAGTATGTAAACCATGCGCTATCACAATATAACAAAAGATGATATGCTGAACGGCGACGGCCTTAGGGTCGTGCTGTGGGTGGCCGGCTGCGAGCACGGATGCCCCGGCTGTCAGAACCCGGTCACATGGGACGAGAACGGAGGACTGCCCTTCGGCGAGGCGGAGCGGCAGGAGTTATTCACCGAGCTTGACAAGGACTATATCTCCGGCATAACCTACAGCGGCGGCGACCCGCTTCACCCCGCGAACCGCGACGACATCGCCGCTCTCGCCAAGGAGATACGCGAAAAATATCCGTCCAAAACCCAGTGGCTCTACACGGGCTACGACTATGAGGAGATCCGCGATCTGCCCGTTGTTAAATATCTTGACGTGATCGTTGACGGCAGGTTCATTCAGGAGGCCTTCGACCCGAAGCTTTTCTGGAAGGGCAGCCCGAACCAGCGCGTCATTGACGTAAAGAAAACGCTTGAGGTCGGAAGCATAGTTCTTCACACCGCGTAGCTATAAAACAGAGGTAAAACATGAAAGGTATTGCAAAATTTGAAAAGGTAAGCCCCGCTCAATTCAAAGAGGCCATGGGCAGCATCATCGAAAGCGACGACAGGATCAACGAGATTTATTCCGGAATCAAACTGCCGCGCCGCGCCACTGCGGGCAGCGCGGGATATGATTTTTTTTCGACGCTCGACTTTGAGCTCGCCCCCGGCGAGACAGTGACGGTTCCGACCGGAATAAGGGCGCGGATTGACGACGGCTGGGTACTCTGTCTCTACCCCCGCAGCGGCCTCGGATTTAAGTTCAGATTGCAGCTCAACAACACGGTCGGAATAATCGACAGCGATTATTACAATTCAGACAACGAAGGGCATATTTTTATCAAAATAACAAATGATACAAACATGGGAAAGACCGTGTCGATCAGCCGCGGTGACGGCTTCGCGCAGGGCATCTTCACGTCCTACGGCATAACGGTCGACGATGATGCCGACGGCGTCCGCAACGGCGGCTTTGGAAGCACGTCGCAACACGCTTCGCTAGCTTAATTTGCGATTAAAAATCGCAAACCGGCGCCCGCTGCGCGGTTGCTCCTCTTCCCAAAAAGCGCAAGCGCTTTTCGGGAGCCCATTAAAATTATTTAAAAAATAATTTTAAAAGAAAAAAACTATTGACAAATTAGTATTTGTTGTGGTATACTAATCAAGTCGCGTGTGAAAGGCGCTGCGGCTTGAAATTCGGAGAGGTGTCCGAGTGGTTTAAGGAGCTAGTCTTGAAAACTAGTGATGCGAAAGCACCCAGAGTTCGAATCTCTGCCTCTCCGCCACATTAATTTAATATTTTTAAATTCGGAGAAGTACTCAAGTAGGCCGAAGAGGCGCCCCTGCTAAGGGTGTAGGTCGTGAAAGCGGCGCGAGAGTTCGAATCTCTCCTTCTCCGCCACTACTTTAATACACTTTTCGCTGAAGTGTATTAAAACGAATTACTGAGGATATTGTTTGAGAAATCAAGCAATGTCCTCGTTCTCTTTTTGCAGAAGATTTTTGATAAATCTGTATTCAATTTTAATCTCTTGCGTTACGGGGTTTGTACTTCTGTCCTTTTCATAAACGGTGATACGTTCCACAAGTCCGCATACGGTTTCACGGTCGAGTTCGGTAATATTTTCAAACTGACTTATCATATCAAGCCACTCGTCAATACTACGCATGCGGGGCGTTTAGCCTCTGTTGCACTTTGTCCCATAGCTTCCGATCAACAAGCGGCTCATGCGTATTTTCCACAACGATCCAATCTTCGGGAGATACACAGCACATTTTCTTTGTCTTTAATGAAACGACTTGCCTTTTACCCTGTACCATATTCCCTATATACACTTGATTTTTCAACAACTGTGTAATGGTGGAACTGCCCCAAACATTTTTTTGTTCGGAAAGCGGGTTTTTCTTACCTCACTTGTTTATTCTGCGTCTTAGCGTCTGACTCTTTGATGGTTTTAGATAATATAGCTCTAATTGCCCCTTTGGCGTGAATACGAACTACACTAACCTCATCGTGCGTTGCTATATATTCTAATTTTTCTAAATATGGTCGCACAAGCTCAGGCGTTCGTTTTCCTAACACCCGAAACATCTCTGGTGCTTCTATTCGGACTCTTTCGTTTTCATCGTTAAGAAGCTCTGCAAATATTGGCAAACAATCTTCATACACCGTTGGTGTATTTATTGCAATGTTTTCAGAAGCCCATATAAAACTCAACCGTACATTAGAGCTTTTATCTCCTGCCAAGATAAATAGTTCCTTAAAATAAGGGGCAACAAGTTTGTAATCTGCTCTGCCAATTCGTCCTAAAGCATTAGCAGTACGCTCTCTTAATAAGTCATTTTCCGAAACGATAAAAGAAGCAATTTCTTTTGTATATGGTGCGATTTCCTGCGGATATATCAATCCCATCTCTCCAAGCAACCACATTGCTTTAGCCGTTATTTTAGGAGATTGATTTTTAAGTAAAGAAGCTACATAGGGGATATTTTGTTTCCAAATAGTTTTATCTTTTGTCAGTTGACCGAGTTCACGATATAATTTTTCATCTATAAGCGTTGTTTTTACCTTTCCTTTCGGTTCGCTCTCACATTCGCAATAAATACTACAACAATTATGCACAATGTAATGATGCTTTAAGCATAGCGGCGCACGATACGAGTGACCGACGAAAGATAAGAGCCGCCGAACATGTTAAGATGATTTAAGAGGTGATAGAGATTATAAAGATCGCGTCTGTCGTCATAGCCGTGTTCTAACGGCGCGGCTTCGTTATACGCAGCGTAAAATTCGCGGCGGAAGCCGCCGAAAAGTTCGGTCATTGCGATGTCTGTCTCGGCGTGGCCCACATAAGCGGCCGGGTCGATTATTACGGCTTTGCCGCCTCTTCCGGTCATAAAGTTCCCCGACCAAAGATCCCCGTGCAGCAGCGAAGGATGCTCGGGCTCGATCAGCAGTTTGTCAAGAGCGTCAAGCAGACGGTTAATGCGTTTCAGGTCCGAGGCTGAAAATAAATGTTCCGCCATACGGAACTGCGGCTCAAGGCGGCAGTCACGGAAAAATTCGATCCATGTGTCCTTGGGCGTGTTGATCTGTTTGGTGTGTCCGATGTAGTTGTCGGCCATAAAACCGAATTTGCCGCCGTTTATATACGCGCCTGTGCCGGCTTTGTGCATTCCGGCAAGCTGTCTGCCGAACACTTCCCAATATTCGGGGATTTCACGGCCCTCATTTATGAATTCAAGCAGCAGGAAGGCTCTGCCGTTTTCCTCGCCGAAGCCCAGAACCTCCGGCGTTCCTATAGCGCCGGTGCTTGCGATAGCGCTGAGACCCGCGGCCTCGGCCGCGAAAAAGGAAGAAGAGGCCGTGCGGTTTGATTTCATAAATACCTTTTCGCCGCCGCTTAACGTGAGCTTAAAGGCGTCGTTGATGTCGCCGCCGAAGATCCGTTCGGTTTTTTCGATCACGCCGCCGAACAATTCCTTCAGAGCTCCGTCTATTGATGAAAATTTTTTGAATTCAGACATTATCGCATGACTCCTTTTTATTGAACCTCTCCAAAAAAGAGTGTACCTCGCCCTCGGTCTTGTAGACGGGCATGGTATCGAGACAGACGGAGTGAATACTGTTAAAGATATTTTTTTCGATCATCGGATTGTCATTTTTAAGCCGCTTTATAAGCTGCTTGATCTCTTGCCGCTTTGAGTCGCCGATACCGTCGCCGCTTTTGGTGTAATTGTCGGTGAAACGGCACGCGCACTGAATGAAGTCAAGGTTATTATATCGTTTCCAGGAGAGAATATCGTCCTCATGCACACAGTAGAGCGGCCTGATCAGCGTCATGCCTTCAAAATTCGTGCTGTGCAGTTTGGGCAGCATGGCCTGGATCTGCGAACCGTAGAACATTCCTATCAAAGTTGTTTCGATCACATCGCTCAAATGGTGGCCCAGCGCAATTTTGTTGCAGCCGAGTTCACGCGCCTTGCTGTAAAGGTGGCCGCGCCGCATGCGGGCGCAAAGATAGCAGGGCGACCGGTCGGTATTGTTGGCGACCTCAAATATATCGGTTTCAAAAATTTTTATCGGGACGTGCAAAAATTCCGCGTTGCTTTCTATCTTGCGGCGGTTGACCTCGTTATATCCGGGGTCCATTACCAAAAATTCGAGCTCAAACGGCACCTCGCTGTGGCGGTGAAGCTGCTGCATGAGTTTAGCCATCAGCATAGAGTCCTTGCCGCCCGAAATGCAGACCGCGATATTGTCGCCGCTTTCGATCAGCTCGTAACGTTTTACCGCGGCGATGAAAGGGTTCCAGATAGATTTTCGATATTTTTTAACAATACTGCGCTCGACCTCTTGATACGGCTCTAAATTTCTGCCCATTCGGTTATTTCCCCTCTGTAATTGTGATCATTTTATATTGATCATCTGTGATCATTTGATATTTTCGGCGGTTGCTTGTCCTTTTTCAGTATCTTTAAATTGCGCCTCGCATACAGCGCCAAAGAAGTTAAGATCAGAAAAATATTGAAGCAGATCAGCGCGTTTGCCAAATTTGCGTTAATATCCGGGAACAGGATCAGGATAAGAAACACCACATACAATACGACCGTATTCAGTTTGCCGTGCCACTCAGAACTGTTGACCGTGTCAGTTTTCATGATCGCTTTTAAGCCCAGAACACTCATGATGATCTCTTTCAGTGCAAATATTATAATGACCGCTATCATCAGTTTGTAGCGGAATGCGAGGCAGAGAATAACGGAGGCCTGGGTAAGCTTATCCGCGATCGGATCCAATATTTTGCCGAAATCGGAGACCATACGGCACTTTCTTGCTATTAAGCCGTCGGCGACGTCGGTGGCTCCGGAAAGCACGATCACAAACGCCGCGGCATAATAATTCCTTTTTGCGCAGTACAGCCAAACGATCAGCGGTATCATCAACAATCTTAAAGCGCTCAGCAAATTCGGAACAGTCAGGATCTGTTCCTTTTTGAATATCCGGTGCATAGCGCATATCTCCTTTCCGCAGCCGAAAAATTTACGCGTGACCGCGCGTAATATCAAACGGATCCGAACGCGGATCCGAAAATTTCCTGTTTTTTCATTATATCACGGTTTTTGAATTTTGGCAAGCATAATTGTCGGAAAATTGTCCCTCAAGCTCTGCAGCGGCTTGACAAACGTCATTTTTAACGCGGATATTCCGATATAAAATTGCGTGAATAGCTCGTTTAATGACGTAAACAGCATTGAATTCTGCCGATCGTTGTGATAAAATTATATGTGTATATTTAAGTTTAAAAATATAAATCCAATATAAAACACAGGAGGTAAAAATCATGAAACAGGTAAAAAGAGTTCTGTCATCGTTTATTGCGCTTGCAATGATGGCGTCGCTCGTTACCCAGGCGGCTTTTGCCGAGCCGAATGACGGCGGCATTCGGCCGTCGATAACAAATCCTGTCGAAGCCGGAGAAAACTATACCGGCGGCATTGACGCGATCGACTGGGGCGATACCGACTGGGGCGGCTTTAAGGACGTTGACTGGACGGGAGCCGAAAACAAGACAGCGGACGAGCTCGCGGCGATGCTTGAGAGCGCGGATGTAAATGTTCTGAATCTCGGCGATAATCAACTGGTATTCAGTGAGACTGACGAGGAGTCCGGATCGACGGAAAATTTGGGCGGCATAACGATCGATGCCGACACAATAAAATTTCCCGAGGGCGACATGGCGTTAATTACGTCGGCGGATACGGATATTTGGTTACAGTCCGACGCCGAAATCAGCATTCCGGATAATTCGTCCGT
This sequence comes from uncultured Monoglobus sp., assembly GCA_947625055.1. Taxonomy (GTDB): domain Bacteria; phylum Bacillota; class Clostridia; order Monoglobales; family Monoglobaceae; genus Monoglobus. The sequence continues at coordinate 14,773 of CANQMT010000023.1, read as the reverse complement.
ACTGATAATCAATGTGTCGCAGGAAAGCGAAAGCTCAAGTATTTTCGGCGGTAATTTGACAATAAACACGAATAACAGCGGTAATCTGGCTGCTGTCAATTTTCACGCCGCAGAGTCAAGCTACGGTATTATCGCGGACAGTCTGAGCATTTGCGGAGGCGGAGTTGTCGCGGCGGTAAGCGGAAAAGCGCCGACGTTTTCTGCCGGCATATTCGCTTACAGCTCGATAAGTGTAAATAAAGCAGCGCTTATAGGCACATGTTTGACAAGAGACGCTCAACAGTGCACAGGTATCGTAATACGGGATCAATCTCCCGACATTTTATCCGCAAACTGCGTTTTATCCGCCGAGGACGGTGCTCTTGTCATCGGCGCGGGCGGCGAGTCATCGCTGCTCTCGCATGGAATACAGACCAACAGTATATCGGCGAAAAACGGCTCGGAAATTTACGCCTACGGCGGCAACGTGCCGCCCGATGACGGAGATCCCGACAACGATATGCGCACCATAGGTCTTGAAATTATGGAGGGGACAAACAAGAGAAAAATAACCGTTGATAACGGCAGCGCGATTTACGCGCGCGCCGGAAACGGCGAATACGGATACGGCATAGCGGAATATTACCACAACTATGGCGAGGAGGACGCCTCAGCCATAGAATACGGCGGTGTGGAGTTCGTTGTTGACGAGAGCGAAAACGCCGAACCGTCGGAAATAATCGCGGCAGGCAACAACGACGCTTATCATCAGCGGCGCGTATATGATGTCGGAATCAGCAAAACACAGTACAAAGATCCGACGGGTAACGTGACCGTAATGGGAAGCCGCAAAACGGACGGCAGCAACGCGATCGTGACGTATTATAATTCCCGTGAGCACAACTATATGTACGCTTACCATACCGGCGTAGACTATTTAAAAATCACACGCGGAGAAGCAGCCGACTACTATCTTATATATAAGCCCGATGAAGGAGTGTTATATAAAAATAACGGCGAAAAGCTCGAAAACTTCCCCGGCGCAATATGCGAGGGCGATACCCTTACGCTTACGAATGATTTTCACTTTGAAACCAACTGCGAAATGGGATTATATCTGTTCCCCGGCACAACGCTCGTAGTTCCTGAGGGCGTAACGGCAAGCGTAATGAGCGGAGATAATCCGGATAATATGAACTCCGCAGCTCTTGTGTACAACGGCGACTGCAATCTTGAAATTGACGGCTTATTTACCGCGACAAGCAGGAGCGCGCGTATGGGGAGCAGCGGCATTCTCGGCGGCGACGGCACACTATCCATATCCGGAAAAGGAAAAATATACGCGACAGGCGGGGATATGATTGACGCATCGGATCCGACTGTGATTTCGGCGGGTATAAGCTCAGACGACAATATAAGCATACGCGGTACAGCCGTAAGAGCATATTCGGGATATGTTTCACTCATACCTCAGGAAGAGGAAACGGAGCCCCAAAACGGAGTGAGCATAGGCATGTATGTCAACAATGTTTTTGCCGGTGACGGCGCGGATGTGCACGCTGAAGGCGAAGGCGGCGGAGAGAATGTAATAACATACGGCTGTCTTGCAAACAATGTCACGTCGGAAGGGAGCAATTTTGAGGCATACGTCACCGAAGATTCTTATTGCGACCTTTCCGCGGGGCTTGCGCTGAAACAAAACGAAAAATCTTTGAGCGCCTTTGACGGCGGCAAAATCGACTGCGAATCTTTTAATTATGCTTCTGCGGAAGCATTCGGATTGTGCGAGCACGGCTCGTCGGCGGAGAGCGGTCCCGTTTCGATTATAGTTGGCGACGACGAGTCGTCTGTCAAATTTTTAGGAGTGGGTGCTGCCGTAAAGCTGCAGGATGAGCCTGTGGGAAGCTATACCGTGAAAGGCAGTCAGGCGGATGACAGTGTTACATTTGATAAGGATCAAGCGGGTTACATTCGCTCTGACGGCAGCGTAGATTACATGGTGGAGTTCACAGCCGCATCGATAGCCGACTATGGCATATATTATGACGCTGAGGCGGGATTTCGCAAAAACAATAAGGACGGCGAAGCGCTTTCCGGCGAGGAGATTCCCAAAGGAATGAGCGCGGACGGCAGCGTTCTCACACTTGACAATGTTGTGTTCGAGTCAAGCAGCAGCGGCGCCCTCAGAATCGGCGAAGGCGTTACGGTAAAGGTACCCGAAGGCAAGACTGCCGCCTTAGCGGCGTCTCCGACTGCCGAGTCCGAAATGACATTTGCGCTGGGCGGCGAGGGCGGCAACACTTTGGAAATTGACGGAGGCTTGCTCGTCGCGGCTTACGGCTTCGGCGACAGCGCCACTAATGTTGTAGGCATATTCTCATATGATGATATGACGATAAATGGCTCGGGAGATGTTACAGCCTATGAAAAAAACGGCACGGGTTACTCATACGGAATGATGTCGAACAAAAATTTCATTTTTGACGGCACAGTCAACGTATCCGCCTTCTCTGTCGCTCCGGAGGTCAGAGAGAATAATTCCCCGATCTGCGGTGTCGCGTCAGAGGGCATTGAGATGAAAGGCAGCTCTCATCTTGACACAAGCCGTTGCGAAAATTCAAAAGCGATCATGATAATGAACGGCGGAAACATTATAGCCGGGGACGCATCATTTATCGAAGCGGAAGGCGGCATAGTGATCTATGGAAGCGATGAAAAATTTCCCGGCTCTGTCACGACCAAGGATAACGCGGTAATATCGGCTCACGCCGACAGAATCAACTTCGCGGGCGCTCCCGATGATGACGACGCCCCGGGCATAACCGCATGGGTCTACGACGCCGAGACAGGGAATTTTGAAGACGGCAAGGCGACGATCACCGCGATGAACAATTCGTCTGTCACCGCGACCGGTCAAGGCTCGGCTGTTTGGGGCGTCAGCGGCTCGGACGGCGTTACCGTTACCGGCTCGGGCGGCGATTATGACGGCGAGGTTGAATATGACGGCTTTACATACGTCATACCCGGCACGGACACCCCTGTTGAGAGCGTTAAGTTTACCGACGCGATCAAGCCTGCGGATCATCTCCTCTACTTTGACGGCGAGACAAGCAAGCTCTATGACGGATATGATTACGAGACCGGAGAACTCGGGAACCCGGTCGAGGTGCCCGGCGCGGCCTGCGACGGAAAAACGCTGACGCTCACATCGGATTTCAAATTTGTCACGAACTACGCGGACGGACTGCACTTAAGCCCCGGCACGACGCTTCGCGTTCCCGAGGGAGAAAGTCCCTCGATTTACAGCGCGTATTCGGGATTTGACAAGACCGGAAATACGGAAGGAGCCGCGGCGCTCTACTGCTCGGGCGACAACACTCTTGAAATTGACGGAAATCTTACGGTGACAGCCGGCAATGTCAGAAACACCAACAGTTACGGCATCGTGGCCGAAGGCGTTGAGATAAAAGGCAGCGGCACGCTCACGGCCCGGGGCGGAAACGCGGTGTATGACGAGGCCGTCGGCGGATTCGATGAAAATGGAGACGGATATTCCTGCGGAATTATATCCTACGAAGACATGAGCATCTCGGGAACCACGGTAAACGCTTACGCGGGAGACTCGGTATCGGGCAGCATAGGTCTTGCGCTCTATATACCCACAAAGCTCACGCTCGACGGCTCCGCTTACGTTACGGCGGTATGCGAGGTAGGCGGTGAACACATGGGCATAGGCTGCACAGTGCATAACCTTGAGATCAAAGACAACTCAAAGCTGGACGCTTCGGCGGCAACGTCGGGCACGAAACGCGCGACGGGACTTGTGGTTTATCATGACGATCAAGGCACATACGGAACTATCCGACTCTCAAACAACAGCTCGATAAACGCTTCGGCTGCCGGTGAGACAGCTCAAAGCTACGGCGTTGAGCCCTTTGAGGCCGAGACTTCGACCATTAATATCAGCATGGACAACAGCAGCACGTTTACCGCGGAGGGCGGAACCGCCGCGTCGAAGTACGCGAAGTTCGGAGGCGTGAAAACAACATCCGACGGAACCGCGTTATCGTACAACGAGGAAAAACTGACTTATGTTGACGCAAACGGAGAAGATGTGAAGAAGCTGACGCTCAGCTCGCAGACCTCATCACACAGCGGCAGCACCGGAAGTTACGGCGGAGGAGGCGGAGGAGGTTCGTTCAACACAACGAACTCGACCCCGGCGCCCTCGCAGCAGCCGACCGGAACAGCGGCTCCCGAGGCTTCGGGCGCTCCGGCGGCAGGCGGATTGCCGTTTACCGACGTAAGCCCCTCGGACTGGTTCTATGACGCGGTAAATTCGGCATACGGCAAGGGCCTTGTGAACGGAATAAGCGAAACCGAGTTCGGCCCCAACATGACAATGACGCGCGGGATGCTTGTAACGATAGTCGGACGCATGGAGAACGCTCAGTCCGGCGGAACCTCGTTCGGCGATGTTGACGCGAGCCAGTATTACGCGCCGTATGTGGCGTGGGCGGCCGAAAACGGAATAGTGACGGGCTTTGAGGACGGAACCTTCAGACCCGACGAAAACGTGACGCGCGAGCAGACCGCCGCGATACTTTACAGATACATGCAGCACAAGGGCGCTGATGTGTCGGTTGGCGAGGATACGAATGTTCTGAGCTTCACCGACGCGGGCGATATAAACGACTACGCGGTACCCGCGATACAGTGGGCATGCGGAGTCGGAGTGATCAACGGCTATCCCGACGGCACGCTGGCTCCCGCGGCGAGCATAACCCGCGCCGAGTTTGTCACAATGCTCGGCAGACTGAACATATAACCCGCCTATAAAAACTTACCAATTAATACCAATGAAACGCGGCGCCATGCATGGCGCCGCGTTTATATATTTTGCATACTATGTTCGTAGGGTTAGGCTCGCCCCTTGGGGAGAGCTGGCTGCGGCTTGCCGCAGACTGAGAGGGGTTCATAGTCACTAATCGCTAGTACCCATGTTAACCCCTCTCCGTCAGGCTTCGCCTGACACCTCTCCCCAAGGGGCGAGGCAAGCGGGCGGATAATATCCGCCCCTACAAACGTAGTGATTAGCGATTAGTAAATAGTGAATAGGGCGGGCGGATAATATCCGCCCCTACGGCATTTTGCATATTATGACGTAGGGGACGGCTGTGGCCGGAGCCGCGAAGCGGGTTATTAAAATTCGGTGAATATCACGGGGTCGCACAGCGGGGTCAGTTTGTCGTGTTCCCAAACGAACAGACGGGCCTCGGTTGCGTTCGGCACATTTTCAAAGCTGAATGCGAGCGAGAGCTTCTCGCCGCTGTTTATAAACACGTTTTGCACATCCGCGCTGATCATAACGCCGTCACTGTCATATATCGCCATCATAACATCCGCGTTGGCGTCGGCGGCGTTGTTGGCGATGCTCGCGATAAACGCGGCGCTGCCTCCGTCTGTGATGCTGTCGGTTATCTCGGCGTTTACACCGCCGATCTTGAAATCATATGTGTTATAGGCATAATCGGAAACCGAAAATTCAAGTGTTTCTTCGTTCAGATCCGTTATATCAAGCGTTATTTTCGCCTCTTTTTGAGCCTTGACCGCTGCACTGACCATGTTGCTTCCGTCATTTGCCATGGCGCCCATCAGATAGCGGTTATCGCTCGCCTTAAACGACGCGTATTTTTTGCCATCCTCTTCATAAATTTTCGGGTTTCTTATCTCGGGAGGCTCGGAGTCGATATAAAACTTATACGTCTTTTCCTCGGCCCTGCTTTTGTCTCCGTACACGAATTTTCCTGACAGAACCGCGGTATAGTCGCCTTCGGGAAGGCCGAGCCCATCCAGCGAAACATTCTCAAAGTAATCAAAGCTTTCGATCTGGCGGCACAGACCGTCGTTACACTTTTTCTCATACACGACATTGCCGCCCGGGTCTTTGACGAGCAAAACCGTGTCAACAAGGGTGCGCAGCATTCGCACGTTTATCTCATATTTATTGTCGATCAAGCCCGATATGCCCACATAGCTTTCGCTTTCATATTCGCTTTTATCCTCGCCGCCGCTCACAAACAAGTTTGTGCCGAGCACACCCGAATTGTATCCGATATATCCGTTCGCGGCGCTGCCGCCTTCTTCAAAATATGAGGGGCAAAACGCGTCGGCGGCCGTCCAGTCGCCGTAAAATCCCGTGTAGGGCATGCTCGATTTTGTCACCGAGCCGTCCTTTGCGCTCAGGGTTATATATCCGTCCACCCAAAAGCCGTTTGTGAATATTTCTTTATTGGCCGCTGTCTGCTCGCCGTTTAGAGTAATTTTTACGCTTACCTCTGTTTCGCCGTTTGCGGGAACGGTCACGCTTTCGGGCTTGTCGACCGCTGTGATCTCAAGCGGAACCGAGTCAGAGATCATATTTTCGCCGTCTATGTTTTCATATCCGTCGGTGAGCGCGCAAACCGATATATCGTCGTAGGTCACGTCGCTGTCGGTCAGGTTCTCGGCTGTGAAGTTAAGCGTTATCTCATCGCCGAGCATGTCGCCGAGGCTCAGTTTTGATTTGCCGCTGTCGCCTTTTAAAATCACGGGGATCGTCAGCGCGTCCTTTAAATTCGCGAGGCCCGCGCCCTGCCTGCGCGGCGACACGGGAAGCGTCTTTTCCTCGTCGCTGCATATAAGGCTCGCCGAGCTCATCAAAATATTTTCCATAAGCGCGACCTTGTCCGCGCCTGCTGTCTCGGGGTGTTCTGCCTCCATAAAACCGCTCATGAGCGCCATAGCGCCCGTGATGTGCGGAGCCGCCATGGACGTGCCGTTTTTGTTTTCATATACGTCGCCGTTGACCGACGACAGAATATTGCCGCCCGGCGCGGTGATCTCGGGCTTTAGATCAAGACTTGAACCGGTTCCCCAGTTGCTGTAATCGGATATTCCCGCGTCGGGGAATTCCCCGTAGAGCGTGCATATTTCCGCGTCGGTCTTAAGCCGCTTGTCCTCGGCGTTTATCAGCTTTTCGCCGTAGGATTTGCGCACCACCAGACCCGGCATTTCATCGCTCACGGTTTGTATTATGCCGTCGCGCTCATCGGGCGCCGGCATTATTATGCCCACGGCTCCGCAATCTAAAAGGTACTTACTTGTTATTCCGCTGTTCATATCAAAGATAACGATCTTTCCGCTCACAACATCCTCGGGCGGAGTTGTCTCGCTGCCCACATACACATAGTCATAAAATTTATCCGAGAATTTTTTGAAAAACAGCTCGCTGTACACCGCTTGATCAACGACGATCTTCTCTCCGTCGGCGAGCGTTATCCCGCCGCCTATGAGCCACCTCTTGTTCGTGTCGCACGACGCGACCGCGGTCGCCGCGGAACAGGACGCCGGATAATTGTTATAGGTGTAATCGGGGTTTTCGGCGGTCTCATCGTATCTGTCATCGTTTCCCGCGGAGCATATAACCGCGATCCCCGCGTTTCTCAGGTTATCGCAGGCGGTTGCATACATCGTGGAATTTGCAAATGTGGTACCCACGCTCAAATTGACCGCGCACACATCTATTTTTGACGCGTCGTCCATCGCGGCGATGATAACGGAGTCCTCCGCGTTGCCTTCCGAGTCGGCGACTTTCATCAAAACGAGCTGAGCCTCGGGCGCGACGCCGGAGAATGTCGTTCCCTCAAACACGCCGTTCTTGCCCGCCGCGATGCCCGCCACATGAGTGCCGTGCGTCATCTCGGCGTAATATACGTCCGCGTCATTGTCGCCGTAATCATAGGCAAACGGGATCTTCGCGTTTTTGTAAACCTGATTTGCCTCGGCCTTCGCGTTAAGCTCGTTATTTTCGACATAATTCCTTATGTCGCTTTTGGACAGCCTCGGATCTTCAATATTCGCGGCAAAAAAATCGTGACTGACGTCGCATCCCGCGTCTATGATCGCCACGGCTTGCCCGCCGCCGTTATAGCCGTTGTCATACATCGCCTGCGCATTCATCATCTGCGCGCCAAAGCCGGGCGCACTTACTCCGTCCGAGTCGGGCGTATCGGGGATTTCGACCGTTTCGGATATATACACATTTTTGACGCCGTCTATCGACTTGATTTTTTCAATATCGCTCTCGCGGGCCTTCATTGAAAATCCGTTGAAAACGCTTGTGTAGGTAAAGCCCTTGTCCGCGTCCGCTCCGGAGCGTCTTTTGACCGCCGACTTGACCTTGTCCTGCGCGCTCAAAAGCCGCGCCTCGGTCTCCTTGGCCTCGTCGGTTTTTAAAAACTCTGACGCTCCCATCAAGGCGGCCTCTTTGGTTCCGAGAAGCGGAGCGCCCTCGGTCTCGACTATAAGCGTAACCTTTTTGTCCTCGGCCAGCGCGGGCATGTTTACCGCTCCGAAAAGCAGCAGCGCGGTCAAAATTGCCGAGATTATCCTCTTATGCATAATATCATTCCTTCCACATTTAATATATTATTATATCACAAGTATATTACGGGCGGATAATATCCGCCACTACGAACGTAGTGATTAGCGATTAGTAAATAGTGAATAGGGCGGGCGGATAATATCCGCCCCTACGGCATTTTGCATATTATGACGTAGGGGACGGCTGTGGCCGGAGCCGCGAAGCGGGTTATTAAAATTCGGTGAATATCACGGGGTCGCACAGAGGGGTCAGTTTGTCGTGCTCCCAGACAAACAGTCGGGCCTCGGCCGCAGTCGGTGCGTTTTCAAAGCTGAATGCGAGCGAGAGCTTTTCGCCGCTGTTTATGAACACGTTTTGCACGTCCGCGCCGATCAGCACGCCGTCACTGTCATATATCGCCATCATAACATCAGCGTCGGCGTCAGCGGCGTTGTTGACGATGCTCGCGATAAACGCGGCGCTGCCTCCGCCCGTGATGCTGTCGGTTATCTCGGCGTTTACCGCGCCGATCTTGAAATCGTACGTGTTATAGGCATAATCGCTTACCGAAAATTCAAGTGTCTCTTCATCCAAATCCGTTATATCAAGCGTTATTTCCGCTTCTTTTTGAGCTTTGACCGCCGCGCTGATCGTGTTGCTTCCGTCATTTGCCATGGCGCCCATCAGATAGCGGTTATCACTTGCCTTAAATGACGCGTATTTTTTGCCGTCTTCTTCATAGATTTTCGGATCTCTTATCTCGGGCAGCTCGGAGTCGATATAAAACTTATACGTCTTTTCCTCGGTCTTGATTTTGTCGCCGTACACGAAATTGCCCGACAGGACCGCGGTATAGTCGCCTTCGGAAAGGCCGAGCCCATCCAGCGAAACATTCTCAAAGTAATCATTGATTTCGAGCTGGCGGCACAGACCATCGTAAAGCTTTTTCTCATACACGACATTGCCGCTCGAGTCTTTGACGGTCAAGACCGTATCAACGAGAGCGCGCAGCATGCGCACTCTTATCCAATATCCCGTGTTGTCGGTCAGACCCGATATGCCCACATAGCTTTCGCTTTCATATTCGCTTTTATCCTCATCGCCGCTCGCAAACAAGTTTGTGCCGAGAACATTGGAATTGTATCCGATATAACCGTTCTCGGCGCTGCCGCCTTCCTCAAAATACGAGGGAGAAAACGCGTCAGCGGCTGTCCAATCGCCGTAAAATCCCGTGTAAGGCATGCTCGATTTTGTCACCGAGCCGTCCTTCGAACTCAGGGTTATAAATCCGTCCACCCAAAAGCCGTTTGTGAATATTTCTTTATTGGCCGCTGTCTGCTCGCCGTTTAAGGTTATTTTTACGCTTACCTCTGTTTCTCCGTTTGCGGGAACGGTCACGCTTTCGGGCTTTTCGACCGCGGTGATCTCAAGCGGAACCGAGTCAGAGATCATATTTTCACCGTCTATGTTTTCATATCCGTCGGTGAGCGCGCAAACCGATATATCGTCGTAGGTCACGTCGCTGTCGGTCAGGTTCTCGGCCGTGAAATTAAGCGTTATCTCATCGCCGAGCATATCGCCGAGGCTCAGTTTTGATTTGCCGCTGTCGCCCTTGAGTATCACTGGGATCGTCAGCGCGTCTTGTAAATTCGCGAGGCCCGCGCCCTGCTTGCGCGGCGACAATGGGAGAGTCTTTTCCTCGTCACTGTAAAAAAGGCTTGCCGAGCTCATCAAAATATTTTCCATAAGCGCGACCTTGTCCGCGCCCGCGACCTCGGGATATTCCGCTTCGACAAAATCGCTCATCAGCGCCATAGCGCCCGTGATCTGCGGAGCCGCCATGGATGTGCCGTTATTGTTTTCGTATTCGTCACCGTTGACCGACGACAGAATATCGCCGCCCGGCGCGGTGATCTCGGGCTTTAGCTCAAGATTTGAGGATGTCGCCCAGTTGCTGAAATAGGATATTCCCGCGTCGGGAAATTCCCCGTAGAGTGTGCATATTTCCGCATCGGTTTTAAACCGCTTATCCTCGGCGTTTATCAGCTTTTCGCCGTAGGACTTGCGCACCACCAGGCCGGGTATTTCATCACTCACGGTATGCAGTCTGCCATCGATCTCGTCGTTTTCCACAAAAATCATTCCAATGGCGCCGCAATCTAAAAGATACCTGCTTGTTATTCCGCTGTTTAAAACAGAGATAACGATCTTTCCTTTCACAACATCCTCGGGCGGAGTTGTCTCGCTGCCCACATACACATAGTCATAAAATTTATCCGAGAATTTTTTGAAAAACAGCTCGCTGTACACCGCTTGGTCAACGACGATCTTCTCTCCGTCGGCGAGCGTTATCCCGCCGCCTATGAGCCACCTCTTGTCCGTGTCGCACGACGCAACTGCGGTCGACGCCGAGCAGACTGCCGGATATTCGATATAGGTGTAATCGGGGTTTTCGGCGGTCTCGGCGTATCTGTCGTCATTTCCGGCGGCGCTGATGACCGCGATCCCTGCGTTTCTCATGTTATCACAGGCGGTTGTGTATGCCGGGGAATTCGCCAGCGTTGAGCCCAAGCTCATATTGACCGCGCACACGTCCATTTTCGCCGCGTCGTCCATAGCGGCGATGATAACGGAGTTATATGTGCTGCCTTCCGAGTCGGCAATTTTCATCAAGACAAGCTGAGCCTCGGGTGCGACGCCCGAGAATGTCGTTCCCTCAAACACGCCGTTCTTGCCCGCCGCGATGCCCGCCACATGAGTGCCGTGCGACAACTGAGGGTAATACACATCCGCGTCATTGTCGCCGTAATCATAGGCAAACGGGATCTTCGCGTTTTTGTAAACCTGATTTGCCTCGGCCTTCGCGTTAAGCTCGTTATTTTCGATAAGATCTTTTACATAGCTTTTAGATAATCTCGGGTCTTCTGCGGTCGATGAGAAAAATTCGTGAACGACATCAAATCCCGCGTCTATGATCGCCACGGCCTGCCCGCCGCCGTTATAGCCGTTGTCATACATCGCCTGCGCGTTCATCATCTGACCGCCGAAGCCGGGCGCGCTTTCTTCGTCCGCTGCGGGCTGATCGGGAATTTCGACCGCTTCGGAAATATACACGTTTTTGACGCCGTCGATCGACTTGATTTTTTCAATATCGCTCTCGCGGGCCTCCATTGAAAATCCGTTAAAAACGCTTGTGTAGGTAAAGCCCTTGTCCGCGTCCGCTCCCGAGCGCCTTTTGACCGCCGACTTGACCTTGTCCTGCGCGCTCAAAAGCCGCGCCTCGGTATCCCTTGCCTCGTCGGTTTTTAAAAACTCTGACGCGCCCATCAAGGCGGCCTCTCTGGTTCCGAGAAGCGGAGCGCCCTCGGTTTCAACTATAAGCGTCACCTTTTCGTCATCGGCCAGCGCGGGCATGTTTACCGCTCCGAAAAGCAGCAGCGCCGACAAAATTGCCGAGATTATCCTTTTGTTCATAATATCCGTCCTTTCAGAATTTATCATGTTTATTATAACACAAAACTTTGAAGCTGTCTATCCCGCTTTTGCGGAATAACGCATATTTATAAGTGATTTTTGAGTTGAGAATGATATATCATATATTCGGGCGCGAAAAGCAGATTTTCTGTCGTAAAAAACCTTATTCCAAAATTTTTCCGTCCGTAGATACAGTCGCCACCTGCCACGGTATAAATTTACCGCTTGCCATAAGCGCCTGTTTGACAGCGTTCTCTATACCGCCGCAGCACGGAACCTCCATGCGCGCGACCGTAACGCTTTTTATATTGTTTTGAGCGATGATCTGCGTCAGCTTTTCCGAATAATCGACCATATCGAGCTTCGGGCAGCCGATGAGAGTGATTTTGTTTTTTATAAAATCGTCGTGGAAATTCCCGTATGCGTAGGCTGTGCAGTCCGCCGCGACAAGCAGGTTCGCGCCGTCAAAATATGGCGCGTTTACCGGCGCGAGCTTGATCTGAACCGGCCATTGAGAAAGTCGGCTTTGCTGCTTTGCGGCGGGCTTATTGTCATCCTCGTATGTATGACTGATCTCCTTCGCGTTCGTTCCCGGACATCCGCACGGCAGAGTATCGCTTTCCGATCGGGCGCTTTTCGCCGCCGCGACCGCTGCCGCGTCATAAGCCGCGGCCTCGCGTTCCTCGAATGTGATCGCTCCCGTCGGACACGCGGGCAGACAATCGCCGAGCCCGTCGCAGTAGTCCTCGCGCAGCAGACGCGCTTTTCCGTCAACCATGCCTATCGCTCCCTCGTGACACGCCTCGGCGCAAATGCCGCAGCCGTTGCATTTTTCGGCGTCGATTTTGATTATTTTTCTTTTCATTTCAATATTCCTTTCTTTGCTTTTAATTTTTTTGATTTTGTATTTACATTATACTACAATTAAATCAAAAAGTCTATTTGAATTCAAACAAAAATTTTGAACCGAGCGCTTAATGATTTATAAAACTGATGTTACGGCGCGAAAATCGGATTTTTTGACGTAAAACTCCTGCTTAGGGGCGAAAACAAATTTGAAATTTGCCGAGATATATGATATAATTATTATGATATTATGTTTTTTAAGCAGCTAATATAAATTTACAATACAACGGAGGTCAAAATTATGAGGCGCTTTAAGAAAATTTTATCGTGTGCTATCGCGGCGGTCATGGCGGTATCGCTTGTTCCCGCGGGAGCTTTCGCCGCTCCCGATGACGGAACAAAAATCACCGCCGCGGACGCAGCAAGGGAGTTTATCAAAAACGGGACCGGTTTTTATCTTCCCGAGACCGCGAATTCCGCCGAGGCAGACGAGTTCCCGAACTCGTTTGATCTTCGCGCAGCCGATCTTGAAGGCAGCGGAGAAAAAAAGAATTACGTCACTCCCATAAAAAATCAGGGAAATTTTGGCGCATGCTGGGGCTTTGCCGCCATAGCCGCGACAGAGTCGTCTATTTTGAGCGAAATGGGACTCTCGTGCGACGAGTGGGAAGAGGCTTACGGAGATGAAATGGACCTGTCCGAGCACCATCTCGCTTGGTTTGCGTTTGTTCCTCTGCCGAGCGGCTCTGCTAGCCGGCAGGACGGCGAGGGTACTTATGTGCCGGGAGCGGATGAAGATACGAGCAGGATCATGAACGCGGGCGGACTTACCGCCACGGCCACGTCGGTATTTGCCTGCGGTATCGGCCCGATGCTTGAGCGGGATTATCCGTATCGCGGCAAAGAGGGCAATATCATGTATTTAACGCCGGACTATGCTTTAAGCTACACCGACGGCGAGGGCTATATGCCCTATTGTTACAGCGACAAAGACGACTGGAGCATTGACGAAAGCGAGCGCTTCGGCCAGGTCGCGGCGCTTGAGGAAAGCTTTTTGATACCCGCGTCCGCCCAGTTTGAGCGTGACGAAAACACGGGCGATTATAAATTCGTATTTAATCAAGAAGCGGTAAACTCGGCAAAAAAGCAGCTTATGCTCGGACGTCCGCTGCAGATCGGCTACTGCTCGGACGCGCGGTTCACAAACGAGGAAACGTGGGCGCACTACTCGCCAACGAGCCATAGCGAAGATCCGCTCAGCTCAGTCTACTCGGATCATCAGGTCACGGTCGTGGGCTGGGACGACGATTATCCGAGGGAGAATTTCAGCACCGACAATGAGCTTCCGCCCGACAACGGCGCATGGATAGTTAAAAACAGCTACGGCGCCGAGAGCAGGGAATTCCCGGATCATGATACTTGGGGCGACGACGGATATTTTTATCTGTCATATTACGACCACACCATCGACAGCTATGAGGCTGTGGATTTTGACACGTCAAGCGAGTACAGAAACAGCAAGTATTATGACTTCAAATATAACTATCTGCCGGCGAACCCCGACACGCAGTATCATCTCTACGACGAGCCCTGCTACATGGCGAATAATTTTTTAACCTACTATGACAGAATGATTCGCACTCTGGCTTTTCAGACCAACACGCCGAACACCACGACAACCTTTGAGGTGTATAAGCTGAACGAAAAAAGCGAGACGCCCACCGATGGCGAACTGCTCGCGAGCGAGACAAAAACATTTGAGCTGGGCGGCTATCACCGCGTGGACCTTGCCGAGCCGCTCTATATCCCCGCGGACACAGTTTTCTCGGTCGTTGTGACCAACAAAACAGCCGACGGGAAATACGAATTGGTCAGTGACCGCAACGAGGGCGAGCTTGTCTCAAGGAGCGTAATGGCGTCGTCGTTCGAGTCTTCGTACCCGTACGTTTACGCGAAATCGGTAGTAAATCCCGGCGAGAGCTATTTGGGCAGCACCGCCGGGGACGGCTCGGTATCGTGGAACGACTGGAGCGACGTGCTCTCCGAAGGCGAGCAGATGGGAACCGATTT
>CANQMT010000022.1 GCA_947625055.1 uncultured Monoglobus sp. | reverse complement strand
AAAAAGCAAAAACTTCGCAAAAATAGATATTTAAATTAAATTTAAAATAAAATTAGGGATGTCTGCTTGACATTACCGAAGAAAACCGAGAGGCAGAAATTATGAAAAACACACGATTTGATCCCGAGACTGTAATCTGGACAGACACGCCCGTCGAGAGAGTTCTGGAGCGCGGCGGAGTCTATAAAAACGCCGCCGAGATCGACCCGAACGCGTCAAAGACCGAGGACGTTCAAGGCAAAAACGGCGGTATACAAAAGCCCTATCTTGACGAGGGCGGACGGTTTTCCGCCTGGTCATACTCCGAATTTCTCTGGACGCACTTTTATCCCGTGGGCTGCGGACGGCTCGCGGCGATGGCTGCGGGCGGAATTGACCGCGAGGTCGTTCAGATCAACGAGGACACCTGCTGGGACGGCTCGCCATACGGAACGCTTGAGGACGAGAACGGGAACGTTATAAGAACCATGAGCGAGGCCCGCGAGACAAAGGGCGTGATCAGGGTGAGAGACGGCAGCTTCACGGGCGGCAGCGTTAAGGGCGGCTGGAGATACTACCGCGGAGCGGACGCTGACGGACGCCCCGCGGAGATAGGCTCGGAAAGCGCGCTTGTCGGCGATGAGGAGTTCAGAAAAAGCTTTCCGGAGTTTGCCGACAAGAGCATATCGAGCCTTGCGCTCGGCATTGACAACTCAAGAACCGCCGATGCTGTCCAAGGCAGACAGAACCTGCACGGTTTGGTCGAGGCAAAATTCCTCGGCGCGCCGTATAAGCAGCGGGCTTATAAATCGTTTGTCGAGCTTTATCTTGACTTCGGCCACAGCTTTGAGAGCGCCGAAAACTACATAAAAAGCCTTGACCTTGAGAGCGGCGTTGTCACAACGGAATATGACGCTGGCGGCATCCATTATAAAAGAGAGGTTTTCGCGAGCTATCCAGATCAGGCGGTCGTGACGCGTATCGAAACGGACGGCGAGCTTGATTTTTCCGCGGAGCTTCACACCTATCACAGCACCGAATGCCGTTACGCCAAAATAAGCGACAGGGAAATAAGGCTGCGTGCCGCCGTGACCGACGGAAACAGAGACGGCAGGATCGCCGAAACCAATATGATACAGTTCGAGGCGAGAATGCTGATCGAGGGGGACTGCGTGTTTTCGGTGTCCGATGACGGCAAAATAATATTCGCGAAAGGCGGTAAAAGCGCCGCGGTTTATATAATCGGCGCAACGAATTATGTCAACTTTATGACGCTTGACAACTCAAAGCCCGCGCGCGACTGCGACCGGTATTCCGAAAACATAAAAAAGCGCGGTTATGCCGGGATCAGGGCGCGCCACATGGCCGATTTCGCGTCCGAATTTTCAAAGTCAAGCCTCACATTGGGCGGCGGAGCCTCGGACATTCCGACCGAAAAGCGGCTGCGCCGCGACATCGGCGGAAATTCAGGCTTTATGTTCGGCTCGGGAGCGGACTTGCGCTCGGCTGCGGAAAACGGGATAACAACGTCCTATGACGGCAGTGACCGCGCTCTCGCGGCGCTGATATTCAATTTCGGGAAATACCTCATTTTGTCGGGCTCAAGGCCCGGCAGGAAGGCCGAAAACGGCGGGCTTGAAATTCCAGAGAGCCAGCCGCTCAATCTGACCGGAAAATGGAACGCGGCGATGACCGCGGGCTGGAACGGAAAATACACGATAAACATAAACACCGAGATGAACTACTGGGCGGCGCAGGTCATGAATTTGAGCGGCTGCGAGAGGCCGCTGCTCGACGCGCTCGCCGACCTCGCGAAAAGCGGCAGCGTCACCGCCGATTTTCAGTACGGGATAGGCGACAGCAAGACATACAGACCCGGCGATCCGTGGGTCACGCACCACAATTTTGACCTATGGCGCGGCACCCAGCCGATCGACAACGCGACCGCGGGGCTGTGGCCCACGGGCGGCGCGTGGCTGCTGCACCACGCGTGGCAGTATTATCAATATAACAAAGACGAAAAATATCTCGCGGAGCTCTATCCCTATATGGCGGGCGCGGCGCGGTTCTTTACCGAGTTCCTTGTCGCCGATCCGAAGACGGGATACCTGATCACTGCCGCCTCGTGCTCGCCCGAGCAGGGCGGCGTGCAGCCCGGCCCCGCTATGGACACCCAGCTTATCCACAGCCTGTATGACATTGTGAGCAAGGCCGCCGCGATTCTGGGCAAAGCGGACAAGGACGCGGAGCTGCTCGGAAAAATCGTCGAGCAGATGCCCTCGGAATATTTCGCGGATGAGAAAGGAAAGATCGCGCCCGATATTATCGACGAAAACGGCTTGATATCCGAATGGGCGAGAGGCGATGTGAGCTTTGACTTCGGCAACACGGCGAACAAGACCGAGGAATGTTTCCCGAACATAACAAACCCGTTCAGCGGTGAAACGCTTGAAATAAAGGCCCACGCCGCGTCGAACCGCTCGTTCCACCGCCACTGCTCGCACCTTTGGGAGCTGTACCCCGGAACGCGTTTAAACCCGCGGGACGGCGGTCAAAAAAGGTTGTTCGAGGCGTTCCGCAAATCCCTCGCCGCCAAGGACGACGCTGACGGAAAGGGCTGGAGCCTCGCGTGGAGAATGAACCTGAACGCCCGCGCGCTGCGCTCCGAAAAGGCCGAGGACATGCTGAGGCAGATTATTTTGTGCCGCATGGCCCCAAATCTTTTTGATCAGCACCCCGATTTCCAGATCGACGGAAACCTCGGCGCGGCCGCGGGGATCGCCGAAATGCTGATTCAGAGCCACACCGGCGCGATCGATCTGCTTCCCGCGCTGCCGAGCGCGTGGAAATGCGGAGAGTTCCGCGGCTTTAAGACCCGTGAAAACGCCGAGGTCTCGGCGGCATGGAAGGACGGAAAGCTGACAGATCTTTCGGTGAAAGCCTTAAACGACGGCGTTATAAGAATAAGAATAAAAGTCGTAGGCGTTTTTGACCCGCTCGGAAATGCGGCGGAACATAAATTTGATCCCGAAACGAATATAACCGAGATCCGCGGCAAAGCCGGAGAGACCTATAAAATCGATCTGGCCCCATAAAAATAATGCCAAACTGGCTCTTTTTGAATGTTAAATTATAATGTAAAATAAAATCATAAAATTATAAATTCGGTGATTTAGCGGAGCGAATGATTGACACGTTCCCACCTCCGTCAGGCTTCGCCTGACACCTCCTCCTAGGAGGAGGCACTAAATAGGCGTCCCCCTTCGTGGGGATAGAAAAAAAGGCTCGCCCCTTTGGGATAATTAGCAAGCTTACTTGCGGGTTCAAAGCTATCTTTCAAAATTGCTTGCAATTTTGACCAAGAGCTTCCTTAATGCTGTCAGCGAAGCTGACTGAGAGGGGTATCCTATTCGCTATTCGCTAATCGCTAATCACTACGTTAGGAGGAATTTTTATGTTAAAAAGATTGTTAGCGTCCGCTCTGTCGGCTGCAATGGTTCTGACTGCGGCTCCCGCGGTTTTCGCGGAGACCAAAAGCGTTGACTCCGCCGCGGCGGAAACAGCGGCGGCAAAATTCGACCCCGAGACCACGATGTGGACCGATACCACCATCGATGAAGTGCTCGCGCGCGACGGCGTTTATGAAAACGCCGCGAAGATCAACCCAAATGCCGACAAAAAATCAAATGCGAAGGACAGAAACGGAAACGATATTCAAAAGCCGTACGAGGCGAAAGGCAAGTATTTCACCGGCTGGGCGTATTCTGAATATCTCTGGACCCACTTCTATCCAATCGGCAACGGCCGCATGGCGGCAATGGTAGCCGGGGGAATCGACAAGGACGTTATTCAGATCAATGAGGACACCTGCTGGGACGGTTCACCGTACGGAGAGCTGGTCGATGAAAACGGCAACAAGGTTACGACCGTTGACGGAACGACAAACGCCAAGACAATAACCACTCAAAATCAAACCGGCGGCAGCAACGACGGCGGCTGGAGATATTTCCGCGGCGCGAATGCCGACGGCACACCCGCCGAGATAGGATCGGCCGACGCGATCGTGGGTGATGAGGCTTTCAGAACTCAGTTCCCCGATTACGCGAACAAGAGCATCTCAAATATGGCGCTCGGCGTAAATAACGCCAAGGAGCAGTCGGCTGTTCAGGACAGATGGAATCTTCACAGTCTGGTTGAGAAGAAATTCTTGGGCACACCTACGGGTCAGAGAGCGTATAAGTCTTTTGCCGAGGTATATCTTGATTTCGGCCAGAGCTACAAGGACGCGGAGAACTACACCAAGAGTCTTGATATGAAAACCGGTATCGTGACGGTTGAGTATGATCTTGGAGGCAAACACTACAAGCGCGAGAGCTTTGCGAGCTATCCCGATCAGACGGTGGCGACCCATGTTGAAACCGACGGCGAGCTTAATATGAGCGCCGAGCTGCATACATACCATGAAGATGTTGCAAAGTATACAAAGGTAAGTGACAAAGAGGTTAAACTGACCGCAAGTGTCAGAAACGGAAATTCTAACAACGGAGAGCCCTCAAGACTGAACGCTATAACCTTTGAGGCGAGAATGATACTTGAGGGTGACGGAGCGTTTTCGGTAAGCGAGGATAACAAGACCGTCTCGGTAAAAGGCGGCAAAAGCGCCACGGTTTATGTTGTGGGCGCCACGAATTATGTTGATTATCTGAATCTTGACAACTCAAAGCCCGGACGTGACTGCGACAGATATTCCGCGAATGTACAAAAGAGAAATTATGAGCAGATAAAAGCGCGTCATCTCGCCGATTTTACGGAGCAGTATTCAAAATCAAGTCTGAGCGTTGACAATAAAGAGGGCTACGAGTACACTGACACTCCCACCGAGAAGAGAGTGCGCAAGGATATAGGAGGAAATTCGGGCTACCTTACCGGCTCTGACAGCAATGCGTCAAAGGCGGCAGCCAACGGCATAAAGACCACATACGACGACGGAGATTACAAACTTGCGGTGCTTGAGTTCAATTACGGCAAATATCTTCTGCTGTCGGGTGCCCGCGACGGACGCGCCGCAAGCGGTGACGATATCGAGATACAAGAAAGCCAGCCTCTTAATCTGACCGGAAAGTGGAACGCCGCTATGACAGCGGGCTGGAACGGAAAATACACGATAAATATCAATACCGAGATGAATTACTGGGCGGCTCAGCCCCTTAATATAGGCGAGAGCGAAAAAACTCTCATTGACACGTTCAAAGAGCTGGCTCAGAGCGGAAGTATTACCGCCGATTATCAGTACGGAATAGGAAACTGCGAGACATATCAGCCCGGCGATCCGTGGGTAATGCACCATAACTTTGACCTGTGGCGCGGCACTCAGCCGATAGACAACGCGACGGCCGGTCTGTGGCCCACAGGCGGAGCGTGGCTGCTTGACCACGCTTGGCAGTACTATAAATTCAACAAGGATGAGGCTTATCTCGCCGAGATCTATCCCTACATGGTGGGCGCGGCCAAGTTCTTCACGCAGTTCCTGGTTGTCGACCCCGTGACCGGCTATCTGATCACGGCCGCGTCTTGCTCGCCCGAGCAGGGCGGAGTTCAGCCCGGCCCCGCGATGGACACCCAGCTTGTAAGAAACCTCTATGATATGGTTCGGCAGGCGAGCGAAATACTCGGCAAAACCGGAGAAAATGCCGATCTGCTGGCAAAGATCGACGAGCAGATGCCCTCGACTTATTTCGCGAGCGAGAAAGGCAAAATAGCTCCCGACGTGATCGGAAACGGCGGTATTCAGGAATGGGTGCGCGGCGATGTCACGTTTGATTTCACCGAAAACGAAAACCCCACCGCGGAAAAATACAAGAACATAAAGAATCCGTTTACGGGAGAAGAGATCAGTATTAAGGAACACAGTGTCGGAGCGGGCCACAGACACTGCTCGCACCTTTGGGAACTGTTCCCGGGAACACACATTAATCCCTACAGCAGTGACGTAAACGAGCAAAAGATATTCAAAGCGTTCCAGGGTTCAACGACCGCCAAGGACAGCGCGGACGGTAAAGGCTGGAGCTTGGCGTGGAGAATGAATCTGAACGCCAGAGCTCTCCAGGGCGACAAGACAGAGAATATGCTCAAACAGCTCTTCCTGTGCCGCACAGCTCCGAATCTTTTTGACGAGCATCCCGATTTTCAGATCGACGGAAATTACGGAGCGACATCCGGAATAACCGAAATGGTACTCCAGAGCCATACCGGAGCGATAGATGTTATTCCCGCGATACCTTCATCATGGAAAAGCGGTTCGTTTGAAGGACTTATGACCCGCGAAAATGCGGAAGTCTCCGCAGCATGGCAAAACGGCGAAGTAACAGAGCTCTCGCTGAAAGCGGTCAGAGACGGTGACATCAGGATCCGCGAAGAAAAGCTGGGATTGGGAACAATTGTAGATTCGGCCGGAAACAATGTGGAATTCGCGTTCGATCCCGATACAAATATCGCGACGATCGCGGGCAAGGCGGGCGAGACATATACCGTTACGCATTTTGAAAAGCAGATACCCAAGTATCTGGAGGGCACAAACACGGTATTCGCGAATACCGCCACAGGCTTTTTCGCGAGCGATAACGGAGGAGTTCCGAAAGTTGTCGACGGAAACGCCGTTGGATATGTAAACAACAGAGAAAACGTTGAAGTCGGTTTCTGCTTTAAGGGCGTTGACCTGACGGGTATCACAAACGCGTCTTTGGCGATCAGCAGATACTATGATGCAAATCCGACCGTTTCAGTAAGACTTGACAAAAAAGACGGCGTTGAGATCGCCAAGATCAATGTGACTGAGACCGGATCGTACGCTCTTGATCTTAAAAACATCGATGGCGTTACCGGCAAGCACGATTTATATATTGTCGCGAAAGGAGAGCCTTATAAGGAAGGACAGAAATATCTCTGCAATATCGGTGATTTTGTGTATGACTACAAATACTTAAATCCCGAATACAACGGAGATACCAACCCCACAACGCCTCCGATGCCGACCAATAAACCTGCAAGCTATGACTATGAGATCACAAGCGCCTCTTACGGCGCGGACGGCACTCTCGGCGTAAGCATCAGCTATAACGGAACCGAGACGAACCCCAAGGCCAAGCTGATGATCGGCGTGTACGATGAGAGCGACGAAAAGAGCATGCTCGGCTCTGCGGTATACGACATAGAGGGCACGGACGTTAAAAATCTTGACTTCAAAATGCCGAGATCCGGAAAAGTTAAGCTGTACGTATGGGACGGCACTGACACGATCGAACCGAAAAGCGCGGTATACGAGGTAGGAACTGATGTTCCTGCCTCGACTCCTACGGCGGCGCCCACAACTGCGCCGACCAACGCTCCGACGGCAAAACCGACCAACGCACCGACTCTTGCGCCAACGGCAAAGCCCACAGCGGCTCCGACCGCGGATCCCGCGGCTAAGGGAGCTTATATAGGAGACACGAAATACAACACGATATCCGAGGCGGTAGCCGCGGCTGCGGCAGTGAATCCCAAATCGGAATCCGACAGAGTATATATTGACATAGCCCCCGGCACATATCGCGAGCAGATCGTTGTAAATACTCCGTACATAACCCTGCGCAAAAAGGCGGGCAGTTCGGGAGACGCGCTTTTGACATGGTACTACGGATTGGGCTCGCTTTACGATAGCTGCAATGAAAACGGTTACTATGACCCGCAAGCGATAGGCGACGGTAAGAGTTACGGCCCGAAAGACTGGGGCCCGGCGCTTAAAGTCGACAAGAGCGCGACAGGATTTACAGCCGAGAATCTGATACTGGAAAATTCATACAACAGATACTATACCGAGGAAGAACTCACCGATATCACAGGCGTTGATCCGGACACAAACAACGGAAATTTCCACAGAGTTGAATGGATCAACGAGCAGAAAGCGGCAGGCAAGAGCGATGACGAGATAAACGCGTATTTGCAGTCGCGCGATAATATAACATATAAGGGCGTTGAGGGCAGTCCCAGAGAGCGCTGCGCCGCTCTCCACTGCTCGGCGGACAAGGCTGTATTCTTAAACTGCGAGATCATATCGACCCAGGACACGATAGGCATAAACAGCGGAAGAATGTATTTCAAGAACTGCAAGCTTGGCGGCACCACAGATTATATCTGCGGCAGCGCGACAGCCGTGTTCGACAACTGCGAGCTTTATGTCAACGCGGGCGGAAAAGGTGAGTCCGCCACTGTAACGGCTCCCAGCAACACCAAAGAGTCCGAAGGTTATTTATTCTATAACTGCTATGTCACCGGATCGAGCGCGGCTCAGCCCGGAAATATGGGCAGACCTTGGGGCGCGCCTCCGGGACCCGCCGCGGCGTATATCAACACTAAAATCGGAAACGCGGCCAAAGGCTCAAGCGGTGATCCGTATCTGATCTCAAGTTCCGGCTGGACCGACATGAGCGGCAACAAGCCCGAGGAAGCAAGATTTTACGAGTACGGCAGCGTCGATGATTCAGGCAAGGCTGTAGACGTTTCAAAGCGCCGCGGAAAGCTGCTTGACGAGTGGACAATGCTCCGATACAATCCCTACACATTCACCAAAGGTTCGGATGATTGGGATCCCGCGGGAATTAAGAGCAAATATGACGGCGTTGACGGTGTGATAAATTCCGCAAACATTGACACAAGCAACCAGACAGTAAACGAGATCGACCTTCCCGCAGCGCCGAGCGGATATGAATTTAAGTGGGCCAGCGACAGCGAGTTCGCGACGGTAAACGGAAACAAGCTGAGCCTTATCCGCCCCGCAAACGGCGAGCAGCCGATAGACGCGACTGTAAAGCTGTACGTGAGAAACGCGTCCGATAAGAGTATAGGAGCAGAAAAATCAATATCGTTTGAGATCCAGCCCACCTCTGACACGACAAATGTTTTCTCGATCGGCGGCACAATTTCGGTGGGATCAACCCCCGCGGCCGAGGATGTTCCGGTAAGGATCAGAGTTATGAAAAACAACGCTGTCATCAAAAGCCAAACCGTTACCGTGGCTCAGGGACAAACTTCGGCGGCGTATACCGTTTCGAATATACCTCTCGGCACATATGACGTTTTGATCGATAGCCAGACAAACAGCTACAGAGTATTCACACCCGCCGAGGGCGCTGCGACGGCGACGGCGGATAAGGCGGGACAGAGCGTGTTGATGGATATATCGCTTAAAGGTCTGGTTCCGGTAAGCAAGGCTGTAACAACGGCGCCGACCGCTATAGCAAGCGGAGCTTCAGTGACCGACATGGGAGACGGCAAGTTTAACATCAAAGCCGCGAGCGGTGTTGACGGCGGAGCGTATTGGGATTTGGTAAGCATTGCCGGCGAGGAACTTGCGAAAGCCGAGACCGTGACGCTCAAATACACGCTTGAGATACCGAAGACCTTTGCCAATAAAGACGGCACCAAAGGCGCGTCAATTGACTTTACGGCCAACACGCCGGGTAAATTTTCAAACGGCATAAACGATGCCAGAATTACCAGGACTCTGTTCGGAAGATGGGATCAGGTCAATATGTTTGACGCGGGTCAGGCCGGTCAGAGCGGTTCCTCGCAGGGCGAGCACCAGTGGCTCAACTGCACAGGCGACCAGTTTAAGAGCGACGCCGATTGTCCGATCGCGTTTGATTTTGAGATCGAGGCGGACTTTAAAAACGGCAAAGTAACGCCGCGCGTTAAAACCGTTGTGCAGAAAGGCGAACCGGTGGAAAAGGAATGGTTCACAAAGGATGACTTCACGGCATTCCCCGCCAATATAGACAGGAACAAGCTGTCGCTGGCAATATACACAGGCACAGGCGGCGCGGCGGAATACAATATTTCAAACATCAGCGTGAATTACACAAAGTTTGTCGACTAAACGCGAATAATAATTTTAAAAATTATTATAGATTTCTTCCCAGAAAGCGGCGGGCAAATTGCCCGCCGCTCCGTTTATAAAAACTCCGTTTTTTAAGTGAACCCGTTAACGGGTTGTGGCCCCGTTTGTCAGATAAAACGGATTTTCCGCGTCACAAATTTCTTTGCTTGTTTTGCCGCAAACGGCAAAAGATGCGAGCTGAAAACAGTTTCTTTGCCGCCCGGACGGGGCATGACGGAACCGGGTCCGGCGATTATATCCGAACTGTTTTTAGCTCGCAATTTATTATATTTATGTTAATAAGACAGACTGAGGCCCTGAAATCCCGGGGCCGATAAGGTTTTTAATTAAATACCAAAATATATTCATTTGTGTTATACAGCCCGCTTATTGCGGATTGTATAACGGTTTTTGCGTTTTCGTAAGCGCTTACCAAAAGACCGTTGTCGATCGCGGACTGTTCTGCCTTTTGCTGCAGGTCAGAAACGCTCAGGTTCATGTCCTCAAACGTGAAGGCGTTAAACGGATTGTTGTTTTCATCGAATACCCGAAGGCTGTCATATTTGACCTCGGATGATAAAATCTTGGTTTCGGGCATGGTAAATGTTATGGTCCTTGCAGCTTTGTTTATATCGGCCTTGATCTGTGTAAAATCAACTCCGGCCTTGATCAGGCCGCTGTAGCTGTATACAACCTTGCTGGCCGTCAACGGAATGGCAAATCCGAACACCTCGCGTTTGGGCTTTTCGGATGTCTGGACCATTGTATAGTTGTACTCGGAAGTAGCCAGTTCGCCGATGCTGTTGATTGCGCTGTCAATAACAAACGGATCGTTTTTAAAATTCTTTTCAGAGACCAAGGTATATATTGATGCGATCAAAAGTATGACCGCGGCAATAACCAGGATCTTAGAAAATTTTTTCCATATTTTTTTCAGCAGATTTTGTTCGGAATCTCTGTCAAACAGCTTCATGCCTTAATCCCTCCCCGAAAATTTGTTATTTTTATAACGCTAAGTATACCACAAGGGTCAGAATTTGTCAATTATTGTCCGCGCGAAAAATACAATTCCTCTAATGAAAACATTATATTTTAGGAGGTATATTGCTATGAAAAAAACTAAAAAAACACGCATGTCGGAAAAGCGCGGAAAGGCGATCAAAAAGGGCCTGAAGATCCTTGCCGTCGCCTGCGGGATTTTAGAGGCGGCGAAAATTTCTTACAACATAGGGATCGACGATACCGTCGATCTTATTAACGAGCTTCTGGCCAAAGGTTTTTTAGACGCGACGCTGCCCTCGGGCGGCAGACCGGCGACGCCGGGTGAGTGGCACGAAAAAGTGAAAAACTCATTTAAGTAACGCCTTATGAAGAAGAGTCCCCACGGACTCTTTTTTTGCACAAAGCGTAGACGCTTCGGAGCACAAAATGACTAAAGCGCCGTTCGGGCGCGGCGAATGCGGGCTTGAAGCGGTGATATTCGGAAACTGTGTTTTTAAAGTATGGCCGCCATTACAGATATATTAAAATTTTTATAAAACAGTGGATTTTGCGGCGTGGGTGTGTTACAATGTTATTCGGATAAACCGTTTATTTTGGAGGATCAAAGATAATGACAAAAATACTGTTTGTATGCCACGGCAATATCTGCAGGTCGCCGATGGCCGAGTTTTTGCTCAAGGATATGGTGAAAAAGGCCGGGCGGGCCGATGAGTTTTTAATCGAGTCGGCCGCGACGAGCTATGAGGAGATCGGCAATCCGGTACATCCGGGCACCAAGCGCAAGCTGGCCGAACACGGGATCTCGGCCAAGGGCAAGCGGGCGCGTAAGCTTGTCAACTCGGACTATGACGATTATGATCTTTTTATCGGCATGGACGGCGCCAATATACGCAAT
Source organism: uncultured Monoglobus sp. (assembly GCA_947625055.1). GTDB lineage: Bacteria > Bacillota > Clostridia > Monoglobales > Monoglobaceae > Monoglobus. The sequence continues at coordinate 32,970 of CANQMT010000022.1, read as the reverse complement.
ATGAAGCGGATATTCGGCGGCGACCCGGAGGGAAAGGTCAGGCTAATACTTGAATACGCGGGCCTCTCGCGCGATGTCGCCGATCCGTGGTACACCGGAAATTTTGACGTTACATACGATGATATTATGCTGGGCCTTGAGGGACTGATGAAGGAGATTTAATATGAAAAGGATCGTGTTCGGAATACTGGCGCATGTGGACTCGGGCAAGACCACCTTGTCCGAGGCTTTGCTGTACCTCAGCGGCGAGATACGCCGCAGAGGCAGGGTCGACCACGGCGACGCGTTTCTTGACACCAACAAGATCGAGCGCGAGCGCGGGATCACAATATTTTCAAAACAGGCGGTGTTCGGTTTTAAAGGCACCGAGTTTACTTTGGTCGATACCCCGGGCCACACCGACTTTTCCGGAGAGGCCGAGCGCGCTCTCGGCGCGCTTGACTACGCGGTGCTTGTCATAAGCGGCAGAGACGGCGTTCAGAGCCACACCGAGACTCTGTGGCGGCTGCTTGAGCGATACAATGTGCCGACCTTTATATTCGTGAACAAAATGGACCTTGACGGGACCGACAGAGGCGCGCTTATGGCGGTGCTTAAAAAGCGGCTCGGAGACGGCTGCCTTGACTTCGCCGAAGTCGGAACTCCGGAATTTGACGAGGCCGCCGCCATGTGCGGCGAGGCGCTGCTTGACGCTTATCTCGGAGACGGGATCGGCGAGGCCGAACTCAGGCGCGCAATTGCCGAACGCGGGATCTTTCCGTGCTTTTTCGGCTCGGCCTTAAAATGCGAGGGCGTCGAGGAGCTTCTGGACGCTCTCTCGGAATACACCGAGCCTCCGAAATACAAACCCGAGTTCGCGGCGCGGGTGTTCAAAATATCCGAGGACGAGCGCGGCGCGCGGCTGACGCATATCAAAATAACCGGTGGCTCGCTCAGGGTCAAGGAGGTCATAAGCGGCGAGGACCGCGGAGGCGAGCCGTTCAGCGAGAAGATCGACGCAATACGGATATACTCAGGCGAGAAGTTTGAAACGCCGGACGAGGCCTTCGCCGGTCAGGTCTGCGCGGTGCAGGGCCTTACGAAAACCTATCCGGGGCAGGGCCTCGGCGCGGAGGAAGATCTCGGCGGATCGCTGCTGAACCCCGTGCTGTCATACAGGGTGCGGCTGCCCGAGGGAACGGACGTCCACGCCGCCCTGCGCAGCCTGCGGATACTTGAGGAAGAGGAACCCCAGCTTGACATAATCTGGAACGAGCAGCTTCGCGAGATACGCATGCGGCTCATGGGTGAGATACAGATCGAGGTGCTGCGGCGGGTCATTCTTGAGCGGTTCAATCTTGAGGTCGAGTTTGAGCGCGGAGGTATAGCATATAAGGAGACGATCTCAAACATTGTCGAGGGCGTCGGCCACTACGAGCCCCTGCGCCACTACGCCGAGGTGCACCTTATTCTGGAGCCCGGCAAGCGGGGCAGCGGCGTGAAATTTTTCACAAAATGCAGCGAGGACAAGCTTGACCGGAACTGGCAGCGGCTCATCATGACGCATCTTAAAGAAAAAACTCATCTGGGCGTGCTGACGGGCTCGCCGATCACCGATATAAAAATAACGCTCGCCTCGGGCAGAGCGCACAAAAAGCACACAGAGGGCGGCGACTTTCGCCAAGCCACATACCGCGCGGTGCGGCAGGGGCTCAGGCAGGCCGAGAGCGTGTTGCTTGAGCCGTGGTACGACCTCAGGATAGAGGTTCCGTCCGAGTGCGTTGGCAGGGCGATGAGCGACGTGATCGCCGCGGGAGGACGTGTCGAGCCGCCCGCGACCGACGGTGAGACCGCGGTGCTGACGGGCGCGGCGCCCGTTAAAAAAATGCTTGATTACGGCGCGGAGCTCGCGGCTTATACAGCGGGTCGGGGCAGGCTGACGCGTATTCCGGGCGGATATTTTCCCTGCGCCGACGCGGAGAGCGTGATCGAGGAGATAGGCTACGACTGCGACGCCGACACCGACAACACGGCGGACTCGGTTTTTTGCTCGCACGGCGCGGGATACGCGGTGCGGTGGAACGAGGTTCCGGTGCATATGCATCTTGAGAGCGCGCTGAAACGCGAGGCGGAGCCCGCCGCGGCTCCCGGGCGCAATCGGGCCAAGGAATTTGTTGACAGCATTGCCGCCGACAAGGAGCTTATGCGGATATTCGAGCGGACCTACGGCCCGATCAGACGCGCGGAGAATAACGACGAGCCCGCGCGCCGCTCAAGCGCGGTCATGCCTTCCGCGTCCTCAAGACGCGTGTCGGCCGCCGAAAAAAGAAGGCAAAACGGCGGAGACTACCTTCTGGTTGACGGCTACAACATAATTTTCGCGTGGGACGAGCTTAAAAAATACGCCGACGACAGCATGGAAACCGCGCGCATGAAGCTGGCGGACATTCTGTGCAATTACCGCGGCTTTAAAAAGTGCGAGGTGATCTTGGTCTACGACGCGTATAAGGTGAAAAACAACCCCGGCGAGGTCGAGCGCTATCACAATATCGACATAGTGTACACCAAAGAGCGCGAGACCGCCGACATGTATATAGAAAAAACCTCGCACAGGCTGAGCAAAAACAACCGCGTCCGCGTGGCGACGTCGGACGGGCTTGAGCAGCTTATAATTCTGGGAGGCGGCGCGCTGCGGATCTCGGCCTCGGACCTGAAGGCGGAGATCGACGAGGCCAAAAGCGAGATCGCCGACTATATAAGATCACTTGACCTTGGGAACCGCATGGAAAATCCGGTTATCGCGGATGACACTGAATAAAAAAGCCTCTTTCAAAAGAAAGAGGCCTGCGTGTAGAAAAACTTCGTTTTTTAAAAATTATTTGCCCATCCGGTTGCGCGAGCTAAAAACAGTTTCTTTGCCGTCCGGGCGGGGCATGACGGAACCGGGCCCGGCAATCATATAAAAGCTGTTTTTAGCTCGCAGCATTAACATTTTTTTGACAGTCCGGCCTCTTTCAAAAGAAAGAGGCAAAACTGTGCCGCGCGTTATTCGATGCAAAGCTCGACCGGGCAGTGGTCGGAGCCGAATATTTCCTGATGTATGGCCGCCGATCTCAGGCGGTCTTTCAGCTTGTCCGACGCGATGAAGTAGTCGATCCGCCATCCGGCGTTCTTTTCTCTGGCGCGGAAGCGGTACGACCACCACGAATACTCGCCCTCGGCGTCGGGGTAAAAATATCTGTAGGTGTCGATATAGCCCATATCGAGCAGATTTGTCATTTCCGCGCGCTCCTCGTCGGTGAAGCCCGCGTTTTTGCGGTTGGTTTTCGGATTTTTGAGGTCGATCTCCTCATGGGCCACATTGAGGTCGCCGCAGATTATAACGGGTTTTTTGCGCTCAAGCGCGGAAATATATTCGCGGAGCGCTTTTTCCCACTCGATCCGATAGTCGAGGCGTCTGAGCTCGTTTTGGGAATTGGGCGTGTAGCAGGTGATCAAATAATAATCCTCAAATTCGGCGGTGATGAGCCGCCCTTCGGCGTCATGCTCGGGAACTCCCATGCCGTATGCGACGGACAGCGGCTCGTCCTTTGTAAACAGTGCCACGCCAGAATAGCCCTTTTTCTCGGCGTAATTCCAGAAGTCGTGATAGCCGTCGAGTATTTCCGAAATGTCGATCTGGCCATCCTGGAGCTTGGTTTCCTGGATACAGAACGCGTCGGCGTCCGCCTCTTTGAAATAGTCGCAAAATCCTTTCTGAACGCAGGCCCGCAGCCCGTTAACGTTCCAGGATATAAATTTTTTCATAGCGTTGTTTTCCTTTCGTAAAAAATAATGATTAACATTTTTTGCGCCGCAGCGGGCGGATAATATCCGCCCCTACAATGCCCTTATATATTAAAAAATCTTATCGCGTTTTCGTAGGTTATGCGGCACAGCTCGTCAAAGCTCACGCCCTTGACCTCTGCGATTTTTTCAGCGACGTACCGCACATAGCTGCTGTCGTTCCGCTTGCCGCGGTGCGGCTCGGGCGCCATATACGGGCTGTCGGTCTCGATCATCAATCTTTCAAGAGGGATCACCTTCAGCGCTTCTATCGCCCTGCGCGCGTTTTTAAACGTGACAACGCCGGTGAATGAGATCATCAGTCCCATATTTACCAGAATTTTCGCTGTCTCCGCGCTGCCCGAGAAACAGTGCATTACCGCGTTTGAGACATTTTTTTCTTTTAATATTCTCAAAACATCGCCCTTTGAGTCTCTGTCGTGTATGATCGCGGGAAGACCGAGCTCCCTTGCCATGTCGAGCTGGCGCTCAAAGCAGGCGGTCTGCTTTTCCCTCGGTGCGCAGTCGTCGTAGTGGTAGTCGATCCCGATCTCGCCGATCGCCTTTACCTTCGGCTCGGTCAGCGCGAGCTCCTTTATCCGTTCAAAATCCTTGTCGTCGGCTCCGTCGGCGGATTCGGGGTGAATTCCGACCGCGCAGTATATAAAGTCGTGCGCGTTCGCGATCCCGACCGCCTTTTCGGAGCTTTTAACGTCCGAGCCGACCTCCATAACATGTGCGACGCCGCTGTTTTTTATATTCTCTATCACGGCCTCGCGGTCGTCGTCGAACCACGCGTCGTCCAGGTGGGCGTGTGTGTCAAAAAGTTTCATTAGCGTTCCTCTTTTCGGATAGTAAATTCTTCTTGATTATAGCATAAAGTTATGATATAATCAAGAAATACCGAGAAAAATTATTTAGAGGTGATTTGTATGCGTGAGCTTAACGAGAAGGGAAAGCTGGCTAAGGCCGCGTCAAGGCGGCTCGCGGCCCTTTCGACGTCTGTCAAAGACAGGGCCCTGCTTGAGATCGCGGACGCGCTTGAGGAGCGGGCCGATTATATTATCAATGAAAACAAAAAGGACATTGAGGCGGGCAGGAAAAACGGCCTTAAAGAGGGACTGATCGACCGCCTGATGCTGAACGGCGATAGAATTGCGGGCATCGCCGAGGGGCTTCGTCAGATCGCGGCGCTGCCCGATCCGATAGGCGAGGCGGTGTCCCGCGTGAAGCGCCCCAACGGGCTCAAAATAACAAAGGTGCGCGTGCCGCTCGGCGTTATCGGAATTATTTACGAGGCGCGGCCCAACGTTACCGCCGACGCGGCGGGGCTTTGCGTAAAGTCGGGCAACGCGGTCATTCTTCGCGGCGGCAAAGAGGCGTTTAACTCCAACATGGCGATAGTCAAAGTCATGCAGGAGGCAGGATACGCCGCGGGGCTGCCCGAGGGCTCGATAAACTTAGTCGAGGACACCACGAGGGAAAGCTCAACCGCGTTGATGCGGCTCAACGAGTATCTTGACGTGATAATCCCGCGCGGCGGCGCGGGCCTTATCAGAGCGGTCGTTGAGAACGCGACCGTGCCCGCGATCGAGACCGGAACCGGAAACTGCCATGTGTATGTTGACGAGAGCGCCGATCTTGATATGGCGAAAAATATTGTCATAAACGCCAAGACCCAGCGTCCGTCGGTGTGCAACGCCGAGGAAAAGCTGCTTGTTCACGAGGCCGCGGCGGGCGAGTTTCTGCCGATCATCCTCAAAGAGCTTGAGGACAGAGGCGTTGAGATCGTCGGCGACGAGCGCTGCAGGGCGCTTTGGCCGAATGCCGGAGCGGCGGAGGAGGAAGATTGGTACACCGAGTATCTTGATCTCAAGATCGGTGTCAAGGTCGTCGGAAGCGTAGACGAGGCGGTCGCGCATATAAATAAATATAACAGCGGTCACTCCGAGGCGATAATCACCAACAGCTACGCGAACGCGCAAAAGTTCCTTGACGAGGTTGACGCGGCGGCGGTTTATGTCAACGCGTCCACCAGGTTTACCGACGGGTTTGAGTTCGGATTCGGCGCGGAGATAGGAATAAGCACGCAAAAGACCCACGCGCGCGGCCCTATGGGGCTTAAAGAGCTCACGTCCACGAAATATATAATCGAAGGAAACGGACAGATAAGATAAAAATATTACAGAGCAAGGAGAATAAATATGAGAATTGACACAAAATGCATCCAGTCGGGCTACACGCCCAAAAACGGCGAGGCGAGAATTCTGCCGATCTATCAGAGCACAACGTTTAAGTATGAGTCGACCGAGCAAATGGGAAGACTGTTTGACTTGGAGGAGGACGGATATTTTTACACCCGCCTCGCCAATCCAACCAACGACGCGGTGGCGGCCAAGATAGCCGACCTTGAGGGCGGCGTCGCGGGAATGTTGACCTCCTCGGGCCAGTCCGCCTGCTTTTATTCAATATTCAACATCTGCGAGGCGGGCGACCACTTTGTCTGCTCGACCAGCATATACGGCGGAACGTATAATCTGTTTTCGGTAACGATGAAAAAACTGGGGATCGACGTTACGTTTGTTGACCCCGACGCGCCGGCGGAGGAGATAGCGGCGGCCTTCCGCCCCAACACCAAAGCCCTGTTCGGCGAGACGATAGCCAATCCCGCGCTCGTGGTGCTGGATATTGAAAAATTCGCGAAGGTGGCCCACGACCACGGCGTGCCGCTGATTGTTGACAACACGTTCGCGACGCCGATAAACTGCCGCCCGATCGAGTGGGGAGCGGATATTGTGGTACATTCCACCACAAAGTATATGGACGGCCACGCCACATCCGTGGGCGGCGCGATCGTGGACAGCGGAAACTTTGACTGGGAGGCTCACGCCGACAAGTTCCCGGGCCTCACCACCCCCGACGAGTCGTATCACGGAGTGGTTTATACCGAAAGGTTCGGCAAGGCGGCGTATATCACAAAGGCGACCGCCACGCTTATGCGCGATCTCGGCTCGATACCCTCGCCCCACAACTCGTTTTTGCTCAACCTCGGCCTTGAGACTCTCGCGCTGCGTATGCGCAAGCACTGCGAGAACGCTCAGAAGGTCGCGGAATTTTTAAGCAAAAACGACAAGGTCTCGTGGGTCAGCTTCTCGGGTCTTGAGGGCGACAAGTACCATGATCTGGCGAAAAAGTATATGCCGAACGGCTCGTGCGGAGTTATCTCGTTCGGAGTCAAGGGCGGCAGAGAGAGCGCCGTTAAGTTTATGGACAGCCTGAAGCTCGCGGCGATAGTGACCCATGTTGCCGACGCGAGAACTTCGGTTCTGCACCCGGCGAGCCATACGCACCGCCAGATGAACGACGAGGAGCTCAAGGCCGCGGGCGTTACCCCGGATCTTATCCGCTTCTCGGTGGGGATCGAGGACGCCGACGATATTATCGAGGATATAGAAAACGCGCTCCGCGCCGCGCAATAAGCCTTGACAAATATTTTCAAGAGGTGATTTTATGGATAATTTACAGAGAATAGCAATGCTGATCGACGCGGACAACACCCAGCTCGGCAAGCTTGAGGCGGTGATCCGCGAGGTTTCGACCATGGGCCGAATAGTTGTCAAGCGCGCTTACGGCAACTGGAGAAAGGATCTTCTCAAAAACTGGGAAGAGGAAATAAAGCGTCTCGCGATCAAGGCGGAGCAGCAGTTTGACTATGTGACCGGCAAGAACGCCACCGACATGGCCCTGGTCATCGACGCGATGGAGCTGCTGCATACCAAGCTCTATGACGGCTTTGTGCTGGTTTCGAGCGACAGCGACTACACGCCGCTTTCGATAAAGCTGCACGAGTCGGGCGTGTTCGTGTTCGGCGTGGGCGAAAAAAAGACGCCGGAGTCGTTCATCAACTCCTGCGACGAGTTTATTTTCCTCGAGAATATCAGCGCCGATTCAGAGACCGATCAAAAGGCCGACAGCGACAAGGCTGCCGACAGCCGAAAGCCCGAGGGTGCGGCAAAGAGCGGACGGAAGAAGAGGATCGACGACATCAACGAGATACATAAGCTTTTGAGGATCGCTCACGAGAAGTATCAGGACGACGACGGCTACACCAACGTAAGCTCGGCGGGCACATACATAAAGCGCGTAAAGCCCGACTTTGACGCGAGAACCTACGGTTACATAAAGCTGCCGAAGCTGATCGAGGCGTACCCCGCAAAGTATGACATGAAAAAGTACCCCGGAAAGGGCACCGTGAATATTATAGCGTATAGATGCAAATAAAAACAGTTTCTTTGCCGTCCGGGCAGGGGCATGACGGAACCGGGTCCGGCGATCATATCAGAGCTGTTTTTAGCTCGCAGCCTTATTAAGCTGTATTAACAACACTTTTTCGACAGTCTGAGTCGGTTCGTTTTCGAACCGACTATTTTTTGCGCGTCAGCATTTGCCGCTCGGCGCTGATCTCTTTTAACAGGCGGCTGAGCGTCCATTTTTTGTTTGTGTCGGTCAGCATGGCCTTGAGGCTTACGTTCATTTTGTTTTTGCGCATAAAGTTCAGGACCGCGTCAAGATTTTTTCGGTCAAATCCGCAAAGCAGCATGAACTCCTCGCCGAAGTCCTCGCTTACGGCTTCGGCAGCGGTGTTTTCGTACTGTTCGGGATAGGCGATATAACCGACGACGTCGCCGAGGCGGGAAGCGTCGATAATCTCGGCCTCGATCCCCATAAGGCCCAGAACCGGACGGATCTTGCTTATCTTGCTTTCCGCCACGTTCATAAAAATTATTTTTTGTTTCGCTTTCATATTCTATTCCTTGTTTTTCTTGTTTTCCTTGCCTTTGTCGAGGCAGAACGTGAATTGGGCGTACTCGCCCTCGACGCTTTCGACCTTGATATCCTTGCCGTGGGCCGACAGCATGCTCTGCACGATGTACAGTCCGATGCCCGTGCCCTCTTTGTTTATCGCTCTTGACTTGTCCACTTTATAAAGACGCTCAAATATTATCTTTTGCTGCTCCTTCGGGATGCCCACGCCGGTGTTGTGAACCGAGATCTGAACCTCGCCGCCCTTCGGACGTGTCGTTATTGTGATAGTTCCCTTTTCATATGTGAACTTTATCGCGTTGTCGATAAGATTTGTGAGCACCATTTTTATCTTGTCGGCGTCGGCGCGGACGTATCTCACATCGCGGTCAAACATCAGGTTGATCTCAAGATGTTTCGCATCGATCTTGCTGCCGAGGCCGATGATGATGAGCCTTATCGTCTCGTTTATGTCAAAGTCGGTAATCGAAAGATTGAGCTTGTCCGACTGCATTCTCGTAATGTCAAGAAAGGTGTTGACAAGCCGCGACAGACGCGTCACTTCGTCTCGCACAATTTTAAGATACGAGCGCTGCCTGTCCTGCGGTATGGTCCCGTCAAGCATTCCGTCAATAAATCCCCCGATCGTGGTCATGGGAGTCCTCAGCTCGTGCGAAACGTCGGATATAAAGCTCATTCGCACGTCCTCGGAACGCTCGATCGTGTCAGCCATATCGTTAAAGCTGTCGGCAAGCTCTGTCAGTTCCTCAACGTTCTCGTCCACTCGGTCGAACTCGACCCTGGACGTCATATTTCCGCCCGCGAATTCGCGAACGCTGCTGCTGACGCGCTTGATCGGGTTGGCAAGCATTTTTGCGAGCATGTATGACAGTATGAATGATATGATGAAAACCACCAGAGCGGAGAACAGCATGATCTTGAACATCTCATAGAGATTGCTGCGCCGCTGAGGGATAGGCGTGCTTATCAGCACCGCGCCGAAAACCGATTCGCGGCCGCTGCTGAATATCGGGACCTCAAGCGTGAACATGGTCTCGTTGAAGGCGCCGTCCATGGTCCCCATTACCGATCGCCGGCTGCCCGAGAGAACTTCGCGCAGCTCATCAAGCGGAATGGTTTGTTCGCGCCCCGACCAATAGCCGCTGTCGATGGTGTTCACCAGAGCGGTTCCGTCGGAATCGATAATTATTATGTGGTTGCCGTTGCTGCGCGAAAAGCCGGTCAGCACCGATTCAAGATTTTCCCGCGAAATTCCGTTGTTAATAAGGCTCACGATAGAGTCTGCGTTCTTGCTCAGGTGCTCTTCGCTCTGCCGAGAGATAAAGTTGTTGAGCAGCACCATCTGCAGCGACGCCAAAATGATTATTCCGATAAGCACCGTGGCGAGGTTGGTGAAAAGAACGCGGGAAAATATAGTTTTGCCGAACAATCAAACCACCTCGAATTTATATCCCACTCCCCATACGGTTTTGAGCGACCAGGTCCTGTCCTTTCCCTCGAGCTTCTCGCGGATGCGTTTTATATGCACATCGACCGTGCGCGAGTCGCCGAAGAATTCATATCCCCAAATCTCATCCAAGAGCTGGTCGCGGGTGAACACTTTGTTTGTGTTTTTTGCAAGGAAGTATAAAAGCTCGAATTCCTTGGGAGGCATCTCGACCTTTTTGTCGTCGATGTATACCTCATATGTCGATTGGTTTATTTTAAGACCGTCAAACACAAGTTCGTCCTCGTTCGGTTTTTCTTCCTCGCTGCCCGCGCTGCGGCGCAGCACCGCGCGTATCCTTGCGATAAGCTCTTTGGGTTCAAAAGGCTTTACCACATAATCATCGGCGCCGAGCTCAAGGCCCAGAACCTTGTCAAAAGTCTCTCCCTTGGCGGTCAGCATGATTATCGGGACGTTGCTTTGAGCGCGGATCTCGCGGCACACCTGCCAGCCGTCTTTGATCGGCAGCATTATGTCAAGCAAAATAAGGTCGGGTTTTTCGGCGGCGAATTTTGTCATCGCATCCTGGCCGTCGCCCGCGATTATCGCTTCAAATCCCTCTTTTTCAATATAGAGCCGAACGAGCTCGCATATATTTTCCTCATCGTCAACAATAAGTATCTTAGTTTTGGTATCCATGAACCACACCTCGCTTTAAAATTTGCTTTAAACATAATTATATCATAACTTTCGCGGAATGTCTAAATATTTTTTTAATTTTTGTGAAATATTTTTAAACTTTTATCGAATATTTATTTAATTCGGAAATTATTTGCCGCATAATTCAGAAAAATTTGCGGACAATAAGATTAAAGGAGTGTTTGCCATGAATGACGCCGCCGTTTTTGCGAATAACCGAACGGCAGTTCCGGCGCGCGCAAAAGTCGGAGCCGACAAAAAAGATGAGGCCTCGTATTTGCGTCTGAAAGACGAGGCGCTCGTCGCGCTTTCGGAATATCGGCGGTGCGTGGAGCTTTTTGACTATGTGAGCGATGATAAGCTGATCGACGTTTCGATATATAACATTCAAAGCGCCATGAGCCGATATGAGTATCTTTTGCAAAACCTAAAAAGAATAAGCCTGTGAGGGCTTATTCTTTTTAGTATTGATTGTAGATCTGACCTCTGTTTCCTATGTCGATAACAAGAACGACATACCTACCGCTTTCGACGGTGTAGAGAATTCTGTAATCGCCGACCCTGAGACGGTACATGTCCGTGCCTTTCAGCTTTTTTACATCGGTGCCGAAAGGCAGTTTATATATTGCCTTGTAGAGTCTGAGTCTTTGAGTTTTATCTTGCTTTTCGAGGAATTTCAAGGCTGCTTTTTCAAATTCAATTTTGTATGTCGGCATATGTCAGCCCATCCTTTGCAAGTATTTTTTCAAAAGGCATCCTCGTACCGTCATTGACTTTTTGCGCCTCGTCGATCATTTTCAGGTCCCATTTATCAGGTTCGGTTTCCTCAAAAGCCGTGTCATCCGCGTCCTCGTCGGCGGTAATGCCCTGAATATACGCGAGAACATAGCCGAGCTTATAGGGCGGGACCGTGTCAAGGAGCTGTATTACTTTTTCTTTTTCGGACATATCAGTCACCTCGCATTCTCTGTTTAAGACATTATAACACAGTTCGCGGCTGAAATCAAGCGGAATTTTAAAGATCTTATCTGACATAATAGAAAAATTTCTTTGAAAAAGCGCTAAAAAACTGTTGACATACGTTTTTGGTTATGTTAGAATATAGTTGGTTGGAATTCGTTGGTTTATTTTTTATGTATCAAAATACTTATCCGTTTGTTGGGCGGATAGGCTGTTTTGATACTTTTTTGTTTTTAAGGACTGGTATTATAAGCCAACGCAGCGAATAGCGGAGGCAGAAAAACGCCTCCCTCTTTGAGGGAGGGGGACTGGGGCCGGAGCCGCGTAGCGGGTGCGTTGCACCACGGTATTCCGTTTCCTCGAATAAACGGGGCCACAAATCATTAACGTGAGCGGACATGTAGCGATAGCGGTGTAAGGAGTAAGCGTGCCGATCTCCCTAAGTCGCATTCGGCGACAGCATTAAGGAAGCTCTTGGTCAAAATCGCATGCGATTTTGAAAGATAGCTTTGAACCCGCAAGCCAAGCTTGCTGATTATCCTTCCGGAGGGAGCCCTTGTAGGGGCGGATATTATCCGCCCGTTTGGCTCTCGCTGACATTTCGTAGGGGACGGCGCCCTCGACGTCCCGGCTCCCGAGGGAGAGGCAATTAAGAAGAAAAAATAATTATATATAAAAAGAAAGAAGGAGTTTAAAATGAAAACAAAGAGAAAAACGAAAATCTTATCGCTTATTTTGGCGATAACCGTGGTAGCAACAATGATAATGGCCGTGCCGTTTACGGCCAGCGCAGAGGACACCGTCTTTAAACTTCAGGGTTTTGATGCTAGCAAACTCGCAAAGGGTTCTACATATGATTTAAAAGATTCCAGCGAGACTGTTGGTCTAACTGTTAAATTGCTAGACGCGGGAAACTCATATACATCTGCAACTTATAAAGATCAAAAAGACAGCAATTACGAATATGGTAAGCCGTCGGCCGTACAACCTGTTACTAAACCAAGCCAGTCACAAGGAAAGTATTCATCAGGATTTGGATTTGAATTTACTCCTAAATATACGGGAACATTTACCGCATATTATAAACTTGGTGATACTAAGACAATGTATTTAGATAATAACACCGATGCGTTAAAAAGTACATCACATAAAAATGAGACTGGTAGTAATGAGTATGAAATTTCGTTTCAGGTTTTGGCAGATAATACATACATCTTATATGTAACCGGAACCGGCAATGAATATTACGGTTTCAAATTTGTAGCCAACACATCGAAGGAGCCGTCAATATCACTTGACAAAACAGAAGCTGATGTTAGTACAGGTGAAGATATTACTTTGCAAGCGGTTGTTTCAAATCTTGAGGATACAACCGTAACTTGGGAATCAGATGCACGAGAATATGCAACGGTCAATGAAGGAGTTGTACACGGTGTTAAAGCCGGCTCAGCAAACATAACTGCAACAGCGTCAGACGGCCAAACCAAGGCAAGCTGTAAAGTGACAGTCAAAGATTCAAAAGATGTTAGTATTGAACCGGGAAATGGTGTAAAATATGAGCTTAAGCAGAACGGAGAAACAAAATACGAGGGAAGCGGAAAGAGTACGATTAAAGATATGGCGTATGGCACATATGATGTTGTTTTAACAAAAATGGCGCCGGTTACTTACACAAACTTTCAAACGCTTTTGCCACAGATTACAGTTGGTGTAGGTTCGGAAACAAGCTTTACCATAGGTTCTGCTGATATCGTTGACAATGTCGATAGTTTTACAGGTAGTGTTTATAGTGCGCTTTCAGGAAGTACGGTCATATGGGGATTTGAATCAAAAAACGCAAAGCCTACATCATTTGCTTATATGAATTTGGGTGAGAATAGGACGAGCGGAAAAACGCCTATAGCAGGAACAATAGACGGAAGTACTGATAGCGATGTTTATATGCTGGTAAGCACTCAAAACAGTGGAAAGATAGACAGCGTTGGAAGAGATTCAAACTTTCAAATTAATACAAATACAGAATTAAAAATTCCTGTTCTTGAAAACAGCACGGTAACTGTTTCTAATTATACTACGCAGGCAGATAGTCATAATGCTACATATACACTTGGTAAAAACAGTGCTGTTAATACACCGGGCGAGACAACATATACAGCTACTGCCGAGGATGCTAAGACCGGTTATATTACTCTTACTGTAACAAATGGCGGTTACTTGTCATGGATAAAGGTTACAACACCAGCAGTTATCACTTGGGGCAAAGGCGAGACCGACTCCGGCTACTATGAAGACGGCGGCAAAAAAGGTGTTATCCGTTTTCTTCAGGGATATACCGGAACGGCAACGGGCTACGGATTCTATATTGTTGACAAGAACGGCGGCATCATTGAAGAGAATAAGATTGAAGGTAATAAAGATCTTAGCGACGCCGAGGGAATTTACGCCGATCTTATAGACATTCAGGAAAATAATCAGGATTCGTATTACATGAAGGCTTATGTTGTGGTTAACGGAACCGAGATCTGGGGCCCGGCCTTCGGCGGCAAAGTAAACTGGGATAGACCGGTGGAAAAGCCCACAGAGGAATAATCAACTGTAAACTTATTAGCGGGCGGCGGTGATAAAATTTAATTCTGCCTGCCGCCTGCCCATGACTTATCGCTTTGTTGTTTGCTCCGGCTTAGCGCGAGCTTTGAATCCCTTTGCCGGGCGGCAGCCCCCAACCAACATACGGGGAGCGCCATATAATCAACGTATCAACCACGGCGCGCGCAGTCCGGAGTTTTACGGCTCGCGCTGATCCGGAGCAAACGGCGGCGATGCTTAAAATTTTTGGAGGTGACTTTAAATTGAGAAATATAAAGGAATACAAGGCGCCCTCGGCGCAGATCACGGAATTTGAGTGCGCGGACGTTATAACGGTCAGCGAGCTTAGAAAAAGACCAACGACCTCGTCCGCCACAAAAGACTATGTTTATGCCGGAAGCAAAAATTGGCAAAGTGGATTTGGCCAAACGAATTAAGATTAATAACAACAAAAAAGGCGCCGTAAAAAACAGGAACAAAAATCGGGGAGAAACTCCCCGATTTTTGTATATAGAAAACGGCTGAAACTATAGCGGAATCAGCCGTTTAGTGATATAATATTAAATATGAAAAACCCATTTACCACCAATGAGTATTATACACCAATTCAATTAAAAATTCCAGTGGATTTAGTAAAGATCATTGAAATTTCTGATCCGATATATACTTTCGCTGACCGAACACTTGGCTTGGAGTAATAATAAGTCAATGAAAACGCCGGAAGATAAAAGTCCGATAGAGATGTTGGAGGAGAAATTTAAAGGATGAGCTCAGCGCGCTTGCAGGACATCCTCGCCTCAGCCCTACGGGCTTTAACTATGAAGTCCTGCAAGGGCGATACCATACCGAATATTTTTCTTTTTTCAAAAGAATGGGTAACATCTATTGACATCACAGAATAAATACACAAAATTTTCATAAATATACTTGAAATAATAAACTTTTTATAGTATAATAAATATTGTCTTTTTCACATATCTTCGCAAATATAATTTTATGCATAGAAAGAAGGATGAGATTACATGAAGGTTTCTTTATTTAATCGTAAATTGCTAAAATTGTATGGTGCTACTGTTGGTATATTGAGTTCAATCGCTTCGCTTGTACAGATATTTTATGATTTACCTGACAATTGTAAAGTTAGGATTTGGGGATTTATAGTTTTTATACTGCTATTAATTATTGTATATTTATCAATGTGGGTTATGGCAAATAGATGTAAATCAGCAACATTAAAGATTAATAATACAAGAATAAATATCATTGAAGGTGATATTTTTAAACAACCTGACTTGAAAGTGATCCCATTTAATGAATATTTTGATACAGTGGTAGATGATGTAGTGATTTCTTCAAATACACTACATGGTCAATATATACTAAATTATATTGACGATGTAAATGAATTAAACAGAAAAATTAGTAATGACAAACGACTAAGAAAATTGCACACAATTGTTGATAATAAAAGAGAATACGGTAAAAAGGTAAAGTATCCTTTAGGAACCATATATAAAAATGGAGAATACCTTTTATTAGCTTTTTCAATGTTTGATGAAGAGAATAGAGCATATTTAAATAAACGTGATATTATCAAATGCTTATTAAATATGTGGAATGAAATAGATATATTATACTCTGGATATTCCATTAATCTACCATTGTTAGGAACCGGTATAACTCGATTTCATGGATTGAATTTATCCGAACAAGAATTACTTGAAATACTAATTATATCTTTTAAATTAAGTGGACTAACTTTAAAAAAAGGTACCAATATTAATATTGTTATATATGGAGATAGTGTTAATAAAATAAACTTCTTCAATTTGGCATAGCTTTTATAAAACTTTTAGTGATACCGGAGGTGTTAATATGGATATTATACATAGTAAAAAAATATATTACCACGATGCAACATGGCAGCAATATAGTTTGAATGGCAGTAGAACTATTTTACCTATATATGGTAATATTTCTTGTGGTCATCTTAAGTCCATAAATGATAATATAGATGGGTATATTGAAATTCCAAAGACTATGATTGGAAGTGGTGATTATTTTGTTTTACGGGCGAGTGGTGATTCAATGATTAATGCAGATATATATGATGGAGATTTAATTGTTATTCAACGGCAGCCTACTGCTGAAAATGGAGATATTGTTGCAGTAATGATTAATGACGAAGTTACATTAAAACGTTTTTTTAGATTAGATGGGATCAATAAGTATAAATTACAACCTGAGAATTCAAATTATAATGACATAGTCGTTGATAATTGTGACATCTTGGGTATAGCAATAAAAAAATTGGGGGATTTATAATAAAGGAGTGTTTTATATGACATACAGAACAAAAACATATATTGCGGCAGATTGGTCAGGCGATTATAATGCTATAGAACAACTACATAAATGGAATGACAGTAATTATTGGAGCCTTTCTTTTACTGATGCACACGATATAGTACAAGCTCGTGATAGTAGTTTAAATTGTAGTATTAAAGCCTCATTAAGTAAGAGATTAGATGTTTCTAAAACTTTTATCTTAATTGTTGGGGATAATACGAAAACTGTGCGTAGTGGAAGTTGTCAATATTGTAATAGCTATAATGGTTATACATATAAATGCGGTCGTGGACACAACGTTGATTATCGAAGTTATATTGAATACGAATGTGAGAAAGCAGTACGCGATAATTTAAAAATTGTTGTTTTATATAACGCCATAACTGTTGATAAATCTAAATGTCCTAATATCATAAAGAATATAGGAACGCATGCAGCAATGTGTTACTATAGAGACGGAAAATATTATTGGGATTATCAGACGGTAAAGAATGCAATAGATTAAAATGAACCTAAAGAATTTTAGTATGCATAGTAATGATTTCACCATAAGTTTGACGTAAAAAAATTGTGGTAATATAATGGCAAAAAAATTATATAGTCAATATCTGATGAATAATAAAAATGTCGTATAATAATAGCAATAGATGTTGATTACACATCACAGCGTTGTTTCACAGCCGTAAATGTGAACGATGGTATCGGTGTTTCGCCGCCATAAAATGCGAACGATATTATCGGCGCTTCGCTGCCGGTTAAATGCGAAAGTTAAGTAATCGACAGGGGCAGGATTTTCAACCTTGCCTCTTTGTTTATTGAGGTATTAGCAAAAAATGCTAATGCGAAAACACATCGAATACTTGACATTTAACAAAATTCACAGTATAATCATATCATAAACAAGAAGTAAATTTCACAGCTAAAATGCTCTGTTATCACCTTGATAACAAAATGATAACAAGAGCATAAAACGGCGAAATAATATGAATTATTCAAATTTTAAAAAGACCTGTAAATAATACAGACAACAATCCAAAAACAAATTTGTTTAATGCACATGGAGTGGGAATGATGTCCAAAATCCCCTAAAGGTACGTGAAAACGTACTTTTCGGGGATTTTTAGGTGGTCTGTGGTATTACTGTGGCATTAAAATTTGGCAAAAATAAAAATTAAAAAATTAATTAATTATTTTTTCAGCCTTGCGAGGTCTTCCGCGAGGGATTGAAAAATTTGGCGGGTTGTGGTATAATGATTTTGTAATTAAGTGAAACGAAAAATTGGGAGTTGTGGAGGTAATAATGGATTATACAATCAGGGAAATAGCAGAGGAAGAATACAATATACTTGAGGATTTTCTGTATGAGGCTGTTTTTGTGCCGGAAGTGATGCCCGTGCCGCCCAAATCAATTATCAATAGGCATGAGCTTCAGGTGTATATAGCAGACTTTGGGGCGAAGAAGGACGATATCGGTTTGGTTGCGGACGTGAACGGCAAAGTTGTCGGCGCTGTTTGGGTACGCATTATGGACGATTATGGGCATATTGATGATGACACTCCTTCATTCGCAATATCCTTATATAAGGAATATCGCGGCTTTGGCATAGGAACTGCGTTGATGAAAGAAATGCTCCGTATTTTGAAAATCAGAGGATACAAACAAGCATCGCTTGCGGTTCAAAAAGAAAATTATGCGGCAGCAATGTATCTGAAAATGGGATTTGAAATTGTGGACGAAAATGATGAAGAATATATTATGCTTTGTCGTTTGTGATACTACAAATACTTGTTTGTCGAAAAGCTAATTGAAACTATATGAGAGGGAAACACTGTGGGATATAATTGGTTTACCGTTGAAAAAATTGACGCTCAGACATTTGCGATCAGCGAGTATAAGCATTGGGAGGAAACGCACTGCTACTTGCTTTGCGGAACGGAGCGAGCCGTATTGATCGACACGGGGTTAGGTGTTGCAAACATCAAAGAAGTGATAGATAATTTGACAGATCTGCCTGTTGCCGTTCTTACCACCCATGCCCATTGGGATCATATTGGCGGGCATAAATATTTTAAGGATTTTGCCATACATAAAAACGAAGTAAGCTGGGTTTCCGAGCAGTTTCCGCTTCCATTATATGTGGTCAAGAAAAATCTGACACTGGAGCCGTGCGATTTCCCTAAGGATTTTAACATAGATGATTATCAAATTTTCAAAGGAACACCTACAAGCATACTGCGTGACGGCGACTTTATTGATTTATGCAATCGAACGCTGAAAGTCATTCATACGCCCGGTCATTCACCGGGACACTGTTGCTTCTATGAGCAGGACAGAAGTTGGCTGTATTCCGGCGATTTGATTTACAAAGGCTGCTTGGACGCCTTTTATCCGACTACCGACCCGATTGCGTTTATGCGATCGGTGGAAAAGGTAAGTCCGCTCAAAATCAAAAAGGTGTTGCCGGCACATCATCAGCTTAATATTTCGGCATCCTTAATTGATGAAATTGTGAAAGCGTTTCGGTCATTATATCGACAAGGCAAGCTGCGGCAAGGAAACGGCATATTTGATTTCGGAGAGTTTCAAATACATATTTGATATGCGTAACAACAGAACTCCACTTTGAGAGATAGCAATATAATATCATGCCGATTTTCGCTTCTGAATACCGGAGTAATGCTGCGAAAGTAGGCTAATCGGGAAAGGCGCATTGATTATATAGCACACGGCGAACCTTGAGTAATAATGAAATCCGATAAGGTTCGCCGGAAAAATATTTGATTTATCAATAAAAGTATGTTAAAATTTTAAAGAAGTCCGCCGAATTGTGAGGCAATATCAGTATATTATACAATATATAGAGTCACGCCTCGCAAGAGGCGTGTGAGTTGAAACCCGTCCGCCCCCTGCTGTATCTGTCGCGCTTCAGTCACGCCTCGCAAGAGGCGTGTGAGTTGAAACGACAGCGACGCTGAAGACGAATATCTCGGCAATTGTCACGCCTCGCAAGAGGCGTGTGAGTTGAAACTTAAGAAGAAAGTGAGGAAAAATAATGAGTTATAAGTCACGCCTCGCAAGAGGCGTGTGAGTTGAAACGGCAATTGCCAAGCCACAGCAAGAGTGGCAGAAAGTCACGCCTCGCAAGAGGCGTGTGAGTTGAAACTTGAGACGGTACAACAGCAACAAGACCGTGATCAAGTCACGCCTCGCAAGAGGCGTGTGAGTTGAAACCGCTTTCAAGCTGAACAATACAACAGGGAAACCAGTCACGCCTCGCAGAGGTGTGTGAGTTGAAACGCAAGACACCTTCTCATGAGTTTATTTTAATATGTCACGTCTCGTAAGAGGCGCGTGAGTTGAAACAAAGAGCTGTACCCGTATCCGTACAACACGATCATGTCACGCCTCGCAAGAGGCGTGTGAGTTAAACCGCAATAATGTTTTGCCGCAGAGTGGTTGGCCTTGGTTATGTCTTATCTCGCAAGATTCAGCTTTGCGAGTTCTTTCGAGGAATTGAAAAAGCCGACGATTTGCGATATAATCATTTTAAAATAAAGCGGAGCGAAAAATCGGAATTAATAGGAGCAATACCATGTCGGAAATAAAAGGTTTGGAACAGACATTTGATACAGTGGCTTCTGCTTATGATAAGTTTCGCCCTTCGTATCCTGATGAACTCTATGAAATGATATTTAATTATACCACTCTAAATGAGCCCTGTTATGCTGTCGAAGTGGGAATTGGCAGCGGTCAGGCAACGCTGCCGATTTTAAAGAACGGATGCAATGTGACCGCTGTTGAATATGGCAAAGAGTTTTCTGAATTATGCAAGGAAAAGTTTAAAAAATATCCGAAATTTTCTGTCATAACAAATAAATTTGAAGATACGCTTTTTTCGGACGATACATATGATTTGGTATATTCCGCGACCGCGTTTCATTGGGTTACCGAGAGTGTCGGATACGAAAAAGTGTTTTCGATGCTGAAAAGCGGCGGAGCATTTGCGAGATTTGCAAATCATCCTTATCCGGCCATAGACAATTTGCCTCTTTTTGAGGAAATTCAAAATATTTACGGCAAATATTATCATAACAAAAAAACGCCGATAGAGTATACCGAGAGGCAGGCGGCTCAAACAGCAAAAATCGCGGAAAAATACGGCTTTACAGATATAAAATACGCATTGTTTCACAGAACACGTGCTTTTTCCGCAGATGAATATTGTGCATTGCTCGGAACATATTCCGATCATATTGCAATTGAGGAAAAGATAAGAAAAAAGTTTTTCTCAAAAATTGAGGAGGCAATAAACAATTACGGCGGTTTAATTACAGTATATGATACCATTGATTTACAGCTTGCAAGAAAACCATAAATATATTTAGATGTCTGTGTCTCAACGTAAAGGAGCAAAATTCATGTTAGAAAAAATGAGTGATTTTTTCAGAAATCGTCTCGAGGGTTACGATGAACATATGCTGACCGAAATTGAAGGCGCAAAGGAGTTCTATCCGTATACGGCGGCGCTGCTGCCGATGAAGCGCGGGGCAAATGTGCTTGATCTGGGCTGCGGAACAGGACTTGAACTTGAATACTACTTTGCTTTAAACAGTGAAGTGTCGGTTGTAGGGATCGATTTGTCGCCGGATATGCTGGCGGAGTTAAAGCGCAAGTTCACTGACCGCAAAATCAAACTGATTTGCGGCTCTTATTTTGATGTTTCTTTTGAGACGAACTGCTTCGACGCCGCCGTTTCGGTGGAATCGCTTCATCACTTTTGCGCTGAAGCGAAACGTACTCTTTATCAAAAACTTCATGCGGCTTTGAAACACGAAGGATATTTTATCCTTACAGATTATTTTGCGGAAAGTGAAGCGCTTGAGCAGGAATATTTCGAGCGGCTCCGCGCATTAAAAAAAGAACAGGGTATCGTTAAAGACGAATTTTACCATTATGACACGCCACTTACCGTGGAGCACGAAACAGCCGTGCTGAAAGCGGCGGGATTTTCAAAAGTCGAGGCGCTCCGTAACTGGGGCGCAACGTATTCGGTAAAAGCGTTTGTATAAGCCGAAAAGGAGATGAAAACTATTTAAAATGGTTATTTTGATTGCGGGAGCTTCTCATACAGGGAAAACAAAATTAGCGCAAACACTATTAGAAAAGTATCACTATCCATATTTATCTATTGACCATTTGAAAATGGGCTTGATTCGCAGCGGTATGACATCTTTGACACCACTTGACAAAGAAGAAAAGCTAACAAATTTCATGTGGCCTGTCGTGCGGGAAATAATAAAGACCTCGATTGAAAATAGACAAAATCTCATTGTAGAGGGGTGCTACATTCCTTTTAATTGGAAAAAAGACTTTGATACAACTTATCGTTCGGAAATAAAATTTCTTTGCTTGGTTATGAGTGATAACTATATCCGACAACATTTTGATGACATAAAGGAATATGCTGATGTGATAGAAAAACGATGTGACGATGACTGTAATATAGATAGGTTGATTTCTGATAATGTTCACACACTTAAAATGTGTAAAAGATACCACTTGGGTTATATCTTTATTGACAGAAATTATGATTTGGATATTCAGTTATTAAGCAAAGGAAATGGAACAATAGAACCTCTCTTTTCAGCTTTGCAAGGTCTCATTAGGAATTGAAAAATTTGGCGGGCTGTGGTATAATCATTTTGGAAATGAAACGAAGTGACAAATCATGACTTATCGGAGAGGAAAATGATCGGGATATATTTAAGCGGAACGGGAAATACAAAGCATTGCGTTGAAAAAATAGTCGGGCTGCTCAATAAGAACGCGGCAGCGATACCTTTGGAAGCCGCGGACGTTATCTGGCAGATAAAAAACAACGACACCATAGTTTTCGGATATCCGACGCAATTTTCAAACGCGCCCTATATGGTCAGGGACTTTATAAAGAAAAACAGTTCTCTTTGGGAAAATAAGAAAATACTGTGCGTAGCCACAATGGGCGCTTTCAGCGGAGACGGCGCGGGCTGTGCGGCAAGACTTTTCAAAAAATACGGCGCAAGAATTTTGGGCGGCGTCCATATTAAAATGCCGGATTCCGTCTGCGACAGCAAGCTTTTGAAAAAGAGTGTTGAGCAAAACAGAGAAATAATCAGGCAGGCCGATAAAAAGATTGAGCTTACAGCGGAACAAATCAAGCACGGTAAATATCCAAAGGACGGTATAACATGGATGGCTCATATGGCGGGCCTTTTCGGACAGCGGCTTTGGTTTTATAAAAAGACGGCAGGCTATACCGATAAGCTGAAAATAAGCGCCGGATGCATAGGCTGCGGGCTGTGCGCTTCTCTCTGCCCGATGAAAAATATTTCCGTTAAAAAAGATCGGGCTGCCGCGGGCGGCAAGTGTACAATGTGTTACCGCTGTGTCAGCCGCTGCCCGCAAAAAGTTATCACGCTTTTGGGTGATGAGGTTGTGGAGCAATGTCGGTATGAAAAATATTGTTAAAATGAGCAAACAGGGAATATTTTAGAAAGGAAATGATTTTATGGCATCGAGCAAAGAATATTTGGATTATATTTTAGAGCAGTTGTCCGGCTTGGAGGATATTACCTATCGGACGATGATGGGGGAATACATTTTATATTATAAAGGCAAGATAGTCGGCGGCATATATGATGACCGCCTGCTTGTCAAGCCCGTGAAAGCGGCGGTGCGCTATATGCCGGAAGCAAGCTATGCGCTGCCCTATGAAGGAGCAAAGGAAATGCTCCTTGCGGACAACGTTGACAACAGGGAATATTTAACGGGATTATTTGAGGCTATGGAGCCGGAGCTTCCCGCGCCGAAGCCGAAAAGGAGATGAAACGCATGGCAATTACTTATAAGGACACACATGATTTTAGCGCGAAGGAGCTTGAGGAACTGTTTTTGTCCATGGAATGGTCGTTGCCTATAACGAAGAGGCGGGCTTTTACGAGGCCTGCGGATTTGAAAAGGCAAAGGACTCAAGTCCCATGTTTATTACGTCGCTTTGGACGTAAAACTTAAATATAAGAGGTGATCGGTTATGGCGGAGAACATTCTTGTTGTGGATGACGAGAAGGAGATCGCCGATTTAATAGAGCTTTATTTGCGCAATGATGATTATGAGGTGTTTAAGTTTTATTCCGCGGGCGAGGCGCTTGAGAGTATCGCTTCCCGCGAATTTGATTTGGCGGTTCTTGATATAATGCTTCCCGACACGGACGGATTTAAACTGTGTCAAAAAATAAGGGAAAGATACACATATCCGATAATCATGCTGACGGCCAAAAACGGTGAGAGCGACAAGATCACCGGTCTGACACTGGGCGCGGATGATTATATTACCAAGCCTTTCATGCCGCTTGAGCTTGTTGCGAGGATAAAGGCCCAGCTCAGGAGATACAAAAAATACGACCGCGCCTCGGCGGGCGATATGAGCGACGGGATGATCACGCGCTCAAATCTTTTGATGAACGTGAAAACTCACGAGTGCTTTATAAACGAGCACCCGCTTGCGTTAACGCCGACGGAATTTCAAATACTCCGCATACTTTTGGAGCAAAACGGAAACGTCGTTAGCTCTGAGGAGCTGTTCCGCAAGATATGGAAAGACGAGTATTACGTCAAAAGCAACAACACCATAACCGTTCATATCAGGCATTTGCGCGAAAAGATCGGCGAAATCGCGGGAAATTCGGATATTATAAAAACTGTCTGGGGAGTGGGTTATAAAATTGAAAAACAACAATAGCTCCGAGTACGCGAGATTGAAGTCAAAAATCTACGCGCGGTTTTTGACGCTGACCGCCGCGGCGGTTATAATTATTTTCGCGCTTTACAAGCTGATCTGGCAGTACCGCGGCGGAAATTTCGTGCTGAAATTTCTTGTAGGTCTCGGCGTGAGCCGCGACAGCGCGGAAAGCATTTATCAGCACTTTTTCAGGAATTTCACTCAAATTATATGGATAATTTCGGTCGTGGTGATATTTCTTGTCATGCTGCGGTTTTTTATGAACTGGTTCACAAAATATTTCACTTCGATAAATCGGGGAATAGACGCTCTGCTGATCGAGGATGACGCCGAGATCAAGCTGCCGCCCGAAATGGCTGCGACCGAAAACACGCTCAACACCGCAAAGCGGACGCTGAGAAAACGCAAGCGTGAGGCGCTTGAGGCGGAGCGGCGGAAAAACGACATGATCACATATCTCGCTCATGATATACACACTCCGCTCACTTCGGTGATAGGCTATCTCAGCCTTTTGAAGGAAAACCCCGATCTGCCCGCCGACAAAGCTGGGGCTTATCTCGGCATATCGCTTGACAAGGCGCTGCAGCTCGAAAACCTCATAAACGAGTTTTTTGAGATAACAAAATACAACTTGCAGCAGATAACGCTCAATAAAAACAAAACCGATCTGTATTATATGCTGCTTCAGCTCTCGGACGAGTTCTATCCGGTTCTGAGCAAGCGCGGTAACACAATAGAGCTGAACGCGGACGAGGACTTGAGCGGACTGGTGGACGCCGATAAGCTCGCCCGCGTGTTCGGGAACATAATACGGAACGCGGCGGCGTACAGTTATCCGAACAGCGTTATCACTATCGACGCGCGAAGGATCGAGGGGAATATAGTTGTCGCCTTCACAAGCCGCGGAAAAACAATTCCCGAGGAAAAGCTGGGCTCGGTGTTTGAAAAGTTTTTCCGTGCCGACGACGCCCGCTCAGGCGCGACAGGCGGCGCTGGGCTCGGACTCGCGATAGCGAAGGATATAGTCGAGCTGCACGGCGGGACCGTAAGTGCTGAGAGCGAAAACGAGATAACGACGTTTAAAGTCACGCTGCCCGCGTGACATCTTAATGATTTCTTAGGAATTTATCAACTTAATATTAAAGAACATGAAGCCTTAATTTGCTATAATGAACAGCGAATTAAGGCTTTTTGCCGCGCGGAGGTGTTGATAGATGAAACATAAATTAAGGTTTGCGGCGGTATTAGCGGCTATCGGGCTTGTCTTGGCGTTTTTCGTGTTCCGCGTGACGGGAGGCGGAATTGCGCAGCGGATCAAAATCCGCGTGTCGCTCCTGTTTGACCCGATAAACCTGAGCGAAGTGTCGTCCGAGGATGACGACTGGCAGCTCGTATTGGTGAACGCACAAAACCCGCTGCCCGAAAATTTCAGCGTTGAGCTGGCCGAGCTTTCAAACGGGCAGAAGGTGGACAAGCGCATATATCCGCAGCTCCAAAAAATGTTTGACGACGCGAGAGCGGAAGGCGTTTTCCCGTCTGTGACCTCGGCGTTCAGAACGGAGGAAAAACAGCGCTCGCTTTTGGAGGAGGAAACAGAAAAACGCGTAAATCAAGGCGGCTCTTACCGAGCCGCCCGCGAGGCCGCGAAAAAGTGGGTGGCCGAACCCGGACACAGCGAGCATCAGACGGGGCTCGCCCTTGATATCAACAGCGCGGACGAGGCGCGGTCATCATCCGACAGCGTTCATAAGTGGCTGATCAAAAACTCATATAAATACGGATTTATCCTGCGCTATCCCGAAGACAAAATTTATATTACGGGTATTGCCAACGAACCGTGGCACTTCCGATACGTGGGCGCGGCCGCCGCCAAGGAAATACACGACCGCGGCCTCTGCCTTGAGGAATACATAAAAATTATACGAAAGCAAAGCGCGCGTAATTCCGGGGCGCGGCGCTAAAGCTCGATATTTTCTTCGGCCTTTTTCAGAATAGCCTCCGCGTCGGCGCCAATTATGTCAAGGCCCTCGGCGGATATAAAGCGCGTGTCTTTTATGCCGTAAAATTCTTTGGCGAGTGCGCTCACGTATTCATAACCGAAGTTGTGTATGATCGGGCCGCCCGAGGTCGTCACGTAGTACAGCTTTTCGGCGCGGCACAGGCCGGCGGGAATTCCGCGGTCGGTGTAGTAAAACGTCACGCTGCATACCGTGACGTTTTCAAGATATATTTTGAGCAGCGACGGGAACGTCAGGTCCCAGTACGGCGCGGCGATCACGATCCCGTCCGCCTCGGCGAACATGCGAGCTGCGCCGAGCTCGGGCGCGGAAAAGTCGCCCGCTGCCGTCAGTGCTTCGCGGCGCGCGAGCGATGCCCTGTCAAGCGGTTTAAGGCCGCTCAGATCGGGGCCGATCTCGGTGACTTCACCGCCAAGCCTTTCAAGAAGACGGCGCGCAAGTCTGTTTGTGCGCGACTCCTCGCGCACGCATGTGTTTATAAATAAGATTTTTTTCATGATCAATAAACCTCCGTTTCAAACGATTATATCACAAACCGAAAAGAATTACAAATTTTTTTCGCGCGGCAGGCGCGGGATTGCAATGCCATAATATTTGTGGTATAATGACATAAGTTAAAACTTGCGGAGGGAATGTCTATGAATAAAGTCAGGATAACCGTTATGAAAACGGCGCGGCATGATGATTTGATCGAAAAATACGAGAACCCGATTACCGACGCATGCGATATGCGCGAGGGCATGGTGTTTGTCGCCAACGGCTGGCGCAGGCCCGAGGGATTTTGCGAGAGCGCGTGGGAGAGCATGTCGGCGTTTGTCATGGCGCTCGCTCACGGCGGCGGAGGTTTTTACGACGGCTGGATGAAGAACGAAAGATCCGCGATGATCTCGTGCAACGACGGGTTCAGACCGGTGAGCTTTTTGATAGAGGCAATGGAAGAGGAAGCCGATTAAAAGGAGGATAATCATGAGTGAAAAAGTTAAACTGACGGCGGAGGAAGCCTTGGAAAAACTCAGGGCGGGCAACAGGGAATACATAAGCGCCGAGCGCGGAGCGGGCGACATTTCTCCCGAGGCGCGGCGGAAAACATGCGATCACGGCCAGCAGCCGTACGCGATAATAATCGCGTGCTCCGACTCGAGGGTGATACCCGAAAGCATATTTTCGGCCGGCATAGGCGATCTGTTTGTGATAAGGGTCGCGGGGAACGTGATGGACAATCATCAGCTCGGCAGCGTGGACTACGCGGCGTCACACCTCGGATGCAGGCTGGTCGTGGTCCTCGGCCACACGCGTTGCGGCGCGGTCGACGCCGCGATCAATCACGACCCCGACGGGCATATAAAATTCATAACCGACGCGATCCGCCGCGCCATTCGCGATGAGACCGACGATTACAAGGCATGCTGCCTGAACGTTGATCAGAGCGTCAGGATCATTGAGGGCAGCCTCGGCATAACGCCGGACAGCGGCCTCAAAGTAAAAGGCGCCGTCTATCATATAGACAGCGGCGCCGTTGAGTTTTTGTGATCGGCTTGCTATTCCGCGATTTTGTCAAGCCACGCCGCGACATCCGGCTTTTCGATCATGCTTGTGAAAAGATAATCCGTAACGTCGGAGCCGGGCAGCAGCGCCTTCACCGTCCTGAGCGACGAGTCCTTGCCGCTTCCCCGGGCTGTGGCGAACGGAATTACTCTTTTGCCCGAAAGGTCGCAGGCTTTTAAGTAATTCTGCATGAACTGCGGCATTGTTCCGGCCCAGACCGGAAAGCCCACAAAAACAATGTCATACGCGGAAAAATCTGCCGGCTCTGTTTTGGGAGCGGGCTCTTTTTTTGTCAGCTTTTCTTTTACCACGCGGGCGACCGAAGGAATAAAAGCGCCGTATGCCTTTTCCGGTTCGATAAAGAACATATCCGCGCCGAACTTTTTTTGGACGGCCTTTGCTGTTTCTGCTGTGTTTCCCGAAAGAGAATAATAAATAACTGCGCATTTCATATTAACACTCCTATATTTTAATTATTTTATTTTTGAGTTATCCGATCTATGATACCGTCCGTGTCGATGCCGGGGTGGGTCACTTTCATGCGGATCACCTGCGCCGCGAAAGTCGGGTCAAGCCCGAGTTTTTTGGCGATCCTGTCGGCGCTTTCGCCGCGGTCGGCGCGCCTTACGATCTCATTCACGGCCTTGGACAGATCTTTGGGCATCTTCGTGATTTCCGCGGTGTCGGTTATATCGATCTTTCTGACCGAGAATTCGCCGCTGTCGATTTTAAGCTCCGCCATAGTGATCGGCAGATTGAAGCGTTTTTTGCCGAAGCTGCCGGGATTAAGGCGGAGTATCCCGCCCGACGTATCGCTAAAATACTTGTGGCTGTGGCCGAAAATTATTATGTCGGCGCTGATGTTTTTGGGAATGCCGCGTTTGTTATGAATTAGGAAAAATCTTACCCCCTCCAGCGTGAACTCAAGAGTTTCGGGAAGATTTTTTGACCATCCGTCATTGTTTCCCCGCACAGCGAAAAAAGGCGCGCCGGGTCTCGCAGCCGCCTTGATCTCGTTGTAATTCTTTTCAGCGCCAAAGTCGCCGGCGTGGATCACCGCGTCGGCGGCTTTGAGCAGTCTTTTTGCCTCGGATCTTAAAAGCCCGTGCGTGTCGGATAAAACAATAATATTCATGCCTATATTATACACCAAATTTATGAATTGGTCAATATCGGTATCAATAAAGAGTTTTTGCGCCGACCGATGTGTTTTTACTCGTAGTCGACGACGTTGATCCAGCTTTCAAGGAATTCTCTTTCCTCGGGCTTGTTCTTCACAAGCTGCGAGGCTGCGACGATCGGCAGCCATGACTGAACGTACTGCAGCGCCGTGTCCGACTTTTTGCAGAACAGCTTGATATACTTTTCTGCCAGCGCGTCTTTTTTCTCAAGCTTAAACAGCAGATACGTCCGCGCGACATCCTCTGAGGCATTGCCCTGCGTCGCGTGCGACCAGTCGAGGATATACGGTGTTCCGTCCTTTGTGATTATCACGTTCGACGGGTTATAGTCGCCGTGCAGGACTTTTGTGTGCTTTTTCATACCGTTCAGGCGCGTGTGAAGCTCGTATCTCGTCGTCGCGTCCAGGTCGCTCTCCGAGATTTTTCTGTTCATCTTGTCGTGAATCTTATTAAGCAGCGGGCATGACTTGTTCTGTATCTCAAGCTGAGTGTCAACAAATAGATCAAGGTACTCGTCCTCTTTGCCCGGATCCTTTTCCATGAGCGACGCGAGAGTTTCGCCCTCGATAAAATCTGTGATGATAGCCCACTTGCCGTCGATCTTGGTGACTTCGCGGATCTTAGGTATGTTCAAGCCGGTTTCCTCGATACGGGCGGTGTTGAGCGCCTCGTTCAGCACGTCCGCGGTTTTGTAGTTTTCGGCAAACACTTTGATCGCCGCGTCGCCGTCGCGGTACACGGTTTTGTCGGGTCTTGTCGCGATAATATTATTTAAGTTCATCTTAATTCTCCTTTCCGTAATATGCGCCTTTGTACAGTTCCTTGAGCTCGCTCATCAGCGGATAGCGCGGGTTCGCGCCTGTGCACTGATCGTCAAACGCCATCTCTGTCATCTCGTCGAGAGTTTCGAGGAACTTATCCTCCTCAACTTCGTAGTCGCGGATCGTTTTCTTTATGCCGACCGCCTCTTTAAGCTCCTCGATCTTCGCGATGAGATTTTCAAGCTTCTCCTCGTCGGTCTTGCCGCCCAGATGCAGGAAGTCGGCGATCTCGGCGTATCTCGCGAGAGCGTGAGGGTGATCGTACTGCGGGAAGGTTCCCATTTTCTGCGGGGCTTCGGCCGCGTTGTATCTCATAACGTCGCAGATCAGCAGCGCGTTGGCGACGCCGTGCGGAATGTGGTGGTACGCACCCAGCTTGTGCGCCAAAGAGTGGCACACACCGAGGAACGCGTTCGCGAACGCCATGCCCGCCATGCAAGAGGCATGGGCCATTTTTTCTCTCGCTTTCGGGTTCTCGGCACCCTCGGCGTAAGCCGCAGGCAGATACTCGAATATCGTCTGTATCGCCTTTAGCGCTATGCCGTCGGTAAACTCGGTCGCCATAACTGAAGCATACGCCTCAAGCGCGTGAGTCAACGCGTCAATTCCGGACGCGGAAGTCAGCCCCTTAGGCATATTCATCATCAGGTCGGCGTCGACTATCGCCATGTCTGGCATCAGTTCATAGTCGGCGAGGGGATATTTTATTCCGGTCTTTTCATCGGTGATGACCGCGAACGGCGTCACCTCCGAGCCGGTTCCGGCCGAGGTGGGCACGGCGATAAAGTCGGCCTTCTCTCCCATGCGCGGGAAGGTATAAACGCGCTTTCTTATGTCGATAAAGCGCATGGCCATATCCATGAAATCAGCCTCTGGATGTTCATACAGCACCCACATTATCTTGCCCGCGTCCATCGCGGAGCCGCCGCCCAGCGCGATTATCACATCGGGCTCAAACGCGCGCATTGCCTCGGCGCCCTCCTTGGCGGACGCGAGAGACGGGTCGGGCGCGACGTTAAAGAACGTTGTGTGCGTGATGCCCATTTCGTCAAGCTTGTCGGTTATCGCTTTTGAATATCCGTTTTTATACAAAAATTCGTCTGTCACGATGAACGCTTTCTTTTTGTCCATAACGGTTTTAAGCTCCTCGAGCGCGACCGGCAGACAGCCTTTTTTGATATACACCTTTTCGGGCGTTCTGAACCACAGCATGTTTTCTCTCCTCTCAGCGACAGTCTTTATGTTGATAAGGTGCTTCACGCCGACGTTTTCGGACACCGAGTTGCCGCCCCATGAGCCGCAGCCCAGAGTCAGCGACGGATTGAGCTTGAAGTTATAAAGGTCTCCGATGCCGCCGTGTGACGAGGGCGTGTTCACAAGTATGCGGCAGGTTTTCATTCTCTCGCCGAATTTGCTAAGCTTTTCCCGCTCCGTCACCGTGTCGAGGTAAACAGAAGAGGTGTGGCCGTAGCCGCCGTCGGCGATGAGCTGTTCGGCCTTGTCAAGCGCGTCGTCAAAATCATTTGATTTGTACATGGCGAGCACGGGCGACAGCTTTTCGTGCGCGAACTCCTCGGACAGATCAACGCTCTCGACCTCGCCTATCATTACGCGGGTCGATTCGGGGATCTCAATTCCCGCGAGCCGCGCGATAGTCACGGGCTTCTGGCCCACGATCTTCGCGTTGAGCGCGCCGTTTATGATGATCGTTTTGCGCACCTTGTCGATCTCATCGGGCTTTAAAAAATAACAGCCGCGGTACTCGAATTCTTTTCTGACCTTTTGATATATTTTTTTGTCAACGATAACGCTCTGCTCCGAGGCGCATATCATTCCGTTGTCGAACGACTTTGAATGAATGATAGAGTTGACCGCAAGCAGAATGTCCGCGCTCTCGTCTATGATCGCGGGGGTGTTGCCCGCGCCCACGCCGATCGCAGGCTTTCCCGATGAATACGCCGCGCTGACCATTCCGGGGCCGCCCGTGGCCAGAATGCAGTCCGCCTCGCGCATGATGAGGTTGGTCATCTCAAGCGACGGAACGTCGATCCAGCCGATGATATTCCCGGGCGCTCCGGCCTTTACCGCCGCCTCAAGCACGATCCTCGCCGCTTCGATCGTTGACTTTTTCGCTCTCGGGTGAGGACTGATAACGATGCCGTTTCGCGTTTTTAATGCGATAAGCGTTTTAAAAATAGCGGTGGAGGTGGGGTTCGTCGTGGGAATGACCGCCGCCAGAACCCCGATAGGCTCGGCTATTTTCTTGATCCCGAACGCCTTGTCTTCCTCGATAACTCCGCACGTCTTTTCGTTTTTGTACTTGTTGTAGATGTACTCCGAGGCGTAGTTGTTCTTTATCACCTTGTCCTCAACAACGCCCATGCCGGTTTCCTCAACAGCCATCTTCGCGAGCGGTATCCGCGCCATATTCGCCGCGATCGCCGCAGCCTTGAAGATTTTGTCGACGCGCTCCTGAGAGAACGACGCGAACTCGCGCTGCGCCATCCTTACCTCGCGGAGCCGTTTTTCAAGCGTCTCAACGCTGTCAACCAAATACTCTTTCATGCTATCAGTTCCTTTCTGTAATCTTAATTGATAATTATTTAACAATCTATGTTAAAATAATAACACACAATAAAATTATTTACAATATTAATATTTTACTAAGTTTTGTCTGTTTGTATTCATGGTTTTGTTAATTTTTTATCAAAGTCTGCGCTTCGCATAAAAAGAGTTGTGCTCCTGATAGATTTTGCGATTGATGATTTCGATTTTGTGCTTAATTGATTAAATTTTCAATATAGGGTTATAGGAAATAAAGCCCCATTTTTGTTATATAATTATTGATCCGAGGGTGTGTTGGTTTAAATTAAAAAATACGTTGAATAATAACCATAAATTATTAAGTAAACAACTTAAAAACAAAATTACGAGTATTATATTATCACAGAAATATAGTTATTTCAAGAGTTTTTTTAA
>CANQMT010000021.1 GCA_947625055.1 uncultured Monoglobus sp. | reverse complement strand
AACCTCACTGAATTTCTGCACTTTTTCCTTGCTTTGATCAATGTTACAACTTTGTTAATAAATTAGATTGACGTGTGGCCGCACCTGCGGCAAAAGGTTTTTGCCTCGTTGCCGCCCGCGGCTTGGCAGGGCGGAATATGGGCTTTGGGCAATCATTTCATTGCAAAAACCTTTTGCGGTGAATATCCGTATCGCGTAACGAATTTGTAAGTTGAAAATTTTGTCGGGGTGTGGTATAATTTGAGTGGATGCTTGATAAGTTTAATATCGGGTAAAGTAGAGCGGTTACGGCCTTCCCTATCTTTTTAAAGAAGGGAGGTGACTTCCTCCATGTGATTTTTGATTTAACTCAAGAGTCTTTATGAAAGGAGGCAGGGCTGTGAAGCAGTTGATTAGAATTATATTTCTGACAATATTGTTTCTCGTGCTATTCACGATAAAAACAGTGTAACCGCCCTCGGCTGAGAACGGTTACATATTTCATGTAATACTTTCAAGGCTGTAACCGCGTTTGCGGTGCCTTTTGTTAAATTTATTATAGCATTTATTTTCCCCTTTGTCAAGCGGCAAAGGGGAATTTTGTTTTTCAAAATGGGGGGCATAAAAGCAATATGACCGCCCCCTGCTAAAGTTGCGGTCATATTCTTTGACTCTTACTTTGGCTAACCGTTTAACGGTTCCCTTTTGCGCAATCGGGGATCGCTTTTGCGGTTCCCTTTCGTATTTATATTATATATTGTTTTTTGATTTTTGTCAAGGTTTTTTGTGGCCGCACCTGCGGCAAAAGGTTTTTGCCGCCCGCTCTATTTACTATTTGCTAATCCCTAATCGCTATGTTGACCCCTCTCCGTCTTTCCGCCATTCGGCGGAAATCCACCTCTCCCCAAGGGGCGAGGCGGGACGTCGAGGGCGCCGTCCCCTACGGATTGTGGGAGAGAGGCGGGGCGGGCGGATAATATCCGCCCGGCGGGACGTCGAGGGCGCCGTCCCCTACGAATTGGGGGCGAGGCGGGACGTCGAGGGCGCCGTCCCCTACGAACGTAGGGGGCGAGGCAAAGCGGGCGGATAATATCCGCCCCTACGGTGTAGGGCGGCATGCCCACATGCCGCCCGTGGGACGTCGAGGGCGCCGTCCCCTACGAATTGGGGGCGAGGCGGGACGTCGAGGGCGCCGTCCCCTACGGATTGGGGGAGGGGCGGGACGTCGAGGGCGCCGTCCCCTACGGATTGGGGGGGGAAGAGGCGGGACGCCGAGGGCCATACCGGCAAATGTTAATGATTTGTGGCCTCGTTTATCCGAGAAAACGAAATACGCTTGTGCCCCGCACCCGCTTCGCGGCTCCGGCCGCAGCCGTCCCCTACGGATTGGGGGGGGAAGAGGCGGGACGTCGAGGGCCATACCGGCAAATGTTAATGATTTGTGGCCTCGTTTATCCGAGAAAGCGGAATACAATTGTGCCCCGCACCCGCTGCGCGGCTCCGGCCGCAGCCGTCCCCTACGGATTGGGGTGAGGCAGAATGGGCAATGGGGCGGTTTGGGCGAAAAAACAGGCTCCCCGAGGGGAGCCTGTTTTTTTATTTGGCCGGGTTGGGGCCTTGTTTTTTGAATTTTACTCGGCAGCGTCAGCAGCGTCTACAAACGACAACGCCATGAGGCAATAACCGTTTGAACCACCCTTTACTCTTATCGTATCGCCTTCCTTTACAGCGAAAGAATAGGGAACCGGAGTATACGCTATATACTCAGCGCTGGTGTAAACTATTGTCTTATCTTTTGCATCAGCTGCAAACTCTGTTCCGTCGGCTTGAATCTGCTTGCCGTTTTTGGAAATCTCAATTGTTCTGGCGTCACCGCCTTTTTCACTTCCGTTCTTAGATGACGCAACCGAAACTTTGAATGTACCATCAGCCGGCATTTTATACTCAATGTAGCAAGCACCGGATGCGCCAAGATTCAAGAATCCATTCTTATGCGGTTCTATCGTCTTTGGTGATCCATCACTATTAGCGCCTACCTCCTTGATGGTTCCTACCGTTAACTCA
Source organism: uncultured Monoglobus sp. (assembly GCA_947625055.1). Classification (GTDB taxonomy): domain Bacteria; phylum Bacillota; class Clostridia; order Monoglobales; family Monoglobaceae; genus Monoglobus. The sequence goes on along the minus strand of CANQMT010000021.1, from coordinate 43,763 downwards.
TCATGAGTATCAGTTGTAGCTTCAGTAGTGCTTAACGAAAGCTTATAACCTGTCCAAGCTTCGCCTTTGAAATCCCAAGTCTTTGACTTTGAGGCTGGAGCCTTTGTGGGCTCTGCTGTGGGAGCCGTTGTCGGTGTTGCCGTCGGAGCTTCTGTTGCAGGTGCCTGTGTCGCAGGAGCCTGTGTCGCAGGAACCTCTGTTGCAGGAGCCTCTGTGGGCTCTACGGGAGTCTCGGCCTTTTCTATCTTCACATCAATATCCTTGATAGAGAACTTAACATTGTTAGCGTCCTCGGTTGTTCTTGTGGGCATTACAGTGAGATAAAGCTTGCCGTCTGTTAACTCTGTGGCAAAGTTCTCAGCGGTAATCGTATATGTATCACTCTTGCCGTTAACTTCTGTCTTTGTTGTGGCAGTCTTTGCCTTAAGATCAATAGTTGTGGTAAGGGTGTACCACTGATCAGCATTGTCAGTAAACTTCAAACCGCCATTAACTCTTTCTGTTCCTGCACCAAAATAGTTGAACTGATCCCAGCCTTTGTAAATGTTGTAACGGATAAGTCTTGAAGGTTCTGCATTATATTCATATTTTCCGGATGTTGACAAATCAATATATCCGTCAGAATTGGGAAGATTAGCAGAGTCGGTCAAGAACTTGAAGCTGAATGTTATAGTCTCGATATCATCATAAGTTGTATCGGCAACTTTATCGCTTAAATCGAGTGTATACATTGCTCCATCAACGCTCTTTCCTGCCGCCACATCAAACGTGTAACCGCTTTCAGCGTTTGCCGTCAAAGTGTAACCTTCAGCAGGAACTTTGTCGCCAGCCGTCCAGTCGGACGCGTCAATTGAAGGTTCTGCCGTCGGAGCCTCTGTAGGCTCGGTTGTCGGTGTTGCAGTCGGAGCCGTTGTCGGTGTCGCCGTCGGAGCATCTGTCGCAGGAGCATCTGTGGGCTCTGCGGGAGCTTCTACTGTCTCAATCTCAAGAGCGGGGAAGTATATACCGCCGTTATTTACTCTTGCAAAGCTGAGCGTTAATACATCAGGACCGCCTTCGTACTTAAGAGCGATTTTCTGTGTTTTATCGCCCTTATAGCATCCCTGTGTACCATTGTTGCCGTCAGCACCCTTCTGCTGCGAACCAAGAAGTTTTTCCGAAGTAATCGTTTCACCGTCACTTCCCTTAAGGGTAACTGTCGCCTCATTTGTATATGAGCATGTTCCGATATAAATCGTTGTATCACCGGCTACATTGATTGAGATGCTGTCTCCGTCAGGCATATTCAAACCATGATCGTTGTGGAAAACAACGTTCTTTGAGATAACGATAGCTCCGTCCTGCAGTTGATAATCTTCGGCAGCGGGTTCCTTGTTATCAATTATACCATTACCCTCTGTGTTGCCGCTGAAGTTAAATACCTCTGTTTTTGCATAGGGTCTTGTCGGCTCAGTCGAGGGCTGAGTTGTCTCAACAGGCTGTGTTGAGGGCTGAGTTGTCTCAACGGGCTCGGTCGAGGGCTGAGTTGTCTCAACGGGCTCGGTCGAGGGCTGAGTTGTCTCAACGGGGTTCTGAGTCTCATCGGGGCCGGGAGGCGTTACTCCGCCGTCTTCATAGGTGATCGTTATGTCAACATCGTTAGCGGGCATTACGAATGATCTGTTCTCATCAAGAGCTACGCCGCCTTCGTTTACCGTGATATCCTTAACGGTCTTGCCATCAACGGGAACGATCGTTACGGTGTCGCCGGGCTTGGCCGTTGCGGTTTTAACTGTCTCCGAAGGAGCATTTGTCTCTGCGGGAGCATTTGTCTCCGCGGGAGCATTTGTCTCGGCAGGAGCGTTTGTCTCTGCGGGAGCGTTTGTCTCCGCAGGAGCATTTGTCTCTGTGGGAGCGTTTGTCTCCGAAGGAGTTGTGCCGCCGTCTTCTGTGAAGCTGAGAGCAAGGAGGTAATAACCATTAGACGACTTCTGCTCGTCAATAGTTCCGCCTACCTGAATTGTCTCGCCTGCCGCAAGCGTGTATTCATATGTCGCTTCAACAGACTCAGCCGAGCAATATGTCTTCTTTTCAACAGCGTTTGCACCGGCTTTGACAGCAACGTATCTGAAATCGTCCTTGTCTTCTTTGCTGCCGCCCTTGGTTGCAGCGCCGGACGAACGAATTGTGAAGCTTACTGTTCCTGCAGCCGGAGCGGTATACTTAAAGTAGAATGAGCCGCCTCCGCCGAGGTTCAGATAAGGTTTGCCACCATTAATCTTGTCTTCTTTATCACTTGTGTCTTGGCCTACCGAAATTGTCTTGCTGTCGCTGCCCATGAGAACAATACCGTCATACTCGGTTTCTGCCGCAACGTAAACTCCTTTGGGGGGTTCTGCTGTTGAAGCGGGATCCATTTTTGAAGTATTATCCTTTGTGAAATCAGCCCAAGCTTCGGAACCGAAGTCCCAAGTCTTGTCGTTGGCAGCAGCAGCCGCGGCTGTGCCTGTTACAAAGTTGCAGGCGATAAATCTTGAATCGCCGGAACCCTGAATTGCAACAACATAGCTGCCGGGCTGAAGTTCAGCCGTAAGCTGAGCAACCTTCGGGTTAGCTGTATCAGCGTTTTCCGCGGTGGCAACAGCCTCGTTAGAATCCGCGGGATAAATACCAACGGTTCTGGGCTTAGCCGGATCGCTTGCCTTACCCATGGTAACGGCGGCGTTGAAAGTACCCGCGTTCTTTACGTTAACCTTGATATAGGTATAACCTGCGCGGTTGGAAGGAACGCTCCAAGCGCCGTCTGCTGTAAATTCGCCGGCGAGGTTGATTCCGAATACGGAAGATGCGCCGTTGGGAGCAGCCGTAAACGTCTTGCCGTTGATAGTGAAGTCGGCATCAGCAATACTCTTGTCCTTACCGTTTGAAGCGGTGATCGCGGAAACCGTGTCACTCGTAGGCGTATCGGCAAGAGTGATCTCTACATCATCATTAGATACGAGAACAGCGTTATTTTCATAGGTTGTCTTTGCAGCATCAATTGTCCACTCATTGCCTGTGGGCTCGCCGGGTGTGTCTGTTCCGGGAGTTGTCGCGGGAGCCTGTGTGGGCTCATCGGGAGCCTGTGTGGGCTCGTCGGGAGCCTGTGTGGGCTCATCGGGCGCCTGTGTGGGCTCGGGAGTTACAATTGCGATATCGCCTTCGCCGTGGAGAGTTACAGTGTACTCATCAGCGGGCTTTGTTGTCTCAACAGGAGTTGTTGAAGGCTGAGTTGTCTCAACAGGAGTTGTTGAGGGCTGAGTTGTCTCAACAGGAGTTGTTGAAGGCTGAGTTGTCTCAACAGGAGTTGTTGAGGGCTGAGTTGTCTCAACAGGAGTTGTTGTCTCAACAGGCTGTGTTGTGGCTGTCGGCTCGGGTGTAATTATACCGCCGATCACCTTGTATGTAACATGTACATCAACGTCGCCGTGAGGCATTACAAATGTGTTGTTATCAACTTTAACTTCCTCGTTAGTTCCTGTCATCGTAACCGTCATTACGTCGATCTCACGGCCCGAAGGAGCCTCTACGCCGATGACTGTGCCGTCTGTCGCTTCGAGCTCGCCATTGCACTTATGCTCGGGAGCCGCAGTCGCGGGAACATTTGTCGGAGCTGCTGTCGCGGGAGCATCCGTCGGCTTCGCGGGCTCTGTTGTGGGAGCCGTTGTGGGAGCCGCTGTCGCGGGAGCATTTGTCGGAGCGGGTGCGCCTGTCGGAGCGGGTGCGCCTGTCTCTGTGGGAGCCGACGCGCCGGATGCGAACGTGATCTCGCCAAAGCCTGCCTTTGAACCGTCTACATATACATAGTAGTCAAATCCGGGAACCGCGTTAAACGTGATCTCATCCTTAGTTGTCATCTTATTGCCCGTTGTGTTCTCAAAGTCGAGCACCTGCGTACCGCCGGTGGTCTGACCCTCGGGGAAGCTGAGAACATATGCGTGTCTGTTGTCGCCGCTTTTGCTCGGAGCGCCAACTTCCATAATAACGTTAACGGAGCCGGCCTCTGTTACGTTGATCTTGATAGCGGAACCCATAACGGGAGCCTGATCAGCGGAAACTTTGCCGTATTCGGGGCCGTAAGCGTTGTTGCCCGCGGAAACGAGACCCTTAACGGTCCAAGTTGTAGCTTTGCCGTCCTTATCGGAACCGGCGGGAAGAGGATCAACCGTGAGCTTCTGATCTTTTGAATAAACGGGATCGGGATCCGCTTCTTTACCCGACTGTACTTCGGGTGTAACCCTTGATGTAAGGTCGGGAACAGCAGTTACCTGAGGAGCGGCCGTTACGCTCGGATCCGCCTTCTCGATAATTACCTGCGAGGGGAGCGAAGCGCCGGGGCTGCCGTCGCCCATCCACAGGAATACGCGGGTATCCTTTGCGATCGGAACGTCAAGCTTAACGGGAACGAACGCGTAAGCTATGCCGCCTTCGCCGCCATTCTGAGCGATAGCGTCAGCAACAAGATCGTCAATCAGACCGAGGTCGATCGTCTCGCCCGAGAAGCCTATCTTGGCATAAACGTGTGTGCCGGCGCAAGCTTTGCCTTCGCCGCATACGAACGTAACATAACCAACGTCATAAGGCATAACTACGCCGAACGCGCCGTATACGTCCGCTTCGGAGTCGCCTACCTGGCCGCCGCGGCTGTAGATAGAGCCTTCGATCTTGATATCTGCGGGCTTGTAACCGGTTTCCGTATCTCTGGCGCCGGTGAACTTGTCATCGCCCTTGGAATCAAAGTAAGCGAAGTTGCCGCCGTCTATAAACAAATCATATGATATAGCGGGTTCATCCAAGGATCCGCCTTCATATCCATCGTCCCAAACAACCTTGTATACAACAGTGTCGTCTGTCGCGGGATCGCCGGCCTTAACGAGCTTACTCAGGAGACCGTCCTTATCATTGGCAGTGTCCTCACCAAAGTTGAACGCGCCTGTGTCGGGATCAGCTACCGCAGCCGCTGTAGCGGGAGAGTATACGAGCTTGGCAAGCGCAACGTTGTTGTCGCACCAGATAACAACCTCTGAACCGCCCTTTACTGTTACGTCCTTCTTAACGTTAGGATCATCCGTGCCTATTGTCTCTATCTTTGTGTCTGTACCGTCCTGCGTTACGATCGCCGAGCGAATGTCGGTATTCGGCTTTGACGAGCTGCCGTGCTTTACATAAAGCGTCAGCGTACCGTCAGCCGCAGGTGTGTACTTCAATACTCTGTAGGTCTTGCCGTCGTCGGTCTTGCCGCCGAACTTCAGTGAGCCTACTACTTCCTCATCGCCAAACTTTGTCTTTCCGGTTCTGTCAACCTCGAAAGACTTGTTGTATTCCTGCTTGGTTTCGTCAATCGTGTCACCGGATATGCATACCAGACCGTTGCCGAGATCTACCGTGCCGGTGTACCACTCTTTATCCTTATTGTCCTTATTTGTGAGCATTTTGCCTGCGGGAGCGTTTTCAAACGTCCATGTTGCAGCGTCACCGCTTACGGGAGGATTATCGGGAGCGTTTGTAGCCTCTGCGGGAGCCTGTGTGGGCTCTGCGGGAGCGTTTGTAGCCTCTGCGGGAGCCTGTGTGGGCTCTTCGGGAGCGTTTGTGGGCTCTTCGGGAGCGTTTGTGGGCTCTTCAGGAGCGTTTGTGGGCTCGGAAATTGTAACGAGTTTACCGCCCTGGCCTTCATCATACAGATGAGCCTTGTGCATGTCAGCAGCGGGAGGTGTTGTCTCGCCGGGAGCAGTCGTCTCACCGGGAGCTGTTGTCTCGTCGGGGCCGGGAGCTGTTGTCTCATCGGGACCGGGAGCTGTTGTCTCACCGGGAGCCGCTGTGGGAACAGTAGAATTTGAAACCGTGATCGTAACGTTATAAACCCTACCCTGATCATCCGTGATGCGGAAGTTATAGTCACCGTTAGCCAGCTCTTTCAGATATTTCTCATCAAAAGTAACTTTTCCGTCTTTGTAGGTGTAAGAATCAGTGCTCAGTTCCTTGCCGTCTAAGGTTACGGATACAGACTTAGCGCTCGCGTTGAGTTCAACCTCTACGCTGCCGCCCTTGCCCGCGTCATACTTCTCATCGGGAAGCTTAACGGAAGTAGGCGGATTCGTGGAAGAAGGTCTTCTCGTGGTTGAAGGAGGACGATAGCCGCTTGAGCTGCTGCCGCTGCTGCCGCCGTATATGCCGCCCCAGATGATGCTGTTGTCATCACCGTTTGAGGTGTTGGCGCCCGTAACGCTTGCAGATGTTGACAGATTCTTTACATAATCATACTGCGAGGTCGAAAGATCAACCGAGCCGCTTACCTGAGGCGATACTACGATGCCCTTGGCAACTACACCGTTCAGCGTAACGCCGCCGGTCTTGATCATTACGATACCCGTGCCTGCGTAAAGCGGGCCGTATGTGCCGGGAGCCGTGATGTACATCTTGATCATGTTGTCAAGCATCTTTACGAACTCGGCTCTGGAAACGTTGGCCTGAGGTCTGATAGTTCCGTCCTCATAACCGTTTACATAACCGGCAGCCGTCATGGCACCTATGTAGCCTGTAGCATAGTCAGAAACCGATGTGTAATCGGAATACTGAGTGATGCCTGCCTGTGTGTTCTCGGGTGTGAGACCATACGCTCTCGCGAGCATTGTCATGGCTTCCTCACGGGTCATGTAAGCGTTCGGAGCCATTGTTCCGTCGCCGTTACCGGTGAGTGTGCCTGCCGCAACAAGCTTGAGGACCGCGTCGGCATACCATGCCGAGGTGTCCACATCCGTGAACGAGTTACCGGCTGTGGTAACATAGCCGATAACATTCTGTGTTACCTGCGCAACTTCCGCGCGGGTAATGGCGTCGTCGGGTCTGAATGTACCGTCGCCGTCGCCCTGAATTACGCCATAGCCAGTCCATGTGTCGATATACGTTTCCGCCCAGTGACCGCTTGTGTCACTGAAGTTCGCCGCCATTACAACGGGTATGCCGAACGTGGTCAGAACCATAGCGATGGCCAGAATTGAGGCCAAGGTTCTTTTTAAGTTTCTCATACAGAAACCCTCCTTGAAAGTTTTGTTGAAGCCTGAGGCTTCTATTTTATTTTTATTTTTTTTGCTTTGTTAATGTTTTTGTTTCCTTACCGCCTGCGGGCGGCTCCGGCCGCACATTTCCGCTCACGTTAATGATTTGTGGCCTCGCTTATCCGAGAAAACGGAATACGCTTGTGCCCCGCACCCGCTTCGCGGCTCCGACCGCAGACAGCTCTCCCCAAGGGGCGAGCCGGGCGGATAATATCCGCCCCTACAAATTTTGGGGCGAGCCGGGACGTCGAGGGCGCCGTCCCCTACGAATTTGGGGGAGAGGCGGGACGTCGAGGGCCGCGCATGTCCGCTCACGTTAATGATTTGTGGCCTCGTTTATCCGAGAAAACGAAATACGCTTGTGCCCCGCACCCGCTTCGCGGCTCCGACCGCAGACAGCTCTCCCCAAGTGGCGAGCCGGGCGGATAATATCCGCCCCTACAAATTTTGGGGCGAGCCGGGCGGATAATATCCGCCCCTACGAATTTGGGGGCCGCGCATGTAAAGTCGAGAAAAACACACAACAAACACTATCGCTTGTATGTGTATGTTCGCGAAGCTACAATATATACGTAAATCTGTACACAAAAACCTATTTTAAGATATTTTGCTATGTACTATAATACCATATTAAATCTAAAATTGCAATACTTTTGTAATAAAAAAAACAGTTTTTTTAAAAGAAGTCTATAATTCTATGTTTAATACAACGAAATAGCCATGTCGAAATTACGCCTATAATTATTGTAATAACGGAAAAATATACGATATACCACAAAGGCACACCGCCGCCGCACAGCACCGACCGGAAACACTCCGCCATGCACCCGCACGGATTCACCGCCCGAAGCAGCGTTCGGAACGGCTCGGGCGCGGCTGACGCGTCCCAGAAGATCGGGGTCAGCCAAAAACCGATCTGCGTCAGGATCGGCAGCAGGCTTTTTATGTCGCGGAAAAATACCGTCAGCAGCGCGAGAAGATAACCCGCCGCCAGCGCGAAAGCAAGCTCCGCCGCCACGCACGCAGCCAAAAGCAGATCGGACAGCGCGGGACTGTGCTTGATCACCGCGAGCGCAGCAAGGAACACCCCATGCACCGCCAGACACGACAACACCCGAGCCGCCGGAAGCAGACCCAGGCTCAGACGCGATTTCTTCGCGATGTAGGCGTAGTCGGGGAAGCTCGAGGCCGCCGCGGAGACCGCCTCGCTTATGAACAGATACGGCGCGAGCGCCGAAACAAGCCACAAAAGATACGGCGAGCCGTCGATCGGGCCGGTCTTGAGTATTATTTTGAACACAATAAAATAAAGCAACACCGTGGCCGCCGGATACGCCAGCGCCCACAGCGCGCCCATTGTATGGCCCGCGTAACGGGATTTGAAATCGGTTTTGGATAGTGTTATCAGTTGTTTGAACATAGGGATTAGTTATTAGCGAATAGTGATTAGGAACCCCTCTCCGTCAGGCTGCGCCTGACACCTCTCCCCAAGGGGCGAGGCAGAAGCGGGCGGATAATATCCGCCCCTACGGTGTAGGGCGGCATGCCCACATGCCGCCCGAGGGTGCTAATTCAATATGCTTTTCAGGTAGGTTTTGAACGGGGCGGCGAGATCCTCGCGGCGGAGGGCGTACTCGACCGTAGCCTCTAAAAATCCGAGGCGGTCGCCCACGTCATAGCGTCTGCCCTCAAAATCATACGCGTACATCTTCTCGTCCTTCGCCAGCGCCCTGAGCGCGTCGGTAAGCTGTATCTCGCCGCCCGCGCCCGGCTTTGTCGCCTTCAGCTTTTCAAATATGCCCGGGGTTATCACGTATCGGCCCAGCACTCCGACGTCGGTGGGCGCGTCCTCCGGAGCCGGCTTTTCGATCATATCGCTTACGGTATAGAGGCGGTCGCCTATCTTCTCGCCGTCAACGCAGCCGTATTTGCAGATGTTTTCATGCGGCACGGTTTGAACGCCCAAAACGCTGCCGCCCGTCTCGTTATACACGCCGATAAGCTGTTTGAGGCACGGAGTTCCTTCATTATATACTACGTCATCGCCGAGAAGGACCGCTATCGGCTCGCCCGCCGCGAAGCTCTCGGCGCACAGTACCGCGTGTCCGAGACCCTTGGCCTCCTTCTGGCGCACCGCCACGATCTCGGCCATGCCGGCTATCGCGCGGATCTGATCAGCAAACTCGGTCTTGCCGCCCGCGTCAAGCAGCGCCTCAAGCTCGAGGCTACGGTCGAAATGATCCTCTATCGCCTTTTTGGTGTGGGCGGTGACAAGACAGATCTGCTCTATTCCGGAGGCAACCGCCTCTTCAACTATATACTGTATGGTGGGCGTGTCCACTATCGGGAGCATCTCCTTGGGCATCGCCTTGGTCGCCGGCAGGAAGCGCGTGCCCCAGCCCGCCACCGGTATGACAGCTTTGCGTACGGGTTTTATTGTTGACATCTTCTTTCTCCTTTCACTTCCGCCGCCGTGCGGCAGCGGGATCTTTTGAAAATTATATCATATTTCGCCGCGGAATGCAAGATTTATTTAATGTGCAAAAAAATGACCGCTTTGGGGAAAAGCGGTCCAAAATTAAAAGGGAGGGAGTTATGTTTTAACTCTGTAACAATGACTTGCTACATATCTTATTATATCCGCTTTTTTCAAAAATGGATTAAGAATTTGTGAAAAAGTATTGAACAAATTGTAAACAATGTCGATTTACTCGAAGAACGGCCTCTGACTTGTCCTGCCGCATAGCGGCAGGAGCTGCGCCAACGTAGGGAATAGTGATTAGTAACTAGGGACTAGGACGCCCTCTCACAGACTGTCGAAAAAGCGTTATTAATACAGCTCCAATAAATCCGCGAGCTAAAAATAGCTCTGATATGATCGCCGGACCCGGTTCCGTCATGCCCCGCCCGGACGGAAAAGAAACTATTTTTAGCTCGCACAAATTGCAAATTTTGGGGGCGGGGCGGGGATAATAAAAAAGGAGTGACACCGCGGTCACTCCTTTTTTATTAAAAATTAATTCGTTTGTATCGGTACCTCACGTTCAGAACGAGGCCTATGGCGAGCATGTTGGTCATAAGCGACGAGCCGCCGTAGCTGAAGAACGGGAGGGTGATACCGGTCACGGGAAAGATCCCAATGCACATGCCTATGTTCTCAAACGCCTGAAAGGCCAGCATGGCCGCGACTCCGGTGCAGATATAGAGGCCCTCGCTGTTCCGGGCGTTGAGACCGATATAAAGACAGCGCAGAATTATCGCGGTCAGCAGGATGATAACGGCCACCGCGCCGATCATTCCCAGTTCCTCGCACACGATCGAATAAATAAAATCGGTGTGCCGCTCGGGCAGCAGATTGCTGTAGCGGCTGGAGCCGTTATAGAGGCCCATGCCGGTCAGCTTGCCGCTGCCAACGGCTATGCGCGAGCGTATAACGTGATAGCCGCTGCCTGTCGGGTCAAGATCGGGGTTGAGCAAAGCGATGATCCTGTCCTTTTGATACGGTTTAAGCAGAAAGAACCAAGCAACGGGACAAAGCGCCGCAAACGCCAGGACCGCGCCCAGGATGTATTTCCAATTAAGTTTGGCCATAAAAAGCATTGCCGCGGTCATCATCACGAAAACTACCACCGTTCCGAAATCGGGCTGAAGCAGCATAAGGAAGCATAAAACGGCGGGGTGGAGCAGCACTTTCCACAGCGTTTTGGGCTTGTTGAGGCTGCCGCCCACATCGCTCAGGTGCTTTGAAAAAGTGATAACAAAGCCCACCTTGACGATCTCCGCGGGCTGCAGGCTCACAGGGCCGAGGCTGAACCAGCTCCGCGCGCCGTTCTGCACCGAGCCGACGCCCGGAATAAGCACCAGGACAAGAAGCGCGACGCAGGCGATATAGATATATTTTGAGAGCCCGGCCAGATAGTCATAGTCGAGAATACTGATTATGACAACTCCGATAATGCCCAAAACGAGCGCCGCGCTCTGAACGATCACGTATTTCACGGCGTTTTCGCCACCGGCGCTTGAGATCATAATGATCCCGAAAACTGCCGCCGCTATCGTTAAAATAATCAGAAAAAAGTCTATATTGCGTATGGCGTCTCTGACGCCGCGGGTTTTTTCCAGCATTTTTATGCTCCGTTCGTTTTAGTATCGTTAAAATGTTTTTTCACGCTCAGGGCAACGCCGTCGCCAATCGGGACCACCGCGGTGTCAAGCCCGCTGCGGCTGTTCAGCATCGCAACGTATTCCCTCAGACGCTTTACTATCGTGCGCTTGCGGTGAAGCACCAGATCGTCGGTGGCGGTCATGCCCTTATACAAAATGTTGTCCGAGATCAGCAGCCCGCCGGGGACGAGCATTTCAAAGCACGGATCAAAAAAGCTGCCGTACTGCGCCTTTGCCGCATCGACAAATATGAGATCAAAGCGTCTGCCCTCGCCGCGGAGGCGGGGCAGAATGTCTCCCGCGTTTCCGCGGTGCAGGGTTATTCTGTCGGAAAGTCCGGCGCGCTCGAACACCTTTTCGGCATAGTCCGCGGCCTTGCGGTCGATCTCGATCGTGTCAACCGTGATCCCGCCGCTGACGCCCGCCATTCTCACGGCCGAGTAGCCTATGGCGGCGCCTATCTCAAGTATGCGTTCGGCTCCGCTCAGGCGGATGAGGATCTCGATCAGCTTTATCGTCTCGGGCTGAGACACCGGAACGTCGTTCGCCGCGGCGAAATCCTCAAGCTCCTTTAAAAGACCATCGCTTTTCGGAAGAACGTCCCTGATATATCTTATTATATATTCATGGTTAATACTGTCGTCAATCATGGCGGATTTTATTCATCTCCGTTTTTAATCCTGTTCGGTACCGGCTGTTTCGGGCGCGGTGTCGGTCACGGGCTCTCCGTTTTGGATCCGGCGGACCTTTTCCTCGTGCTGCTCGTATGTCTCGGAGAAGTAGTTCTTCGAGCCGTCGGCCGCCGCCACGAAATACATATACGGCGTTTGCTCGGGGTAGAGCGCCGCGCGTATCGCCGCGAGACCCGGCGAGCAGATCGGGCCGACCGGCAGGCCTTTGTTTCGGTATGTGTTGTATGGAGAATCTATCTCTGTGTCCTCCTCGCTGAGCACGGGCTTGCGCTCGCCGAGTATATACTGGACGGTGGCGCACGACTCAAGCCTTCGGCCCTCGTAAAGTCTGTTGTTGAACACCGACGATACGATCGGCATTTCATCCTCCGACGCGGCTTCGCGCTCCACAACCGACGCCATAGTCACAACATAATCGACCGGGTCGGTGGTATTGCTGGCATTGTAGACCGGCATGACCTTTGAATTGAACGCGTCAAGCATCATGGTGACAATGTCGTGCGGCGATGTGCCGGGGAAGATCTGATATGTTGCCGGATAAAGATAGCCTTCAAGACGGTTCTCGGTCCTGGGGATCTCGTTTACAAAGCTATAGTCGAATTGGCCGTAGTTAACCTCGTTCATAAAATCGCTGACCGTCACAAGGCCCTTTTCCTCGAGTATCTCCGCTATCCGGTGCAGCTCGCTTCCCTCGGGGATAACGACCTCGACCTGATCGCCCACTCCGCCGTCGGCGTAGCTGGCGAATGTGTTAAGCAGTTCCTTGTATGTCATCGACGACGAGACCGAGTGCCGCCCCTGCTGGAACATGTAGCGGTTCCCCGCGTAAAGCCTGAACAGCGGCGCGTATTTGATTATGCCGCGGTTGGCCAAAAGATTTGACACGGTCGAGGCGCCCGCGCCCGCGGGCACGTCGATCACATAAAGCTTGTCATCGCCTCCGACTCCGTTCATGTCGCTGTATATTTGATATATAACGACGCCGAGCATTGAGACGATGATGACCGCGATAAGCGTGCAGATAATAATGCGTTTAAGCTTCTTTTTCCGTTTTTCCTTGAGAGCTTTTGTGGCCTGCCTGGCGGCTTTTCTGGCCTCTAACTCCTCTATGGATCTGATGTTGTTGTCCACTTTTGCACCCTCCGTAATCATAATGCTTATATGTTATTGACGAATGTTAATTCTGTCCCGCGAAGTGAACGCCCGATTCGGTGATCACCATATTGACGGGAATATCATATTTGCCGCGGATGATCCTGTCGGCCGCGCAGACGTCAAAGCACAGACCGACGGACGTTCCGCGGTAATCTTTTAAATATCTGTCGTAATATCCTTTGCCGAGGCCCATTCTGGACCCGCTTTTGTCAAAGCCCAGCCCGGGGACGATTATAAGGTCGATATTGTCTTTTTCAATGATCGGGCTGTCCGCTTTCGGTTCGGGTATGCCGTACGCGCCCGGCTCAAGATCCGCGGCGGAGCCCACCGCGCGCGCCGTCATGCGGAAGTTATCTCCGCAAAGGGGGACCGCGGCTGTCCTGCCGCTGTTTAAAATTTCGCCGAGTATAACATCCGTTCGAACCTCACTGCCGACCGAAACGTAGGTCATAACGGTTCTCGCGCGCCGAAACGCCTCGGTGCCGAGCAAAAACGCGGCTATTTTTTCGCTTTTGCCGCGTATCTCCGCCTCGGTCAGGCTGCCGCGCAGCCTTTTCAGGCGGGCCCGCTGCGATCGTTTTTCGGTCATGGTCATATCATCATCTTTTTGATGATCTTCTCTCCGTCGGTCCCGAAATAATCCGCGATCGCCGCGCCGAACTCCAGCGCCTTTCCTGCACCCATGGCGGTGATGATGTTTCCGTCGCGCACAACGCCGTCGCTCATTATCTCGGCGTCTCCGAGGCTGTCCTCAAAGCCCGGGAAGCATACGGCTTTTCTGCCGTCGAGGCAGCCGAGCTCGCCGAGGATCATCGGCGCGGCGCATATGGCCGCGACCAGCTTTCCGTTGTCCATACAATATTTTATGGCACGGATCACACCCTCGTCCCGCTGAAGGTTCAGCGTGCCCGGCATTCCGCCCGGCAGTATTACGCCGTCGATATTATTAAGATCCGCTTCGGAAGCGTCCGCCTTCACGGTCACACCGTGTGCGCCGAGAATATATTCTCCGCCCACGCCTACCGTTTTTGTCTCAACTCCGCCGCGGCGAAGCACGTCAAGAGTGGCTATCGCCTCGGTTTCTTCAAATCCGTCCGCTAAAAATAAGTACAACATATTTTATGATCCTTTCTCCTTTTACAATCCGCGCGCAGTGCGCGGGGATATTACCGTTTTTTGCCGTTCTTTTTAACCGTCAGCATGAAGCGCGGCAGAGCGGCGAACCTTCCCAGTCTGCTGGGATTTTTGCAAAATCTGTAAAACCATTCGAGGTTGAGCTTTATGAACACGTCGGGCGCCCGCTTGACCACGCCCGCGAACACGTCAAGAGCTCCGCCCACGCCCATGCAGAGGTTTATGCCGCTCAGTTTATTTCTGTTCTCGTATATCCATTTCTCCTGCTTGGGCGCGCCCAGGCACACAAGCAAAAGCTTCGCGCCCGAGTCGTTGATTTGGGTGATTATCTCGTCGTTCTCGTCATCCGAAAAGTATCCGTCATGCACACCCGAAACAATAAGGCCCGGATACTTGTCTTTGAGGTTATCGGCGGCCAGTTCGGCCACTCCGGGCTTCGCTCCGAAAAGGAACACGCCCTCGCCGGTTTTTCTGATACTTTCCAAAAGGCCGCAGGTCAGGTCGAATCCCGGCACTCGTTCCGGCACCGGTGTGCCGAGCATTTTGGCGGCGTACACAACGCCTATACCGTCCGGAGTGCACATATCGGCGGAATTGAGTATATCTCTGAACCCCTGATCCTCATACGCCGCCATAACAATTTCCGGATTTGGAGTGAAGATCATCGAAAGCCCCGGCCGGCGCACCATTTGCTCCGCTTTTCTGAGAGCGTAGTCCGCCGTTATCCGGTCGATATTCACACCTAAAATTTCAATTGTGTCTCTCATGTTTTATGCTCCTTGCCAATATTAATACATATCTCTGTTTATTATAACATAATTTGTTTAAATATGCAATACCAAAAAAATCTTGACTTTAAGACCATAAGATATTAAAATATAAAGGCGGCTGATCCGCCAAGGAGAATAAGATATGCAAAAATTGAATTATTTTATAAAAGACTTAAAAGAGGGCTTCAAAATGCGCTCCGAGCATTTCAGAGCGTACGCCGAAAGCAAGACGCGGACGAATTTGATCTATATGCTTTTTTCGGCTATAGCGGGAACCGTCCTCACAACCGTGTTGATAATGCTGTCGCCGGTAATAATAAACGGCTGGCGCCCGCAGCCGGTTTATTTTGTGTTTTACCCGATCTTTGCTGTTTTCATTTTGTTCGCGGCTTTCGCGTTAAGACTTAAAAAGATCGGTTCCGCGGTTGTGCGCTCAATGTGTACGCTGATGTGTGTGCTGGTCCTGGGCGGAACAATAATTATCAGCGTTTTTCCGCAGCCGGACAACCCGGAAATATTTTTTTCGATGCTTATTATAATTCTGCCCGTAGTGTTTGTGGTGCGGCCGGTGGTCATGGATATGCTCACCGCCGTGATGAGCCTGCTGTTTGTGTTCCTTTCATACAGATTCAAGCCGCCGCTTCCGGCGTCTCTTGACGCGGTTACGACGATCGCGTCGGTCCTGCTTTCGTGGCTGACCTCGTATTTTGTGTATCACATGCGCATGAGGGATTTCGCGGCTCAGAAAGAGCTCTATGAGCTCAGCAGCACCGACACGCTGACCTCACTGCTCAACAAGCGTTCCGGAGAATATAACTGCCTGAGTTATATGCGCTCCGCGGGCGCCGAGGAAGCCTACACCGCGATGATGCTCGACCTTGACGACTTCAAGGCGGTAAATGATGTTTACGGACACATACAGGGCGACAAGGTGCTGGCCGCCTTCGGACGCGAGCTCAAGCGGGCGTTCCGTTCGGACGATATCGTAAGCCGCATCGGCGGAGACGAATTTTTTGTTCTGCTCAGAAATATCGGCGAAAAAAGCGTTATTGAGCAGAAGGCCGAAAACGTGCTGAAGATCTGTGACATTTTGAACGAGTCGTTCGGAGTGCGGCTGGGCGTGAGCATGGGGATCGTGATCGTGGGTTCTGACAGCGTCCGCCCGCTTTACGAGCAGCTTTACAAAGCCGCTGACACTCTGCTGTATAAGTCAAAGCACGGCGGCAAAAATATTTATACTATTAATGAATTTAAAAATATCGAGATATAGGTTTTCTTACTTTCAGCTCAAAGCGGAGGCTCCCGTTTATTCAACGGGAGCCTCATTTTATCAGTCAATGATTATTATTGTCGCGACAAAGTACCCTGTGGAATCCGAGCCGGTCACGTTAAGCGAGTTGCCTGTCTTAATGTCCTTGACCGACGCCGACTTGCCGTCCGATTTTAAGAACGTGGTGCTGCTGTCATAATATATTGTATCTGTTCCGCCGCTTTGGTTCAGAACCGAGATGACTTTAAGCGTGGTATTTATGCTCTGGACTTTGCCGGAGACCGCGGTCTTGCCGTAAGATCCGCTCGAGCTTGACTCGATCGACGCCAGAACATTTCCGTCAGCCACTATGCTTGCCGAATTGCCGGGGCGCAGATCATAGATCGTGCCGGCAACATCGTTGACCTTTACCTTGGTTGCGGTCGACATGCTGAATGTCCGCAGACTTCCGTCAATTTCGATAGTGATCTCGGGCTTGTCGCTGAGAATGATCTCTTTGATCGTGCCCACGTAATCGCTTGTCTCGCTTGTTGCGGAAACGGCCGTGACCTTGCCGTTGGTAAGAGTCAGGGAAACGCGGTCGTCCTTGGTCAGATCTCTGAGGTTGGCGATTTCGCCGTTGCGGGTGATCTTAATGTTTCCGGTCGACAGAGCGTACTCGTTCGTGTCGCCGGTCTGCTCGTCATAGAGAATAATATATGAATCATTGGAGTTATTTCCGGATTCTATACCGTCAAACAAACCCGAAGCGGAGGTTTCCTTTTCGTTGACCGTCACCGATGTGACCTGATCGCCTGTCAGTACCATTTCAACATTGTTTCCTACTTTAAGGTCATTGAAGCCCGCTTTGGTGCCTCTTACCGTGTATGTGCAGTTTGCGGCGATTGTGTATGTGGCGGTCTTGCTGTCGTCTTCAGCGTCCTTTATAACGATCTGCTGACGTCCGTTCGCCGAGCTGAGGTTGTTTATAATGCCGTAAACCTTGGTTGTCGAAACGCCCGCGATCGCCTCGACAAGTCTCGGCGAGCCGGTCGTGAACGTTATCATGATCTCGTCGCCCTCGGCTATATCGTCAAGCGATGCATCTTTGCCCTCGAACTTTATTACCGAATTGCTGTCGGTCTCGCATCCCTCGGAGCGTCCGTCGGTTGTGGCGACGGTGATCGCGCCGGTTTTATAGTCAATTTTCTCGACCGTGCCCAATGTGGCCGTTCTTTCGAGCAATGTGATCATTCTGTCAAGCAGGACCGCCATTTGCGCGCGGGTCAGCGTGGTGTCGGGCGAGAAATAGTCGCTGCCGTTATCGTCTTTGCCCATGCCGTTCATAAGGTTTGCGTTTCTGGCGTAAACCACATATTTTTGCGCTTCCGCCGGGATCTTGTCAAAGTCGGAATAGATAGACGTATCCTTTATCTCAAGCTCCTGCGCGTCTTTATCCCTGCCGGCCAGCTTGACCATAAGATATGCCGCCTGCCATCTCAGGAGCGAGGTGTTGGCGTTGGCGCTTGAGGCGTAGCTGCGAAGATCGGTGAGATCAAGAACGTTCAGATACATAAGGTAACTGAGCTCGTCGGGATACTGCGAGTTGATCGCGGTGACTGTGGTCTCATACTCGGCGTTCGCCCAGTCGACCGACATTGCGTAGTCGCTCTCGTCAACGCCCATTATCCTTGACATGAGCAGCAGCGCCTCGATTTTCGATATTGCCTGCTGCGGTTTGAAGGTCCCGTCCTCGTAGCCCTTGATGTAGCCCTTGTCGGTCATATTGTTGATCGCGCTCTTGGCCCAGGAAACAGTGGCGTCATTTTCCACATCCGGAAATGTCAGAGCGAAAACGGGTGCCGCGGCGAACACGAAAACAAACGCGCAGCACAGCAGCGATGCGATAATTCTCTTGAATTTCTTCATTGGTTTTACCTCCTATATTTTGACATACACATTATGTTGATATTTGTCTCATTTAAATATACCATAGGTTCCGTAATAATGCAACTGTCAAATTTTGAATTTTTTTCATTTTTCTTTACAATTTTGTAACAATAATACATATTTCAAACATTATGACAGGATTACCATAATGTTTGCGGTGTATTTTCATGTCGTCCGTGAATACTAACTTTGTAAAAAAATCTAAAATTAAGATGATTTTTGTAATAGGAGGACTGAAAATGAAAAAAACTTTCATTTCCTTTATTGTGGCGCTAAGCTTAGCTTTGTATTCGGCGGCGGGATTTACCGCGTTCGCCGACATACTGCCCAATGAGGACAACACATCCGCCGCGGGAAGCGCACAGAACGCCGACAGCGGCATAAATAATGGCGCCGAGCCGCGGACAGTGTCGTTTGACGGCACAAACGCCGACGGCACGATCGACATTTCAAACGGCGTCAGCACAAACCTTACCGAAAACGGCTCGAAGTACAATGGAATGGCGGCAACGCCGATAGACGGCAGCATGGCGCAGTCAAGATACAGCAATGTCCGCGTGGCTCTCGCCCCCGACATTGCCGACACCAAATACGCCGAAGCCGCTGAGCTTCTGGCCGCGCTCGGAATAATGGTGGGCGACGCCGAGGACGGAGCGTTCAGACCGGACGATCCGATATTAAGAAGCGAGATGGCAAAAGTCGCCGTCTATTCGATCGGACTTGAGGACGTAGTCCAAAGCTCGAACGGAACGACCAAGTTCCCGGACGTGGCCGCCGATCACTGGGCTACCGGCGCGATCAACGTCGCCGACCAGAACGGAATGGTAATAGGCGACAGCGAGGGCACCTTCAGGCCCGACGACAGCGTGACGTTTGAGGAAGCGGTCGCTATAATCGTCCGCGCGCTTGGCTATGAGCCCGCTGCTGAGGACAAGGGCGGCTTCCCGACGGGATATATGCTCATCGCATCGTCTAATCAGCTTTTGAGAGGAATAGACGCGGCTTCTGCGGAGCCCGCAAAGAGAGGCGACGTGGCCCAGCTCGTGTTCAACGCGCTCACCGTTAACCTGATGGAGCAGGTGGGTTACGGCTCTGAGACCAGATACGAGGTAGTTGACAAGACTCTGCTCTATGACAGATTAAACGTTGAAAAGGCATACGGACAGATCACGGGAACAGACGAGACATCGCTCAGCGGCGGCTCGACAACCGCGGAGGACAGGATACAGATCGGCGATCAGACCTATATCGCGGGCGACACGACGGCGGCTCAGTTCCTGGGCTACAATGTACTGTATTACGCGAGGATCGACAAGGCGACCGATGAAAAGACTCTGATCCTCGTGACCGAGCAGCTCGGCAAGAACAACACATTGACGCTTAACTCGACCGACATCGTAAGCGTTACGGGCGATACGGACGCCGACAGAACGGTTGAGTACTGGGCGGACAGAGAAAACGACAGACGAACCAGAACAACAACGATAACAAAAGACGCGGTTTATATCTACAACGGCAAGTACAAGAGCGACACCGAGGTCGAGGACCTGATGCCCGAAAGCGGTAACATGGTGCTTCTTGACTCGGATGTTAACGGAGTTTATGATATAGTATTCGTTAACCACTTCAAGAACCTTGTAGTCGATACTGTGTCCGACGTGACCGGCAGAGTCACCGACAAGTATCTGAACGGCTCATTGGTATTTGATGAAAACAACGAAAATGTGAAATACAGCATTATCAAGGACGGCTACAGGATCAATGTCGGCGATCTTGAGGAGTGGAACGTTCTCTCCTACACCGTCAGCGAGGATGAGCAGCTTGTCAAAGCTTACGTTTCGGATGCTTCTGTAACCGGCTCGATAACCGAGATCTCAGGCGACGAGTACAGGATCGGCGACAGCAGCGAATTTTACGAGAAAGCATCAAGCTATCCGAACGAGATCAATCTGCGCGATAGAGGAACCTTCTATCTTGATATAGAGGATAAGATAGCGGCGGTCAACACCCGCGTCGGTTCGGGATCGGGTATATCGACCAATTACGCCTATATGGTTGACGCGGCGCTTAAAGATAACTTTGACAAAACGGCTCAGTTCAAGCTGTTCACCAAGGCCGGCGAAACGGTCATCCTCGACAGCTCCACAAAGATGAGACTGAACGACGACTACGGCAAGACGCCCGAGGAGGTAATGGATGCGCTTGCGCCCGCGGGCAGCGTAACGCCTCAGCTCATAGTTTACGAGACCAACAGCGACGGAAAAGTGACCGCGATCGAGCTTGCTGCGGACGGCACCGGAACGGGAGCGCCCGCGATCGATAACTTCACCAAAAACATTCAGCAGGACGACATGGTATACAAGCGCGCCTCCGGCAAGCTCGGCAACGTGGGAATAACCGAGGACACGATAATCTTTGACATTCCCGCCGAGGCCGGCGACGACACCGACAGATATTCGATCAGAACAATGGCGACGCTTTCAAACGACTCGACCTATGACGCGTTGATCTATGATCTTCAGGAGAATTACGCCGCCAACGCGGTCGTGATCACAAGCTCCACCGGCATAACCGCCGCGGAGTCGCCCATAACGGTCGTGAACTATATCGCCGAGGTCCAGAACGAGGACTATGAGTACACCGACAAGCTCTACGGCTTCAGCGAAGGCGCGGAGATCGAAGTGACCGCGGCTGACAAGAACGTGTTCAGAAAGAGCGGCAAGCCTCTTGAGGCGGGCGACATCATTCAGTACAAGACCAACGCCCGCGGTGAGGTTGACGGAATCACGGTTCTGTTTGACAGCAGCGATAAGGAAACGGAATTCTTAAAGAACGTTTCGACCGACCTGACCACGGTATACGGCAAGGCGACCAGAAAATTCGGCGGCAGCGTTAACGTTGAAGTTTCGGGAAGCACCTATAACTATGCGACAGGTGACGCTACGGTCTATATGTTTGACTCGTCCAGAACCAAAAACCCGGTAAGCGTGGTATCCGCTGCCGATATAGAGATCTACGAGGAAGACAACGAAGCGAGACTCTTTGTGAAGATCTATCAGGACGAAGTTCAGGAAATGGTAATTGTAAAATAAAATAAAGGCGGGGCCCCGGCCCCGCCTCCCGTTTTTAATCTCACACAAAGCCGCGGCTCATTATAAGCAGCGCAATGTTAAAGAAAATGAAGCATGAGAACGCGTCCATTATCGTGGTGATGAGCGGCTGCGCCATGAGCGCCGGGTCGAGGCGGCACAGCTTGGCCAGAACCGGCATCAGCGCGCCGAGGCAATTAGCCAGCACAACTATGCCCACAAGGCTGAGGCCCGTCGTCACCGAAAGAAACAGCGGGTTGTCGCCTTTGTACATAATAAAAATTCTCACGCAGTTTACAAGTGCCATAATGATGCCCGAGATCAGCGCTATCCCGATTTCCTTAAATAATATTTTCGCGGTGTCTCTCGGGCGCAACTCGCCGAGGGCCAGGCCGCAGATTATCATGGTCGAGCTTTGCGAGCCGCAGTTTCCGCCCGTGTCCATAAGCATGGGAATAAAACCGACTAAGATCGGCATAGCGGTGAAGGCCGCCTGATAGTTGTTGATTATCGTTCCCGTGACCGTCGCCGAAAGCATGAGCAGCAGAAGCCACACGATGCGGTTCTTGGCGTGCTTCCATATCGGGGTCTTGAAATAATTCTCGTCGCTCGGGTTTACCGCGCTCATCTTCTGGATATCCTCGCTGTGCTCCTCGCGCAGAACGTCGATAGCGTCGTCGAACGTGACGATGCCCACAAGGCGGTTCTCCTTGTCCACCACAGGCAGGGAGATAAAGTCATATTTGTCAAATTTATTCGCAACATCCTCTCTGTCCTCGGTGGTCTCTACGCTGATTATATTCGTTTCCATTATGTCGCTCACAATGGTGTTGTAATCCGAGAGCAAAAGCTCGCGCACAGACACCAATCCCAGCAGCTTGCGGTTTCCCGCGATCACATAACAGGTGTAGATCGTCTCTTTGTCAACTCCGGTGCGGCGTATGCGGTCAAACGCGTCCGACACGGTCATATCGGGCCGAAGGCTCACATACTCGGTCGTCATAATGCTGCCCGCGCTGTCCTTGGGATAGCGCAGTATCTCGTTTATCGCGCTTCGGGTCTCGGGGTCGGTGTGGCGCAGTATGCGCTTTACCACGTTGGCGGGCATCTCCTCGACAAGGTCTACCGCGTCGTCCACGAACAGCTCGTCTATAACGTCCTTGAGCTCGCGGTCGTTGAAAGCGTTTATCAAAAGCTCCTGTTCGTCGCTGTCCATTTCAACAAAGGTTTCCGCCGCCAGCTCCTTCGGCAGGATCCTGAACAGGATCGGCAGACGGCTATCGTCGATCTCGCCCAGAAGCTGAGCTATGTCCGCGGGCTCCATCGACTCGAACAGTTCCCTTATGCTCCCGAATTTACGCTCGCTTAAATATTCGGCTATAACCTCGGGCATCTCGTTAATGTTAATATTCTCGGGCATAAGGGCACCTTCTTTCCTGTATGGTTATTTTCGGACTTAACTATTCGGCGATCAATTTATTTTTTAATGTTTCCGCCAACGCGTCGAAGGCGGGAATAAAGCTGCCGCGGATGAGTAATATCAGCTCGTCTATGCTTTCTTCATCGTAAATATGCACGGAAGCGTTGCGTTTTTTAAGCATTGCGAGCCAGACGGCGGAGTTGTTTAAAAAACCGCATTTATAACCGAGCTGCAATATCTCTCTCGGCGAGCCGGTTTCCGCTTCCGCGACGCCGTGCAGTCTCAGAACCGCCTGCAGCGCCTTCCAGGCGAGCTCAAAGGTGAGGCTGAACTGCCCGATAATGCCGGTCCTGTATATCTCGTTTTCGTTCGCCCGCTCAAAGTCCGCGCCTTTGAGCACATCTAAACTGTTAATAAAATTATCAAGTTTTTTCATATATTAAAACTCCCTCCCGATCGATCTCGGTTTTTAAGTCATCGGATATTCCCGAGCCAAGGTCGATCACGTCAAACATCAGCAGCGAGTGAACGTTATCTTTTATATCCCAATAAAACGCGTCAAAATCGCCGCCACTCACGGCGATGTCAATGTCGCTCCTTTCGGTATGATCGCCGCGCGCGCGGGAACCGAACAGAACGATCCTGTCTGTTCCGTGCTTTTCGGCAGCCGTATAAATATCTTTTAAAACTCTGTCGGGAATATTGTATTTCAAATCAAACCGCCTCCCGTTTTGGGGTATTATACAAAGCCGCGGCTCATTATAAACAGCGCAATATTGAAGAAAATGAAGCATGAGAACGCGTCCATTATCGTGGTGATGAGCGGCTGCGCCATGAGCGCCGGGTCAAGGCGGCACAGCTTGGCCAGAACCGGCAGCAGCGCGCCGAGGCACTGGGCCAGCACAACTATACCCACAAGGCTGAGGCCTGTTGTCACCGAGAGGAACAGCGGATCGTCGCCCTTATACATAATGAAGATCCTGACGCTGTTCACAAGGGCGAGAGTCACGCCCGAAATAAGCGCCACGCGGACCTCGGTGAACAGGACCTTGGCTATGTCCTTGGGCCGTATCTCGCCGAGGGCGAGGCCGCGAATGATCATTGTCGAGCTCTGCGAGCCGCAGTTTCCGCCCGTGCCCATAAGCATGGGAATAAAACCGACCAGGATCGGAACCGCGGTGAAGGCCGCCTGATAGCTGTTGATTATCGTTCCCGTGACCGTCGCCGAAAGCATGAGCAGCAGCAGCCACACGATGCGGTTCTTGGCGTGCTTCCATATCGGGGTCTTGAAATAATTCTCGTCGCTCGGGTTTACCGCGCTCATCTTCTGGATATCCTCGCTGTGCTCCTCGCGCAGAACGTCGATAGCGTCGTCGAACGTGACGATGCCCACAAGGCGGTTCTCCTTGTCCACCACAGGCAGGGAGATAAAGTCATATTTGTCAAATTTATTCGCAACATCCTCTCTGTCCTCGGTGGTCTCTACGCTGATTATATTCGTTTCCATTATGTCGCTCACAATGGTGTTGTAATCCGAGAGCAAAAGCTCGCGCACAGACACCAATCCCAGCAGCTTGCGGTTTCCCGCGATCACATAACAGGTGTAGATCGTCTCTTTGTCAACTCCGGTGCGGCGTATGCGGTCAAACGCGTCCGACACGGTCATATCGGGCCGAAGGCTCACATACTCGGTAGTCATAATGCTGCCCGCGCTGTCCTTGGGATAGCGCAGTATCTCGTTTATCGCGCTTCGGGTCTCGGGATCGGTGTGGCGCAGTATGCGCTTCACCACGTTGGCGGGCATTTCCTCGATAAGGTCGACCGCGTCGTCCACAAACAGCTCGTCTATAACATCCTTGAGCTCGCGGTCGTTAAATGCGTTTATCAAAAGCTCCTGCTCATCGCTGTCCATTTCAACGAAGGTCTCCGCCGCCAGTTCCTTCGGCAGGATCCTGAACAGGATCGGCAAACGGCTGTCGTCGATCTCGCCCAAAAGCTGTGCTATGTCCGCGGGCTCCATCGACTCAAACAGCTCCCTTATGCTCCCGAATTTACGCTCGATTAAATATTCGGCTATAACCTCGGGCATGTCGTCAATGTTGATATTCTCCGGCATAAGGGCACCTTCTTTCTCGTATAGTTATTCTTGGTTATTTTTGATTTTGTATGTTGTTATAGAGCCGCTCGATAAGCGCGTTGTAGCGGCTGCGGAAAAATCCGGTCTTTTTTGCCGGCCTCTGCTCGGGTGCGAAAGCGGGCTCCTGCGCCGGCTCGGGCTTCGGAGCGGCGCGCAGCGCCTTCGCTTCCTGCTTCGCCTCGTTCATCAGCGCTTCCTGGGCGTTGACCGAACTCAATGTGTCGGCCTTGACCGAATAAGTTCCGTCGCTGCCCAAAACTCTCGCCTGCAGAGTGTCGCTCAGGCATATCTTTATGTAGTGATGTATCTTTTCTTTGACTGCCTCGGAGTATATCGGGCAGCCCACCTCGACGCGCTTGTCCATGTTCCTCGTCATAATATCCGCCGAGGCGATAAACAGCTTTTCCTCGTCTCCTCTGCCGAAGCTGTATATTCTGGAATGTTCCAAAAATCTGCCCACAATGCTGTAGACGCGTATGTTTTCGGTCACTCCGGGGATCTGCGGAAGCAGGCAGCATATGCCGCGCACCAGCATGGTTATGTTAACACCCGCAACGCTTGCGTCGCGGAGTTTTTTGATTATGTCCTTGTCGGTCACGGAGTTGACCTTCATGAATATCTCGCCGTCGCGGCCCTTTTTTATCTCCTCATCAATATAGCCGATGATCTTGTTCTTCATGGCGTTCGGAGCCACCCAAAGGTGCTTGTATTCCCCGTCAAGGTTCGAGATCGAGATATTGCTGAAAAAGTCGGCCGCGTCCTCGCCGATCTCTCGGTTACGGGTGATAAGCGAAAAGTCGGTATACTGCTTGGCGGTTTTCTCGTTGTAGTTCCCGGTACCTATCTGCGTTATGTATTCCGTTTCGCCGCCCGAGTTCATGGTGATCAGGCAGACCTTGGAGTGGACCTTGTAGTTCTCAAGCCCGTATATTATCGTGCAGCCCGCCTGCTCAAGACGCTCCGACCAGTCTATGTTGTTCTGCTCGTCAAATCTGGCGCGCAGTTCGATAAGCACAAGGACCTCCTTGCCGTTCTCGGCGGCGGCGCACAGATGCTCGATGATCTTCGCGTTTTTCGCCAGACGGTAAATGGTGATTTTAATCGAGACAACGTCCGGGTCGGCCGCGGCACGCTTCAGCATGTTAAGAAACGGCTCCATGCTCTCGTAAGGGTAAGACAAAAGCACATCCTCGTCATTTTCGCCCGTCATAATATCGCCGCGGGTAAGCTGCGGCTCAAACTCGGCGTAGCACAGCGCCGCGCGCTGCTCGGGCGAAAATCTGTCCTCAAGGCCGAACACATAGCCGAGGCTTATGGGCGAGCGCGTCACAAATATCTGATTATTGTTGATGCTCAGCTTGTCGCACAGCAGCTTTTTTGTGTAGTCGTCCGGGGTCGCCGCGGCCTCAAGCCGCACAACCGCCAGACGGCGGCGCTTTTTAAGCAGCTTTTTCATTTTGCTGCGGAAGTCCTCGTTTATGTCATACGCCTCGTCGTTGGGATTGATGTCCGCGTTCCTCGTGGCGCATATGATGTTCTTTTTGGATATCGTGTATTTGTCAAAAAGCGAGTCGAAGTACATAAAAATTATGTCCTCGATGTGTATGTACCTGATTTTTTTGCCCGGCATGAACAGCACCGGGGGAAGAGTGGGCGGAACCGCCGCGAAAGCCACGCCCTGTTCCTTTTTGCGCTGGAGCTTTCCGATAACGCAAAGCTGCTTTGAAGCGATGAACGGGAACGGGTGGTGCTCGTCCAGTATCTGGGGCGAGAGTATGGGCTCAACGTAGTTGTTGAAATAATCCCGCACATATTTCACCTCGTCGGCGGTCAGATCGTCGGGTCTCAGGTGGGTGATATCGTGCTTTTTGAGCTTGCGGCTCACCGTGTCATAGATCTCGTCCTTCATTTTGTAAAGGGGAGCGACCGCCTCGTAGATCTTGGCGAGCTGCTCGCGCGGGGTCATTCCCGTTTTGGTGTCGATCGCCTTTTTGTCCGCGATCGACAAGTCGAACAAGCTTCCCACACGCACCATGAAGAACTCGTCAAGATTGCTGACAAAGATCGATATAAATTTCAGCTTCTCATAAAGGGGCGTGTCTTTGCCGACCGCCTCCTGAAGCACGCGCTCGTTAAAACGGAGCCACGAAAGCTCGCGGTTCTGCATATACCTATACTTTGATTTTGATGCGTTATCCGCCATTTAAAACCACCCTCTTTAAAGATTATTATATCACCCCCGAGCGTAAATTTCAAGTATTTGTTAAAAATATGATCTGATTATAAACGATAAAAAAAGCGGAGCCGAAGCTCCGCGTGATCATATGTCAGTTAGCAGCCGCAGCCGCAGCCGTTGTCGTTTCCGTTATCGCCGCAGCAGCAGCTAATAAGGATTATAAGGATTATGATCCACAGGCAGTTGTTTCCTCCGCATCCGTTTCCGAACATACTTCGCACCTCCTTTAATATTTAGGCTGTTACGCACGGCGGTATGCGGCATAGACTTATGTATTTCCAAAGAATACGCCGCATACCGCCGCGTCTTGCTTTACCCGCGCCGCTCAGATCAGCAGCAGCCGTTGTCTCCGCAGCCGCAGCCGCAGCAGCTTATGAGAATTATCAGGATAATTATCCACAGGCAGTTGTTTCCTCCAAAGCATCCGTTCATGTAAAAGCACCTCCTAAACTGTTTTCAATGTATATTATGACAAAACCGAGTTTTGGTGAAAATTTTTCAAAAAATTATTTACATCACAGGCAAACTGTGTTATTATTCTGATTAGAAAGAACGAGACAGGATCGGCTGTAATTTTACAAAAACGCAATTAAAACGCGCGATCAAAAAGCACAATTAAAAGGAGGCAAAATTATGAAAACCGATATTGAGATAGCTCAAAGCGCGAGCATGCTGCCTATCGGCGAGATCGCCCGCACTCTCGGAATGGGAGCGGACGACATTGAGCTTTACGGAAAATACAAGGCGAAGATCAGCGAGGACTATTTGCAGAGCCTTGAGGATAAGCCCGACGGCAAGCTAATTCTTGTTACCGCGATCAACCCCACCCCCGCGGGCGAGGGAAAGACGACCGTGACGGTGGGCCTCGGCGAGGCGATGCCCAAGATCGGCAAAAACGCAATAATCGCCCTGCGCGAGCCCTCAATGGGCCCCGTTATGGGAATAAAGGGCGGCGCCGCGGGCGGCGGCTACGCTCAGGTAGTGCCTATGGAGGACATCAATCTGCACTTCACGGGCGATATGCACGCTATCACGGCGGCGAACAATCTGCTGTCGGCCGCGATCGACAACCACATCCACCAGGGCAACGAGCTTCAGATCGACGCCCGCAGGATAACATGGAAGCGCTGCATGGACATGAACGACCGCGCCCTGCGCGAGGTCGTTGTGGGTCTGGGCGGCAAGATAAACGGATTTCCGCGTCAGGACGGGTTCAACATCACGGTAGCCAGCGAGATCATGGCCATTTTGTGCCTCTCGACCGATCTTGACGATCTGCGCGACCGCATCAGCCGCATAGTCATAGGCTACAACCTTTCGGGCGAGCCGGTAACTGCCGGTCAGCTCAAGGTGGACGGAGCAATGACGCTGCTGCTGCACGACGCGTTGAAGCCGAATCTGGTGCAGACGCTTGAGAACACGCCCTGCCTGATGCACGGCGGCCCGTTCGCCAACATAGCCCACGGCTGCAACTCGATCCGCGCCACCAAGGCCGGACTCAAGCTGGCGGATTACTGCATCACCGAGGCGGGCTTCGGCAGCGATCTGGGCGCCGAGAAGTTTATGGACATAAAGTGCCGCGCCGCGGGCCTCAGCCCGTCATGCGTGGTTCTGGTGGCGACCGCGAAGGCGCTCAAATACAACAGCGGCAGCCTTGCCGCGGACGCTTTAAAGAGCGAGAACCTTGACGCGCTCAAGGCCGGAATCGTCAACATGGGCAAGCACATTGAGAACATGAAGAAATACGGCGTGCCGGTGGTTGTGGCGATCAACAGATTTGACACCGACACCGACGCCGAGCTCGATTACATAAAAGAATACTGCGCGGATATGGGCGTTAAATGCTCGATGTGCGAAGTTTTCGCCAAGGGCGGCGACGGCGGCATCGATCTCGCGAACGCGGTCGTTGAGACGATTGAAAGCGAGCCTGCGGAGTTTGAGCCGCTGTATAACGCGAGCCTGCCGATCAAGGAAAAGATCGAGATCATCGCCCGCGAGATCTACGGCGCAGACGGCGTTAACTACACAAGCGTGGCGAACAGCCAGATCCTGAACCTGACCAAGCTGGGCTATGACAAGATCCCAGTATGCATGGCAAAAACACAGTATTCACTGTCCGACGATCCGCACCTTCTGGGAAGGCCCCGCGGCTTCTCGATAACGATCCGCGAGGTCACGGTGTCGAGCGGAGCGGGATTTCTGGTCGCGCTCACCGGCGCGGTCATGACAATGCCCGGACTGCCGAGAGTTCCCGCCGCCAACAACATGAGCATAGACAAGGACGGCACGATAGTCGGCCTGTTCTAAACGGAGTGATAATTTGACTGAACCGACATTCACATCAAAAGACAAATATGACGTAATAGTTATCGGGGGCGGCCACGCCGGAATAGAGGCCGCCCTCGCTTCTGCGCGCCTTAACATGAAGACCTGCATTTTCGCGATAAGCCTCGACTCGGTGGCGAATCTGCCGTGCAACCCGAGCATAGGCGGCACCGCGAAGGGGCATCTGGTGCGCGAGATCGACGCGCTCGGCGGCGAAATGGGCAAGGCGGCGGACGAGAACATGATCCAGTCGCGCATGCTCAACCGCGGCAAAGGGCCCGCGGTTCATTCGCTGCGCGCGCAGATCGACCGCGTTGACTACAAGGCCGACATGAAGCATCGTATAGAGCTGCAGGACAACCTTGACCTGCGTCAGGGCGAGATCGTCGATGTGCGCCTTGACGAAAACAATAACGTCCGCTCGGTCGTGACCGCGTCGGGCGCGGAGTTTTTGTGCCGCGCGGCGATAGTCTGCACGGGAACGTATTTAAAGGCGAGAATAATCATCGGCGAGTATTCCGAGGAAAGCGGTCCCGACGGCGTGTTCCCCGCGCGGGAGCTGTCGAAAAACCTTGAGAGGATCGGCGTTAAGCTGCGCCGCTTCAAGACCGGGACTCCGCCGCGGATAAACCGCCGCAGCATTGACTTTTCGGAGCTTGAGGAGCAAAAGGGCGACGAGGAAATTATCCCGTTCTCGTTTGAGACAGACCCGAAAAATCTTGAGAACAAAATATCCTGCCACATAACCTACACGGGCGAGGAGACGCACAGGATAATCAACGAGAACCTGGACCGCTCGCCGATCTACGGCAGCGGCGGCATAACCGGAATAGGCCCGCGCTACTGTCCCTCGATCGAGGACAAGGTGGTGCGCTTTGCCGATAAGGAGCGGCACCAGCTCTTTGTGGAGCCGATGGGCCTTAAAACCGAGGAGATATATCTCCAGGGCTTTTCAAGCAGCATGCCCGAGGAGGTGCAGATCGAGATGCTCCACTCGCTGCCGGGCTTTGAGAACGCCCGCGTCATGCGCAGCGCATACGCGATCGAGTACGACTGCGCCGACCCGCTGCAGCTTTACCCGACGCTGGAGTTCAAGAACATCGGCGGTCTCTACGGCGCGGGGCAGTTCAACGGCACCTCGGGCTATGAGGAAGCCGCGGCGCAGGGCCTGATCGCGGGCATAAACGCTGCGCTCAAGCTTTCGGGCAGACCTCCGTTCACGCTTGACCGCTCCGAGGCGTATATCGGAACGCTGATCGACGACCTCGTCACAAAGGGCACCAACGAGCCCTACCGCATGATGACCTCGCGCAGCGAGTACCGCCTGCTGCTTAGGCAGGACAACGCCGACCTTCGCCTGACCCAAAAGGGCTACGAGCTCGGCCTGATCACGGAAGAGCGGTACCGGAAATTCCTTGAGAAAAAGCGGCTGATCGAAAGCGAGATAAAGCGGCTTGAAAAACTGGTTTTCCCGCCGTCGCGGGAGGTCAACGCGTATCTTGAAAGCGTCGGCTCCGCGCCGCTTAATACGGGCGTTCGGGGCGACGAGCTTTTGAGGCGGCCGAACGTGAGCTACGGCGGCATGGCCGGGATCGACAAGGAGCGCCCTGACCTTCCCGCGGACGTGCAAGAGCAGGTCGAGATCAGCATAAAATACGCCGGATATATCGAGCGCCAGAAAAAGCAGGCCGATCGGTTCCGCAAAATGGAGAGCAAAAAGCTTCCCGACGATATTGATTACGAAAAGATCGACGGCCTCCGCCTTGAGGCGCGCCAGAAGCTCGGCGCGATAAGGCCCGCGTCGCTCGGGCAGGCATCCAGAATATCGGGCGTCAGCCCGGCCGACATTGCGGTGCTTATGGTATGGCTTAAAAACAAGTAATCAAAATTTTATAATTTGTTTAAAATAAGGACATAACTTAAAGACAAAAATACTGTATAATACAACCACATAATACAACCACAAAATTAAGACTTTTGAGCACAAAGGAGAGATTATGATGATCAAGTCAAAGAAATTAATATGCATCGCGCTGAGCGCTCTGCTCGCGGCGGGAGTTTTCGCGGGCTGCGGCAAAAAGGCTACCGACTCCGGCGGCCTGACCGAGAGCACGGCCGAGCGGCCCGAGTCCAATCCGGACGCGACGCCATATGCCGCCGAGTCGGTTCCTCATCAGTTCGAGGCCGAGGGCGACAACATCAAGCCCGCCGAGGGCGGCGGAGTTGACGTCGCGGTTGAGCCCCGCGAGGGCGACGACCAGTATGATTTTGACGATGAGGACCTCGGATTTGTCGACACGATGAGCGGCGCGCTGATAAGCGTCGGCATGAGCATGGACGACATCGAAAGCCTTATCGGTCAGCCCAAAACTGTGGACTCTCAGGGCAACAGATTTTACAGCGGAATTGCCGTTCAGTATGACTCAGACAACAAGGCGAGCCGCCTCGTTGTCGCCGCCGGAAACATGGAGGGCAGCGACGACCCCGAAAGATTTGTGACCCCTCACGGCGTGAAGCTCGGTTCGTCCCTTGACGAGTTCATCTCTGTCTACGGAGACGACTACAACAAGCCCGACGACGAGAACAACGACGTTTCGACCACAAGAGCGGCGAGATATTATAAGCAGGACGGCGACGACTTCACCTATGTGGGAAGCGACTTCAGCGGCGATCAGGTTCCGCCCAACGATTCGACCCGCGTGACCCAGACATTCCTGTTCGCGCCCGAGACAGGCGCTGTCAGCGTTATTTCGATTGAAAGAGGAACGGACGCTTAAATCGCGTTCTGACAAAATGCGTGAAAATTCGAGGAATAATTCATAATTAGTTAATTTTTTCTTTACAGAATATTCACCCACATTTCAAGGGATGTGTTATAATAATAATCGCAGCGGTAAGCTGCAGAGTTTAAACATAACTCCCTCCCTTTAATTTTATAAGGCCGTTCCCCCAAACGGCCTTATTTTTTTATCGTTTTTGGACGAATTCAAGCACCGTTTTCGCGGCGTCGGGGGCAAGGGCGGCAGTGATGCGCTTCCTGAAAAATCTGTCTCTGTCGGCGCGGCATTCTTTGAATGTCGCGAGATAGTCCGCCGAGGTCATGCCCTGCTCGCACAGGGGCGAGAGCTGCGCCACCGCGTCGCAGTAGCCGCACTCGATCAGCGCCCGCGCGTAGTCCTTCTCAAACAGCACCAGCGACGCGGGCTTTTCCAAAAGCCGCGCGGACGTCTCGCCGGGAAGAATGTTGGTGATCTCCGCGTCGGGGAAATTTTCCGCGTCCGCGAACTCCCGCGCGGCTCCGTTCGACTTGATCGTTATATAAACCGCAATGAACCGCCTGAACCCTTCGACGTATAGCGGCTCGACCGGAATGTTGTCGCCGAAGAATTTTATTCCACCGTCTATGTACTTTTTTCCGTCAATGCTCACGTCGTTGAACAGGAACGGAATTGCCGAGCTCGCCAGCAGAATGTTCAGGATCTCGGCGTTGGTCTTTTGCGTCAGATCAAAGGCCACAGGCCCGGTTTTCAGATACTCCGCGGGGTCGAGCGGCGTGCACATAGCGTACACCGGCCCGGCAAACCGCCGCAGCGCCTCAAAGTTCAGATTGTTGAGTATCAGGTCGTGCAGTCCGCCCGCCTCGGGGTCGTCGGGCATGCTCAGATTCTTTACGAGCGAGGCCGCTGCGGGCGCCGCCCCAAAGATCGCGCTCTTTGCGTCGGTTTTCGGGATATTTTCAAATTTGTCGAGAAAGTTTATGATATTCACGATCAGCCGCGAGTTTTTCTTAAAAACCTGATCGGGTGAAATGTTTTCCCATATCCGCCTTGCGGTCTCAAAATCGCCCGAGGCGAAGATCGCGCCGTTCAATGCGCCCACCGACGCGCCCGAAACGCCGTTTATGTGCTCGGTCACGCAGAACTCGTCGAGCGCCCGCCACACGCCGATCTGATACGCGCCGCGCGCTCCGCCGCCCTGCAGGACCAGTCCGATTTCTTTCATAATATATCACCTCGCTTTTATTATACACGATCGCGCGCATTTTTGCAACAAAATAATGCTCTATTGACACGGCAAAAAAACTGTTATATAATAATGAAAGATTTTGAGTTTTCAAGGAGAGTGAAAGATATGAGAAGTGACAGAATAACAAAGGGCGTCAGCGCGGCGCCGCAGCGCGCTCTGCTTTACGCGCTGGGCCTGACCGACGAGGAGATAGGCAAGCCGCTGATCGGCATTGTCAGCTCGAAGAACGACATCGTGCCCGGCCACATGAACATCGACAAGGTGGTCGACGCGGTCAAGCAGGGCGTTGCCCTCGCGGGCGGCGTTCCGATAGTGTTCCCGGCGATAGCGGTCTGCGACGGCATAGCCATGGGCCACGACGGCATGAAGTACTCGCTGGTAACACGCGAGCTCATTGCCGACTCGACCGAGGCAATGGCGACCGCGCACCCGTTCGACGGACTTGTAATGGTCCCCAACTGTGACAAAAACGTGCCCGGCCTGCTCATGGCGGCGGCGCGCCTGAATATCCCGTCGATCTTCGTCAGCGGCGGCCCGATGCTCGCGGGCTCCGACTGGAACGGCGACGAGGCGAGCTATTCAACGATGATCGAGGCCGTGAGCCGCGTCGGCGTCGGCGAGATCACCGAGGCCGAGCTCAAGACCTGCGAGGAAAACTGCTGTCCGACCTGCGGCTCGTGCTCCGGCATGTTCACCGCCAACAGCATGAACTGCCTGACCGAGGCCCTCGGCATGGGCCTCAAGGGCAACGGCTCGATCCCGGCTGTTTATTCCGAGCGCCTGCGCCTCGGCAAAGCCGCCGGAATGAGGATCATGGAACTCGTGAAAAACGACGTCAAGCCCCGCGACATCATGACAAAAGCGGCGTTCATCAACGCGCTGACCGTGGACATGGCGCTCGGCTGCAGCACCAACAGCGCGCTGCATCTGCCCGCTATCGCCCACGAGTGCGGCATCGAGCTGCCGTTTGACACGATCAACGTCGTTTCGGAAAAGACCCCCAACCTCTGCCACCTTGCCCCCGCGGGCGGCCACTTCATGCTCGACCTCAACAGGGCGGGCGGCGTGTACGCGGTAATGCACGAGCTCGACAAGCTCGGCCTGATCGACAAGTCGCCGATAACGGTGACGGGCAAAACGATCGGCGAGAACATCGAGGGCTGCGAAATAACCGACAGCGAGGTCATCCGTCCCGCCTCGAACCCATACAGCAAGACCGGCGGCCTCGCCGTGCTCAAGGGCAACATAGCGGCCGACGGCTGCGTGGTAAAGCGCTCGGCGGTCGACGAGAAGATGATGAAGCACACCGGCCCCGCCCGCGTGTTCGACTGTGAGGAAGACGCGGTCGAGGCGATCTACGGCGGCAAAATAAACCCCGGCGACGTGATTGTGATAAGATACGAAGGCCCGAAGGGCGGCCCCGGCATGCGCGAGATGCTCTATCCGACGGCGGCGATCGTCGGCAGCGGCCTCGGCTCCGAAGTCGCGCTGATAACCGACGGCAGATTTTCGGGCGCGACCCGCGGCGCGGCGATAGGCCACGTTTCGCCCGAGGCGGCGGAAGGCGGCGTTATCGCCCTGGTGCATGAGGGCGACATAATCAGCATAGACATCCCGAATTACAAAATAAGCCTCGACGTTTCCGACGAGGAGCTTGCGAAGCGCCGCGAGACGTTCGTTCCCAACGAGCCGAAGATAAAGACGGGCTACCTCGCCCGCTACGCGAGAAGCGTGACCTCCGGCGCCACCGGCGCGATACTTAAATAAAACGGTTGACAAAAAATTTTACAGCTACAATATGTAACCGCTTCCTTTGGCGAGGCGGTTATATTTCTTTTATTCTGACTGTTATGAAAACACGCGTGTAAATTGCCGTAGGGGCGGATTCGTTCCCTAAGACCCCTAAAATTTGCGGTTTGCGCGAGCTGAAAACAGTTTCTTTGCCATCCGGGCGGGGCATGACGGAACCGGGTCCGGCGATCATATCAAAACTGTTTTTAGTTCGCAGTTTTATTATAACTATTTTAATAAACCGACGGGCGAAAATATTATTGTTTTCTTCCCCTCACGTATTTGCAAATACAGACTACTGAAAAATAGTCCTTTTTATGAAATATTATAATTATATAATTGACTTTAAGACCGAAATATAGTATAATATGTTTTGGTTGGTATATCGTTGATTTTAAAGTGCCCGAACGAGCGCTTTAAGCTTATACGAAAAAATTAAATATTTATATTCTCAAATTTTTATGAAAGAAAGGGATTCAATTATGAGAAAATCTAAATTTTTATCACTGCTGCTCGCATTGGCAGTAATGACGACAATGTTATTAGTACCCCCCCCCGACACAGTTTTAGCGGCTGAAGACGGCAAATATGACAATATAACCGTTACAACCGACACAACAGAACCGCAAAGAATTGACCTCACGTCGAATTTATCCCAAACAGACAAAGAAAATATGGCAAACAAGGGCGAAATCACAATAAAATACACCATAGTGTATAGTAAAGCGGGTAATCCCCAAACAAATTCAAACGGACTCCATTATACAAAGTATGTTGATATTTTGGGCACTGACGCCTCAACTCTGTCAAGCCCCAAAAGCGGCACTGATGATACTCGTTATATCAGAACAAGAATCAACACCAATTGGAATCAGATAGATATGGCCGGCTATAACGACGCTCTTGGCGCTACTAAAGATGACCCGGGAAAAAGCGACTTAAATATCGGCGGATATTTTGCAGACTCCGGTGATTCAGAATATGCGATCGAGCTTAAAATTAACAACCAAAACGAAACAATAACGCAAACAACACGTCCTACGAATACAAAAGATATCACAGGTACAACATCGACTTTTGAGGGTATAGGAAGCGGAGTTAATCCGGCAAACTTATATATGGTGGCTTTTAATGACGGCGACTACAGAATAAACTACAGCGTTAAAAACATAAGCGTATCCGTTGCCGCGCCGGAGCCTAAGCTTACGCTTGATAAAACATCTGAAAACGTTGAACGTGGAAGCAGCGTAACGATCACTCCCAAGCTTGAGGCGGTCACAAGTCCTGAAACAGAGATTAAAAATATCGTGTGGTCAAAAGAAGGCAATGGCACAGACAAAATCAACGGCAATATGGATAATGAAACCGGAAAATATACAATTACCGTAGATGATAACGCCGATATAGGCTCATATGCCACATTTAAAGCCACATACACTGCCGCCGGCAATAAAGTTACAAGCGCCGAATGCACAGTGACCGTTGTAAGTGTGTACGGTTATTCGATAGACATGGACGGCAGAAAAACAATGTATGCAGGTTCGCAATCCGCAACGATTAGTAATGGCGCTGAATTTGTTGACGCGGAGGGATTCACCGATTTAAACGGAAATAAATTCAAGAGATTTGATAATTTTAATCTTAATAGTAATAAAAAAGCACAGCTTACTTTTCCGGATATTGATCTCGCTGATAGCTCCTATGACACCGTGGGAGTGTGTCTTGCTGTGCCGAAAAGCAGTAAAGTGAGTCTTTCGGTAAGCGTTGGCAATACGCAGATAACAGAAGAAAAGGTAGACGTATCTACGGACGAAAGTGAGTGGACAACGTATGAATTGGTTGATCTTCCTATAACAGATCCTTCCGGTCTCAGCGGTGCGGTAACTCTTGACATTACCGGCACGGGCACATACGCCGGCAACTATTTGTACATCAGATTTTATAACAAAGCAAATGTTGTGGGCGAATATCCCGGCGTAACAGGCAATTTTGATGGTAAAGGTACACATCAAACGGATTCTAATCAATATGAAATTATGCCCAATGTTGATCCTGTCGCAAAAAGGGCGTTTACTCGCGAAGAAATTAAATATGTTGACAGCAAATACACCGAAAATTACTTAAACTATATTGGAAAGAGCAATGGTGTATTGCCTAAAATCACCAATTTAATTCTCGATAAGGGTACGTATAATATCTATTATCTCGGCAATAACCACGGCAAGGCTGTTCAGGTTACTTTGAATGACGGGAATGGCGGCTCACAGATAATAATGGCGACAAATCAGGGCGTTGAATTTGCCAAGGCGGGCGGTACAACTCTGAAATTATACACCATGCCTTTGGTTCTTACCGAAGATTTAACAGGCGGCTCTTTGGAATTCAATGACGAAACAGAAAATTCGTATCTTCCCGATTTGTATTCGGTTCTTATCGTAAAGATGGACGATGTCGGCTTCGGCGACTCCGGCACAGACTCGGGTTATTACTATAAAGGTAATGATGCAAATACAACCAAGTACGGCATAATTCGCTATCTGCAGGAGTATGTCGGCACGGGAAATGTTACCGAATACGGTTTCTACTTCATTAATAGCAACGGCCTCATCCAAGATCAAGAAAAACATATAGTAAATGGAGAAAGCGTTGAAAACGGTTTCTACGGCGATCTAACGGAAATAGCTGAAGGTAACTTTGATGAAACTTATTATGCGGTTGGATATATTGTGGTTGACGGAGTAACATATTTTGCCGACAGCATAGGCGGCAAGGTTAATTCGGAAGCAGCCACGGCAAAATGGGTTAAAGATCCTGACACCGATCAGGAGTAACCGATTATATGAAAGGAGACACAAGAATTATGAAAAAATATAAAGAATATAAAGCGCCCAAGGTAGAGGTTGTCGAGTTTGAGTGCGCGGATATTATCACAGACAGCCCGGTATCGCTTAAGAAAAAATTAGACAAGACGCCGCAAGAGCATACATATGTGTATGCCGGAGGCAAAACTTGGAAAGATATATATGAATAATAAATCCTTTATTCGGGGCCGCGGCGCGGCCCCGATTTTTTGTTTCACCCGCGCCGCGCCCGAAAGGAGAGTAAACACCCTCTCTCCGTCGCCTTCGGCGCCACCTCTCCCGAGGGAGAGGCAGAAAGAAAGGCCCCTTGGGGGAGGCAGAGCGGGCGGATAATATCCGCCCCTACAACGATGGACAACGCAAAACGGGCGCGGGGAATTTACTCAATTTTTGAATTTGGTTTATGCGCGTAGTACCTAGTCCCTATTCCCTAGTTTCTATGTTGACTTTATAAAGCTTTTGAGGTATAATAAAACATAGGAAGTGATGAGATTGGATAACAAAAAAATAATAAAAAGAAACGTCAAAGACAGCGTATTTACAAATTTGTTTCAGGACACAAAATATATAGTTGAGCTATATAAGGCTCTGCACCCCGAGGCCGACTATGTGACCGAGGATATGATCGAGATCGTAACGCTAAAAAACATTCTCACAGACAGCCTGTACAACGATCTCGGCTTTATGATAGACCAAAGGCTGATCGTTCTTGTCGAGGCGCAGTCCACATGGACGGTAAATATAATAATCCGCGGCCTTATGTATCTTGTGCAGACCTATCAGGACTATATCGAAAAAGAGGAGCTTAACATCTACAGCTCAAAGAAGCTTGAGATACCGAAGCCGGAGCTTTATGTGATCTACACGGGCGACAAAAAGGTCGAGGAAAAAGAGATAAGTTTAAGCGAGGAATATTTCGGCGGCGACACAACAGCGCTTGACGTGAGGGTCAAAGTGATCACCGACAGCCGCGAGGGAGACATAATAAACCAGTATGTGATGTTCACGCATATATTAAACGAGCAAGTAAAGAACCACGGCAGAACAAAAGAGGCGATAGACGAAACGATAAAAATATGCAAAGACAGAAATATTTTGAAAGAATACCTATCCCGACACGAAAGCGAGGTGCATGATATAATGTTTTCCTTATATGATGACGAACAAATACAAAAAGCAATGATGAGAGAAGCTCACAAAGAAGGCATAAAAGAAGGCCGCATGGAAGGCCGAATGGAAGGTATAGACGCTATGATAGCGAATATGCGCAAAGCGGGAATAAGTGATGAGATGATACAAAATGTTGCTAATATGTCGCAATCACAGCGCTCCTAATCGCTATTCACTAATTACTAATCCTTACGTTGCCCGAGAGGGGCAAAAAGCCCAATAATCGCAAGCGTTTTTGGGAGCCCATACGCGCTTCCGGGAACTCTGAAAATATGCGATTTGCGCGAGCTAAAAACAGTTTCTTTGCCGTCCGGGCGGGGCATGACGGAACCGGGTCCGGCGATAATATCAGAACTGTTTTTAGCTCGAAGTTTTATCATAACCATTTTAATAACACTTTTAATAAACTGACGGGCGGATATTATCCGCAAAAGGTTTTTGCAATGAAATGATTGCCCAAAGCCCATATTCCGCCCTGCCAAGCCGCGGGGCGGCAAAGAAGCAAAAACCTTTTGTTTTCTATTCACTATTCACCAATTACTATGTTGGCTGAGAGGGGAACTCCACAGAACCCCTCTCCGTCGCCTTCGGCGCCACCTCTCCCGAGGGAGAGGCAGACAGGCGGCATGCCCGCATGCGCCGCTGGCGGATTCGCATTTATTTGCCGGACCCTATGCTGCGGTATGTGGACGCGATCACCGCGGCGGAGATCAGAAACGTTAAAATATCCGAGACCGGCATTGAATACAGCACTCCGTCAAGGCCGAAAAACACCGGCAGGATCAGCGCGAAGCCCACGCCGAAAACGATCTCCCTCACCATTGACAGCATAGTTGACGCCGCCGCTTTGCCCATAGCCTGAAGGAAAATGAAGGCCGCCTTGTTGACACATGCAAAAATCATCATGCACAGATATATCCTGAATGCCTTCACCGCGAACTCCGCGTAATACGCGCTCTCGTTGGCTGCGCCGAACACGGCGATCAACTGCCGCGGGCAAAGCTCGGCGACAAGCAGAGCCGCGGCGCCCACGAGCGCCTCGCAGACAAGCAGCATGGTGAACAGCTTTTTAACTCTGCCCTTGAGCCCCGCGCCCATGTTATAGCCCACGATCGGGATGCAGCCCGCGGCCATGCCGACGACTATCGAGATCACTATCTGGAAAAACTTCATGACTATTCCGACGACAGCCATCGGTATCTGGGCGTATTGCTCCTGTGAGAAAACGGGATCGAGCGCTCCGTACTTTCTTATCATGTTATTTATCGCCGCCATCGCTGCGACAAGCGATATCTGCGACAAAAAGCTGCATATTCCCAAAGGGATCATCTTTCCGATTATCCGCGCGCTGAGCTTAAAGCTCGGCGGGGAGAGCTTAATGCTCTTTGTGCGCGTTAAGTACCAAACGACCAGGAGCGCGGTTATTATCTGGCCCGCCACGGTGGCGACCGCCGCGCCCATCATTCCCCATTTGAAAACGAAAATAAAGATCGGATCGAGCACGATATTCGCCGCCGCGCCCGCCAGAGTTGAGGCCATGGCGAATTTCGGGCTGCCGTCCGAGCGTATCACCGGGTTCATGGCCTGACCGAACACATAGAACGGTATTCCGAGAGTTATATAAAAGAAATATTCTTTTGAACACTCAAAGGTTTCACTGTTTACGGTTCCGCCGAACACGGTGACGATCCCGTTTCGGAACATGAGATACACGGCGCATATCAAAACGCCGCTCAGCGCCGAGAGAACGACCGCGCTGCCCACGCTCTTTTCCGCGTCACCGGTGTTGCCGCCGCCGAGACACAGGCTCACAAACGCGCAGCAGCCGTCGCCTATCATTACCGCCACGGCGAGGGCTATGACCGTCAAAGGGAAGACGACAGTGTTGGCCGCGTTTCCGTAAGAGCCGAGGTAATCGGCGTTGGCGATGAAAATTTGATCGACTATGTTATAAAGCGCGGCCACAAGCAGCGATATGATGCAGGGCACGGCGTATTTCCTCATTAAGACTCCGATCTTTTCCTCGGCTAAATAAGAGCTTGAATTTTGCATTTTTGAAATTCCTTTCGTTTTAATTTCGCGCCGCGCAAAAAAACAGCGCGCAAATCCATCTGGATTTACGCGCTGTCCGCCACACGATACAGTCATTTTATCATATTTTCAAAAAACTATCAAATGGTAATTGTTCACAAAAATTGAGCCGCCTTTTGCCGCTTTTCCCTTGACAAATCACTGATTTTTGGTATAATGTAGAGTGATATATCAGATACCGAAAATAACGCAAAATCCCGAGATCTCAACGGAAGGAGGAGCGAGCATGGCACGCGGTTTTTTAAGATTTTTTGCAGCGCTCGGCGCTGCGTTCGCGCTGCTTTTGTGCGCTTTCCCGACCGCGGCAAACGCCGCAGACGAATTCGCCGCAGGCGGAATAGACCTCACTCCGGAGGAACGGGATTTTATCGCGTCGCACGACACGCTCAGAATAGGCTATGTCCAGGACCGGATCCCGATCTCGTTCACCGGAGAGGACGGAAGCCTCGCGGGAATTTCACGTTATATTTTTGACCATGTGAGCGAGCTGTGCGGCATTGATTTTGAATATGTGCCGCTCCCCGCGGGCGACGTCACATATGACTATCTTTTAAGCGCTGATCTTGACCTTGTTTCAAGCGTTGAATACAACAAAGAAAACATAAACGCCCGCGGGATCCTCATCAGCGAGCCCTATCTTTCAAGCCGCAAAGTGGTCGTCGCGCGCGACGGCCTTGAATTCAAATATGACGCGAACCTTAAGATCGCCATATCCACCGGCTCGCAGACGCTAAGAAAGGTCCTCGGCGCGTCTTACCCCAATTTTGAGCTCGTGGACTATCCCTCGATCGACGCCTGCTTTGACGCGGTGAACTCGGGCGAGGCCGATCTTATGATCCAGAACCAGTACGTTGTCGAATACTGGATGTCAAAACCCGCATACGAAAAGCTTAAGGTGATACCCGCGCTCGGACTTGACGACCAGCTCTGCTTTTCCGCGGTCGTCGCCTTCGGCGAGGGCAGCGAACAGTCTCAGGCCGACGGACGTACGCTTATAAACATACTTAACAAAACCATAAACTCAATGTTCGAGGACGAGATCGGCAGCTTTACAATTCAGGGAATAATGGAAAATCAGTACCGATTCACGGTATCGGACTTCCTGTACCGCTACCGTATCGCGGTCACAACTCTCTGCCTGCTGCTGTTGGTTATCCTCATACTGGCGTTTCTGCTTATCCGCCTGCATGTGCGCTATACCGAGAATAAGGCTGACGCGAAAGCGAAAGCTCTGTTTC
Source organism: uncultured Monoglobus sp. (assembly GCA_947625055.1). GTDB lineage: Bacteria > Bacillota > Clostridia > Monoglobales > Monoglobaceae > Monoglobus. The sequence continues at coordinate 1,192 of CANQMT010000021.1, read as the reverse complement.
TGTCATCCATGAGCCATGAGATACGCACGCCGCTTAACGGCCTTATCGGACTTAACCATTTGATGCTGGGCTCATTCGACGACAAGGAGCGCCTTACGAATTATTTGAATCAATCCACAGTGACCGCGAATTATTTGGCCTCATTGGTCAGCGACATGCTTGACATGTCAAGCCTTCAGTCCGAAAATTTGTCGCTTGAGCTTAAGCCCGTGGATCTTGAGCTTCTGCTCGACACGGTAAACTCGATGACCGAAAGCGCCATGTCCGAAAAAGGCGTGACCTACCGCTCGGAGCACGATCTGACATGGCCGTGCGTTCTGGGAGACGAGGTCCGCATCCAGCAGATATTGCTGAACCTTTTGGACAACGCCCGGAAATTCACGCCGCCCGGAGGAGAGGCCGCGCTTTCAGTGACGCAGGAACTCATCGAAAACGGCGAAGTCATAACTTCCGCAGTCGTATCGGACAACGGGCGCGGAATGAACCCGGAATTTCAAAAGCATATTTTCGATATTTTTGCCCGCGAGCTTGACACGGTTTCAAAGGGCAACGAGGGCACAGGCCTCGGCCTTCCGATAAGCCGCCGCCTTGCGATGCTCATGAACGGAGATCTGACTTTCGTCAGCGAAAAAGGCAAGGGCAGCAAATTCACCTTCACGTTTACCGCCGAGCCTTCTGTTATGCCGAAAAAAGCGGAACCGAAAGAGGCCGCGGCCTCAAGGCCTAAGCCGAATATTCTGGTGGCGGAGGACAACGAGCTCAACGGCGAGATCCTCCTTGAACTGCTCCGCGAAAGCGGATACAAGGCGGAGCTTGCCGAAAACGGAAAGATCGCGCTTGAAATGTTCGAGCGCTCAGAAAGCGGCGAGTTCGGCGTTATTCTTATGGATCTGCTTATGCCCGAAATGGACGGTTTCGAGGCGGCCAAGGCTATCCGCGCCTTAGACAGGCCGGACGCAAAAACAGTCCGCATCTTCGCCTGCACCGCCAACTCCTCGGACGAGGACAGAGAAAAAGCCGCCCTGAGCGGCATGAACGAGTTTATTACCAAACCCGTTGACGTCGGGAAACTGATCAAAAAACTTGAAGAATAAAAACAGGACGGCAATGCCGTCCTTCAGTCTGTCGAAAAAGGCCGGTCAAGCGAGAGCTTGGCGGGCCTTTTGAAATAGAAATGAGAAAAATTGTAAAA